>JALHLR010000010.1 GCA_022844475.1 Hyphomonadaceae bacterium | reverse complement strand
AGTATTCTATACATCGCGTCGAGTCACTTTTTTGGGGAAACCGAATGTCGTTCCGTGAGAAGACAGCCTGGATCACGCTGGTCACGATCCTCGTCTGCTTCGGCGCGTACTACGGCGCGATCATCTCCGGCATGCTCCGGCAGACGTCATGGCAGGCCTTTCACTTCGGCATCATGGCGATCGTCGGCCTCGTTCTGTTGCAGGTGGCGCTCAACCTCGCCGCATTGCTTGCCACGCCGCGCGACTCGCGCAGCGCAAGCGATGAGCGCGAACTGATGATCCACGCGCGAAGCCATGTGATCGGCTACTACGTGCTGATGATCGGAATGGCAGGAACGCTCATCGTTACCCATCTGCCGATGCGCGGCGAGAGCCTGGTCGACCTGATCGTTCGCTTCGTGAATGTCGGCGGCGCGGCCATGGTGTGCGCGGCCCTCAGCGTCGCCATCGCCCAGATCGTGATGCTGCGGCGCGGCTATTGAGCGATGGCGAAGCTCCATATCGCCAACCATATCCGCCGCCTCCGCTTCGAACACGGCGAGATGACCCAGAGCGATCTCGCCGAGCGCATCGGCATGACGCGCCAGACGATTGCGGCCATCGAAGCGGGCAAGTACGGACCATCACTTGAGGCAGCCTTCCGGATCGCACACGTCTTCAACATCGGCATCGAAGACGTGTTCGAATGGGATGAGGCCTAAGCCCAGTTCATGCCCTTCAGCAGGAGCACCGCCCCAGCCGCCGAGGCTGCTGACAGGACCGTGCCCCAAACGATGTCCACCAGGCTCATGGCCACGGGCCAGTTCTTCATGACCGCCCAGTTCGTCAGGTCATAAGTCCCATAGGCGATCATGCCGAGGAACCCGCCCAGCATTGCCGCCTTCATCCAGTCACCGCTCTCAAGCACCGGGGCCACCGCGAAAAACCCCAGGCCGGCCGAGTAGAGCAGGTAAAACGCGACCGCAGGAACAATCTGCACGTCCGACCGCCGCAGCTCGCCCAGCTGCTGGAAAATCCACTCCCGCGCGATAATGCCGAGCCACAGCCCGTCGAGCACGCCAAGGATCAGACCGGCGGCAAGCGCACCCTTCACAATGTCCATCGCAGAATCTCCCACAATGCCTTGATACGCGCGACAGCCCGCGCGGATGCATTGCATCCCCAACCCGCCAGCCGTAAGCCAGAATACCCTCTGCCGCGAGCCCCGATGCGAAACCACCACTTCCTGTTCGCGCTGCTGATTTTCAGCCTGATCGCGCCACCCGTTCTGGCCCACGCCATTGGCGGCCGTGACGCCGCCTTCGTGCAGGCGACCGTCGGCGCAGACCCGTTCCCCTTTCTCTATCTCGGCGCCAAGCACATGGTGACGGGATACGACCACCTTCTCTTCCTGCTGGGGGTGATTTTCTTCCTCTACCGCCTCAGGGACATCCTGCTCTATGTCACGCTGTTCTCGCTGGGGCACTCCACCACGCTGATCCTCGGTGTCCTGTTCGACCTTGGCGTGTCATCGCATCTGGTCGACATGGTGATCGGCCTCTCCGTATGCTGGAAGGCGTTCGAGAATCTAGGCGGTTTCCGCAAGCTCGGCTGGCCGATCGACAACCGCATTGCCGTCGGGGGTTTCGGCCTGATCCATGGCCTT
Source organism: Hyphomonadaceae bacterium (assembly GCA_022844475.1). Taxonomy (GTDB): domain Bacteria; phylum Pseudomonadota; class Alphaproteobacteria; order Caulobacterales; family Hyphomonadaceae; genus UBA7672. Next base: position 81,331 of record JALHLR010000010.1, on the reverse strand, counting down.
GGCCTCGCGACCAAGCTACAGGACCTCGGCCTCAATCAGGACGGCCTCCTTGCCAACCTCATCGCCTTCAACATCGGCGTCGAGATCGGCCAGGTCGTCGCCCTGTCGATCATCCTCGTCGCCATGACGCTCTGGCGCACGACCAAATCCTTCGTACGCTACGCCACCGCGGCCAACGCACTGCTGTTCCTCGCCGGCGTCGTGCTGGCAGGCGAGCAGCTTGCAGGTTACTTTCTCGCAGGAGACGCATGATGCCCAACGAGCAGGACATCCGTCCCGTCGCGCTCAACGTGTCGGGCAAAACACTCGCCCTCATAACTGGCGGCGGATTCGTTCTCGGGGCGCTGATCGTGGTCGGCGCCATCATGCCCGCCGAGTTCAACACCGACCCCCTCGGCATCGGCAAGGCCACCGGCATCAGCCGCCTCTGGGCGCCGGAGGAGAAGGGCTTTGCCGGCGGCGGCGCGCTTGCGACTTCGTCAGACGCGCCAAAGACATCGCATATCGTCGACATCCCGCTCGGCGCCGCCGACTGGAAGGAGGCCGCGATCGAATACAAGGTCGCGATGAAGCCCGGCCAGTCGATCTTCTACAAATGGACAGCCACCAATCTCGACGGCACGCCCGCCACAATCCCTGTCGAGACCGACCAGCACGGCCACGACCTGCCGCCCGCGGGCCAGCCGCAGACCGTCATCGACTATCGCAAAGCGCGTCTCCTGTCCGACCAGGGCAGCCTCACCGCCCCGATCGACGGCATTTTCGGCTGGTACTTCAAGAACCACAGCCCCGACCCCATCATGATCCGGCTGGAAATCGAGGGTTTCTATACCCAGGTCCCCCCCGGCCAACCCGGCAACGAATTCTCGATCCGGCCCTTCGATCCCAACGCGGCCGAACTGCAGGAAGACGAGTAGTCCAGCCTCCCCGCGCCACAATTTCGCGCTAACCTCCCTTCATCGCTTGTGTTGGGACGCCCACCCTTTTCGTTTCGGAGACGCGAATGATCGGCCGCGCCATCCTGTCTGTCTCGCTCGTGATGACGCTTGCAGCGTGCGCCTCCTCGCGGCCCGCGCCCATCGTCGGTGGTGGAACCCGTCCCGGCCCGGTCGTCACCCGCCCGCCCATAACCCCTGGACCCGTCACGCCCGCGCCCGCCGAGTTCACACTGACGCCCGTCGCGTACGACAGCGTTCCCGGCTGGGCGAGGGCCGACATGGCGCCTGCCCTTCAGGCCTTCAAGCGCCAGTGCGACTCCTGGCGCCTGCGCGCGCCCGATGCCCCGCTCAGCGGCGGGCGCTATGGCGGCCGCGTCGGCGACTGGTTCAACGCCTGCAACGCATCGCTCACCATCCAGCCGGGACAGGAACGCTGGTTCTTTGAAGCCTATTTCGATCCGCAGTACGTGCTCGGCCCGGGCGAAGCGAGGCTGACCTCCTATTTCGAACCTGTCATCCAGGCCAGCCGCGAATGGTCGCCGCAATTCACCGAGCCACTGCTCAAGCGTCCGTCCGACATGATCACGGTCGATCTCGGCGCCTTCGCCGAAGCGTACGACAACGAAGCCCTTCGCGGTGCACCGCGCTCGCTCAATGGCCGCATCCACGGCGACCGCATCGTGCCGTATCCGAAGCGCGAGGCGATCACCCCGTATCTCGGCCAGATCATCGGCTACGCCCACCCCGCTGACGTCTACAACCTTCAGGTGCAGGGCTCCGGCCGCTTGTCCTTCGCCGACGGGACTCAGGCCCGCGCACAGTTCTCGGCCCAGAACGGTTACAAGTGGAACTCCGCCCTCGGCGCGCTGCGTAATTCCGGCCGCCTCCAGAGCCCGACCTGGACCAACTTCCGCACCTGGCTCGACACCAACCCTGCCGAACAGAAGTCAGCCCTCAACGCTGATCCCTCCTACGTCTTCTTCCAGGAGGAAACGATCGCCGACTTCGCCGCCGGCCCGAAGGGCGCAGCCAACGTGCCGCTCACGCCGCTGGGCTCGATCGCTGTAGACCCAGCCTACCACCCCTATGGCGCCATCGTGTTCGTCGACGGCGAGTATGGCGGCGCGCCATTCCAGCGTCTGCTTGTTGCGCAGGATACCGGAGGCGCCATCCGTCGCGGCCCCAACCGCGGCGACGTCTTCGCCGGCATCGGAGCCGAAGCGGGCGCCTATGCCGAACGCATGAATTCGGCCGGGCCGCGCTGGTACACGCTCCTTCCGAAATCCTTCTCCACCCCCCTTGCCGCCAACCCGCAACCCTCGCCAGGGTGATCCATGAAACGCAACAGCGCGCTCATCGCCTTCGCCCTCATGGCCGGCTGCGCCTCTGCCACAGCACAGGAGCCTGATCCTGTCACCTGGCAGTCGCAGCTGGGCAAGGTCGCCTACACATCAGAGAGCGGCCCCAGCAGCGTCCTCGAATATCCCGTCCCGTTCGGTGACAATGTCGGCTACCTCTATGTCAACGGCCTCGCAGGCGAATTCGGCGGACCAGGCCCGCTGAAGGGCTACTGGTCCGAGCCGGACGTCAGCCATGACGACGAGGACGACACCACCCTCATCTGCCCCTTCGCCATCATCGACGACCACGGCCGTACAACTCGCAACTGGGGCCAGCTCGTTATCGCCTTCACCGGCGACGATTTCCCCACCGACTTCGTCCTGATGCGCGCCCGCTGCTTCGAGGAGCCGGCCGAAGTCATCAACGGGAAGCTCGTGCGCTGATCACTTCACCCGCCACGGCGGGTTCAGCCTGTTCTCACCCGCATGATAGAGCGCGATCCGAGTGCCCGCGGGATCGCGCAGCTGCGCCACGCGCCAGAGATAGCTCATCATCGTGGGCTCAGTCTCGAACACGACGCCCTTGGCCTTAAGCTGCACGACCAGCTCGTCCAGCCGGTCACTCTCGAACCACACTTCCGGCCAGTCGCCACCGGTCCAGCCGTCCACCTTCTCGATCGAAAACGTCGATCCGCCTTCCGGCATCTCGAACCGTGCATAGTGCGGCGGCGAGTCGACGATCAGCTTGAGTCCAAGACGCAGATAGAACGCCTTGCTCGCCTCATAGTCGACCAACGGGACAGTGACCTGGTTCAGCCGCATCTCATCACTTCCTCTTCGCCGGAGCTTTGGTCATCGCCGGAGAATTCTTTACCGCAGACTTATTCGCGGGAGCCTTCTTCGCCACAACCGGCATCGGCTCGCTCAGCGGCTTCAGCCCCAGCTTCTCCTGCAACGCCATCGCCGCCGCCGGATTGGTCTCCTTCGCTCCCGAGATGAAGAACACGAACACATCGCGCTTCTTCGACCAGTCCGTCGCCACCTTCGCGAACCGGTCAATCACCTTTTTCGGATACCCAGCCTTCTCGTCCGCCTGTGATTGCATCAGCCGCGCCACGACAAAGTCCGAGCCCAGATGCGTGAGCTTCGGAAACTCATCGTCTTCGGCGTACACCACCGTCGCGCCATGCTTGTCGAGCAACTCGAAGAACGCCGGATCATCATAGCCGGTCCCGCGCACCTCCAGCGCATGACGCAACTCGATGCCGTCCTTCTCCTTCGGCAGCACCGACAGGAAACTCGCAAAGTGCTCGCGATCGAACTTGCGATTGCCCGGGAACTGCCAGTTGATCGGCCCCAGCTTGTTCTTCAGCTGCGTGATCCCCTGGTTCAGGAACAGACCCGTGGAGGTCTTCATATCCTCCTTCGTCTTCCGCACTGTCGAAAAGCGATGCGCCTTCAGGCTGAACACGAACCCGTTTGGCGTTTCATCCCGCCATCTGGCGAACGTGTCAGGCTTGAAGGACGAATAATACGTGCCATTCACCTCCACCGCCGTCAGCGTGCGGCTCATGTGCTGCAGCTGCTTCGCCTTCGACAGGCCCGCCGGATAGAACGTCTCGTCCCACGGCTCGAAGCTCCAGCCGCCGACCCCAACGCGTATCGGATGCGCCATCCGCTTCTCCCCGTCCATCGCCAGTGGAGCCTAGCTGCAACCCGACCGCCCGGCCACAGCGCAGCCTTTCCTTCTCTCTCGCGTTCTGGCCTATTGGCGCTTCGATTGCGGGAGAGCGGACATGCGTTGGAGAGGCGGCCGCGAAGGCGGTGGAATCGAGGACCGGCGCGGCCTGGGGGCGGGCGCCGTCGCTGGTGGCGGCGGCCTTGTCGGCATCATCGCCATCCTGGCGTACGTCTTCCTCGGCGTTGACCCGAGCACAACCCAGTCCGTCGCCGGCGTCTTCATCGGACAGGGCGCACAGGAACGCGGCACGATGGGCACGCCGCAGGATGACGCGGGAAAGTTCGTCGACGTCGTCGGCACGAACGTGAACGATGTCTGGGCCCAGGTCGTGAATGGCTACACGCCCCCCAAGGTGGTGCTGTACGACACGGGCACTGGCACGGGCTGCGGTTATGGCCAGGCGGCGATGGGGCCCTTCTACTGCCCCACCGACCAGACGGTCTATCTCGACCTCTCCTTCTGGCAGACGATGAGTACCCAGCTCGGCGCATCGGATGCCGACTTCGCCAAGGCCTACGTCATCGCCCACGAGTTCGGTCACCATCTGCAGACGCTCACCGGCGCATCGCAAAAGGTGCAGCAGGCGCAGCAGTCGATGGGTCAGCAGGCCGGCAACCGCTATTCCGTCGCCCTTGAACTCCAGGCCGACTGCTATGCCGGTGTGTGGGCCGCGAACGCCAGCAGGGTTTCCGGAGGTCAGGTGGCGATGGAACCGGGCGATCTCGAAGCCGGCCTCAAGACCGCCAACGCAATCGGCGACGACACCCTGCAGAAGCGTCAGGGCGGCCGCGTCACGCCTGAAAACTTCACCCACGGCTCATCCGCTGAGCGGATGCGGTGGCTGAAATCCGGCTACGCGTCAGGCGATCCCAGGACGTGTGACGGGCCCTTCCAGGGCCTCTGATCATGGCCGCTACGCTAGACGACGCACAGGCCGTCCTCGCCTTCTGGCGCGAGGCCGGCCCGAAGAAATGGTTCGCCAAGGACGCCGCCTTTGACGTCGCCTTCCGCGATCGCTTCGCCCTACACTATTCCAAAGCCTCGCGCGGCGAACTTGGTCACTGGCGCGCAACGCCCGACGGTGCGCTCGCCGAAATAATCCTTGTGGATCAGTACCCCCGCAACGCCTTTCGCGACACGCCGTGGGCCTTCGCCACGGATGAACTGGCCCGCAGTGCGACAGGCGCTCTTGTCGCCTCGGGCCGCGACCGCGACATCCCCGAAGAAATTCGCGCTTTCGCCTACATGCCCTGGATGCATTCTGAAGCCCTCGAGGACCAGCACCGCTGCGTCGAGGCGATGACCGCTCTCAATGAATCCAACGCCCATCACGCCCGCGAACACCGCAAGCTGATCGAGCGCTTCGGCCGCTTCCCCCACCGCAACGAAATCCTTGGTCGTCAAAGCACCGAAGAAGAGAGGCAATTCCTCGCCGCAGGCGGCTACCGCCCATAGTCGGCGTTGGCGAAAACTCTCCAAGCCGCTACTCGACAGCCGTCCTCGGAGCGCACACACAGGTCGCTCCGGAAGGAACTACCCGTAGCATGCAAGAGGGATAGATATGAGCGACGCCAAAGGCTTTGACACCCTGCAGATTCACGGCGGAGCGGCGCCCGACCCCGCCACAGGCGCCCGCCAGGTCCCGATCTACCAGTCCACCGCCTTCGTCTTCCGCGATGCAGCGCATGCCGCCGCCCTCTTCGGCCTCAAGGAAGTCGGCTACATCTATTCGCGCCTGACCAACCCCACGATCGCTGCGCTGCAGACGCGTATCGCGATGCTGGAAGGCGGCGCCGGAGCCGTATGCTGCTCGTCGGGTCACGCGGCGCAGATCATGGCCCTCTTCCCGCTGATGGGCCCCGGCCGCAACATCGTGGCGTCCAGCCGCCTCTACGGCGGCACGATCACGCAATTCAGCCAGACCATCAAGCGCTTCGGCTGGTCTGCGAAATTCGTCGACTTCGACGATCTCGCCGCCGTGACGGCCGCTATCGACAGCGATACGCGCGCCGTCTTCTGCGAAACCATTGCCAACCCGGGCGGCTACATAACGGACCTTCGCGCCATCGCGAACATCACGGATGCTGCCGGCATACCCCTGATCGTCGACAACACCACCGCCACGCCCTACCTCTGCCGCCCCATCGAGCACGGCGCGACGCTGGTCGTGCACTCGCTCACCAAATACCTCACCGGCAACGGCACGGTAACGGGCGGCGCCGTCGTCGACTCTGGCAAGTTCGACTGGTCGGCCTCTGACAAGTTCCCGTCGCTGTCCCAACCCGAGCCAGCCTATCACGGGCTCGTTTTCCAGCAGACCTTTGGCCCGGCGGCTTTCACCTTTCACAGCATCGCCGTTGGCCTGCGCGATCTGGGCATGACGCTGAACCCGCAAGCAGCGCACTACACGTTGATGGGTATCGAGACGCTATCCCTGCGCATGGCAAAGCATGTCGAGAATGCGCAGATCGTCGCCGAATGGCTGGAGAAGCACCCGGCCGTTGGCGCAGTCACCTATCCCGGCCTCAAGTCCTCGCCCTACCACGCACGCGTCGCCAGCGTTGTACCGAAGGGGGCGGGCGCCCTCTTCACCATCCAGCTGAAAGGCGGCTACGACGCCTGCCTCAAATTCGTCTCCAGCCTCAAGCTGTTCAGCCACGTCGCCAACCTTGGAGACGCGCGCTCGCTGGTGATCCACTCGGCGTCCACCACGCATAGCCAGCTGACAGCGGACCAGCAGATCGCCGCCGGCGCCGCGCCGGACGTTGTCCGCCTCTCCATAGGCATCGAGGATCCAAAGGACCTGATCGCAGATCTCGACCAGGCGCTGAAAGCCGCGTCCTGACACGGACAAAAAAGGGCGGCCCCGCAAGGCCGCCCTACTTCCGGTCACGATGCGCCGGCCCTATTCCGCCAGCAGCTCTCCCATCCGATCCATGATCAAGTTCATGCGCCGCACCACCGACTGATAGGGGTCAGGCTTTGTCATCTCCGGCCCGGCCCGCGTCAGCAGGATCTGGTGCGGGTGATCCGACCCGCGCGCCTTCAGCACATTAAGGAAATTGTCGCGCACTCTGGTATCGCCCGCGAGGAACTCGCTCGGCAAACCAAGTCGCGCCCGAAATCAAGGTCGCGTACTGGTGCCCATGGAACCCCACGCAGAAGTGCGGGATGAGCGCCAACTCCCGCGCACAGCCATCGTCGATCGTCATCACGACCTGGCCGTGGCCGTGATAACGCTTCAAGAGGTCGCCATAGATCTGCGTCAGCACCGCCCCCGTCAGCGGCTCGCCCTTCTCCGCTGCACGATGGATCGCCAGCTCGAACTCGCCGAACATCGTCTGCCGGAAGAACGACCCGTGCGCGAGCTCCAGCGACGCGCCAAGATAAGAGAGCTTCTCCTCCTTGGTTCCTGGCGTTCGCGATCATGCGCTCCTGCCGCTGGATCTCGCTGATGATCGACGCCATCTCAGCGGTGAAGTTCGAATAGTTCGCCTTCTCGAACGGCTGCGCCTTGTTGGCCAGCATGGTGTGGATCGCGTGTCCCCACTCACGCGCAAAGGCCAAGAGCGACTCGTAGTCGTCATTGTGGTTCAGAAGCACGTCGGGGTGCACGTCATAGGCCGCGCCATTCACATACGCGCCTGACTGCTTGCTCTCCTGCGGATGCGAATGCATCCAGTCGCCGTCGAGCCCGGTGCGAAGCATGCCAAGACATTCCTGCGCGAACGGCGCGAGCGCAGCTATGGTGATCTCCTCGGACCGCTTCAGGCCGCACACGCCGGTGTTGGCTTCGATGATCGGCGGATAAATGTCATAGTACTGAAGCTGCTCGATCCCCAGCATCTTGGTCCCCGTCTGCGCCGTGCCGGATGGCCGCAAGGCGGACTATCTCTAGCACAGCCAGCCGGTTCACACCGTCGCCTGGGAATTTGGGGCGCTCGCCATTGTCGACGCATGGGGCGATGATGTCCCCGAAGGCAAGCGCACCGACTTCCGCAAGGCGGTGAAGGCCGAGCCCGGTGAAACCGTCGCCATCGGCTGGGTCATCTGGAAAGACAAGCAGACGCGCGACGCCGGCTGGAAAAAGATGATGCAGGACGAGCGCATGACCAAGATGGAGAGGCCTTCGACGGCAAACGCATGATCTTCGGCACGTTCGCGTCGACCGTGGAGAGCTATTGGACCCGCGCCAGAAGCAGAAAGGGCGGCCCGAGGCCGCCCTTTTCGTTTCAGGTGTCGAGGAACGAGCGCAGCTTCCGTGACCGGCTCGGGTGCTTAAGCTTGCGCAGCGCCTTCGCTTCGATCTGGCGGATGCGTTCGCGGGTCACCGAGAACTGCTGGCCGACTTCTTCCAGCGTATGGTCGGTGTTCATGCCGATGCCGAAGCGCATGCGCAGCACGCGCTCTTCGCGCGGCGTGAGTGAGGCGAGCACGCGCGTCGTGGTTTCCCTCAGATTGCTCTGAATGGCGGCGTCCACCGGCAGAAGCGCCGACTTGTCCTCGATGAAGTCGCCGAGGTTCGAATCCTCGTCGTCGCCGATCGGGGTCTCGAGCGAGATCGGCTCTTTAGCGATCTTGAGAACCTTGCGGATCTTCTCCAGGGGCAGGCCGAGCTTCTCGGCCAGCTCTTCCGGCGTCGGCTCGCGGCCGATCTCGTGCAGCATCTGGCGCTGCGTGCGGACGATCTTGTTGATCGTCTCGATCATGTGCACCGGGATGCGGATCGTGCGCGCCTGGTCCGCGATCGAGCGGGTGATCGCCTGACGGATCCACCACGTCGCATAGGTCGAGAACTTGTAGCCGCGGCGGTACTCGAACTTGTCGACAGCCTTCATCAGCCCGATGTTCCCTTCCTGGATCAGATCCAGGAATTGCAAACCGCGGTTCGTATATTTCTTGGCGATCGAAATCACGAGACGGAGGTTGGCTTCGACCATCTCCTTCTTCGCCTGACGCGCTTCGCGCTCGCCCTTTTGCACGGTCTGGACGATGCGACGGAAGTCGTCGATCGGAACGCCCATCTCCTGCGCCAGCGTCGAGATGTCCTCGCGCAGCTGCGTAATCTTGCGCGTCTCGGTGGTGACAAACTTCTTCCACTGCTTGGACAGCGCGCCGACCCGATCGGTCCAGTCCGGCTTCAGCTCATTGCCGAAATAGTTGTCGAGGAAGTCCTGCCTGCCGACGCCATGCAGGTCGGCCAGGCGCATCAGCTTGCCTTCAAGCTGAATGAGCTTCTTGTTGATCTCGTACAGCTGCTCGACCAGCGTCTCGATACGCGCATTGTTGAGGTGCAGCGTCTTGAGGTTCTCGATGATGTCGGAAACGATTTCGTCGTATTCCTTGAAGTCCTTCGGCGTCAGCGCCTTGCCTTCGAGCTTCCGGGCGATCAGCCGCTCCTGAAGCTTGCGGTAGCGCACGAAGTTCTCGCCCACCGCGTCGAGCGTCTTGGTGACGCCCTCGCGCAGCTCGGCTTCCATGGCCGACATCGACATGGCGCCGCCATCATCGAACTCGTCCTCTGCATCGGCGGCTTCCGCCTCAGCCTGCTTCTGGCGCTCAAGCTCGACCTCATCGACGTCCTCATCGCGCGCGCGGCGCGGCGGCGGCGGTTTGGCGGCCTTTTCCTTGGCGCGCTCGGCCTCGGCGAGCTTCTTGGCGGTGATTGGCGCGGTCGAGGGCGGCGGCGCGCCGCCCTGCAGCACGATCTGCGAATTGTCGACGATGCCACCGTGCGCGGCAGCATACGTCGCTTCGAGATCGATGATGTCGCGCAGCAGTACGCGCTCTTCGCTCAGTTCCTGGCGCCACACCATGATGGCTTCAAACGTCAGCGGGCTTTCGCACAGTCCGCGGATCATCGCGTCGCGGCCAGCCTCGATGCGCTTGGCGATGGCGATCTCGCCCTCGCGCGACAGGAGCTCCACCGAGCCCATCTCGCGCAGATACATCCGCACCGGATCGTCCGTGCGGTCGTAACGGTCCTTGGTCGTCGTCGCGAGCGCGGTCGATTTCGAGCGCGCCGGCGTACCGTCTTCGCTCTCTTCACCGTCTTCGCCAGCTTCCTGCTCGCGCTCGGAATCTTCCACATCGTCTTCGGACTCGACGACGTTGATGCCCATCTCTGACAGCTGGGACATGATGTCCTCGATCTGCTCGGACGAATTCTGGTCGGACGGCAGAACCTTGTTCAGCTCGTCATAGGTCACGAACCCACGCGCCTTCGCCGACTTGATGAATTTCTTCACCGTGGCGTCGTTCATGTCGAGCAGCGGACCGTCCGTCGCCTCGGGGGCGGACTTACGCTTCGCTGTCGCTTCCGATTTCGCCATTCCGTCTCTCCGCAGACCCTTGTTGTCAGTCCGGCTATCCCGCGCCGTCTCGACTTTAGCCGGCTGGGCCTTCACCGTGCCGGTCTTCTCACTCCCGCCTTTCGGCGGGGTCTCCTTCGTTGCAGCGGGTTTCTCCGACGCCTTGGGAGGCGGCGCTTTAACCGGCTGGGTCTTGGCCGCAAGCGGCTTTGGTGTCGCGACCGGTTTGGCCGCGGCCTTGGTCCCAGCGCTTCCCTTGATCACGGGCTTCACCGGCTCAACCTTTTTCGAATCCTTGCCCGTCGCCGCCTTTGCGGCTTGAGGCTTGGCAGCAGGCTTGCCCTTGGCATCGGCCCTGGCTGGCGCTTTCGCAGTCGCCTTGCCTTTGGCCGGGGGGGCTTTCGCCTTGTTCTTCAAATCAGTCTTCAGAGCGTTTCGACTCCATAGCGGCCCCCATCCCACCGATGGCGTTCCTGAGATCCTGCGCGCCGTCGCTCGCGGGTGAGGTAGTCGCCTCGTCCACAACCGACCGGCTGGCGCTGCGCCGCTCGATCACTTTCTGCATGATCCTTGCCTGATGGGCGGCGCTCATGATTTCCACGCCTTCCTCGTCAGCCCGTTTCGTCGCCTGCACCTCAACCGCAAGCGTCCTGGCCACATGGAACCTCCCGATGGCGTCAAGCCAGTCGCGACCCTCGTTAGACAAAGGGTCCATCGGCTGCCCGACAGGGAAGGTTTCCAAAAGCTCGACAGCCCGCTTGCGGCCAAGGCTACGTAGATGGGCCGCAACAGTAGTCCGGTCAAGCATTTCGGACCCATTGTAGACGTCAAAGGCTGCGGTTCTGATCGCATCCGCGTCAGGATCGTCGAATACCGCCTTCGCCAGCGCCTCCGGCGCCTGTTCCATCATCCGCGGGCTCTCGATCGCCCGCACCACGAGGCGCAGGCCGCCGAGGCCCGTCGGACCCGGCGAGAAGCCTTTCTTCCCTAGCGGCGCCCCCGGCGCACCCGACCCCCTGCCACCGCCATTTGCCCCATTTCGGGTACCGCGGGCGTGCCAGTAGAGCCGGTCGCGCAGCTCGCGCTCATAGGCCTTTTTCACACCGGGGTGCCTGATCAGACCCACAGCGGCCATAAGCCGCGCTTCGAACCCGGCCCGCCGCTCAGGCGTATCCAGCGGCTCGGCGTCCAGCTCCCGTATCCACAGCAGGTCCACCAGCGGCCGTGCGCTGGTCAGCATTTCGCGCATCGCGCCCGCGCCGCGGACCCTCACCACGTCGTCAGGATCCATCCCGTCCGGCAGCAGGACGAAATACAGGGTCTTGCCCGGCTCGATCAGCGGGAGCGCCCGGTCGCACGCCCGCCATGCCGCCCTGACCCCCGCCGCGTCCCCGTCAAAGCACAGGATCGGCTCGGGCCCCGCCCGCCACAGCAGCTCCAGCTGCTCTTCGGTCAGCGCCGTGCCCAGAGGCGCCACGGCCGACCCGATGCCCGCCTCCGCCAGCGCGATCGCATCGACATAGCCTTCGGTGACGATCAGGCCCCGCGAAAGAGGCCCCTCCTTGATTGCCGCCATCGCCTCGCGCGCTGCCATGTAGCGATACAGCGTCCGCCCCTTGTGGAAGAGCGGCGAGTCCGAGGAGTTGAGGTATTTCGGCTTCCCGTCCGGCTCGAGTGTGCGCGCGCCAAACGCGATCACCCGCTCCGAATGGTCGGTGATCGGGAAGATCACCCGGTTCCTGAACCGGTCCCAGGGCTGACGCGACTTGCCGTTGGCGCCTTCTTCCGGTTGCACCACCAGCCCCGCCTCGATCAGCTCCTCGACAGACGCGCCCTCTTTCGTCAGCAGGTCCAGCAGCATGCGCCACCCATCCGGCGCAAAGCCCATCCGATGCCGCTTCCAGGCCTCTGGCCCGAATCCGCGCTTCTCGAGATACTCCCGCGCCGCAGCTCCGGCAGGCTTGCGCAACTGGTCCTCGAAGAACAGGCAAGCCTTCTCAACCCATTCGATCAGCGTGGTCTTGCGGCGATACTGCCGCTCTTCCTCAGCGGTCTGCTTGGGCAGCTCCAGCCCGTAGTCCCGCGCCAGCTTCTCGACGGACTCCGCAAACGTGAGCCGCTCCGTCTCCATCAGGAAGGTGATCGCATCGCCCGACTTCTGCGTTGAAAAGCATTTGTAGAAGCCGCGATCGTCATGGACGTAGAAGCTCGGCGTCTTCTCCGACGAGAAGGGCGACAGCCCCACCCAGTCCTTGCCGCGCTTCTTCAGCGCCACCTTTTTCCCGACAACGTCCGACAGCCGCACGCGCGACTTCAGCTCGTTGAGAAACTCCTCCGGGAACCGCATCGCTACCCTGGCTCTGGCCACGAACCGCCGCTAGCCGCCGGGCGCACATTGCGCCAGCAACCGGCAGACCGATCCTGTGGACGATTATACAGTGAATTGTGCGCTGATTCGCGGGAATCAAGCTGCGCACTGCCAAAGCCCTGTAAACAGGCGACTCTGTAGGGGCGACCTCAAACCGGACCTGCTTGGCCTCCTGCACCCTCCGCCTCCACCTGCTCGTCCTGGTCAAGGGTGGAGAGCCCTCTTGCAGGCGGCGCCTGGCTGCGCCGCAGGCGGGCGAGCATCTGGGTTCCATCGTCGATCAGCGCCTGCAGAGGGTCCAGAATCATGCTCTGCGCCAGCGCCGCGCCAACTTGCTTCTGGTTACGCCGCCACATCGCAAGGTCGGCACGGTATTTGGCGACCTGCGCCGTCAGATAGCGAATGGCGGTTTCGCGCTGCAGCCCCACGGACCTGACTCCCCGACTCCATGGCATACATCGCACACGAGGCCTGACACCGTCTGTACACGAACATGACGGGCATCGGTTGTCACAGATCAAGGCATAGACGAGGGCCTACGCCTTTTTCCCTTCCATCAACGCGTACCAGGCCCACCATTTCAGTCCCGGCACGCGCAGCAAAGCCGCATCCACCGCCGATCCAAGGCCACGCACCAGACCCAGCAGCGGCGTCCTGCGAAACAGCACCGCCCCGAGCGACGTCAGACCATACAGCCGCACATCCGTACGCTCGAACGTCGCATCGAATTTTTGGAAATCGGAAACCAGCAGCGGATGCTCATCCGGCGTGCGCGCCTCGGGCGTCCGCTTGCGATAGAACTCGATCGCCGGGTTATGGCCCAGCGGCTCGGTGAACAGCACCACCCCGCCCGGCTTCAGCACGCGCCGCAGCTCCGCCATCGCCTTCACATAGTCGAGGTGATGCAGGATCCCCGAGCCGTACACGAAGTCGAACGTGCCATCGGCAAAGTCCATCGCCTCGGCATTCTGCACCGACAGCCTCACATTCGCGATGCCGCGCCGTGCAATCTCCGCGTTGCCCGCGTCCACCGCTTCTTTCGAAATGTCGATGCCCTCAACGCGCTTGGCCACGTCCGACAACGCTATCGCATTGCCCCCATGCGCGCAGCCATACTCCAGCACCACCGCGCCCTTCGCCAGTTCAGCGCGGCGCTTCGCGTAGCGGTCGAAGCAGGGCTTCAGCGCGACATAGTATTTCATCTGCACCGAACGATCATCCTCGCCGCCCGCAAAGCGCGCATCATGAAACGCCCGCTCGCGCCCGATACGATCAATCGAAACGTCCATTAACCAAGCCCTCGAAAATCAACCCCACGCCATGCACCAGCCGGGCCACTCCGGAATGTCGGATTGGGGGAAAAGCGCTGTTCGCGTTTGGGGGATGCCCGGAGCCGAACGCCAATCCCTTCAACCACTTCGCCCAAAAACTTGGGAGGAACGATGGCGCCAGATGGGGCAGTGTCATTTGCGGCCGTACAATCGCGCCCATGACACGAGCACGAAGCCGCACACACGGCTCAGGCAACCCTCCGATCATCCAGCCTTTGCCGGAGGTGGTGCTGCGCGTTTTCGCAAGCCTCGCTCAAGGCGCCCGCACAACGCTTCAGATGCGGTGGAGACAAGGACTGCGTGATTGGGAGACGCGGTCCGAAACCTCAGCCCTGCCCACGGCGACGTCCGGCATCCACCTTCAGGAACGCAACCACACCTGCCGGAGTGAGCGTCCCCGGCCTACCCGAAGCGCCGCACGCTGCGCACTTCGCCCGCAATCGGGCGTATGCGATCGACCGCCTGCGCCAGCGGCTCGATCTCGCAATGCATGTCGCGCGCGCTCGAATGCAGCAGCATGGTTGGCGAGCACATGATCCCCACATGCCCTCTCCAGAAAACGAGATCGCCGCGTTCCATGTTGGTGAACTCTGCGTCCGGCTGATGCGGCAAACCCAGCGTCTGTTCCTGCATGTCCGAATCGCGCAGCGGAAAAATCCCGGTCGCCTGCAGTGAGATCTGCACCAGGCCCGAACAATCTATCCCCGCACTCTCGCGCCCGCCCCAGAGGTACGGCGCCCCGACAAACTTCTGCGCTACACCGACGAAGTCGGTCTCCGTGTCGTTGAGCGGCGACACATGCCGGGCGAACACCCAGCCCGATCCCTCGATGCGCACGAAATTCCCAGACGTCTCCTCCAGCGCCATCCGTGCATTCATCGACGCATGGCGCATCGGCCGACTCTTCATGTCCGGCTTCTCGTAGATGAAGGTCCGCAGCACCCGTACACGATGCGTCGCATCCCTGCCCGCCGGCTGCAGCGAGGCCAGCCGCATCCACCCGACATAGTGATCGAGCCCGAGCTGGACATAAGCCCACTCGCCATCCGTTTGGAGAGCGCGCACTGGCTCGCCGAACAACGACTGGTTCACCTGCTCGGCGGATCCGTACGGCTCCCGCCGCAAGGCTGCGGACCCGGCAGCAACGCGCATGCGCTCGCCGCCGCCGGTCACGGGTTTCGGATTGAGTCGAGGGTCTGTCGACCAGCGGTCAGGCGGCATGCGAACTGGAGTTACTCTCCGTGGCCAGCAGGCCCGGCCGTGACTGCGTCGGAAGTTGCAGCTGCGCCGACGCCTTTCCCTGAGCCAGCGCTCGCTCGCACGAGATCACCCGATCGCCAAGTCCTGCGAGCGCCGCGAGTCCCCGTGCCGTGCTCTGGACCAGAACGCTGCGGCGGTCGCTCTCATCAGGCACCCGCGTCGCGAAACCAAGACCCTCAAGCGCATCAAGCGCGCGGCTCACCGCAGGCTTTCCAAGTTGCAATGCTTCGGCCAGGCCGCGCACCGTGTGTGGTCCGGGTTCAAGCGAGATCCGCAACAAAATGGCGGACTGCCGGACGTTCAGGTCCGGGCCATCGGCCCGCACGGTTTCAGCAAGAACATCTTTAAGCAAGGCAAGGGCGGACGCGCGATCCATGACAGCTCCATTCAGCCGGCCCCACAGACAGACTCGCTCTTTTTTCATCTCGGGGCAAGCGGAACGAAGCGATCACGCGTATCGTTTTTTCAACATTGCCCAGACTGCCCGCAACCCGCACGCTGCCGCCCCCGCCGGACGTCCATATCTAGCGGGTCGCCAGGCCCAGATATCAAAATGCGCCCAGCTCGGCGCGTTCACAAAAGCTTTTAGGAACAGCGCCGCCGTGATGGAACCTCCCATCGGCCCGTCGCCAAGATTCTTCATGTCGGCGATCGGCGACTTCAGTCCACCCTCATATCCCGCCCACAACGGCATCCGCCAGACCGGATCGCCCGCCTCTCTCGACGCGTCGGCAAGGTCAGTCGCCAGTTGTTCATCGTCCGTGTAAAGCGGCGCGAGATCAGGCCCCAGCGCCACACGGGCAGCGCCGGTCAGCGTCGCAAAATCGATGATCAGTTCCGGCCCATGCTCGCTCGCGCGCGCAAGAGCATCGGCAAGGATCAGCCGGCCCTCTGCGTCGGTGTCTTCAACCTCGACCGTCAGTCCCTTCCGCGATTTCAGGATGTCGGATGGCCTGAACGCATTCGGCCCGATCGCGTTCTCGACCGCCGGCACGCAGCACACCAGCCGCACCGGCAGTCCCGCGCTCATGATCATCCGAGAAAGAGCCAGCGCATGGGCCGCCCCGCCCATATCCTTCTTCATCAGCCCCATGCCGGCTGTCTTTATGTTTAGCCCTCCAGTGTCGAACGCCACGCCTTTGCCGACAATGGCGATCTTCGGATCGCTCATCCGGCCCCACTGGATCTCGATGTGCCGGGGCGCCTGGGCCGCGCCCTTGCCGACCGCGTGGACCATCGGGTAACCGTGCTCGAGCGCCTCGCCCTCAGTGATCTCGATGCTCGCGCCGAATTCAGCCGCCAGCGCCTGTGCCTCCGAAGTGATCTCCACGGGCCCCATGTCGCAAGGCGGCGTGTTCACAAGGTCGCGTAGCCAGTCGATCGCCTCCGCCTGCCGCTGCACCTCAACGGCATCGAGGCTCTCGGGAAGCATCAACCGGCGCGGCTTCTCGCCCGTCTTGTATTTCGTGAAACGGTAAGCTCCGTCCGCCCACCCCAGCGCCAGGGTCTCGCCATCCAGCCCGGCCGGAACCTCGCTCAGCCGGTAGTCTCCCGCAGGGAGGCTGCCCGGCAGGCTCGCAAGCACAAACCCGTCCCCACCCTCGCCCAACCCGACCAGAACCCGCTCCAGCCCGCCCTCCGAATCATGCAGCAGCAGCGTCCGCCCCGCATCCCCCCGGAACGCGGCAGCATCCACCAGCCGCTTCACCCGGTCCGGCTGCTCCCTGGTCCACGGCCCGAGCCCCTTTGCGGCCAGAAGCACCAGCGGAATGGCGGTGTCGGGATGGGCGTGGAAGGCAGGATGCATTGTAATGTCCGTACGCTGCAGGTCTGGCGCGCCGCTTTAACGGTTCATTGATCCGGCGCGCAGCAAGGTTCCGGTAATATATCCGGGGATTGCCCATGTCTGCCACCAGCAAGCCTGTCACCCGTCTGATCGCGACCGCTAGTCTCGCCGCCCTGCTTACCGGCTGCATCACGGCCGCTCCCCAGACCCCCGCGGAACTGGCGCTGGTCGATTCCGCGGTCAGCCCGATCCTGCCCGCCACCCAGGCAGACCGCGCCATGGCGGACAAGCAGGACCTTCTGACCCAGGCGCGCTTCTGGGGCGCCGAATACGAGAAAAACCCCAACGAATACGAAGCCTCGCTGAAATACGCCCGCGTCCTGCGCGCCATCGGCTCGGCCCCGCGCGCGGCCGAAGTGGCCCAGCAGGCCCTGACGCTGAAGCAGGGCGATGTCGAGATGACGATGATCTACGCCCAGGCCTCGCTAGACATCGGCAAGGCGGACGACGCCGCCTACGCCCTCGCCCGCGCGGAAGCCGAAGGCGGCAAGGACTGGCGCCTGCTCTCGATCATCGGCGTCACCCTCGACACGCTCGACCAGCATAGCGCTGCCCAGGACTATTACCGCCGCGCCCTCGCGATTTCACCGGACAACCCCAAAATCCTGTCTAACCTGGGACTTTCCTACATCCTCGAAGGAAAGCCCGGCCTCGCCGAGCAGACGCTGCGCCAGGCGGCCGCCCTGCCCGACGCTGACAGCCGTATCACCCAGAACCTCGTCATGGCGCTCGGCGTTCAAGGCAAGTTCGAAGAGGTCGAACAGGTCGCAGCAACCGACCTTCCGCCCGCCCTGATCGCGGCAAACCGGGAATACTTCCGTAGCCTCCTCAACCCGTCGCGCTCCTGGGAAACCCTTCGCGGCTCCGAGAACTGACCCCGACTGCGGTAACCAAGTAACAGCAAAATAATCCGCTGACTTTGCCGCCGGCGGCGCTCGCCAGTGCAGGCGAGACCCGCTATCTGTCCGTGCAGGATGGAGGGTCTTCGACATGCGTAAGCTTCGCACACTGGCATTCGCTACAGTTCTCGGGTTTGGGCTTGCCGCCTGCAGCCAGGGCGGCTCCGGCGCGATCGGTGCGATCGATGTCGATCCCAAGTCCGTTGAAGCGCACGTCACAAAGCTCGCTGGCGAAACGTTCAAAGGCACGGCGACTGCCGCGGCCGACATCGAGTCGCTGCGGGCAGCCCTTCCGGCAGAAGTGGCTGTCAGCTGGGGCGGGCTCACGTTCGACGCCGCGACCGGTTCGACACTCCTCACGGCTGTGAAAGTGACGCCGAAGGACAACACCGAAGTTGGCGTCAGCATCGACGAGCTACGCCTCTATGATCTCGACGTGGATCTCCTGAAGGCGCGCCTCACCGGCCAGCGCCTGACTGAATCCGGACCACTCGCCCGCCGTATCGACGCGAAGAATGTATCCGCCTTCGGCCTCGCCAGTCTGATGAACGGCATGATGGGCGACGTCTATGACGGCTTCACCGATGGCGCCTTCCCGGAAGACCTGCCGCCCGCGCAGGACGTCCTTCCGGCCGAGCCCGCCAACCCGCTGAAATTCCAGCCGACCGATCCGGTCGCTGCTGCGCCCGAGGGCTGGCCCCCGACCATCGAACCCGAGCTTGGTTTCCCGAACGATGACTTCTCTGCGACGTTCGCCACGACGTTCGACCGTTATGATTTCTCGGTCGGCCGCATCATCATCGACGACATCGTCCTGAAGCCCTACCAGGCCGCCCCGGCGCCTGCCGCTGCAGCAAGTGCGGATGATCCGATGGCGTCGTTCATGTCGGTGCTGCAGATGTTCGCCGCCGTCAACCAGTCGTTCGGCATCGATACCGCCGCCTATTTCGACATCAAAGGCGTCATGGGGATGACGCAGTTCGGCGAGACCATGTCGACCGACCTGGCGGTCAAGTCATTCGGCGCGCGCGGCATGCGCGGCGGCGACACCGACGCGATGTATATGCGCGGACTGGCTTACACATCGACGGGCTCCAGCATGGGCATGCCGATGGACATGACCTATGCCGTCGATCTTTACACCATCAAGGACTTCCGCCTCGGCAAGGTGATGGACTTCCTCGCCAAGGGCATTGTCCCGCCGCGCACAGAGACCAATCTCATGAGCCTCGGCCTCTGGCGCAGTGAGTCCGAAAGCTTCAAGCTTGGCGGCAAGGAGTTCTACACAGTCGCTGAATCGATTTTCGATGGCACGGGCTGGCACTGGTTCATCCCGACCAAGCTTGCCGCGAGCGGCAAAGGCATGTCGATCGACGTCGGCGGCTTGATCGAATACGCGCAGCAAGCCAGCTCCGCCATGATGGGCGACATGGGCGATGACCCGTTCTACGCAGAACAGGCGGCCGCCCAGAACGCCGAGATGCAACAGATGCTCGCCACGCTGAACAAGAATGGCCTGTCCAAGATCGCGGGCGACTACAATTTCGGCTGGAACTGGAATGCGGGCAATGGCGATGCCAAGCTCGACCTTGGCTTCGATGGCAAGGACCTGCTCAAGTTCAGCACCAAGTATGAAGGCGGCTTCCCCAGCTTCAAGGCGGTGTCCGACCTGATCCCCGACAACATCGAATCGACCGACCAGGAAGCTCTCGCGAACGTCTTCAATACCAGCACCTCCCTGAAGCTCATCGAGTTCAACATCGAGGACAAGGGCGGACTGCCGAAGATCTATGGCCTGATGGGCGACTTCGCTCCTGTCATGGGCATGGGCGCCGAGCCGATGACGTCGGAGAATGTCCGCGTGATGGCCTCCAGTGGTCTGAAGACGATGGCGGCTGCGGTCAGCCAGGACATTCCGGAAATCCCTGGCCTGCTCAACCCGATCGCCTCCTTCCTGGAACTCGGTGGCAAGCTTCGTCTCGCGATCCAGCCGGCGAAACCCATGCCGTTCTCCAGCTTCGAGACGGTCATGACGGGCGCAATGATGGGCTCTTCGACGCCATCCCAGATCATCAAGGACCTGGGCGTGAAGTCCGAGCACACGAAGTAACCCAAATCGGGGCGCGATGACGTTCGTTACTCGCTTCGCGCCAAGTCCGACCGGCCGTCTCCATCTCGGCCACGCCTATTCCGCCCTCCTCGCGCACGATATGTCGCGCCGGGAGGGCGGACTGCTTCTGCTCCGCGTCGAAGACATCGACACAACGCGATGCCGGCCAGAATACGAGGCTGCGATCCTCGAAGACCTCGCCTGGCTCGGCCTGACCTGGCCAACGCCCGTCCGCCGCCAGTCCGAACACTTCACAGATTACGCCAGCGCGCTCGAGAAGCTGCGCAACATCGGCGTTCTCTATCGCTGCTTCCTGACGCGGCGCGAGATCGCCGAGGAGGCGATGTCGGCGCCCCACGCGCCGGGCGAAGGCGGCGATGGAATCATCTATCGCGGACCATCCAAACCGATGAGCGAAGACGAGCAGGAGTTCCGCATGGCGCGCGGCGATGCATTCGCGTGGCGCCTCTCGATGAGATATTCACAAGACCTGCTAGGCGAAGTTTTCGCGCGTCTGGAATTTCGCGAACGCGACGAAGCAACAAAGGCGGAACGCAGCATTGCTGCGCGTCCAGAAATCCATGGCGACATCGTGCTGGCGCGAAAGGACACGCCCGCGAGTTATCATCTCTGCGTCGTGCATGATGATGCATTGCAAAGCGTGACGCATGTGATTCGCGGCGAGGATCTTCGCGACGCGACGCATGTGCACGTGCTGCTGCAGAGACTGCTCGGCCTGCCGCAACCCCTCTACACCCATCACCGCCTGCTCACCGACGAGTCCGGCAGACGATTCGCCAAACGCGACCGATCACTGACGCTCGCGGCCTTGCGCGATGCTGGCCTGGCGGCTGTCGACATTCGCGCCCGGATCGGATTGCCCGCTTGACCACGCCTGCCGAAACCCGTCCGCCCTGGCCCGCCTGGGCGGGCCCGGCGATGCTCATCGCTGGCGCCATCGCCATCGGCTTTGCGCCCATCGGCCTGCGCCTCTCCGCGTTCGAGCCACAGGCCACCGGCTTCTGGCGCTTCGCATTCGCGCTGCCGCTGATCGCGCTGGTGATCAAGGCGCAGGGCGGCAGGATCGGTCGCCCCTCGCCGATGGCGCTTCTCGCAGGAACCTTCTTCGGGCTCGACATTGCCTTCTGGCACGCATCCCTTGTGATGACCTCGGTCGCCAACGCTACCTTCCTCGTCAATCTGGGCAACGCGGCGGTCGGGCTTGTCGCATGGGTCGTCCTGCGGGAACGGCCCGCACGCATCTGGCTGGTCGCCCTCGCCATGGCGCTCACCGGCGCCTTCATGCTGTCGCGCGGTGCTGCCAACGCAGGTGGCGCAGCGCTTTCAGGCGACCTCCTCGCAATGGTGGCCGCCGTTATGGTGGGCCTCTACCTCTTCTTCGCAAAACTCGCCCGCCGCGAAAGCGGCGCGATGCCGGTCCTGTTCTGGTCGACGGCGACCACGCTGGCTGTGTCCGCAATCGCATGCGTCGTGCGCGGCGAAACACTGATCCCGCCCGATGTCAGCTGGTTCACCTGGCCGCTCGCGCTCGCGGTGGTCGCCCACGTGATCGGCCAGGGCCTGATCATCGCCGGCGTCGGCGCAACACCCGCAGCCCTCGCCGGCCTGCTACTGCTTATCCAGCCGGTCGCAGCCGCCCTCGCAGCCTGGCCGCTGTTCGGAGAGGCGCTCACGACGATGCAGCTCGCAGGCTGCGCGCTCGTTCTTGCCGGCGTCTGGCTCGCCGGGCGGCGGTAGCGCGTCAGAACATCCGTCCGCCAACAGGCGTATCGATATCCGGCGAGATCAGCACAACTTCGCCTGCCTCATCGGGCACGCCAAGCGTCAGCACCTCGGACATGAACTTGCCGATCTGCCGCGGCGGAAAATTCACCACCGCCAGCACTCGCTTACCGACCAGAGCCTCAGGCGTATAGTGCTTCGTTATCTGCGCCGACGATTTCTTCTCGCCAATCTCTGACCCGAAATCGATCCGCAGCTTGATCGCTGGCTTGCGAGCCTCCGGAAACGGCTCGGCCGAGACAATCACGCCAACGCGGATGTCGACTTTCATGAAATCGTCAAAGCTGATCGTTGGCGAGATCATGCGGCTAGTCGCAATTGCCCGGCGCAATGAAGAACCGGTAGCGCGATTCTTGATACAGCCGGTCACGCTTCGCCGCTTCTGCGGCAGGCCCTTCCGACATCAGCGCCAGGCCACGATCGATATCCAGCACCGCGCACTGAGGCGTCGCGACTGTCCCGCTCTCGACCCAGACGCCGCGATTGATGCGACGGCCGAAATAGACCTGGGCGCGCTGCGCATCGGTAAGGTCCGTGCGCGCCAGCAGCGCCGCAGCCGCCGGCTCCCACTCTGCCATCTTGTTCGAGGTGAACGCTGCCGTAAGCATCGTCTTGAAAGCCGCATCGCTGAGCGTCGGCGGAGCGGGCGGCTCCGGTACCTGCGGCGTCGCGCAGCCGGCCATGGCCAAGACCAGCACGAGACCTGCAGCTCGCTTCATGATTTCCTCCATCAAGAACCTGCAGATCGTCAGCAATTGGTCGCCAGTTCAATCGAATTTCCGAGGCGGGGCAAACCCCGCCAGCCTTGCATCGAGCCCATCGCGCACGCCCGGCCAGTCCTCGCGGATGACGCTGAACCACGCCGTGTCGCGCAGCCGGCCATCCGGCCGCACCATGTGCGAGCGGTGAATGCCCTCGAACTTCGCGCCGAAACGCGCCATCGCCTTGCACGAGCGCTCATTGCGCGCGTCCGCCTTCAGCTCCATGCGGTTCAGCCCCAGCACCTCGAACCCATGCGCCAGCAACAGCCGCTTGCAGGACGGGTTCACCGCCCCCGACCACACGCGCTTGGCATACCAGGTCCAGCCGATCTCCACCCGCCTGTGCGCTGGCAGATAGGCGAGCAGGCTGGTTGACCCCACATGAGTATCCGACACCTTGTCGAACACCGCCCACGTCATCTCCCCCGCCCGCTTGATCTCGGCAAACCGATGCTCGACCCACGCATCAAAATCGGCGTTGTCGAGATTCACATTCGCGAACCGCCACAGATCCGGGTCATTGCCCGCCGCGCGCAGCGGCTCGCGATGCCGCTCTTCCAGCGGCTCAAGTCGGACAAAGGCGTTTTCGAGCACGGCAGGTTCGATTGTCATGCGCGGGGTTTATCGCGCGGGCGCATGCGCGGCTAGGCAGATCACGCGCGCCGGTGTTAGCTCGCTTCATCAAGTGCCGGGAAAACGCGTCATGCTCATCACACGGTTCTGCGCAGTTCTCGCAATCTCGGCGCTCACGGCGTGCGTCCAGATCCCTGAACCCGCGCCATCCATGCCAGACGGCGCGAAGTATGTCGCGATGGGCTCGTCATTTGCCGCGGGCCCCGGCATCCCGGACTACTATGAGGCGACGCCCGCGCCCTGCTATCGCTCAACGCAGAACTACGCGCACCAGCTTGCCGCGCGGCTGAGCCTGAACCTCACGGATGTCAGCTGCAGCGGCGCCACCACCGCCCACCTGACCGGCCCGCGCGGCGCGATCCCGCCCCAGCTCGATGCGCTGACGCCGGACACGCGCCTCGTCACCGTCACGATCGGCGGTAACGATCTTGGCTATATCGGCGGTCTCACGAATGCCTCCTGCGCCGGCCTGATGGCCGAAACGGGCCTCGAGGACGACTGCGCGCCGATGATCGCGCCGCCGGCCGAAAAAACCTACGCCGATCTCGCGGCGCGCATGGACGCCGTCGCAAAGGAGATTCGCCGCCGCGCGCCACAGGCGCAGCTTGTCTTCGTCGACTATCTCGCCGTTCTGCCGGAAGCCGGATCCTGCCCGGCAACGCCGCTTGACGCCATCCAGGCAGATGGCGCCCGCTACACCGCACGCCGCCTTGCAGAGATCACGCGCACAGTCGCCACACAGAACAACGCCAGCGTCATCACCGCCTCCGAATTCTCCAAAGGCCACGACGCCTGCAGCGAAGCCCCGTGGATGAACGGCTACCCGCGCCCCGGGGCGCCCGTCGCCGGCGCGCTCTATCATCCCAACGTGAAAGGGATGACGGCGATCGCGGATGCACTGGAACAATTGCTGGCTGATGGTCAGCGGGAAAGATGAGAACCCGGATTTCACGGAGCTGAACTGTCGTGACGAAGATCCCGGCGAGGACGACCAGAAAAGCACCAGCGCGCAATGGCGCGAAGACGCGCAAGCTTCTCAAGCCCGGACCGGACGGCGTCGTTCGCCTGTCCGGCGGCAACCCGCAGATTGCAAAAGGCGATGGCGATGCGCCCGTGCAGGCCTACATCGCCGCCATGCCGGGATGGCAGAGCGACATCGGCAGGCAGATGGACGCCATCATCGAACGCGTCGTGCCGGGAGTGGCCAAGGCCGTCAAATGGAACTCGCCCTTGTATGGCAAGGGCGACGGCACATGGTTCGTGAGCTTCCACGTCTTCGCAGCATACACAAAGGTGACGTTCTTCCGCGGCACGGATCTCGATCCCGTCCCGCCGGACGCATCAAAGGTGAAGAACGTCCGCTACCTCAACATCCGCGAAGGCGCGTTCGACCCGAAGCAGTTCACCGACTGGATCAGGCAGGCAAGCAAGCTGCCCGGCGAAAAACTCTAGGGGATCGCATGGCGAGGAAGGCAAAAGCGGCAACGCCAAAAACGACCGCAGCCGACTGGCGCGCAGATGTGCTCGAGCGCGCCCGCGCTGCCATCCTGTCGGCCGATCCGGGCATCATCGAAACGGTGAAGTGGCGCAAGCCGACCAAACCCGAGGGCGTTCCCGTCTTCGAGAAGAGCGGCATCATCTGCACGGCCGAGACCTACAAGGCCTACGTGAAGCTGGTCTTCATGCACGGCGCAGCGCTCGAAGACCCGGCAGGCCTCTTCAACGCCCCCTTCACCGGCGCCACGCGTCGCGCCATCGATTGCAGGGAAGGTGTCAAGCTCGACGCGAAAGCGCTGAAGGCGCTGAAGGCGCTGGTAAGGAATGCCATTGTGCTGAACCAGGCGAAGAAGAAGTAACGCTTACCCCGCCGTCTTCACCAGTGTTTCCTCGACTACCTTCACGACATCACCCATTATCTCGGTGATCTTGTAGTCCTTCGGCGTGTAGACCCTTCGGATGCCCATCTGCCTGAGGGCGAGCGCGTCTGCCTCCGGAATGATCCCGCCGACGACAACCGGAATGTCGAGTCCCTTGGCGCGGAGGATGCCGACCGTCTCCTTCACCAGGTCGAGATGCGAGCCTGACAGGATCGACAGGCCGACGACATGCGCCTGGCTGTCGATCGCCTGCTGCACGATCTCCTCCGGCGTGAAGCGGATGCCTTCGTAGACGACATTCATGCCCGCCTGCCGCGCCCGCGCCGCAATCTGCTCCGATCCGTTGGAGTGGCCATCAAGCCCAGGCTTGCCCACCACATAGGTCAATGTTCGGCCTAGCTTCTTCGACACGCGCTCGACCTCGCCCTTGACCTTCTCGATGTCCTCGTCCCCGCCCGTCTCGATCACGATGGCGACGCCGGTTGGCCCACGATACTCGCCAAACGTCTCACGCAACGCCTGACCCCACTCGCCGACTGTGACGCCGGCTTTCGCCGCCGCAATGCTCGGCGGCATGATGTTCGCGCCACTCGACGCAGCCGCACGCAACTCGCCCAGCGCATTCGCCGCCGCCTCCGCACTGCGCTGCGATCGCCACGCCCTCAGCCTGGCGATCTGCCGGCTCTCCGCGCCATGATCCGTCGCCATGATCGAACCGTCGCCACCTGACAGCGGGGAGACTTCCGTCGTCTCATACCGGTTGACGCCGACCACAACCTGCCGCCCTGCCTCGATCTGCTTCAGGCGCGCACGCTGGCTGTCGACCAGTTCCTTCTTCATGAATTCGATATTGTCGATCGTCCCACCCGATGCATCCAGCTTCGCGAGCATCTCACGCGCCTGGTCCTTCAGCGCCTCGGTCTTCGCGGCCACGACATGCGAGCCGTCGAACAGGTCTTCGAACTCCAGCAGGTCTGTCTCCAAGGCGAGGATCTGCTGCAGGCGCAGTGACCATTGCTGGTCCCAGGGCCGCGGCAGGCCCAGCGCCTCATTCCATGCCGGCAGCTGGAGCGCACGGCAACGCGCCCGCTTGGACAGCGTCACGGCAAGCGCCTCAATCAGAATCCGATAGACATTGTTTTCCGGCTGCTGTTCGGTCAGCCCCAGCGAGTTCACCTGCACGCCATAGCGGAACATGAGCGCCCGCGTATCTGTCACGCCGTAACGCTCGCGGCCGATCTCTTCCCAGAGATCCACGAACGCGCGCATCTTGCACATCTCGGTCACGAACCGGACGCCGGCGTTCACGAAGAACGAGATGCGCGAGAAGACCGTCGTGAAATCCTTGTCGGGCACCTGCCCCCCGGCCTTCACCGTGTCGAGCACAGCGCACGCCGTCGCCAGGGCAAAGGCCAGCTCCTGCTCCGGCGTCGCCCCCGCTTCCTGCAGGTGGTACGAGCAGACGTTCAGCGGATTCCATTTCGGCGTCTCGGTATAGCACCAGGCCACCATGTCCCCGATCAGCCGCATCGAGGGCTTCGGCGGGAACACATAGGTGCCGCGCGAGAGGTACTCCTTTATGATGTCGTTCTGCGTTGTGCCCTGCAGCTTCTTGCGATCGCAGCCCTGTTCGTCCGCCAGCGCGACATACAATGAGAGCAACCACGCCGCTGGCGCGTTGATCGTCATCGAGGTGTTCATCTCCTCGACCTTGATCTGGTCGAACAGCGCCCGCATGTCGCCCAGATGCCCAACCGGCACGCCCACCTTGCCGACTTCGCCGCGCGCGAGAACGTGATCGGAATCGTAAGCCGTCTGTGTCGGCAGGTCGAAAGCAATCGACAGGCCGGTCTGCCCCTTCGACAGATTCTTACGGTAGAGCTTGTTGCTCTCCTCCGCCGTCGAATGCCCCGCATAGGTGCGGAAAATCCACGGCTTGTCCGGGTCGTGCTGGAACTGGGTCGAGGTCGTATCAGCCATGTCCGGCCCTTGCTGCAAATGCGAAGGCACAAAACTGCAAACCGCTGGCCGAAGCAAGCGCTACCGGCAAGGCCCTGCCCTGTGTTGTCGCCGCACCACCGATATCGTGCGCGGAAGGCTTCCGTCAGCCCCGCGCGACCACCGGTTCCTTAACCGCAGGCGGGAGCAGCCCCCGCTCGCACGTCATGTGGGAAGCGCGCGCAAGCTCCGCGATGTCGGCCTTCCCGCAATGCATGGCGGCGCGCCAGCCCTGCATGTGCGACGGGACTTCCTCGGCATTCAGTGGCGGCTTGTAGAACCACCGCATCATTGTCTCGAACGCCAACCGGTCGCGCGCATCGCGCACGACAAGCACGAGCACGTGTGTGGCGCCCCGCGCCTTCGCCGCCGCCAGCTGATGGTGGCTGGCGTAGCGCTGGTGAAGCTTGGAGGTCTGACCGACATAGTGGACGACAAAGTTGTCGGCCGCCTCATGCGCCATCAGATAGACGCACGGCAGGTTGAAGAAGCGCGCCTCATCGAACGGCAGCACCGCAAACATCTCGCCAAGGATTTCGACCCGCCTGCCCATCAGCCTCTCCCGACTCAGCCCCATCCATACTGGGCCCACCAAGCCTTCGTGTGAATCCCGAAAAAGAGATCGCTTGCGCAACATCGGGACATGCATGCAGCACGGCGAATGCGGCGGTCAGCGCCGCCACAGGAACGCGCTCATTTGCGTTTGACTGTGTCGAGCCCGCGATCCTTGTCGATCACAATGAACTCGTCGGTCTTCTCGCGTACTTGACCCCGGGCGATTTGATGCGCGGGGCCAAGTTTCTTGAGCCTGCGTTCTGCGCTTCTGCGTTCGTTGTAAAGTCCGGCAAGGCGCCAGGGGCTCTCTCGGCAAACCCCATATCCGCAGTCGTACCGTGGAGGCACGCGGAGCCGCCAGACATGCTTACGTCTCCACCCACGGGGCAGCCTTCGCCACATCCGCGCCGATCGCAGTGTAGTAGATCTTCTGCACCCCCCGCGTCACCGCCCCGGGCCTGCCCGATCCAAGCACGACGCCATCGATCTCAACCACCGGCGTCACCAACCCGGTCGCCGCCGTCGAGAAAGCCTCCACCGCGGCTTTCGCCTCTTCCAGCGTGAAGGAGCGTTCGGTGATCTTGCCACCGCGCTGGCCCAGCGCATCGAACAGCGCATGCCGCGTCACGCCGGCAAGGATCATGTTCGAGATCGCCCGCGTGATGATCTCGCCGTCCTTCGTTACGATCCACGCATTCGACGATGCGCCCTCCGTCACGAAACCATCCGGCGCCACCAGCCATGCATCATCCGCGCCCCGCACCTTCGCCTCGGTCTTGGCCAGCGCCTGCGCCAGCAGCCCGACCGACTTGATGTCGCGCCGCGCCCAGCGAATGTCCGGCACGCTCACAATGCGCGTCCCATTGCGCGCCGATGGCGTGTCGATCAGCGCGCGCGGCTCGGCGAACATGAAAATGGTCAGGCGCGGCGTCTCCGGCACCACGAAATCCCTCGCGCCATACGCTCCGCGCGTCACCTGCAGATAGACATAGCCCTCGCCGATACCGTTGTTGGCCACCAGCGTGCGGTGAACCTCTTCCAGCTCGTGCCGGTCAGGCATCGTCCCGAATTTAAGCTCGCGCAGACTGCGCTCGAGCCGATCGAGATGCCGCTCCATGTCGATCAGCCGCCCGCCATAGACGGCGGTCACTTCATAAACGCCGTCGGCAAACAGGAAGCCGCGATCGAAAGGCGAAATCCTCGCCTCATCCGCCGCCACATAGACGCCGTTCACCCATGCCTGTCGTGTCATGGCCTGCCGCGTCATTTGATGTCTCCTGCCAACTGGCTTCCAAAGTCTCGCACAACCGTCTGTCTCCCAGACGGTGGCTTGTCTACGGCGACGGCAGCCCAGAACCCGCGCATGGCCATCTCGCGTCCCGCAGTCATCGGCTCTGGCGCCGGGTTCACGTCAGCGCGCTTTGCGCCCGCACAGCAGGCAACATCGTAATGTCGCCCCATTGCGTAGGAATCTCCGCTGCCTTCGGTCGTGTCCGGGGCACAAACTTCCGCCCGACGTCGACTTGCGGGCGAGCCTTGCCGCGCCGCTTTCGGCGTTCGTATTGCAGTGCAACAAGATTGCTTGCAATCCGTTCGGCTCTTGGACAATGTGACGCCCGCTTGACGGGCGCCTGTGCACACGCGGACGGCAAAGCACAACAAAAAGCCCCGAAGCGGCGGGAGAGGTTCAACGTGGCAGACGGCGCAGCGAAGCGTGAAGTGAAAGACCTCTACGCTGTCGGGGAAATTCCTCCCGACTTCCATGTCCCCAAAAACATGCACGCCTGGGCGATCCGCCGCGAACGGCAGGGGCGCCCCAAGACAGCCATGCAACTCGAAGTCGTGCCCACGCCCGAGATCGCATCCGACGAGGTGCTGGTCCTCGTGATGGCGGCCGGCGTCAACTACAACGGCATCTGGGCCGGCCTCGGCGAGCCCATCTCGATGTTCGACGTCCACAAGCAGCCCTTCCATGTCGCCGGATCCGATGCCTCGGGCATCGTCTGGGCCGTCGGCGACAGGGTGAAGCGCTGGAAGCCGGGCGATGAAGTCGTCATCCACTGCAACCAGGACGATGGCGACGACGAAGAGTGCAATGGCGGCGACCCGATGTTCTCGCCCACCCAGCGCATCTGGGGCTATGAGACGCCGGATGGCTCCTTCGCCCAGTTCTGCCGCGTCCAGTCGCGCCAGCTGATGGAGCGTCCCAAGCACCTCACCTGGGAAGAGGCAGCCTGCTACACGCTGACGCTCGCCACCGCCTACCGCATGCTGTTCGGCCACCGTCCGCACGTGCTGCGTCCCGGCCACAACGTCCTGGTCTGGGGCGCTTCGGGCGGCCTCGGCTCCTACGCCGTGCAGCTCTGCGCCGTCGCCGGCGCCAACGCCATCGGCGTCATCTCGGATGATTCCAAGACTGACTTCGTGCTGCAGATGGGCGCCAAGGGCGTTATCAACCGCAACAACTTCAAATGCTGGGGCCAGCTTCCGAAAGTGAACACGCCCGAGTTCAACGAGTACATGAAGGAAGCCCGCAAGTTCGGCAAAGCCATCTGGCAGATCACGGGCAACAAGGACGTCGACGTCGTCTTCGAACACCCGGGCGAAGCGACGATGCCTACCTCGGTCTTCGTCGTGAAGCGCGGCGGCATGGTCGTCATCTGCGCCGGCACGACAGGTTTCAACCTCACCATGGACGCCCGCTTCCTCTGGATGCGCCAGAAGCGCGTTCAGGGCTCGCACTTCGCCAACCTGCTGCAGGCGAGCCAGGCCAACCAGCTGATGCTGGAACGCCGCCTCGATCCATGTATGTCCGAGGTCTTCCCCTGGGCCGACATCCCCGAAGCCCACGAGAAGATGCTCGACAACAAGCACCTCCCGGGAAACATGGCCGTGCTGGTGACGTCGCCGAAGCCGGGCTTGCGTACGGTTGAGGATGTGCTCGAGGCGGGGCCGACGAAGGTCTAGGCCGGCGCACCAACGGGAAGCGCTGGCCCCTGCCGCCCGTTACGAATTGAAGGTTGCAGCACTGCGGTCAGTCTGAGACTGCGGACAGGGCAATACGATTGCCCTCGCTATCGGAAATTTCGGCGACGTAGCCGGCCGCCCCGATGTGTTTCTTCGGAAAGAGAACACTTGCGCCCTGCGCGGCTGCGCGTTCGAGCACGGGGTCGATGTCGGCCACATCGAAGTAGATGATCGCGCCTGAGGTGGAGGGCACATATACGTCCCCTTTCGCGAGCGCCCCGCTTGAACCTGGCTCACCATCTGCGCGCGGGAAGAACGCCATCTCATAGCCGTCAACGGTCTGCCGGCTCAGCTCGTATCCGAACACGGACTGATAGAACCGCACCGCGCGATCCATGTCGGTGACGGAAATCTCGAAATGATGGACCGGATTTGCCGCGGCTGCCGCTTGCCTCGTGCCATCCGGCGGCTGGCTTCCGTGGTCGCAAGCCGCCAATGCCGTCACCAGCATCCCTAAACTCCGCAAATGCATAGCGGCGCCTCGTCACAAGAGCTGTTGCAGCCTCCGTGTATCACTGGCGCGCGGCCAGCGCGACGGAAAGACGGACTAATCCGGGTGCGACGCGACAGAGCCGGCTCCGCAACCAGATCGGACCCACGTCCGTACTAGGGTTTGTCGCCAGCCTGCACTACATTGGGCAGGAAACACCATCCGCGGAGAACAACCATGACCACTGAACGCGCAGTCCTCGCCGGCGGCTGTTTCTGGGGCATGCAGGACCTGATCCGCAAGAAACCCGGCGTCATCTCCACCCGCGTCGGCTACTCTGGCGGCGATGTCCCCAACGCCACCTATCGTAACCATGGCTCGCATGCCGAGGCGATCGAGATCATCTTCGACCCCGCCAAATGGTCCTATCGCGACCTGCTCGAATTCTTCTTCCAGATCCACGACCCCACGACCAGCAACCGCCAGGGCAACGACATTGGCATGAGCTATCGCTCGGCGATCTACTACGAGAGCGAAGACCAGAAAGGCATCGCCCTCGACACCATCGCCGATGTCAACGCCTCCGGCCTCTGGCCCGGCAAGGTTGTTACCGAGGTCGAACCCGTCGGCGCTTTCTGGGAGGCAGAGCCCGAGCATCAGGATTATCTCGAGCGCATCCCGAACGGCTACACCTGCCACTTCGCCCGCCCCGGCTGGAAACTGCCGAAGCGCGCGGCTGCGGAGTAGACATCGCGAGGCGGCCGTTCCTACAGGACGGCCGCATCCACCACGCGCGCGATGATCGCATCATCCGCTGGCACCAGCCCGTCCAGCATCAGCATCGCCAGCCCGTGAACCATGGACCAGGCGCGCAGCTGACGCACATCCTGCATTGCCTTGCTCGTCCTGCCGCCGCTCATCTCGGCGATCCCGCGCGCCAGCATGTCCCGCCCGCGCGAACGCCCATGATCCAGGCCGCCGACCTGCGCCGACATCATCAGACGAAACAGTGACGGGTTCGCGAGCGCGAACCGCACATAGGCGCGCCCCATCGCGCTGAACGCATCGAGCCCCGGCTTGGCCCTGGCCATTGCCGCAGCAAACGCATCCGCGAGCCTCTCATCGCCGACGAGACACAGCGCGCCCAGCAGCGCCGCCCTGTCGGGAAAATGCCGGTACACCGCCGTCGCTGACACGCCGACATTGCGCGCGATCTCACGCAGGCTCAGCGCCTCCGCAGGGCCGGCCTGCAGCCGCTTCAGCCCCTCTTCAATCAGCGCGGCGCGCAGGTCGCCATGGTGATAGCGCTCACCCTGATTTTCGATGTTGACACTGTTATCATTCCTTGCCATGTTATCACTGTAAACATAGTCGGCGTCCGGCGCAACACGCCCAAACGCCGCGCCTGATACGGGTTACCCGAAACGCCAGACCGCCGATCAGTGCGGACAAAAAACAGAGGGAAGTGCCATGACCAGCCCCGTCGAAACGGCCATCCGCGGCGCCGTCACCACCGGCCTTATGGGTGTCGCCAGCCTCAACCGGAAGCTGCGTCGCGCCAAGGCGCCGAACCCCTATCTCACCGGCATCCACACACCGGTGAAATCCGAGGCGACCTTCACCGACCTGAAAGTCACCGGCGAGATTCCCGCCAGGCTGAACGGCCTCTATGTCCGCAACGGACCCAACCCGCTCAAGACGCCTAACCACGCCACGCACCACTGGTTCGTTGGCGACGGCATGCTGCACGGCGTTCGCCTGCAGGATGGCAAGGCGCTCTGGTATCGCAACCGCTGGCTCCGCTCCACGACCGTCAGCGAAGTCCTGGGAGAGGCCCGCGCGCCCGGCCCGCGCAGTCCGTCCGGCCAGGAAAGTCCGAACACCAGCGTCGTCGGCCATGCCGGAAAAATCTTCGCCATCGTCGAGGCCGGAGGCTTCCCGGTTGAAGTCACCGAGACGCTCGACACGATCACGCACACCGACTTTGGCGGCACGCTTGGCAAGGCGTTCTCCGCCCACCCGCATCGCGACCCCGACACGGGCGAGATGCACGCCATCACCTACTACGTGCAGGATCCGGCGAATGTCTGGCACACCGTCGTCGACACCTCCGGCAAAGTCCGCCGCAACGAACCGATCGCCGTGCAGGACGGCCCGTCCATCCACGACTGCATGATCACGAAGAACTATGTGATCGTCATGGACCTCCCGGTCACCTTCTCGATGCCTGCGCTCGTCGGAGGCGACTCGTTCCCCTATCGCTGGAATCCCAAACACGCCGCCCGCATCGGCCTGCTCCCCCGCGAAGGCAAGGGCAGCGAGATCATCTGGTGCGACATCGAGCCTTGCTACATCTTCCATCCCGCCAACGCTTTTGAAACGGACGACGGCAAGGTGATCATGGACGCCGCAGTCCACACCACCATGTTTGCCGATGGCGCTGCAGGCCCCAACTCGAACGCCACGCCATTCGAACGCCTCGTGATCGACCCGGTCGCAAAGCGCGTCACACGCACCGTGATCGACTCAGCGCCGCAGGAATTCCCACGCCCGGATGAACGCCTCACGGGCAAGCCATACCGCTACGCCTACAGCGTCGCCCTCCCCGAAGGCGCCGACCCCGCCTTCATGGGCGACTCGCGCATCTTCAAGCACGACCTCGCCGCCCGCACCAGGCAAGTCCGCGACTTCGGCAAGGGCAAGATGCCCGGCGAATTCGTCTTCGTGCCAGCATCAGCGAACAGCGGCGAGGATGAAGGCTGGCTGATCGGCTATGTGCTGGATCACGCCAACAACAGCACCGACCTCGTCATACTCAACGCTCGCGACTTCATGGGCCCCGCACAGGCGACCATCACCATCCCCCAACGGATCCCCCCGGGCTTCCACGGCAACTTCATCGCGATGTAGTGCAGGCGTTTTCCTCTTCCGGCCATCGGCCGGGGGAGGAAAGGTCCGCACCTCCACTGTTTGTCTCGACACACATCACTGGCATACTCTCCCGTCCCGCCGGCGTACCCAATCGCGCCGCCCCGCCAAGGGCCGGAGAAAGCCAAGATGCGCGCCTTGCTCCTCTCCGCCATCGTCATGATATCCCTGGCAGGATCCGCCATGGCCCAGACAAGCGTATTTCCCGACGACTCAAAGCTCCTTGAGCTGATAAAATCCCGCATCGATGACGGCCGCGCTACCGGCCTGGTCCTCGGCGTGATGGATGCGGACGGCTCGACCCGCATCGTCAGCTATGGCGACCCCGGAGCAGGCGCGGAGCCTCTCGGCCCAGAGACAGTTTTCGAAATCGGCTCGGTCACGAAAGTCTTCACGACCACGCTGCTGGCCGACATGGTGCAGAAGGGCGAAGTCTCGCTCGACGCCCCCGCCCAGCAATACGCCCCGCCGGCCATGACGCTTCCGACGCTGAACGGCAAGGCGATCACGCTTGCCCATCTCGCTGAACAGAATTCAGGCCTGCCGCGCCTGCCCTCCAACATGTCGTTCGCCGACATCAGCAACCCCTACGCCGACTACACGGCCGAGGACCTCAACGCTTTCCTCGCCAGCCACACGCTGCGCCGCGACCCCGGCGCCGGGTTCGAATACTCCAATCTCGGCATGGGCCTCCTCGGCGCACTTCTGGCCCACCGCTCAGGCCAGACCTACGAGCAGCTCGTGAAGACGCGCATCCTCGATCCGCTTGGCATGGCGTCGACCGGCATCGCGCTGACGTCGCCCATGCAGGCGCGACTTGCCAGGGGCCACACCGAAGAGGGCGCGCCCACCCCTAACTGGGACCTGCCAGCCCTCGCCGGCGCAGGCGCCCTGCGTTCCACGATGAACGACATGATGAAATTCCTCGCCGCCAATCTCGGCGAGCCTGCGAGCGATCTCGAGCGCGCGATGCATCTCGCCCAGACCCCGCGTTTCACCACGTCGCCGAACACCAGGATCGGCCTCGGCTGGATCACCGTCACGCAGGGCGATGGCGACTTCATCTACCATGACGGCGGTACAGGCGGTTACGGCGCTATCGTCATGATCGACAGGAAGCGCAATGTCGGCGTCGTCCTGCTCGCCAACCGCACGGGCGTGCCCGACGACATCGCCATGCACGTGCTCGATCCATCCATCCCGCTGACGCCGAAGCCCAAGCCTGCAAGCGAACGCGCGGAAATCTCTGTCCCGTCTGAAACACTCGCCGCCTATGCCGGCGTCTACACGCTCGACGCGGCGCCGGACTTCAAGCTCACCGTGATGCTCGAATCCGGCCAGCTTCAGGTCCAGGCCACCGGCCAGGAGAAGTTTCCGGTCTTCGCCGAGTCAGCGACAGAATTCTTTTACAGGATCGTCGATGCTCAACTCACTTTCGTGGCCGCGGCGGACGGCAAGCCGGCCCACCTCATCCTTCATCAGGGCGGCGCAAACCAGAAGGCGACAAGGCAGCCTTGACCACCGGCGAACCGGGACGACGGGATACACTGGGTCGTCGAATCCCGCACGAAATGGGCCGGAGCCATCTCGCAGAGCATCACTACCGCCCGGCCAGATGGCGGAGTATCATTGCCGGAACCGGACAAGAGTCGGACATGAGGAGACTTCCAATGCGTATCACCCTGCTGGCTTCAGCGGCCTTTGCACTGGCCGCGTGCAGCGGCGAATCAGCCGCTCCGGCCGACACAGCTGCCCCGGCAGATGCGGCCTCCGCCGAGACCCCAGCATCCGAGACGCCAGCTGCGCCAGCGATGGATGACGCCATGAAGGCAGCCGACGCAGCCGATGACGCCAACACCGCAGAAACGCCCGACAACTACATGTTCCACACCGACCTCACGAAGGTCGAAAGCGTGCACCTGCCCGTCAAGGTTGGCGGAGGCTGGACGGCGACGGTGATTGATCCTGCGCAAGCCGAGATCACAGGCGCTAGCGACGAGACGATGGCCGATGGCAGCGTTCATCATGTCGTGAAGATCAAGCCACTGGTTCGCGACGTGATCGCACGGGTGAAGTTCGAACGCCGCGACAGCATGGACACCACCGCCCCTGTCGTGGAAACCCGCACCGTCAACCTGATGGTGCACTAGCAACGCGAGAGGGCGCGGGACAAATCCGCGCCCTTCCCTGCCTTGCTGCAGCCCTGGACGAGAGGCCCAGCGCTGACGCCCGGGGCGTCGTTCCTAGCTTAGGCCCAGTTGGCGAACGCGTCTTTCGACAACTGCTTGTGCGAGCCCATCAACCGGACGTGACTGCGACAAGTTCCACATGCTGTATGTGTCGCGTTGCAAGCGCGGCAAATCCGCAACATTCTCCGCGGTCTGGTGGGGCGCATCGGCGTTGCATTGGTTTGCACATGATCGGACTGAAAAAGAAGTCACACCCCCCCGGCGTCCGCGTTGTCTGGACGTGGGATGGCCACACGGCGCAAGGTGTCATTCGGAAGGTGTTCACGCACCGCCTTGAGCGCACAATGAATGGGTCGACTGTCACGCGCGCTGCAGACCGCCGTAACCCCGCTTACCTGATCGAACAGGACAGCGGCGACACCCTGTTGATGAACCACAACGAGATCAAGCGGGTCGCCTGAACGCTCACGTCCCGAACGATCCGCCGCGCGCAGGTTTCGCCTTGCGCACCTTCTCTATACTGACACCGGGATAGCCCCTCAGCGGACCGACCGGCGCGCCCAGATACGCCCAGACCTGAAGCTGCTCGATCGCGACATGATACTTCGCCTCGCGACCCGTGCGCGCGCAGAACAGCGCGCGCGGAATGTTCACCCATTTGGACGAGCCGCCGCGCGTGAACATCATTGGCGCCCCGCACAGCGAACAGAACGATCGCACCTGCCGCCGTTTTACATCGTCAAATCGTCCCAGCACATCCTCGCCGCCCACGACCCTCACCTTGCTCTTCCAGCATCCGACATAGGTCGCATACGCCGCCCCATGGACCCGCCGGCTGGCCTCCGAATGATCGTGCCAGGCCCAGAACACCGGCGCGTCGGTCTCGATCGCGACGGCGCTGCAGAGGCACGTGCCGGAAATCGTCACGGCCGCCCGGGCACGGCGCTTGGGCGGCTTTGGGCTACGTTCAGGCTTGATCTGACCCGCCATGTGCTACCCCCTCAGCCTCGACTGCGACCACCAAACATTGGATAAACCCGTCCGTACAAGGTAGTACGGGTCATGGCCGACGGCACGCTCACGAAATCTGCGGGAATAACCGCCGAAGGCTGGCTTACCGACAGCTGGTATTTCGCCTGCGTCTCGAAATCGCTTGAACCGGGCGAGCACTTCCGCCGCATCATTCTCGGCCAACCCGTCCTCCTCGCCCGCACGGCAAAAGGAGAAGCCTTCGCACTGCGCGATGTTTGCCCGCACCGCCTTGTCCCACTCTCGGCCGGGCAGCAGATAGACACCAATGGCGAGCCGACCATACAATGCCCCTATCATGGCTGGCGCTTCGGCACGGACGGCCAGTGCAAGCTGATGCCGTCGCTGCCCAACCCCGAAGACTTCGCCACCGAGCGCGTGCGCGTGCGCCGCTATCCGGTGCACGAGATCAACGGCATGATCTTCGTCTACGTCGCCGACAACCCGCGGGCCGACGAACAGCCTGCCACGCCACCGCCAGCGTTCGACATCGCGCCCGGCCTATGCCCGAAATTCGTTGTCGCCGAGATGTTCAACGCCCACATGGACGACGCGGTCGTCGGCCTGATGGACCCGGCTCACGTGCCCTTCGTGCACAATCAATGGTGGTGGCGGCCGCCCAGCACCGGCCTGCGTCTGAAGGAAAAGCCGTTCATTCCCGCCACGCGCGGCTGGGCCCTCGCGCGCCACCAGCCGTCTGGGAACTCGCTGGCCTACAAGATGCTGATGGGCGACAAGGTTACCACCGAGATCGTCTTCCAGATCCCCGGCTTCCGGTGGGAGATCGTCGAGGCCGAGAAGCGTCGAATCTTCACCCTCACCTGCCTCACGCCAGTGACGCTGAAGAAGACTCGCATTACCCAGATCACCTTCTGGCAGAATGCGCCCTTCCTCGACCTCGCCCTGCCCATACTCATCCCCGCCGCCCGGAAATTCCTCGGCCAGGACGGCCACATGGTGAACCTGCAGAACAAGGGTATGGCCTACCAGCAGAACATGCTCTGGATCGACGACATCGACGTTCAGGCCAAATGGTACCGCATCCTGAAGAAGGAATGGACCGCGTCACGATCCGAGGGCCGCCCGTTCGTGAACCCGATCGAACCGCGCACGCTCCGGTGGCGCAGCTAGCGACGCCATCGCGTCGCATTGAGCAGTTGAATTCCCGGCCAACTGCGGCGAGTTTGCGCCAGCGGAAAGCAGGCTGGCTAGTCTGCCCGGGAGGACCACCATGAACCTGCGCAAATCCTTGGCTGCGGCGGCACTGACCCTCGGCACCGGTGGCGGCCTTCTCGCGATCGTCGCGCTCGCAACGCCAGTCCTGAGCCCCGCAGCCATCGGCCAGGTCTCGGCCGACCATCCCGGCGCCGGCGTCTACCAGAAGGCCTGCGCCGTATGCCATGACAATCCGGGCACGACCCGCGCCGCCACGCTCGCCTCGATGCGCACGCTCGCCCCGGCCCGCCTGCGCGAAGTGATGGCCCCCGGCGGCATCATGGCGCCGATGGCGGCCTCGCTGAACGAGAGGGAAAGGGCTGACCTCGTCACCTGGCTCACCGCCGGTCAGGCCGCGGCCGCGGCAACCTGGAGCGACGCCCTCCTGTGCGCCCCCGAGAAGCGCGCCGTCAGCTCCACCGCCACCATCGTCAACGCCGGCTTCGGCATCGATAGCGACCTGAGCCGCAGCCTCTCCGCCTCCGAGGCCGGCCTCAGCAGGGCGCAACTCGCCAACATGGAAATCGCCTGGTCCATCGCCTTCCCGGGCCAGGGCGGCGGCACCGGCGCATCTGTCCTCAGCGACGGCACGGTCTACGCAACTGGCGGACAGAAGCTCCTCGCCATCGACGCCGCCTCAGGCTGCGTGAAGTGGTCCTACGCCGCCTCCTCACGCAATACCCCCGCCATCGGCGACATCGGCGGCCAGCGCGTCGTCGCGCTCTCAGTCGGCCGCGACATCCATGTCGTCGACGCAGCGAGCGGCGCGCTCGTCTGGAAAGCCAGCGGCCAGCCGGTCGATGGCTCCGGCGGCCAGATCCGTGGCGGCGTCATCTTCGCGAAGGACAAGATCATCGTCCCACTATCTGCCTCCGGCGTCGCGTCGGCCATGAACCCGCGTTCGGAATGCTGCTCAGGCCACGGCTCTGTCGTCGCCCTCAACGCCGCAGACGGAAGCCACGCGTGGGAATACCACACCATGCCGGAGCCGACCTACAACGGCCAGGTCAGCTCGCTCGGCGTCAAACAGAAAGGCCCCTCCGGCGCGCCCATCTGGTCAGTCCCTGTCTACGACGCCAAGCGCAACAACATCATCGTCACCACCGGCGAGAACACTTCCCACCCGGCCACCGACACGTCGGACGCCATCATCGCTCTCAACGCCGACACCGGCAAAGTCTCCTGGCAATATCAGGCGATGGCGGCGGACGTCTGGAACATGTCGTGTGATGTCGGCACCGGACAGAACGGACCCAACTGCCCCGTCCTATTCGGCGGCGACGGTCGCGACTTCGATTTCGGCGCTGGCGCAGTGATCGCCGCGGTGAATGGCAAGGATGTTGTCCTTGCCGGCCAGAAATCCGGCCACGCCTGGGCGCTGGATGCAAACACGGGCAAGGTTCTCTGGAGCCACCGCATCGGCGAGGGCACGGCGCTTGGCGGCGTGCACTGGGGCATCACGGCGGACGCGGGCAAGGTCTACGTGCCGATCAATGACCCGATCATCTCGCCTGATCCGAAATTCGTGTCGAAAGCCGGGGTCTATGCCTTCGATATCGCCACCGGCCGCCCCGCATGGTCCTACGCCGCGCAACCCAACTGCACGGGCTCCCGCGCCACTGAAGTCATCGCCTGCACCACGAAGTACGGCTTCTCCGCGGCGCCACTCGTGATTGACGGCGCGCTGGTTGGCGCAACGCTCGGCGGCGAAGTGATCATCCTCGATGGCGCCGATGGCCGCGTGATCAATCGCCTCGACACCGTCGGCGCAAAGACAACGCTGAACAAGGACATCGCCGGCAAGGGCGGATCGATCGACGCGCACGGCCTCTCGGCAGGCGCAGGCATGCTGTTCGTCAATTCAGGCTATGGCTCATTCGGCCAGACACCCGGCAACGTGCTGATCGCCTACAAGCCGAGAAGCTGATCCCGGACCTATTCGCTCGTTTCAGCTTCCACTGTCGCGCCGCTCTTCGTCTTGCCCAGGCCCATCGCATCGATCTTGATGAAGGCCGGTCCGAGGATGACGAGGAAGAGCACGGGCAGGAAGAACACGATCATCGGCACAGTCAGCTTGGCCGGCAGCGCTGCCGCCTTCTTCTCGGCTTCGGTAATCCGCATCTCGCGGTTCTCCTTCGCCATCACGCGCAGAGCGGCCCCCATCGGGGTGCCGTACTTCTCAGCCTGCACCAGCGCCATCGCAACGCCCTTGACGCCTGGATGGTTCGTGCGCTCGGCAAGATTGTAGTAGGCCTGCCGGCGATCCTGCAGGTAGCTCAGCTCCGCCGTCGTCAGGGCCAGTTCTTCGGCCAGCTCCACCGACGCTGACCCGATTTCCTCACCCACCCGCGCGAACGCCTGTTCGATGGACATGCCGGACTCGACGCAGATCAGCATCATGTCCAGCGAGTCAGGAAAGGCGCGCATGATCGACGTGCGGCGCTTCGTGATGAGATTTTCGACGAAAATGTTCGGGCCATAGAAGCCGGCGGCGAAGCCAACCACCACAGCACCGATCTTCATGTTGAAACCGAGGCCATGGTCGTTGATGAACCAGATGTAGATCAGCGCACCGAGGCCAAAGACCATCGGCAGAGCGAAGCGGCAGAGATAAAAGATGGAGATCGGCTTCGGTCCGCGCAGGCCCGCCTGGATCAGCTTTTTCTGGACGCCAGGATCTTCGAGCATCTTGGCAAGATCCAGCCTGTCGACGAACTTCTTCGTCATGCTGGTGTCCTGCACGCGGATCGACTTCTTCTCGCCGTCCAGTGCGGCTCGGCTCTTCTTGCGCAGCTCCTCGCGGCGGTTCGACACTGACTTCAGGCGGCTCGTCAGCTTGTCGTTGTCGAAGACCGGCCCGGCAAGCGTGAGCACGGTGGCGAACGTCGCCACGCACGCCAGCGCAGACGCCAGCGTCAGGGGGTCGGTGAGAAACTGGACCCAGTCGATGTTGCCCATCGTCGCTCCGCTCTCCCCGGCGAATTCCGGGGTCCCGACGTCAGAAGTTGAAATTGATCATGGACCGCATGATGTAGATGCCCGTGCCCATCAGAGCGGCGGCGATCAGCAACAGGAGGTGCCCGAGATCGGTCGTGAACAACGACATGATGTAGGCCGGCGTCGTCATGTAGACGAGCAACATGACGATGATCGGCAGCGAGCCGATGATCATCGCTGACGCCTTCGCTTCGGATGACAGCGCCTTGATCTTCTCGCGCAGAAGCTTGCGCGAGCGCAGCACGTTCGAAAGGTTGCCCAGCGCTTCGGACAGGTTGCCGCCCGCCTTCTGCTGGATGTTCAGCACGATGTTGAAGAAGTTCACTTCCTGCGTAGGCGTGCGAAGATACATTTTCTGCAAGGCCTGATCCAACGGCACGCCCATGGCGATTGCATCGACGACAGCCTGGAACTCGCCGGCCAGGGGCTGCGAACTTTCACGCGCAATCATCCGCAGGCATTCCTGCAGCGGCAGACCGGACTTCACGCCGCGGACGATCACGTCGATCGCGTCGGCAAACTGGCTGATGAACTTCTTCTGGCGGTTGGAGATCGCCATGCCCAGCACCCAGCGCGGCAGACCGAAACCTGCGGCGAAGGCCATCCCGATCGGCACCATCACCATCGGCCATTCGTTGAACCCTGCCCAGAAATACATCAGGGCGCCGACCGCGACCGTCGACACAGCCGAGAAGATCCAGAACATCGGCACGGTGATCTTGAGGCCGGACTGCTTAATCTTGTCCTCGATGGACCGGCCTGCCACGCGGCTCTTGCGGGTCGCTTCCTCGCGGTCGCGCAGCGCCTTGGTTGCGCTTTCCATCTGTTTGCGCCGCGCTGTCAGAGCCGTGTCGCCCTTTGAACCGCGAACGCCTTCGCTGATCGATCTGACCCGCTTGGACTGCTTGCCGCGGCCGCTTCCGCCGCCTCCCGCGAATGCGAAGCCGAGCGCAGTGATCGCGACGAACGCAAGCCCCGCGATCGCATAGGTCATCAGTTCAGGCGTCATTTGCCACCCTCCTCCAGCGCGTCCAGCGCGCGGGCGAGATCACCTTCCATATTGAAGTACTTGGCGCGCTCCCAGAAGCGCGGACGACCGATGCCAGTGCCGCGGTGCGAGCCCTTCAACTTGCCGTCCTTGTCCTCGCCGTCGATCTCGTAGCGCATCACATCCTGCGTCACGATCACGTCGCCCTCGAGACCCATGACCTCGGTGATCGATACGATCTTCCGCGTGCCATCGCGCAGGCGCGAGGCCTGGATCACGATGTCGATCGATCCGACGATCATCTCGCGGATCGTTCGCTGCGGAAGCGTGAAGCCGCCCATCGTGATCATGGATTCAAGACGCGAGAGCCCTTCGCGCGGCGTGTTGGCGTGCAGGGTACCCATCGAGCCGTCATGGCCCGTGTTCATCGCCTGTAGAAGGTCGAACGCTTCGGGTCCGCGCACCTCGCCCACGATGATCCGGTCCGGACGCATACGCAGGCAGTTCTTGACAAGGTCTGTCATCGACACGCGGCCCTGCCCTTCAAGGTTCGGCGGGCGCGTCTCAAGACGTACCACGTGCGGCTGCTGCAGTTGCAG
The DNA here is from genome assembly GCA_022844475.1 of Hyphomonadaceae bacterium. Taxonomy (GTDB): domain Bacteria; phylum Pseudomonadota; class Alphaproteobacteria; order Caulobacterales; family Hyphomonadaceae; genus UBA7672. The sequence continues at coordinate 38,158 of JALHLR010000010.1, read as the reverse complement.
TTCGGCGGCGTCCTCGCAGGTGATCACGCGCTCACCCGGCGCAATGAACGCCGTCAGCGTGTTCAGAAGTGTCGTCTTGCCCGAACCCGTCCCGCCCGAGATCAGCGTGTTGCAACGGCAGGCGCCGATGATGCGCAGGAGCTCGGCTCCCGGCTCCGAGATGGATCCGAAGTTCACGAGGTCCTGGATCTTCAGCTTGTCCTTCTTGAACTTCCGGATTGTGAGCGCGGGGCCGTCGATGGCCAGCGGCGGTGCAATCACGTTCACACGCGAACCATCTGCAAGTCGCGCGTCGCAGATCGGCGAGCTTTCATCAACGCGGCGGCCGACCTGGCTCACAATGCGCTGGCAGATGTTCATCAGCTGCGCGTTGTCGCGGAAGCGGATGTTGGTGCGCTGGATCTTGCCGGCGACCTCGATATAGGTCGTGCCGGCGCCATTGACCATGATGTCGGCGATGTCGTCGCGCGCCAGCAGGGGCTCGAGCGGACCGTAGCCCAGAACGTCGTTGCAGATATCCTCAAGCAGGGTTTCCTGCTCTGCAACGCTCATCACCACGTTCTTGATCGAGACGATCTCGATCACGATGTCCCGGATCTCTTCGCGCGCGCTTTCCTGGTCGAGCTGCGCCAGCTGTGACAGGTCGATCGTGTCAATCAGCGCGTTGAAGACTTCCGTCTTGGTCCGGTAGTATTCGTCAGACCGGTTGTCGATCGCTGCTATCTTCTCCTTCGGCGGAGGTGGAGGCGCGGACTTGTTCGTGGGCTTGCTCGACGCCATCGGCGGCGTTGAGGGCTTGGGCGGTGGCGATGCGGATTTAGGCGGGGGCGGTGGAGGCGTGTCGTCGGCGAGTTGCGAAACTGCCGGCTTGGCGGCCGGCGGTGGCGGGACGGGACGTGCGGCGGCTTCCGACGCCGGCGGCGGCGGCATTCCCGCGCCGCCTGTTGTCCCTCGCTTGCCGAACATCTAGGCCCCTTACTTCCGAAGCAGTTTCTTGAACAGCGACGGTTTCGTCGTCTGGACTTCCTTACCGGTCAGTTGCGCTGCGAGCTGGTCGAGGCTCTGTGCGACTTTCGATTCCGGCGCCACGTCGAAGATCATCTGCCCGTTATTGGCGGCAGTGCCGAACAGCTGCGCGTCGAAGGGAATGATCTGCGACGGTTCGATCCCGATCGCCTGTCCGAAATCCTTCGGCGGAATCTCTGGCCGCTTGGGCAGGCCCACCATGTTGAGCACCAGCTTCGGTGGATTGTCATTTGGCCGCGCGGCCTTGAGGAAGTCGATCAGGTTCTTCCCGTTACGCAGCGAGGCGAGATCGGGTCCGGCAACGACGATCAGCTCATCCGCCGAAATGACGGTCGACTTGAACCAGTCGCTCCAGATATGCGGCAGGTCGAGCACCATGAAGGGCACCGATCCGCGCACCTGCTCAAGCACGCGCACATAGGTTTCCGGGTCGAGATTGTAGGTCCGGTCCAGTGTCGCCGGCGCCGTGAACAGCGAAAGGCGGTCCGTCGCCTTGGTAATCAGGCGCCCCATGACGTTGTCGTCGAAGCGGTCGGGCGACATCAGTGCGTCGGCGATTGTCGCCGCCGTGTCCTGGTTGAAGTCGAGGCCCGTGGTGCCGAAGTTGAGGTCAAGGTCGACCAGCGTCGCATTGACCTTGCAGCGTTCCGACAGCGCCCAGGCAAGGTTGTGCGCGATGGTCGATGCGCCGACGCCGCCCTTGACGCCTGTCACAGCAACAGACTTGCCGGTGAACGGGGCTTCGGGATCGGCAAACAGCGTCGCGATCGAGCGGATCATGTGCACAGGGTCGATCGGCGCCACGAGATACTCGGAAACACCACGGCGCATCAGCTCGCGATAGAGCCGGATGTCGTTGGTCTGGCCCAGCACGACGACGCGAATGTTCTCGTCGCAGTACTCGGCGAGCGAATCGAGGTCGGCCAGCAGCTGACGCGGATCGCCGGCCCCTTCGATGACCAGCAGGTTCGGCGTGGTCTCGTTGACGTAGTATTGGGTCGCCGCCGCAACGCCGCCCTCGTGGACTTCCATAGTGACGTTCTTCATGCGGCGATCCTGCATGATCGTCCGCATCAGGTTCAGCGACGAGGTCCGATTGCAGAAGGCGTGCACAACGATCCGCGGAATCGTACGATCACCACCGTCATGGCCCGCGCCGAAAGCGTAGTCATAGCCAAGGCCCTGCCCCGCCACATCGTCTGCGACCGGCTCGGCCTCATGTGCCGTCATCGGCGGAAGATCTTCGGCCGGCGGCTGCGACGGCTTCGGCTGGAGCCAGGGTTGCGCGCCGGCCAGCGAGGCTGGCGGCGGCATGTCATCGAACTCTGCAGTGTCGTGCTCGTCGTGCTGGTCTTCGTCGTAGCCGATCGATTCGTCGTGCTGCTCGAGCACGGCCTGCGGCCGCGCTGCCTCCTGCGGAACGACGAACCCGCCCTCCTCCTCGATGGGATAGGCCTGGTCGAATTCCGTTATCTCCTCTTCTTCATCGCCGCCGCGAAGCGCCGCAGCGAAAGACGCGCCAAGTGGCGCATCCATGTCGAGGTCGAAATCGTGGACGAGTTCGTCCAGATCGCCGTCGTCATGCTTGTCCCGAGGTCCGCTCATGTCCGCTGCCCCTACTCGACGACCGTGCTGATGGCGCCGCTGGCGTCATTGTTGCGTTCGGACGACGTCCGCACGCCCTGGCGATACTTGCTGAACATGATGCCGCGGCGCGCGATGTCAGCCGGATCGGTCGGCTGATCGCCAACGAGGTCAGATGGATTGGCGATCATCGCCGCGAGGTTCACCGCCACTGCGCAGCCAAGCGACGGCAGCGCCGCATTCGAGGATGTGTTGGTGAAATCCCAGTGCGAGATGTCCGGGCAGTTCGGTACGACCGCCTCGTAGGTGCGATAGCTGATGATCAGCGGCGCCGATCGCGCACCGGCCCCGTCATATGTACCCTCGGCGATCATGCTCTGGTCAACACCCTCGGCCAGCATCATGGCGCGCGCGTCGGCGGCCGCGCGCATGGCGGAGATGTCGTCCGGACCGTTCGAGGGGCGCGAGATAATGACCGCGCCATGGCCTTCCTGCTGATAGGCCATCGTGAACCCCTTGACGGCGTCACGCTCGCGCAGGCCGAGTTTTTCGCCGGCCACAACCGTGCCTATCTTGAGTTCCGCCGTCGTCTCCTGCGCCACGATCTGCGTGTGCATACGGTTGGACCAGGCGATCTGCTCCTGCGTCTGCATGCAGCCGCCCAGCGCGATCAGGGGCAGGCTTGCGAGTGCAATATGAAACCGCTTTGCCATCTCTGCCATTCCTCAGTCGATGATGAAGCCGCTGGCGCCAGATGGCGCAGGCGACCGTGCCGCAGCCGAACCCGGCGCGGCGTAGACGTCGTTGAGCTTGCCGAACAGGACGGTGCGCGCGTCGGTCGCCGTCACATAGCCACGGTCCGGATCGCGGAAGCCCTGCGGGTCTGTCGGATCGACCAGATACGGTGTCACGATCACGACCAGTTCGGTCTCGTCATTCTGGAAATCGCGGCTGCGGAACAACGCGCTCAGCACCGGCACGTCCTTCACGCCCGGAATGCTGTCGAGATTCTGCTTGGTCGATTCCTGGATCAGGCCGGCGATTACGAGACTTCCGCCGGAGGGGATCTCCACCGTGGTTTCGGCACGCCGTACTTTCAGTGCCGGGATGGTGATCGTCTGCGCCGCGATCGGCTGGCCCGTCGTGGGGTCGATCACCACGCCCGACGCCGACTGGAAGCCGCCCTGCGTGGAGATTTCCGACACCTCGACCGACAGTTGCAGCGAGATCCGGCCCTCCGACATCACCACTGGCGTATAGCCAAGACCCACGCCGTAGGGCTTGAACTCGATCGAGATCTTGCCGTCGTCCTGCGCAACCGGCACAGGGAATTCGCCGCCGACAAGAAACTTGCCCGCCTCGCCCGAGATCGCCGCAAGGTTCGGCTCGGCCAGCGTGCGCACGAGGCCCACGCGTTCCAGCGCATTGACCTTTGCGCCGACCGTGCTCTGCGGCACACCGTTGACGGAGTTCTTGAAGCCAAGGTTGGCGACGAGGCCGCCCAGCGCCGTGCCCGCGATCGGGAAGGCATTGGAGGCGCCGATCGACACCGTGTTGTCGAATGCCGACCCGGTGATCTGGCCGAAGCCGATCGAACCCGTGAGGTTGATGCCCATCTGCTTGATGACTGAACGCTGCATCTCGACGACGCGCACTTTCAGCGTCACCTGGTCCTTGCCATCGATCGCCATCATGTTGAGCACGCTGGCGTCGTCCTTGGCGTAGGCGCGCGCAAGCTGCATGACGCGGTCCGCGCCCGCGAGGTTCGGTACCGATCCGGCGAGGATCACGCGGCCATTCACCGACTCGACCTGCACCTTGGAGCCCGGCACGTGCCGCTTGATCAGGCCGCGTAGCTGGTCCATGCCCGCGACGCCATCCGTCACCGAGATCTCCAGCGTCTTGATGCGCCGGCCTGTGCGGTCAAGAAACACGATATTGCTCTCGCCCGGCGACACGCCCTGCACCGCCACGCGGCGGCGGTCGCGCGCGACGATATTGGCGATCTTGTCGTTGGCGATGATAACGTCGTCGATGTCGACATCGAACTCGATCATGTAGCTCTTGTTGACAGTCAGCGTCAGCGTCTCGGTCGATTCCGCAGCCGTAGCTTCCGGCATCGTCATCCGCTGCGCCGGTTGCTGGGGAGCGAGGCGCTGCTGACCAGCAAGCTCGCCGGGAGGCTGCGCGAATGATGTGCCTGTGAGGGCGAGAGCGGCCGCCAGGCTTGCAAGGACGAAGTTGCGGTTGGCTGACATGGGGAACCTCAACCTGCGGTCGCCGAAGACACGGTTTCAGTGCCATAGCGATAGATGCGCACGCCTTCGGCGTCCTGGGAGACGCCGTCACGATAGGCCTTGCCGGTGCCCGTCGCGCCCTGCGGCGCCGACAGGTCTGCGATTGAGCGCAGCGTCAGCGAGATGTCGCCCGCCTTGCGGGCCGTGTTCACCAGCGTTGCATCACGCTCGGTGAGCTCAAGGGTCGCGCGCGAACCGACAATGACAGCACCCTGCCCGGTTCTGACTTCTTCATCGCCACCCTCGACCGGCGGCGTGCCATACACATGGTCGATCGCCAGCACGCGGATATTCGCAAGGATAAGGTCAGAGCGGATGCCGGCCATCGGGTTGGCCTGGGCGTTGGCGTTCTCGACTTCCCGCGTCAGGATCACATCGACGCGGTCGTTGGGCTGGATGAAGCCGCCAGCCGCTGTCTCGGTCTCGATCTCGATCGACACGGCGCGCATGCCGGGCGTCAGCATCACGGACATGAAGCCCGCCGTGCCCGGGTGCTGCAGCTTGGTCTTGGTGACAGGCTCGCCCGCAACGATGTCGAAGCGCGCCACGGCGCCGACCATCTTCTCGAGCGCTTCTGCCTCTTTTTCCTGGTCGATGAAGCTGTCCATCTGCGCATCGGCTGGCCAGCCCTGCCACTTCAGGTCGTCAAGCGACACAAACTTGCCGGCAGGAATGGTCTTGCTGGCGACAAGGATCTGCTTGAGGGGAATCTCGACAGCTACGGGCGCGGGCGCCGCAGTGATGTCTGCGGCTGCAACGGCCGGCGCCGGCGCCTGCATCGAGCGAACGAGGAACACGGCGCCAATGGCCGCGCCTGCTGCAATCACCAGAATTATCAGTCGCATGGGCGACATGAAGACCCTCCGCAAGTCCCCAACAGGCCTGAAAGGCGCCTATCCGAGGCTCGACACTTTCATGAGGGCTCTAAGGGAGGGTTAAGACGTCGGCCGAGGGGTCATTAACGAAACGGCGGCGGGATTAACCATTCGCTGGTTTTGCTGGCGTCTGATGGTTTTCCGGTCGTTACCGGTCCCCAAATCACACCGACAGGGTTGCAAGCCCGGCCGCCAGCACGGGCGAAGCCGGCGCAGCCAGCAAGGCGCCCGCCGCGATCGCCACGGCATAAGGCGCGCCCTCTTCCGGCGACAGAAGGCGCGCAAGCCAGGCCTTCGTCGTCTGGATCTTCATCCGGCGAAGCATGATCAGCAGTCCCGCGAGCAGGCCGCCGGCAATCGCCATGCCCATGACGAAAGGCGCGCTGCCCGCGAGTCCGGTCCATAGCGAGGCGGCCGCAATCACCTTCGCGTCTCCACCGCCGAACACGTTGAGATAGAAAAGCACCGCACAGCCGATCAGTACGGCTGCGCCGAACAACAGATGCCAGCCGATTTCCTCAAGGCTCAGCCCGGCGGTCAGCGCCGCGGGAATGAACGTCACGGCCAGCACGATCGACACCCAGTTCGGGATCGTCATCGTCGAGACGTCATGCCAGGCGGCGTAGATCAGCAGCAGAGGAAATGCCAGGCAGAGCAAGGACGTGATCATCGAGCAGCCACCACCCATCAGTCTTCTTATTCAAACAACCTGACAGATTTCGCTGAAGGAATTCTTGACCAAACCAAACATTCGCGAGAATTGCGAAGTATTCGGAAAAAAAGAAGCCGCGGACCAGAGGTCCGCGGCTTCCATTTCTAGACCAGCGATTTCGCTGGCCCGCGATTACATCGCGGCCGAGACTTCGTTGAACGTCGTGTTGGCCGACGTGCCGAGCTGGCCGACGCCGCCGATGACGGCAACGGCGATGAGGGCGGCAATCAGGCCGTACTCGATCGCGGTCGCGCCGGATTTGTTCTTCAGGAACTTGATCACGTTTTTCATAGTGCTTCTCCGCTATGCATGGCTTCTGTTGTCCCACAGCGAATTACCATCACCCGCAGTAGGTATGGTCAGTTCTACATGAGCTCCATTGATATCCCGTAAAACAAACAAGAAATTTGCATGTATTCGCATTCATTTCTGCTTAACTACGATTGTTGATAGCTCGTTCAATACTTTGAACGCTTCGCTAACCAGCGCCCTCCCCCGCCCTCTCACGGATTCAAAGGAATCGCGCGCGCGAGTCTTGTGCATGCGCGGCGTGCTTCACGCTGCGAGGCTTAGCCATTGATTCAGGACTGGCGCCTATCGTTGGACGCGTCGCCTTGGGGAGTCCCGCCATGACCACGAAGTTTTTCGCCGCCCTCGCGCTCGCCCTAGCGCTTGCGCCGGCAGCATTGGCCGACCCCTTCTCGGTGAAGGTCGACCAGACGGTCACGCTCAAGATCGCGGGCGCAGCCAACTCTGTCATCATCGGCAACGCCACCGTCGCCGACGTCTCCGTCCACGACGCCCGCACGCTGCTGGTCACCGGCAAGGCCTTCGGCACGACCAACCTCACCATCCTCGATCGCGGCGGGAACACAATCTACACCAACCAGATCGTCGTCGGCGGCGAGAACGAAGACGGCCTCACCATCATCCGCGGCCAGGGCGCCTATTCCTACTCCTGCGTCGACAAGTGCCGCGCCACCCCGATGGTCGGCGACGCCCCCGAGCACTTCAGCAGCACGATGTCCACGATCACCGGCAAGAACGCGACGGCCAGGGGCGAGTAGCGCTCAACGTCCCCCAGCCTCGGCGCTGATATCCTTCGGACGACAAGGACAATCAGATCGGGGGGGCAGCGCACATTGGCGCGGCAACCCTACTGCCCGCCTGGTCCTGCCGCCGCCAGCGTCCCCCGGTCGCCCGTCGTCGGCTTCAGCAGGAACATCAGCCCCAGGCCAATCGCGAGCAACAGAAGCACCGGCGAGAAACCGATGCGCTGATCATTGAAAGCCCGTGTCGCCCAGCTCGTGAGGAATGGTCCAAGCCAGACCGTCGCCGTGCTCGAGATCGCAAATAGCCCGTAGAACTCCGCCACCCGATCCTTCGGCGCCAGCACAACGATCATATAGCGGCTCGTCGAGATGTTCGCCGCCGCCAGCATCGCCACGACAGCAATCATCGCGAGATAGAACACGTCCGCCAGCGTGTCGAACACACCGGCGCCATGCACGATCTGCGAGGCCGGCATCAGGCCATACAGGATCGACTGCTGCGTCGTCCCCAATGCGATCGCCATCGTGATGACCAGCAGTGCGAGCTGGATCATGATCGATTTGCGCGGTCCGTACGCCCTGTCCATGACGCCCGCGAGCCACAGCCCGCCAATCGCCGCGAACACTGACGCCCAGATGCCATACAGCACGTTCTCGACAAAGCCCCAGCCCAGCACGCCCGACGACAGCACGCCGCCCAGCGCCAGCAGCGCAATGATCCCGTCCTTGAAGATCAGGCAGGCCAGCAGGTATTTCATTGTCTCGGGGAACTGCCGGAACAGACCCTTGAAATAGCCAATCACACCCGTGGCGGCGGCCAGGGGATTGAGCTTTCCGTCCTTCGAGAAAATCTGCCGGGCAGCCTCTGTCCACGTCCCGCCCGGCGGGGAGCCGTCCGGCACGTAGATGAAGAACGGTATGACGAACACCAGCAGCCACAGCGCCACGAACGGCCCCGCCCCGCGCTGCAGGACATAGCCCGACTCCGCGCTGCCAAGCGCAGGCAAGGCAAGGCCGACCACCGCCAAACCGCCCAGCGCGATTGCCGACGACAACTGCCCCAGCCCGATCCCTGCGCCCGAAATCTGAGACAGCGCTTCGGGCCGCCCCGATCCGCGCAGCATCGCATTGTGCATCATTTCCGAATACGAATAGCCAACGAAGCCCAGCACGAGAAACATCATCGTGCCGTAAAGGCCGAGCCCGCCCGTCGGCGGCAGAAACACGCCCGCCGCATCCACACTGCCCGGCGTCGAGAACCATAGCGACAGGCCGCTGACGACCAGCATGCCGATGAACAGCGCCATCACGGGCCTGCGCCGCCCGCCCTTGTCCATCATCGCGCCGAGCAACGGCGCCGTCAGCGCGCCGATCACCCCGGCCCACCCCGTCGCATCCGCCACGGTCGCCTGCCCGATCACCGGGTCGCCTACGATGTATTGCGCAAAATACGGAGGGAACACGTACGTCACGATCAGCATGAAGTACGGATTGCGTGCGAACTCGAACACGGCCCACGACAGGCCAGCCGGCTGCATCACGCCGCCGACGCGGCTGTTGGCAGGTCCAGCGCCCGAAACATCCGCCTTGGGGGCGTCCGTCATGACTTGTCCTCAACCGGCGAAAGCCGGGGGCATCGTTGCATACTGATTGACCCGGAAGCTCGTGTCGATTCCTCAAGCGAGGTGCCCCAGATTCGGGCTTCGGGGAAACCCCTGAGTCTTGATTCCGAAGCGACACGCCCCGCGCCCAATCGTAGCGGGCGTCAAACGCCAGCCGCTACCGGAACGGCGGCTCATAGAACGACCGCAGCTTACGCGAGTGCAGCGCGCTGCCGCCTTCCCGCGCCAGGCTTTCCAGCGTCTCGATGCCGATCCGGATGTGCTCGCCGATCGCTCGCTCGTAGAAGCGGTTGGCCGCCCCCGCGAGCTTGATCTCGCCATGCAGCGGCTTGTCAGACACGCACAGCAGCACACCATACGGCACGCGCATGCGATAGCCATTGGCCGCAATCGTTGCGCTTTCCATGTCTATGGCGATCGCGCGAGACTTGTTGAACCGCTTGGAACTGTCGGTGAAGCGAAGCTCCCAGTTGCGATCGTCTGTGGTCACCACAGTTCCCGTTCGCAACCGGCTCTTCAGCTGGTCGCCGGTCTCCCCCGTCACCTTTTCCGCTGCATCCTGCAGCGCGACCTGCACCTCCGCGATGGGCGGCACCGGAATGTCGCGCGGCAACACCGAATCCAGCACATGGTCGTCACGCAGATACGCGTGCGCCAGCACATAGTCGCCGATGCGCTGCGAATGCCGCAGCCCGCCGCAATGTCCGACCATGATCCAGCATTCCGGTCTCAGAACAGCCAGGTGATCCGTGATCGTCTTCGCGTTCGACGGCCCGACGCCGATATTCACCAGTGTGATCCCAGAGCGATCATCCGCCATCAGGTGATAGGCCGGCATCTGGTGACGCCGCCACGGCCCGTCATTGACCTTCGCCGCGGCATCCTTCGTCTTGGCGTCAACGACAATGCCGCCCGGCGCCGAAAGCTTCCTGTACGGCCCCGGTTGCTTCAGCCGCTCGATCGACCACTCGACGAAGTGATCGACATAACGATGATAGTTCGTGAACAGGATGTAGCGCTGCACATGCTCGAACGGCGTGCCGGTGTAGTGCTTCAAGCGCTGCAGTGAAAAGTCGATCCGCCCCGCATCGAACAACGCCAGCGGCCGCATCCCGTCTGTGTTGAAGAACCCACCATCCTGGATCTCGGCGTCGATCACCTCGTCGCCAATCAGGTCCAGCCGCGGCGTCGGAAACCAGCGCGCAAACTCCGCCGGCGGCAGAGCCTCGGCGTCTATGTTCGAGGCGTGCTCGAGCACATAAGGATACGGAATCTCCGACTTTGACACGACGACATCGAGCGTCACATCGAAGTCCGCCGTGATCTGCTCGAGCTGCTCGAGGAAATAGTTCCGGAAGAACGCCGGCTGCGTGATCGTGCTGACATACAGCCCAGCCTCCGACAGCTTCGCGAAGGCTCGCGACAGCGGCGGGATCGGTCCGTCAGGATGATAGGTCAGGCGCAATTCCGGATAGCAGAAATCCCCGCGCGTCCGCGCCTGCGGATCGGGTGTCTCGCCCCGCAGCACGAACGCCTCGAGCGCCGCGCGCAGCCTGGCCACGGCGGCTGCATGCAGCTCCGTCGCCTTGTCGATCGCCTCTGTCGGTGAAAGTCCCTTGCCCGTCATCCGGGATGCCTAAAGCCGGGCCCGCCGTCAGTCAACGGACTGCGGTCCACGACGCAGCGCTTACCCCCGGGCCAGCACAACCACGGCGTCGGTTTCCGCGTAGGTCCGCAGCACATGCCGCGCCGGGTTCACGACCACCCCCGCCTTGCGGCGATCCCCGCCCTTCTCAAGCGCGACCCGATGACCGAACGCCACCTCACCCCGGCGCCGCGCCGCTTCGATGATGCTGTAGAAGTTCACCGGCCGGTCGATGGCCACATAGTCCGTCACGGGGCGCACGTAGACTTCCGATCCTTCCTCATCGAGCAGGTCGGCGAAGATGGCGGCGATGTACCGGTTCTCCGACGCCTGCGCGAGCATCAGCGACACCAGCTGGTTGCTCACCACGAAATCGTCGGCATGGGTCACCTCGGCGAGGGCGCGGTTGCGCGCATCCAGCATCTCGCTCACCACGCTGACGGTCCGACCCGCCGCCTCTGACAGTCGCCTGAGCTGCAGCAGCGTCACCAGCGTCCGCGTGTCCGCCGACTGGGGCGGCATGTTGTCCGTGTAGCCAAGCACGATGATGTTGTCGAAGGATGTCACGTCCAGCGGCTTCAGCGTCGCCTCGCGTGTCGTGTCCTTCACGACGTAGCTGACGGCAAGGTCTGCAAACGCCCCGTCGAGCCGCGCCGCCTCCTCTGCGAACTGTGGCGCATCCGCCACGATGACCAGCGACGACCCCGGTCGCATGTAGCGCGCCAGCTCGTGTGTAATCGTCGGCCCGCGCCTGTTCCAACCCAGCATCAGCACCCGCTTGGGCAATGCCGGCGCCACCTGCTGGGTGCGGATTGCCGCCGCATCCACTTCGTTGCGCGCACGCTTTCTGATGCGGATGCCGTGATGGTTCCTTGCAACCACCACAGCCTTGTCGGCAGCGCTGATCACCCGCTCCATGGGCGGATTGAGCTGCACGGAGTCGTCATTCGCAAGCCCCAGCAGCGCGCCTTCCTCGAACACGCCCAGCGCCTCGCCGAAGGAGAGCCCCTCCAGCCCGTCCACCTTCTGCGTGTAGATTTCCTCGCCCTCGAAACTCAGCAACTCGGCGAACACGCCTGAGAGACCGGGCTGCCGGGTCGACTGCACGAGAATTCGTGAGATGAGGTCGTCCGCCAGCACCATTTGCACGCTGGCCCCGCCGACCGTGCGCGCCAGCTCGATGTTCCGCGCCTCGCGGATTTCGGCCACCAGCTGCAACGGCTGCGCGCCGCGTTCGGGCCCGTTGGTCACGGCGAGGATGGTCTTGATCACCTGCGCGTCGGGATCCTCGCTGTCCGGGGCCAGCACGATGATCGACTTCGCAGCCCCGGGATGGACTATCGACAGGTCATTGAGATCGCACGGGTCCCCGCTCCGGCAGATCACCTCCACGCCCTTCAGTTTCGGCGCCTTCTTGGCGATCTCGTCTTCCATCTCGACCTTGTCACGGTCAGCCAGGATCGCGATCCGCGCGATCGTCCCGTCCGTGTTGGCAAGCGAAAGCTCCGACAGGATGTCGACCATCGACGGCGACCAGTTGAGGATCACCGTGTGGCCGGTCTCCAGCACGCGCGAGCGCCCCTTGCGCAGCTCGGCGATCTTCGCCTCGAGCCCGCTTGAAAGAACGCCGATCAAGGCCGAGAAGACGAAGATACCCGCAATCGTCACCACCAGCATCACGATGCGGTACGGCCAACCATTGTCGCCGCCGACCGTGCCGCTATCGAGCGTCCGCATCAGCGATTCCCAGCCCGTCTCGATGAAGTCGTGCGGCCGCTGCTCGCCCTCCGGCGCAATGCCCACGATCACGATGAACAGGCTCGCCGCCACGATGATCGCCAGCGACAACGCCGCCAACCACCCGATCAGCGCCACCGTTCCCGCCGACATGCTCTTGTCAAACAGATACTTGGCGCGCTCAGCCAAGCTCGGCTGCTGCTGCCGTCCCTCGTCCATCCCGAATCCTCACGCGATGCCACGACTGTCCACAGCGCGGCAGCGAGCACAAGCGCACCTGTGCCGCAAGCAATTGCAATCTTGGAAAAGCAGAGCGCAACGACGACCGGCCAGGCGCGCCGGCGTAGCCTAAGCCTTGGGCCCGAACGATCCGACCAGCCGGTCGAACAGCTTCAGCGCCACTTCCGGCTTGCGCGCGATCAGCAGGCCGACGCTCGAGATCAGCGCGATGGAGGCGATCGGCTTTTCCATCACGATGCGCTTCACGACATCGACAGGAAGCTCCATCAGCCCGAGCACCATCCCCACGGGATCGGCGTCCGACATCTGTTCTTCCGGCTCGGGCTCCGGCTTTTTTTTCTTTGCCGTGCCGATCCACAGCGCGATGGCCGCGATCGCGAGCACGCCGACACCCGTGACGGCCAGCGCCCCCGGCCACGGCATCCACAGCGACAGCTGCCAGGCCGCCGCCACGGCGAGCACCGCCACCCCGACGATGGCCAGGACGAATCCGACGACCGCGGCGATCGCCAGATCCATTGCGCGGCCGAAGAATGCGTTGAACACGTGTGCGCCCCCGGTGCCTTCCCTAGGTGCGGCGCGACATCGCGGCGAGCACATAGCCGGCGGCCAGCGCGATGCCGATCGCGGCAAGCGGATGCTCGCGTACCTTTTCGGCCACGGCCTCACGATACTCGATGGCCTTCTCGCCGGCATCTTCGGCCAGCGCGCGGCTCCTCTCGCCGGCGACCTTGGCCTGCGAGGCGGCGAATGCGCCGGTGTCCCTGATCAGCGTGGCGAGATCCTCGCGCAGCGCCTTCATGTCGCTTTTCAGCGTGTCAAAATCTGTCTTGCCGGGCGTTCCGTTACCGGTGCTGGATGGTGTGGACATCGGGCTGTTCCTGCTCAGGATTTCGGCGCTCTTACTAGCGCCCCGCGCTTCATATAGGGTTCAAGCCGCCCGTAAGTATGGCGACGCCCGTTAATCTGTCAGAACCATGCATGTTCCAAGCCGCCCAGCAAGTTCGCGCATCGGGCGAGGCAGGATGGTTAAGGTCGGACTGGCCCCACCGGCCCTCCCCCCAAGTGGCGCGCGACCCTGCAACGCCAACTTACCTTGACTTGAAGGACAGTGATGCGGCGCGGCTCCTCCCCATTCGTGGGGAGGTCAGAAGGGGGTCTCACTCCCCGCCCACAAACCCAACCCTACTCCGCCGCCACCTGCTTCTTCATCCGGTCGAACTGCGTCCAAACGCCGTCCGTGCCGTGCCAGTCGCCGCCCGTTGCGCCCTTGGAATATTCGGTCGCGCGCTGTTCGAAGAAATTGGCGTGCTCGACGCCGTTGAGAATTTCCGACAGCCACGGGATCGGGTGCTCTTTCACGCCATAGATCGCCGGCAGTTTCAGCTGCCCCAGGCGCCAGTCGGCGATGTAGCGGATGTAATTCTTGATGTCCTGCGCGGTCATCCCCTGCACCGGCCCCATCGAGAAGGCGAGGTCTATGAACGCGTCCTCCATGGTCACGACCGTGCGGCAGCAATCCATGATGTCCTGCTTCACCTCATCGGTCAGCGCGCCGGTCTCGGCGGCCAGCGTATGGAAGACGCGGATCATGCCCTCACAGTGCAGGCTCTCATCCCGCACCGACCAGGACACGATCTGCCCCATGCCCTTCATCTTGTTGAAGCGCGGGAAGTTCATCAGCATCGCGAAAGACGCAAACAGCTGCAGGCCTTCGGTAAACGCGCCGAACATCGCGACCGTGCGCAGGATATCCGCATCTGTCTCGACGCCGAACTTCTGCATGAAATCGTGCTTGTCGCGCATTTCCTTGTACTGGTTGAACGCCGAGAATTCCGAATCCGGCATCCCGATCGTTTCCAGCAGAAGCGCATAGGCGGCGATATGGATCGTCTCCATGTTGGAGAACGAGGCCAGCATCATCTTGACCTCGGTTGGGCGGAAGACGCGCGCGTACCGCTCCATGTAGTTGTCGTTCACTTCCACGTCCGACTGCGTGAAGAAGCGGAAGATCTGCGTCAGGAGGTTGCGCTCCTGGTCATTCAGCTTGGCCGCCCAGTCCTTGCAGTCCTCCCCCAGCGGCACCTCTTCCGGCATCCAGTGGATCTGCTGCTGGCGCTTCCAGAAGTCATAGGCCCATGGATAGCGGAACGGCTTGTAGGAGTGGGACGGCGTCAGGATGCCCGCGCGCGTCAGAACACCCTCTGCAGCGGTTGAAATCCCTGCGCTTTTGTTCGCATCCGTCATCAGAATCTCCGCTCATCCCCGATCAGGGGCGGGCACCATATCTAGGAGCCCGACATCCCTGCAACCACTATACCTTGATGAAAAGGTTAATTTTTCCTTGACTCATCCCCGGCTACGCGAGTCTCCCACAACCATTTCAACCCGCCAGTCCCAGCCCCGCAACATCCACAACGAAATGGTCGCGCCCCCCTGTTTCGGAGGACACAGAGAAAATTCGGCTGGCGCGGAACCAATCATTCCGACGCACGTTTCACACGCGCCATCCTTGTAGACAGGACGCCTCGAACAGCCGCGACGCCGGTTGCGGGCAGTCGACAGTCCGTGTGACGACACGGCGGAGTAAAGTGCCGGATGGCCGTGATCCTTGTCGTCGAGGACGAAGTCTTCACGCGTGAACTCGCCGGGATGTGCATCGAGGATTGGGGCCACGCCGTCCTGTTCGCCGGCAACGTCGCCGAAGCGATCACGCATCTCAGATCCGGCAGGGTCATCGACGCACTCTTCACCGATATCTATCTCGGGGCCGCTGTGTTCGGCGGCTGTGAAGTGGCGGATGAGGGAACGGCGCTTCGGCCGGGCCTTCGCGTGCTCTACACGACCGGCAACGCTGCGACGGCGCAGCTGAAATCCCGCTTCGTCCTGGGTTCGCACTTCCTGGGCAAGCCATACACGCCGACCCAGCTCCACACATCGGTCGACGGCATGCTCGCGAACTAGCTCGACCCCTGCAACGCATTAAGAGTCGTAAGCATGTCCGAAATCGCCGCCAGCGACATTGTCGAGACCGTCCCCAGTGCACTCATCGTGCTCGACGAGGATCTCATCATCACGTCCGCCAACCGCGCCTTCTACCAGACATTCCGCACCAGCCGCAGCGATACGGAAGGCTGCCTCATCTACGATCTCGGCAACCGGCAATGGGATATTCCAGCGCTTCGCACACTGCTGGAAAGCGTCATCCCACACCGCGCATCAGTGGAAGGCTTCGAGGTCGAGCATGACTTCCCGACCATTGGCCGGCGCACCATGCTGGTCAACGCACGCAAGATCTTCAGCCCCGGCGAGAATAGCGGCTCCATCCTGCTCGCAATCGAGGACGTCAGCGAGGAGCGCACGGCCCGCAAGGAGAGCAAGCGCGCCTGGCAGCTGACGCAGAGCATCGTCGACACGATCCGCGACCCTCTCGTCGTGCTTGAAAGCGACATGACCGTCGTTACGGCGAGCAAGGCCTTCCTCACCATGTTCGGAATAACGCAGGCCGAGGCGCGCGGACGGCGCGTCTCGGAACTTGGCCAGCATCAATGGGACGTGCCCGCGCTGCGCCACCTGATGGACAAGGTGCTTCCCGAGAACAAGCCGTTCGAGAATTTCGAGATCGAAGATGTCTTTCCCGGCCTCGGCCGCCGCGTCTTCAACCTCAACGCTCGCAAGATCAGCCAGCCAGGCAATCACGCCCACCGCATGCTCCTTGTCTTCGAGGATATCAGCGACCGCAAGCAGCGCGAGCGCGACGCCCTCACGCTCACCAACGAAATCTCCCACCGCATCAAGAACAACCTGCAGATCATCGTCGGCCTGATCGCCTACGAGGTCCGCACCACGCCCAAGCAATGCGTACAGGGCTACCAGTCCATGCAGATGCGCATCGGCGCCATCGCGCAGCTCTACGACCTGATTTCGCATTCAAGCCGTGGCGGGGCCGTTGCGCTCGATGGCTATCTCAAGGAGATCGCCACATCGGTGTCGGCAAGCCTCCTGGGCAAGGCCTCCCGGATAAGGATCGACGTCAAGGCCGAACCGATGGAGATCGATCCAGAGCGCGCCGTCCCGTTCGGCCTCCTCGTCAATGAACTCGCCACCAACGCAATCAAGCACGCCTTCCCTCAGGGCGCCGGCCGCGTGGTGCTGAGCATAAGGCAGATCGGCGGCGACATCGAACTGATCGTTGCTGATGATGGCGTCGGCATCCAGCAAGGCAATGTCGCGAAGGCGCCCGAGAAGCGCGGCACCGACTATGTCGCCATCTTCGTCCGGCAGCTCGGCGGTTCGATCCTGGCACCGGACACGACGCAGGCCGGAACAACCGTCACCGTCCGCTTCCCCCTGCACGTCGTCCCGCCGACCAGCGTCGACGGCCTCGCCGCCTAGCCAGCCCCCTCCCCCTCTAAAATCCAAAGCGAAATGTTCGAGTTGAGGTGCGACGAGGCAGACCCTCAGCTGGCGATCACGCCTGCGAAGCGCCAGTCCAGGGCGCTTCCCGCATGGAACGGGACCACCCGCGTATCCGCTGCCGGCAGGGTGTCCGGGATGGGATTGGACCAGCGCTGGAGCAGGACGCGCCCTTCATTCAGCGGCAGGCCATAGAACCGCGGGCCGTTCTCCGAGGCGAAGGCCTCCAGGCGGTCCAGCGCCGCTTCTTCCTCGAACACCTTCGCATAGCTTTCTAGGGCGAAGGGCGCATTGAAAATGCCGGCGCAGCCGCAGGCGGACTCCTTGTCGCCCACCGGATGCGGCGCCGAGTCGGTGCCAAGGAAGAATTTCGTGGAGCCCGACGTCGCCGCACGGCGCAGGGCCAGGCGATGGGGTTCGCGCTTGGCAACCGGCAGGCAGTAGAAGTGCGGGCGGATTCCCCTGTCGAACATGGCGTTGCGATTGAACTCGAGATGATGCGGCGTGATCGTGGCGGCCAGGTTGGCGCTGCTGCCTTCCACGAACGCAACCGCGTCAGCAGTGGTGATGTGCTCAAAGACAACCTTGAGGGCTGGAAAGTCAGCCAGCAGCCCTGACAGTATGCGGTCAATGAATACGGCCTCACGATCGAAGACGTCGATGTGAGACTCGGTCACCTCGCCATGCAGCAGTAACGGCATGCCGATCCGTTGCATGGTCTCAAGAACGCGATGGATGCGCCGGATATCGGTGACACCATGAGCGGAATTTGTGGTGGCATGCGCAGGATAGAGTTTTGCTGCCGTGAAGACGCCCGATGCAAAGCCGCGCTCGACCTCGCCGGGATCGCAGGTGTCGGTCAGGTAACAGGTCATCAGCGGCGTGAAGCCGCCGCCCGGGGCCACCGCCGCGAGAATACGCGACCGGTACGCTTCTGCCGCAGCCACCGTCGTGACCGGCGGGGCAAGATTGGGCATGACAATCGCTCGCGCGAACTGGCGGGCGGTGTAGTTGACGACCGAAGCAAGCATGGGCCCGTCTCGCAGGTGCACATGCCAGTCGTCCGGACGCCGGATAGCAAGTTCATTGTGATCGCCTGTCACGAAAGCCTCCTGCTCCGACCTGGTCATTTCGGGCACCATGACCGTGTGCCCGAGACCGCGTAATGCCCCACCTCTGGCCCGGCTCCAAGGGCCGCAGATGCGCACTGGCCCAGTCATCCCGCGCTTGCAGTTGGACGCCAGCCGTCGGAATGTCGCCACCAATCAGGATCACCGGCCCGGAACGTGGCCGGGCACAGATGTCACTCGGGAGGACTAACCCCATGCTTCGCCGTACCTATTGCGTGGCCGCACTCGCGGCAGCGCTCCTTGCCGGTTGCGTCTACGCGCCGGAAGCCGCGCCGCCCGCCAGGCCTGAAATGGCGGGCATGCCCGCCGGCCACATGCAGATGTCGCCCGAAATGCATGCACAGCATGCGGCGATGATGGCAGAGCATCACGCTACCAAGCCCGCCCCGGCCGCCACGCGTAACCTCACCACCGCCGCCAGCCCCGAATCCCTCGGCTTCGATGCCGCCCGCCTCAAGCGCCTCGACGACTACATGGCCGGCGTCGTCTCCTCCGGCCGCGTCGCCGGGATGACCACGCTGCTCGCGCGCCACGGCCAGATCGTCTCCTCCAAGGTCTACGGCAAGGCCAACCTCGAAACCGGCGCGCCGCTGACGCAAGACTCGATCTTCCGAATCTACTCGATGACGAAGCCGATCACCGGCGTCGCCATGATGATCCTGTTCGAGGAAGGCAAATGGCGCCTCGACGATCCGGTCACGCGCTACGTCCCCGAGTTCAAGAACCTCCGCGTCGTCAAGTCCATCAGCAAGGACGGCAAGATGGAACTTGAAGACATGAAGCGCCCGCCCACCATGCGCGAGATCATGTCCCACACCGCTGGCTTCGGCTATGGCCTCGCCGAGGAGCATCCGGTCGACAAGATGTTCCGTGAAAAGGAGGTGCTCTCCTCAACCAGCCTCAAGCAGATGGTCGATCGCATCGCGACAATCCCGCTGATGTTCCAGCCGGGGACGAACTGGTCTTACTCCGCCTCGGTCGACATCCAGGGCTACATCGTCGAGAAGCTCTCGGGCCAGACGCTTGGCCAGTTCATGCAGGACCGGATCTTCACGCCGCTGAAGATGCCCGACACCGCCTTCTTCACCGGCTCTGAGAAAGCCAGCCGCCTCGCTGCTGTCTACGTGTTCGACAGGGATCTCGGAAAGATCGTCGAGGCCAAGCAGCTCTTCGGCGTCAACATGCCGGACTACACCAAGCCGCCCGCGGCCGAGAGCGGTGGCGGCGGCCTCGTCTCCACCACGATGGACTATGCCCGCTTCAGCCAGATGCTGGCCAATGGCGGCGAGCTTGATGGCGTGCGTATCCTCTCTCCCGCCACGGTCGAGCTGATGGGCACAAACGTCATTCCGAAGAACGTGCTCGTCTCGAATAACGGTACTGGCGTCGCTTCATTCAACGAGGCCGTCGGCTTCGGCCTCGACTTTCAGGTCGCGACCGACGCCCGCGCCTCCGGCTCACTGCAGGGCGACGGCTCGATGAGCTGGGGCGGCGCCGCCGGCACCTGGTTCTGGGTCGATCCGACCAACGACCTGATCTTCGTCGGCATGATCCAGCGCATGGGCGGTTCCGGCGGCGACGACCTCGGCACAATGGCCCGCACCCTCACCTACCAGGCGCTGGTCGATCCGTCGAAATAGGCGAAAATAGGCGACCTCAGCAGGCCTACTTGTCCTTTGAGACAGCCTGCGGCCTCTTCAGGATGAGGACTCTCGGAGCATCCGTGCTTGTTGAGAAGCCCTCATCCTGCGGAGCCGCGCGGCGGCGGCGCCAGGGACGACGGTGGGCTCACAGTCGGTATCAAGGGCTCGCCAGTACCATCTGATTCTGCACACCCCCTTTCCACACCGACCCCAGAAATCTCGGAGGGCTGCGCGGACCAATCCTGCCGATTCCGTACACGTGCGTCCCCCACGAAAGATCCTGCCGTAGAGTGCGCGCATAATTTTCGACAGACCGACCAAGGGCTTCTTCGCGTTCGAGCGCGCCATGATGCGACCTGCATCACGGCCGCCTGGTGCCGCAATGCGGGCGCTTGCACGAACCTCGCGCGGCAACGCCCGCGAGCTCGCCCCAGAAACTGAACGGCCCGGAGATCACTC
Organism: Hyphomonadaceae bacterium; assembly: GCA_022844475.1. GTDB lineage: Bacteria > Pseudomonadota > Alphaproteobacteria > Caulobacterales > Hyphomonadaceae > UBA7672. The sequence continues at coordinate 17,720 of JALHLR010000010.1, read as the reverse complement.
TCCGGGCCGCTCCAGAGATCTGATCGTGAAGACTACCGATACCGGAGCGTGTAGCTGAACGCCGCAAACTGTTCGCGAATCTCGACATCCGAGTTTCCAGCGATGTCGTTGTAGCGAAGTTCGCGCTCGACCATGCCAAGCGACAGCTGCGCGCCCTCGCCCGTTGTCCAGGCCACGCCGAGCTGAAGGTCGCCGACCGTCGCCTGGTCGCGGAGGCTCGCGCCATCCATGGCGCGCTGATCGGCTACATTCCAGACAAGAGCCTCGTTCTCGGCACCGACGAAGAAATACCAGGACGGTGCGCGGGTCGACCGACCCTTGCCGCGCAGATCGCGTTCATCGAGATTAGCGCCGACGCGGAATTCCGCGCCCGTGCGCGCCACGTTGTTGCCGGCGCGGTCGCGCTGGATCTGGGCGCGCGGCGTAAATGACAGGTCGAGGCCCAGGCCGGTCGAATCTCCCGGCGCCGAGAAGGAAATCTCGCCGCCGAACCTATCGCCCTGCAGCGTGCGAACGGGCATTGGCGTCGCAAGATCAAGCGCCTCGAACCGCGCCGCGGCAAAGGGATTGGAGAGATTGGCCGGACCGAACTCGCTGCCAACACGCACTGGTGGACCGAAACTCGGCGCGCTCGGCTCTTCAAAGGTGTGGTCTGGCGGTGTTTCGCCGGAAGAAAAGGATTGGACGCCGTCGACAGGCCCGACCTGCATGACAATCAATTTGGCGTCGGCTGGCGGCGTCGCACAGCCGAGGCACGAGACCACAACACTGGTTGCTAGACTGGCAATCATTTTAACTGCTCGTCCCGACTTGGTTGAAGGCTAGGCTGATCCTACCTCCTTACCAAATTGATAACTCGTTTAGTGAAAATGCGTTCCGACGCGTCACAACTCGATGGTTAACCACTCCGGCTAGGCTAACCTAGAATTCCTGGCGTCACAACCTGTGCGAGTCTTGGGCCAGGCGTCCTACCCAGAAACTCCTGTTGCGAAATGCAGATGGCGGCCGCCTTTCAGCCGCCGCCATCCCGTCGTTTGTCGATACGTTTCTCAGGCACGATCGCCTATTGGCAGGCGAGGCACTCCTCGTAATCGGTCCGGTCCGTCTTCGTGAACACGGCGGCCTTCGCCTTGTCCGAGCCGGCAAATCCCGCCCGCTGGATCGACTTGGAGCGGCAATAGTACAGCGATTTCAGCCCCTTCTCCCATGCCGTCCAGTGCAGCATGTGCAGGTCCCATTTCTCGATATCGGCCGGCAGGAACAGGTTCAGCGACTGGCCCTGGCAGATATAAGGCGTCCGGTCGGCCGCCAGTTCGATGATCCAGCGCTGGTCGATCTCGAAGGCGGTGCGGAACACCAGCTTCTCCTGCTCGGTCAGGCATTCCAGATGCTGCACCGAGCCTTCGTTCTCCAGAATCGAGGCCCAGATGCCCGGCGTGTTGCTGCCGCTTTTCTCCAGGACCTGCTCGAGGAACGGGTTCTTGACCGAGAACGAACCCGACAGCGTCTTGTGGGTGTAGATGTTGGCCGGGATCGGCTCAATGCCGGCCGACGTGCCGCCACAGATGATCGAGATCGACGCCGTCGGCGCGATCGCGAGCTTGTGAGAGAAGCGAGCCATCACGCCCATGTCTTCTGCATCCGGGCACGGCCCGCGTTCCTTGGCCAGCTTGACCGAGGCCGCATCCGCGCCGCGGCGCAGGTGCTTGAACATCACATTGTTCCATGCCTTCGCCGTGGCCGATTCCATCGCCACGCCCTGGCTCTGCAGGAAGGAGTGGAAGCCCATCAGGCCGAGCCCCACCGAGCGCTCGCGCTTGGCCGAATAGACGGCGCGATGCATTTCCGGGGGCGCGCGCTTGATGAAGTCTTCCAGCACGTTGTCGAGGAAGCGGAACACGTCGTCGAGGAAATTCTCGTTGCTCTTCCACTCGAGGAATTTCTCGGCGTTCACCGACGAGAGGCAGCACACCGCCGTCCGGTCATTGCCGAGGTGGTCGAGGCCCGTGTGCAGCATGATCTCGGAGCACAGGTTCGACTGGCGTACCTTGAATCCCAGCTGTTTCTGGTGAGCCGGCATCGCATTGTTCACCGTGTCCGTGAACAGCAGGTAGGGCTCGCCCGTCGCCATACGCAGTTCGAGAATCTTCTGCCACAGCTTGCGGGCCGAGACCTCTTTCATCACCTGCCCGCTCTTGGGCGATTTCAGCTGGAACTGCGCGTCCTGGCGGACGGCTTCCATGAACTCGTCTGTGATGTTGATCCCGTGGTGGAGGTTCAGCGACTTCCGGTTGAAGTCGCCGGCCGCCTTGCGGATCTCGAGGAACTCCTCGATCTCCGGGTGGAAGATGTCGAGATAGCAGGCGGCCGAGCCGCGCCGCAGCGAGCCCTGCGAAATCGCCAGGGTGAGCGAATCCATCACGCGGATGAAGGGGATGATGCCCGACGTCTGCCCGTTCTGGCCGACCTTCTCGCCGATCGAGCGCACTTCGCCCCAATAGGTGCCGATGCCGCCGCCGTTGGACGCGAGCCAGACGTTCTCGTTCCAGGTCTCGACAATGCCGTCGAGGGAATCGGAGACGCCGTTCAGGAAGCACGAGATCGGCAGACCGCGGTCTGCCCCGCCATTCGACAGCACAGGCGTCGCCGGCATGAACCACAGCTTTGAAATGTAGTCATAAATCCGTTGCGCGTGGGTGGCATCGTCGGAATAGGCCAGCGCGACTCGTGCAAACATCTGCTGGTAGCTCTCACCGGGGAGCACATAGCGGTCGTCCAGCGTCTTCTTGCCGAAATCGGTCAGGAGGGCGTCCCGCGAAGGGTCGATCTTGACCCCTTCGACGACGCGGAGATCCGACTGCGCCTTGGGTTTCCCCCGGCGGAGAGCTGACTTTTCTTCTGCAAGTACGGCTTCTGCGGACATCGAAATCTCTCGTTAGAGGCCAAAATTCGTTAATTCCGGCCAGAACCGGCGAAACCCAACTGCTTGGTATCCCGCGCCAGCCCCGACGCTAGATATAGTGTCGCTCACTCCCTAATGGACCGTCAACACGCCTGACGGGGGAATCTTTTCGCTTATCCACGGACAAGAAATTAGGGGATTTAATCGGCGTTAACCATTGGCGCTGCAAACGCCCCTCAAGTCGAGTCGAAGCCAGCCTTTTTGGGGATGGACCGTGCCGCTCACCAGCTTCTTCAAATCTCCGTCGTTTCAGGACCCCGTTCTGGGCCAGCTCGTGCGGACTCGCGGGCAGTGGCGTGGCGCCATCGCGCTTGGGGGCGCCGCACCAACGCCTCTCGCCCTGTTCGGCACGGCCCGCGAACCGGACGCCTCCGGCATCGCAGCTGCTCGCCAGATTCAGGGGTCGATGGATGGATGGCGCCCCGCGATCGAACAGGCACTCCATGAGCATCTCGCCCCCTACCGCGAGGCCATTTCCGATGAACCGGCTTCCGAGCAACGCACGGCGCTCATGTCGATCGAGCGGCCCGGTCAGGTCTGGGCTCACGTCTCCCTTCAGTCAGCGGCGATCATCAGGATGAGCGGCGGCGTCACGACGGAGCTGGCCTACGCCGTTGCATGGGACGACGATCACACGCTCGGCGCGCGATTCCAGTCAGGCAGCCTTCTCGAGTTGTGCGGCAGCATCGTGCCGGCCTGACGACGGTGGTCGTCGACATTTTTCACGCTCACACCATCGGCAAAAAATGCCGCTCTGTTTACGCCGCGAGCACCGCGCGCGCGATCGCCGCCGATACAATCCGCGCATCACCCTGATTCATCAGCGCGAAATACTCATTCACCGTTCGTGAACTCGCTCGCGCCATTTTCATCGACATGGAACAGCGTGATTATACCTGGTCGTCGATTTTCGCATGGGGGCTGACGCTCTCTGGAGCAACGCTCGCAACGGGCGGCGTCATCGGCATGTTCTGGCCGCAGCTGGACATCTCATGGCTCTGCGTCATCGCATTCGCCGCAATGATGGCGTTCGGCATCGGCCTCGTGAACTGCGCAGCGTCTGGCGCGATGCACGCGATCAAGCACCGCAAGGCCGACGGCGGCAAGGTCGACTACGCCGTGCTGTTGCCCGCCCTTCTCTGCTGCATTGGCTTTGCGTTTGCGACGAACATCGGCGTGCACATGGGCTGGGAGATCGTGAAGGCCAACGCGCCGGCAGGCGCCCACCTGCCGCCTGCTGCGACGGTCGACATCGTGTTCTACATCTTCGCCTTCGCGAAGCCGGCGATGGCGTGGATCGTCGAAGGCCGCAAGGCGATGGACGCTGAGACAATGGCCAGCCGCCACGCCCAGCGCCGCCGTGAAGCGGCCGAACTCGCCGCCGCCGAAGCTGCAGTTGAAGCAGCGAAAGAAGCCGCCCGCCTGGAGGCCCACCGCATCGACGCCGCGATGCCTGAAGCCGCGCAGGCCGAAGCTACAGCAACGGTCGAAACCGAAAAAGTCGAAGCCGAGGCCGCCGAGAAAAAATCGCGCGCCCGCCGCAAGCCGAAGACCGAGGAAGAAAACCGCGAAGCCGCCCGCAAGGCCGTCGCCCGCCGCGCCGCCTCCTTCAGCATCCACCGCATGCAGGCGCAGGTTCGCGATTTCGAACAGGCCCGCGCCGAACAGCAACTCACCGCCCAGCAGATCGCACGCGCGTGTGACAAGCTGATCGAACGCGGTGAGAAGCCGAACTTCCGCCGCGTCGCCGAAATCATGGGCGTCCCGCGCGAACGCATCGAGAGCGCATGGCCGAAGGGCGTGCCGCTCGATGGCACCGGCGAAGTCCGGGCAGCTTAAACGCCTCGTACGGACCTGCATTGACGTGCACGATGGCGGCAGCACGGTGTGTCCGCAAACGAACGCACCGCATCTTGCCGCACAAGACCACTCGCCCCGCAATGCGCCTTCTGGCGCGCCTGACGCTGGCGGGGTCGGTGCTTGGCTTCGCAGCTTGCGCAACAGCGAACAGTACCGTCCCGGCTGTCTCAACCGAGCAGGCAATGGCCGATCAGCGCCGGCCCGCTGAAGACGTCGCGCTCGGTGCTCAGCAGCGCGGTGATGCCGTCCTCGAACTGGCGAACATTCAGCCGGGCTGGAAAGTCGCCGACACCATGCAGGGCGCGGGATACTTCACGCGGCTGTTCGTGACGAAGACCGGCCCGTCGGACAAGGGCTACGCCTGGAGCCCGGACGAGTTCATACGCACGAAGCCCGTCCTCTACGGCGAGTCTCTCGACATCCTGTCGAAGGCCTATCCGCAGGAGATCGTCACGCTGCGTTCCGCCTTCAGCGACCTCGCCTTCCCCGAACCGCTCGACATGGTCTTCACGTCGTAGAACTACCACGAGCTCCACCAGCGCAAGCTCCCACCCGAACTGGCCGACCAGATGAATGCGAAAGTGTTCAACGCGCTGAAGCCAGGCGGCATTTACATCGTCATCGACCACGTGGCGGACCCCGGTACCGCGAACGCTCCCGACACGGCCCACCGCATCGACCTGGCGGTCCTCCGGAGCGAGATCGAGGCGGCCGGATTCCGGTTTGAAGCCGAGCATGATGCGCTGCGCAAGTCCGCCGACGATCACACTGTCATGGTGATGCGCCCCGAAATCCGGGGCAAGACGGATCAGGTCATCTACAAGTTTCGTAAGCTGGGGTGAACCGATCTACCGCGCAAATTTCTTGAACGTCGGCCGCTTCGGCTCGACAGCTTCGGCTCCAAGCCGCCGCTTCTTGTCCTCGAGATAGCTCGAGAAATCGCCCTCGAACCATTCGACATGGCTGTCGCCCTCGAAGGCGAGAATGTGCGTCGCGACGCGGTCCAGGAACCAGCGGTCGTGGCTGATGATCACGGCGCAGCCGGGGAAATCCTCCAGCGCCGCTTCCAGCGCCTGCAGCGTCTCCACGTCGAGATCGTTGGTCGGTTCGTCGAGCAAAAGCAGGTTCGAGCCTTCCTTCAGCATTTTGGCGAGGTGCACGCGGTTGCGCTCACCGCCCGAGAGCTGGCCGACCTTCTTCTGCTGGTCGCCGCCCTTGAAGTTGAAAGCGCCGACATAGGCCCTGCTCGGCTGCTCGATACCGCCGATTTCCATGATGTCGAGACCGCCGGAGATTTCCTGCCAGACATTGTTCTTGTCGTTGAGGCTGTCGCGCGACTGGTCGATGTAGCCGAGCTTAACCGTCTCGCCGACCTTGAACGTGCCCGCATCCGGCGCCTCGCGCCCAGTGATCATCTTGAACAGGGTGGTCTTGCCCGCGCCGTTCGGCCCGATCACACCGACAATGCCGCCAGGAGGAAGCTTGAAGGAAAGATCCTCCATCAGCAGCTTGTCGCCAAACGCCTTGCTGAGATGCTCCGCCTCGATGACGACAGAGCCGAGACGCGGCCCCGGCGGGATGCGGATCTGCGCGGTGGTGATCTTCTCGCGCTCGGCCTGTGCGGCCTTCTCCTCATAGGCGTTGATACGCGCCTTGGACTTGGCCTGCCGCGCCTTGGCGGAGGCGCGTACCCATTCGAGTTCGCGCGCCATAGATTTCTGGCGGCCGGCTTCTTCGCGCGATTCCTGCGCGATGCGTTTGGCCTTCTTCTCCAGCCAGACAGAGTAGTTGCCCTCGTACGGAATCCCCTGTCCGCGATCGAGCTCGAGAATCCAGGTCGTGATCTGGTCGAGGAAGTAACGATCGTGGGTGACGAGGATCACGCAGCCTGGAAACTTCGACAGGTAGTTCTGCAGCCACGCCACCGACTCCGCATCGAGGTGGTTGGTCGGTTCGTCCATCAGGATCATGTCGGGCTTCGACAGCAGCAGCGCGCAGATGGCGGCGCGGCGGATCTCGCCCCCCGAAAGCTTGGTCACATCCGCGTCACCTGGAGGACAGCGCAGCGCTTCCATCGCCATCTCGATCTTTGAATCGATGTCCCAGGCGTCGGCCGCGTCGATCTGCTCCTGAAGCTTGGTCATCTCCTCCATAAGCTCGTCGGTGTATTCCTCGCCGAGCTTGGCCGAGATCGCGTTGAACTGGTCGACCATCTGCTTCTCGGGGCATTTGGCGGCGATGTTGTGGAACACGTCCATCGAGGGATCGAGCTTGGGCTCCTGCGGCAGATAGCCGATCTTGATGCCGTCCGCGGCCTTGGCCTCGCCGAGGATTTCCGTGTCCTCGCCCGCCATGATCCTCAGCAGGGTCGACTTGCCCGAGCCGTTCACGCCCACGATCCCGATTTTGGCGTCGGGCAGGAAGTGCAGCCGGATGTTCTCGAAAACCTTCTTCCCGCCGGGGTAGATCTTGGTCAGGCCGTCGAGGTGGTAGACATAGTGGGTGGCGGCCATGGGGCGTCCTGCGGATGGGGAGATGAGCGGGGCTTAGATGCTCTGCCGGGCGAATTAGATCAAGGTCGCTGTTCGCACCTGCGGCATAACCCAATCGTCGCAAGGCCCTAGGCCGCTGCGTCGCGCTCGGCTATGAAAACGCCAGATGATATAGAGCCGGAACAGGCTTGTCGGGAGGGATCTAAATGTCTGAAGCCGCCGCGCCAGGTGCGCCGAGCGTACCCCAACGCACCACGCTTTATGCCTGGGTCGTGCTGGGCATGCTGGGCTTTATCTACATTTTCAACTTTCTCGACCGCCAGCTGATGTCGGTGCTGATCGAGTCGATCAAGAACGACCCCGCCTTCGCCAAGACGCTGCCCGATGGGACGACCGTCGGCCTGACCGACGCAGAGATGGGCTGGATGACCGGCTTCTGGTTCGCACTGGTCTACACCGTGCTTGGCGTCGTCGTCGGCTTCCTCGCCGACCGCACCAGCCGCCGCAACATCCTCTACGCCGGCGCGACGCTGTGGTCCGCCTTCACCGCGCTGTGCGGCCTGGCGCAGAACTATACGACCCTGCTGGCCGCCCGCATGGGCGTCGGCGTCGGCGAAGCAGCGGGCGCCCCGCCCTCCTACTCGATCATCTCGGATTACTTCCCCGCGGAGAAGCGCGGCCTTGCGCTTGCGATCTTCTCGATGGGCGTGCCGCTCGGCCAGGCCGCGGCCATCGCGTTCGGCGCACAGATCGATAAATACTATGGCTGGCGCACTGCTTTCATCGCGATCGGCGTCGCCGGCGTGATCGCTGCCCTGATCATGCTGTTCGTGGTGCGGGAACCCAAACGCGGGGCGATGGACCCGGGCTATAGCGCCGCCGCCAAGCAGGAGCGCTCCAGCTTCGGCAGCACGTTCTGGGAGTTCTTGAGCCGGCCCGCCCTGCTCTGGTGCGCGCTGGCCTGCGGCCTCTCCTCCCTCGTCGGCTATGCCGCGCTCGGCTTCAACGCCCCCTTCCTGATCCGCGTCCTCAAGATCACGCCGGATGAGCTGTCGCTGTGGTACGCCCTCGTGGTCGGCATCGGCATCGGCATCGGCACGATCGCATCTGGCGCTATCGTGGATCGCATGGCGAAACGTTCGCGCGTCTGGTACGCTATCGTGCCGCTGATCGCGATGGCTGTCGCCACGCCGTTCTGGTACTTCTACACGCAGGCTCAGGACTGGCCGACCGCTCTCGCCCTGCTTATCCTGCCGCTGCTCCTGAATATCTTCTACCTGGCCCCGGCGCTTGCGCTGGTGAACAACTCGGTGAAGGCTTCGCAGCGCACGATGTCGAGCGCCATCCTGCTGATGATCCTGAACTTCATCGGCCTCGGCGCAGGCCCGACGCTGGTGGGCATCCTGTCGACGAACTTTGCGACGTCGAAGATCGCCGCCGGCATGGAGGCTGCCGTTGCCGCCCAGGAAGGCCTGCGCGAGGCGCTCGTCTGGATGACGCCCTTCTTCATTGTCGCGCTGGTCTTCCTCGTCCTGCAAGCGATGGCGATCAGCCGTGAGGTCAAGGCCGGCAAGCCGGTGACCGATGGCGGCGCACGTGCCGGCATACTCCTGTTCATCTGCGGCGCGGGAGGGCTCGCCGCCCGCTACTTGCTCGGCGGCATTCCCGGGCTCACTTCAACCGAGCCGGCGCAGCTGATGCAGCTCGGCTTGATCGTCTTTTCGCTCCTGCTGGGCCTATGGCTCGTTGTGCGTACGCTCGGCCGCAAGCCGGCGGAGACTTAGGGCGTGCACGTTTGACCTGAGCGAAGGCCGCGCGAGCAATCGCGCGGCCTTTCTCTTTGCGGCAGCTTCCAGTCCCGCGCTTCGCACTCTACACTCCCTGCAAACGGCGATCACAGCCGCACGGGAGGGCCACCATGATCCGCAGAACACTGTCCGCATTCGCCTGCACCGCAGCCCTCTTCGCCTGCAGCCCTGCCCCCGCCTCAACGCCCGAAGCCCCCGCCGCGCCAGCCGCCGCCGACTACACCATCAAGCCCGAGGAAAAGACCGCGCTCGACGCCTACGTCGCCAAGCCCGACCCCGCCTACAAATGGCAGCTGGTCTCCACAAAACCCGGCGATGGCTACACCACCTTTGTCCTCGAGATGACATCGCAGACCTGGCGCTCGGAAGCCGATGTCGACAAGCCGGTGTGGAAACACTGGATGACCATCGTGAAGCCCACGGAGGTGAAGCACGACAAGGCGCTCCTCTTCATCTGGCAGGGCGACAACACCGACCCCGCTCCCACTGACGGACAGGAACGCTCGATCCGCATCGCCAAGGAGACAGGCTCCGTCGTCGCCGAAGTCGGCATGGTGCCCAACCAGCCGCTCACCTTCACGGACTCGAAGGACAAGAAGCGCTGGGAAGACGACATCATCGCCTACACGCGTGTGAAGCATTTCACGACGAAGGATGATGAATGGCTCGTTCGCCTCGCCATGGTGAAGGCCGGCGTCAAGGCGCTCGACGCAACGCAGGAGTTCATGAAGTCGGAAGCAGGCGGCGGCGTCACGATCAACCAGTTCGTCGTCTCCGGCGCCTCCAAGCGTGGCTGGGCGACATGGCTGGTCGGCGCGGTCGATGAACGCGTCATCGGCATCATGCCGCTTGTGATCGACGCGCTGAATTCCGAGGAGATCACCAAGCACCATTTCGAAGTGCTGGGATTCTTCGCGCCGTCACTCGACGACTATGTCAGTCACGGCCTCTTTCCGCACAAGATCGGCACGCCGGAATACCAGGCTGTGCTTGCGATCGAGGACCCGTACAACTACCGCGACCGCGCCCGCCTCACGATCCCGAAATTCCTGGTCAACGCCTCGGGCGACCAGTTCTTCCTGCCTGACAACTCCCGCTTCTATTACGAACAGCTGCCGCAGGAAAAACGCATCCGCTACGTCGAGAACGCGGCCCACAACCTCGCTGGCTCTGACGCGGTCGACTCGATGCTTGCCTGGTACAATTCGGTGATCACAGGCGGCAAGCGGCCAGACTTCATCTGGAACAAGGCCGACGCCAACGGCATCGCCCTTCGCCCGATCGACACGCCGAAGGAAGTGAAGCTCTGGCAGGCTCACAATCCGAAAGCGCGCGACTTCCGCGTCGAGAGCGTCGGCAAGATCTACACCTCCACCGTCCTCGAACCCGGCGCGGAAGGAAACTACTTCGCCCAGGTGCCGATGCCCACCGAGGGCTACACCGCCTTCTTCGTCGAAGTGACGTTCGACAGCGGCATCCCCTCCGCCCCCTTCAAGTTCACCACCGAAGTGAGCATCATCCCGGACGTGGCGCCCTTCAAATGGGCGGATGCGGCTGCAAAGTACGCATCTACCGCGCCAAAGTAGCAGTTGCTCGTTTCAGCACTGAAAATGCTCGACGCTAGAAGGCTGCGGGCGATGAGGGATTGCAATGAAACCTACAGGCACCTGGCAAGCGATGCTTGCAGCCGCAACCGTCCTCGGCCTCTCAGCATGCGGCGGTGAAACCGCCGTCACGCCAGCGACCCCCGCCGCAACCACAGCCGAAGCGAATGCCTGCAACCCGCTGCCCATCACCGGCCTGTGCAGCAACGCCGACCCGGCCATCTTCCTCAAGACCAACCCGCAGGCGCCAAAACTCGCCGCCAAGTGCGAGTGGCGGACGAAGGAGATCAGCCTAACGCCCACGGACGCCATCGCCTTTCGCGCGCAGGACTGCACCGCCGAAGGATGGGTGCCGAACCTCTACGAAGTCGTGCAGGGCTATATCAAGCAGCGCATGGACGGCACGCCCGAAGACCAGGCGGTTTTCATCCTCGAAATGCTGCCACTCGCCGCGGGCGAGACCGCAGAACAGGCCGCGATGAAAACGCTCGGCAAGGCACCTGAAGAGCACCGCACACGCTGCGAGACGCGGCCGCTCACAGGCCCCGTCCTCGCAGGACCCGCCTTTGAACTTGCTCCCAGGCCCGACTTCGCCGCCGAACTCGAAACAGCTTCCGGCGGAGAACCCTGGGAGGCCTGCGGCCCCAACGGCGTCACGATGGACGCAGTGCAGTTCTGGGAATCCCGCCCCAGCTACGCGCTCTTCCATATGCTCGGCCAGGACGATGGCCCCTGGGACCCCGCCTCCTTCACGTTCTATCGCAAGGGCGCGGACGGTAAGTGGAGCAAGGCGGGGTGAGCGAGGGCCAGTGAGCCCGCAATCGTACTTTGAGACCGGGCTCGCCGGAACCTGCATCATTCTGCGCGCGACGCATTACACTCCAGGTTATCCTGACCTACACTCGCCCCAGACTCGGGAGGATCCAAATGCGCCTTGTTTCCACAATTCTCATCGGATCAGTGGTCGCCGCATGTGCGCCGGCGCAGGCGCCCGAGCCGACTCCCGTTGCAGCACCGCCCGCGGTTGTGGAGACAACGCCGCCAACGCCCGGACCTGTGATGACGGGCGGTTATTCGCCGGCCAGTCTCGACGATGAGATGACAAAGGCCGCGCAGGCCGTCGCCGTCGACGCGATCTACACGCGCGACCCGACGCGCGCGCTGGTGGAAAAGGTCGAGGCCGAAATGCAGGTGGTCGCTGGCCTCAACTACAGGTTCGTCATCACCATGACAGGTGGCGCCCGCTTCGGTGTCACGGTCTACCGCAAACTCGACAGTACGATGGAAGTGACGGAGTACGCCCGGCTTCCCTGAGCCCTGATCGCCGAGCACGTCCGATGTGCACATGTTCGCCCATGCTGCGGGCGTCACGGACCAGGCCTCGCCGCTACCCCACTCCAACAGCCGACAACACGCCTTCGGGCTCTCCGAGATGGACCTCCAGCGCCGCACGATCGCCATGGGCCACGGCGCGTTTCTTCCCAACGCGCGGTAGCGAGATATTGTTCTCGATGCAGAAGCGTATGAGAATTTCGGTCAGGGTCGCTGGCGGAATCACGATTTGCTGGAGCTCTTCGGGGCCGGAGCCAGGGACTCTCAGTTTCACGCGCCCGCTTGCATCCTGATTCACCCCGCACTCGATGACGGTTCCCGCGGGCATAAAGTTATCATTCGCGCGCTTGAACGACGCAATTGCGCTGGTGAATTCGTTAGTTGAAAGAATTACGCGACGCAGTTCGATTGCCACGATCCACCCCCCGGCAGAATGATGCGGTCAATAGTGACAGATGTTCGCTAACGACTGGTTGCCGCTGCCTGAGGCGCTGTCACTGCCAACCCGAGTCAGACGGGCTTCAATTCAGCGCGCTGGGGCGCCCTGCGACGGGATTCAGCGGAGCATCGCCCGGCACACAGCCTCCAGCCCGCGCGCGTCGACCTCGTCGAACGCGCCAAGGTCGGTCGAGTCGACATCCAGCACGGCGACAAGCGCTCCGCTTGCGTCGAACACCGGCACAACGATCTCGGAGTTCGAGCGCCCATCGCACGCAATGTGGCCAGGGAAGGCATGCACGTCCTGCACGATGATCGTCTCGCGCGTCGAGGCGCATGCGCCGCAGACTCCCTTGTCGAACGGGATCCGCAGGCAGCCTAGCGTGCCCTGATAGGGACCGACCACCAGTTCGCGCCGCCTGTTCGGATCAACCTCGTAGAAACCACACCAGAAGAAGCGCTCGCCGAACGCCGCCTTCAGCAGCGATACAGTGGTCGCATAGCGCGCCGTGCGCGATGTCTCGCCGCCGACGACGCCTGACACTTCAGCGACGAGCTCCATATAGGCGGTCGCCTTGTCAGCCGAATACTGTATCTGCTGTTCAGCCAAGCGGACCCCTATCCGGCCTTGACCAGACGCGAGTGAAGCACTTCCAGCGTCGCGGCGAGGTCCTTCTGTTTGCTGTCGCTCATGCCCTCGATTGCGGCGGTCAGGCGATGCACGGGATCATGCGCCAACAGCGCCTTGCCAGCCGGTGTCAACTCGATCCGGCGCACGCGACGATCCTCGGTGTCGGCCTTGACGGTCACATAATTCTTGCGCGCAAGCGACGCCACAGCCCGCGAGGCCGGAGCGTGGGTCACGCCCAGATAGGTCGCGACGCCGCCAATCGTCCGCCCCTGCTTGCTGGCGCGCGCCAGGTAACGCAGCACGGCCCACTGCCCTGCATGGATGGCGCGGGGCCCGCGCGATTCATAAATCGCCCGTGCCGTCTGTTCGAGCAGACGCGCGACAACGCTCGCATCCATCTGAGGTAGGGCTCCCACACTTCCGGGCGCTTCGAACCAGGCTTCTGGTCAAGCGGAATTCTACATTCGAACTTGGTCCGGGGCGGTAGCAATCAGTTTTCCTGCCCACGCGCAATCATCAACCCGCTCAATACAGGTGGACATGCGTAACTCTGCCGCTGGACCAGGCGGTTATCGATCCACGCAGCAGTCTCCGTATACCCAGAATGGGCTTCTTCTGAGGATTGCTCAGTTGAACGCACTGCAATCTGCGAAGCTCCCTACTTTGCGCGACGGGGCATTCTGCTTGGCGAATACTGGAGCGGGTGAAGGGAATCGAACCCTCGTATTCAGCTTGGGAAGCTGCTGCTCTACCATTGAGCTACACCCGCGCACCCAGCGGCCCTGCTTATCAGGTGTCATGCGAGAGGCCAACGCGGCGGCGTTTGCGAATAAGTTGCAGGGATTTGGCCCGCAAGCCGGGAAAAAACCGCCTTCCCGTTCGCGATATGGGCGCAATCCCCTTCGGGATGCGTAATTCCGCTTGACCCAACGCGCGGTGCTGCACTGAGGTCTGTCCATGACCATGCCGGGGGCTTTTGTCATATTTGGCGCGACGGGCGACCTTGCCCGGCGAATGCTGTTCCCGTCTCTATACTTCCTTGATGCCGACGGGCTTTTACCGCCGGAACTCCGGATCATCGGCGCCGCCCGATCGGCCCACTCGGATGGCGAATTCCGGGCCGACGTGAAGACCTGGGTCAAGGACCGCGCGGGGCCGTTCTTCTCGGAGGACGCCTGGAAGGACTTCGAAAGACGCCTCGGCTATGTCTCAGGCGACGCCACTGACCCCCAGTCCTATGTTAGCCTGCGTGAGGCGCTGAAGGGCGACCCCGGCGCGCTCTTCTATCTCTCAACCTCCCCCGCCCTCTACATCCCGATCGTGCAGGGCCTCGCCGAGCAGGGGCTCACCGGCGCGCCCAATGGCGTCATCGTCGAGAAGCCTATCGGCAAGAGCTACGCTTCCTGCGAGCAGATCAACAGCGCCATAGCCGAGCATTTCGCCGAGAACCGCACTTTCCGCATCGACCACTATCTCGGCAAGGAAACCGTTCAGAACCTGATCGCGCTCCGCTTCGCCAACGCTCTGTTCGAGCCGCTGTGGAATCGCCACTACATCGATCATGTGCAGATCACGGTGGCCGAGACGCTCGGCGTCGAAGGCCGCTTCGGCTACTACAACGAATACGGTGCCACCCGCGACATGGTGCAGAACCACCTGCTCCAGCTCCTGAGCTTCATCGCGATGGAGCCGCCGCACGACATGCGGCCGGAGTCGGTACGCAGCGAGAAGGTGAAGGTGCTGCGCAGTCTGCGTCCGATCCGCGACAGCGAGCTACGTGACAAGACCGTACGCGGCCAGTACGCGCGCGGCGTCGCCGACGGCCAAACCGTTCCCGGCTACAGCGAAGAGGAAGGCGGAAAGCCATCCGACACCGAGACCTTCGTTGCGCTGTGCGCTCACATCGATAACTGGCGCTGGGCCGGCGTGCCCTTCTACCTGCGCACTGGCAAGCGCCTGCCGACGCGCCATTCTCAGATCGTGATCCAGTTCCGCGACATTCCGCACTCGATCTTCAATGGCGCGCCGCTGATGGCGAACCAGCTGACCATCACGCTTCAGCCGGAAGAATCGATCTCGCTCACCATAATGAACAAGACGCCGACCCTCACGCAGGGCGGCTACGAGCTTCAGCCGCTATCGCTCAACCTCTCCCTGCTCGACGCCTTCAAGGGCGAAAAGCGCCGGCGCATCGCCTATGAGCGCCTGTTGCTCGAAGCCATCTCGAACAACTCCACACTCTTCGTCCGCCGCGATGAAGCCGAAGCCGCCTGGCTATGGATCGATCGCATCATCGAAGGCTGGGCGCGCACGGGTATGCGCCCCGCCCCCTATCAGGCAGGCAGCTGGGGACCTGCAGGCGCGTTCGCGCTGACCGAACGAAACGGCCATAGTTGGTACGAATGAGCACCGCCACACCACACGAAGAAAGCTTCTTCCAGGACCGCCGCCGCCTATTCGCCGGCCTTTGCCAGGATTTCACCGACCGTCTGAACGAGATCATCCGCAAGCGTCGGAAGGCCTCACTCGCGCTCGCCGGCGGAACCACGCCCGGCACGCTCTACGAAGCGCTGTCCAACGTTCCGATCAACTGGGAAAAAGTCTCGCTCACCGTGACCGACGAGCGCTGGGTCTCGCCGGAAGACCCCGCCTCCAACGAGCACCTCGTGCGCGACCTCCTGATGAAACGCCGCGCGGCGAGCGCGACCTTCGTGCCGTTCAAGACCAATCACGCAAAGGCTTCGGGCGGCGCAGCGGTTGCTGAAAAGCGGCTGACGCCGATCATGCCGTTCGACATTTGCCTGCTCGGCATGGGCCCAGACGGTCACATCGCCTCGTTGATCCCGGGCGCCGAAGGATACTCCGCCGCCGTCGATCCTTCTGGCACAAAAAAAGTCGGCGGCATCCACGCGCCCGGCGCCGCTGGCTCGCCCGAGCGGATGACGCTGACTATTCCTGGAATTCTCTCGTCGCGTCGCATCGTCCTGCTCTTCATGGGCCAGGACAAGCTGACGGTCTACCAGGAGGCCAAGGCCGGCGAAGGCTCGTCCCCGATCCGCGAACTGCTTCTGCAGCGCAAAGTCCCTGTCCACGCCTTCTGGGCACCGTAACCTAGAACAGCTTCGTCACCGCTCGCCGCAGCCTGCCGGGGTTCTGCGGATCAATCTCGCAGAGCACCGCAGGAAATGTGTGGCTTCCAGCGCGTGTCTGGATCACGCCCACGCTCTGTCCGCCTGTCTGAACAACGCCAGCGGAATTCCCGCGCCCGACCTGCACGATACAGGCCGAATTGTTCACACCAGTCTGCGTGATCGTCGCGTCATTGCCACGACCGATCTGCCGGATGGTCGCGTCGTTGTTGACGCCGTCCTGCTTCGTCTGGCCGGTATTGAACGCGCCGTTCTGCAGGATGCGGATCGCGCTATCGACTCCGTTCTGACCTGCGGCAGCACCATTGCCGCGACCATACTGAGTGATCTCGGAGCTCGGCGCCGCCCAAGCCGACTTGTTGTAACCGGAGAACAGCGCCGGATAGCTGCTCTGCGCCTGCGCCGCCGATGGGCCAAGCGCGCCAATCAGCACGAGCCCCGCAAGCCTGCGACGAAAGGCAGACATCGTCAGTACCCCTTCACGCCGATGCGATTCCAGTAACCGCGATTGGCGGGATCAAGCGAGCACATCCTGCCCGGAATGGCGTACGCGCCCTTATTCGTCTGAACGACGCCGCCACTGAGGCCATTGCCCTCCTGGATCACGCCAGCCGACAGGTTCTTGCCCACCTGCACCACGCAGCCAAGATTGTTGTCGCCGACCTGCGTGACTGACGCGTCGTTGTTCCTGCCGTACTGACGGATGCGCGCATCGTTCGCTGTGCCGGTCTGGTTGATCATGCCGGTGTTCGCAACGCCGTCCTGCCTGATGGCGGCGGCGTTCCGCTCGCCATTCTGGGCGATCGCAACGCCGTTCGCGCGGCCGTTCTGCTGCACATCCACCTTCGACTCTTTTGCCGCATGATGGCCGTAGCGATCATAACGGCCCTGCGCTTCAGCTGCGCCAGTGCCCAGCGCCGCGATCAGCGCGAGGGAGACAAGTTTGAGACGGGCGTTCATCATGGCTGACTCCTGAAGTCCGATGTTACGACGTGGTGTCGCGGCAGATTTCGCGGCCACCCGCGCGCACCCGCAGAACAGCGCGGAACCTGGCGCCCCGCTCCATCGAGATTTCCGACGCGCTCAATCTCACACGCTCACCGCCCGCCGCATCGAACGGCCCGCCCTGGTTGATGTCGGACGAACCCGATGCGCCGCTCTTGGTGATGACCAGAGAGTACTCGCCCGCCAATGACTTGTCGGCGCGAATGATCGGCGTGACACGGATGCCGCTGGACGTGCGATCAATGTCGATGTCGCACGAGAGCCGCGCCTTGATCCTCTGCGCCACCACAGGCGCAGGCGCCGGGGCGCGCAGCTCGGCTGTTGGCGCAACATGCGGCGGAATGATCGGCAGCGCACTGTCAGGCTCTGGCGCGTGCGCCGGAGGTGCGTCGAAAGAATTCACATAGTCTGGTCCGCTTTGCGTTACGACCGCCGTGTT
>JALHLR010000009.1:87703-91399 GCA_022844475.1 Hyphomonadaceae bacterium | reverse complement strand
GCACGCCGCAAGCCGGAGATTTGCACCCAGATTCTGGGGGATGTCAGGTTGAAAGAGTGCGAGGCGCAATTTAGACGGGTCCGTCACGGATGGGGCTTTCTTGCGACACCACGCCACGTGGGGGCCTGACCCTGCCGCGGTGATAAGGCGTCCAAAGCTCCGGATAGCATGGGAGACTCGTGTGTCGGAACACGGATCCAAGGCCGCAACGGCAGATACGGCTCAGGCTGGAGAAACCCGCAGGGATTTCATCCACATCGCAGCTGGCGTAGCTGCGGCGGGCGGCGTCGCGATGGTTGCATGGCCATTCGTTCAGCAACTCGGCCCGGCCGGCGACACCAAGGCGGCCTCAGCCGCAGAGGTGGACCTGTCGAAAGTGCCGGAGGGCAGCGAGATTCGCGTTGGTATCGGCGGCCTGCCCTTCTTCGTGCGTCACCGCACAGCGGCAGAAATTGCACGCGCCAAGGCTGACGACACCGCCACGATGCGCGACCCCGCGACAGATGAATCGCGCCTCGTGAAGATGGCGGACGGCTCCTATAACGCTGCGTTCCTCATTACGTCTGGCACCTGCACGCACCTCGGCTGCGTGCCCGTCGGTCCGGCGCAGGGTTCTGTCGGCGAATTCGGCGGTTGGTACTGCCCGTGCCACGGCTCGCACTACGATACGTCGGGCCGTATCCGCAAAGGTCCGGCGCCAACGAACCTGGCGATCCCGGATTATTCGTACATTTCGCCCACAATGATCAAGATTTCGCTGTAGTCGAAGGCAGAGGCCAATGAGCGGACCGTCGATCTACGAACCAAAGACCGGCTTCGAGAAGTGGCTCGATACCCGTCTTCCAATCATCCGCTTCGGCGCGGACCTGATGGATTTCCCGACACCGAAGAACCTCAACTACTGGTGGACCTTCGGCGGCATCCTGGCAGTCTGCCTCGTTGTGCAGATCGTCACCGGTATTGTTCTGGCGATGCACTATGTAGCCACGACGCAGGGCGCTTTCGCGTCCGTCGAGCGCATCATGCGCGATGTCGACTACGGCTGGCTGATCCGGAACATCCACGCCAACGGCGCCTCGATGTTCTTCCTCGCCGTCTACATCCACATGTTCCGTGGGCTCTATTACGGTTCATACAAGGCCCCGCGCGAGGTGATCTGGATCCTCGGGGTCGTGATCTACCTGCTGATGATGGCAACCGCGTTCATGGGCTATGTTCTGCCCTGGGGCCAGATGTCCTTCCACGGCTCGGCGGTCATCACCAACCTGATTGGCGCGATCCCGCTGGTCGGCGATACTGTGAAAACCTACCTGATGGGCGGCCCGGCGATCGGCGACCCGACGCTTAACCGCTTCTTCTCGCTGCACTACCTGCTGCCTTTCGTGATTGCAGGGATTGTTGTGCTGCACATCTGGGCTCTGCACGTGCCGGGCAACAACAACCCGACAGGCGTGTCGGTCAAGGACGTCAAGAAAGACACCCTCCCGTTCCACCCGTACTACACGGTCAAGGACGGCTTCGCGATCCTGCTGTTCCTGCTGGTCTTCGCCTACTTCGTCTTCTTCGCGCCGAACGCGCTTGGCCACGCCGACAACTCGATCGAGGCCAACCCGCTGGTAACACCGGCGCACATCGTGCCGGAGTGGTACCTGCTGCCGTTCTACGCGATCCTGCGCGCCATCACGTTCGACATCGGACCGATCGAAGCCAAGCTGCTTGGTGTGTTCGCGATGTTCGGCTCGATTCTGATCCTGTTCGTTGTCCCCTGGCTGGACACCTCGAAGGTGCGCTCGATGCGCTATCGCCCAATGGCGCAGCAGTTCTTCGTGCTGTTCGTCGCGTCGGCGATCGGTCTCGGCTTCTGTGGCGCGAATGACCCCGACAAGCTGGTCTTCAAATGGTCTGATGGCCTCGTGGTGAACTACGTCGACACCAACGGCGCCGCAAAAGTCTCGCCGAAATACGCCGAGTACGCCGACGCTACCGCGTTCCAGGCGAGCCTGCCCGCGTCCGCCGGCGCGAGCATCGCGATCCAGGAAGATGGTTTCAAGTGGCTTTGGCTGTCGCAGATACTCGGGGCCTACTACTTCCTGTATTTCATACTGATCCTGCCGGTCCTCGGCATTGTCGAGAAGCCGAAGGCGCGGCCGCCGTCGATCGCGGACAGCGTGCGCGGCAACAAGCACGGCGGTTCGTCTGCATCCGCTACGCCGGTTGGCGGCGCTGCTCCTGTCGCCGCGGAATAGGGAGAGACACATGCGCTTCGCCAAACTCGCCCTCACCGGCCTCCTCGCGACTTCGCTCGCAGCCTTCGGGATTTCTGCCATAGCGCAGCAACCCGCAACGCCCCCGGCGGCGGAGCAACCTGCTCCGCCCGCAGATGCTCAAGCTGGCCCGACTGACACGCCAACAACGGCTGCACCGGCTCCGGCGACGGAGGCTGCGCCCGCCCAACCTGCCGTGATCGCGCCAGCGGCCGATGCTTCCGGCGGCCATGGCAGCGAAGAGGCGGCAGGCGGTGAAGCACATGCGGCGGGCGGTCATGATCTCCTCGAGCCTGCTGGCGGCTGGCCGCATGAGGGGTATTTCGGGACGTTCGACCAGAACCAGCTCCAGCGTGGCTTCAAGGTCTATTCGGAGGTCTGCGCCGTCTGCCATGGCATGAAGCTGCTTTCATTCCGCAACCTCGGCGAACAGGGCGGACCGTTCTACGACCCGCGCTACCCTAACCCGAACGACAACCCGGTCGTGAAGCAGATTGCGGCGACATTCGCCAACCAGATCCCCACGATCGATCCGGACTCCGGTGACATGGTGATGATGCCCGCCAAGACGTCCGACCGCATCCTCGGGCCGTTTGCCAACGATATCTCCGCGCGCGCCGGCAATGGCGGCGCCCTGCCGCCGGACCTCTCCGTGATTACCAAGGCCCGCCACGGCGGCGCGGGCTACATCTACTCGCTGCTGATGGGGTACACGGCGCCGCCCGCTGGCCTCACGGTAGCGCCGGGACAGCATTACAACGCCTATTTCCCGGGTGATACGAGCGCAAGCTGGTCGGGCGATCCGCGCCACAAGCCGCCGGGTGGCTTCCTCGCCATGGCATGGCCGCTCGAGTTCGCCGAAGTCACGTTCGACGACGGCACGGCGACCACGCAGGAACAGATGGCGCATGATGTTTCGGTTTTCTTCGCCTGGGCAGGCGACCCGAAAGCTGTCGCGCGCAAGCAGATGGGTGCTGCTGTGATCCCCTACCTGCTCCTCCTCTCGCTGCTCGTGTTCCTGTCGTACAAGCGCCTGTGGCGAAACGTCGAGCACTGACAGCGAAGCCACTGTCGATGACGCACTCAGGGGCCCCGGCAACCGAAAGGTTTCCGGGGCCCTTCCGCGTCATGCGGCAGTGAGAGCGCGTTCTGCTGAAGCTGTGGTCGCATAGGCAAACATCGTGAGTTGATCGGAAACTCCAGTGAGGCGACGCGCGCAGACACGCACCGGCTCGATCATCGAAAGGCTAGGCAAGGTCGAAGACAATACGAGCCGGGCGAACCTTGAGCTGAGCGGCTGCGTGATCGCTGGCAGTCCGGGTGAGCGAAATGACACGTTCTTCAACGCAACCTTTGTGAACTGCATCTTTCTCCATGAGGGCATGGAAGCTTCCTGCAGCGAATGGCTGTCCCTCATCAGCATGCAACGCAT
>JALHLR010000009.1:0-87603 GCA_022844475.1 Hyphomonadaceae bacterium | reverse complement strand
CTGGCGCTGGCGTACTTCATGGATGACGGACTTCCTCAGACACTCGAGAACATCCCGCTCGAGTACTTCGACGTAGCCGTGGACTGGCTCAAGTCGCAACCAGGTATCGATCCCGATGCGATTGGCGTTGTTGGCGGCTCGCGCGGGTCAGAAGCTGCCCTGCTGCTGGCCTCGCGGAGGCCGGACATCAGGGCGGTAGCGGCATTCGCCCCCTCCGGAATCGTCTGGCAGGGCCTCAATTTTTCCAACCCCATGAACATGGGCCCGGCATGGACCGCTGGTGGAATCGCCCTTCCCTTTCTTACGCCCGATGGCATGGCCTATCAGCCGGGGGGTGCGATGAAGCCTATGTTCACCAACGTTATGGATCATGCGAGACAACGTCCTGACACCAACATCCCTGTCGAGAAGATCAATGGGCCGGTGCTGCTGGTCTCCGGCAAGGCGGATGCGCTATGGCCATCTTTCGAGATGAGCGAGCGTGTGGTGGCGCGTCTTAAAGAAGAGAGCTTCAGCCATCCCGCGCAACACCTCAGCTATGAGGCTGCAGGACACATGGTCTTCATGGGTGATCCGTCCTCTCCGAACGCGGCTTCGATGGCCGGGGCTCCGGTCAGTCCGATGCTGGGTGGTACAGGGGAAGCCAACATGGCGGCCTGGAAGGACAACTGGCCGAAGGTTGTCTCTTTCTTCGACAAAGCGCTGAAGGAGTAGCGGCATGACCGTCAGCCGCGAGGAAGCTGCGAGAGCGCTGGAGGAAGTGAGCCAGGCGAGCGATCGGATCGTCACGCTGAAAGGCTACAACCAAGGCGCTCCACATTTCATTATCTGGGGGCTGGTGTGGCTGATCGCGAACACCGTCACGCAATTCTGGCCCGCCCAGTCCGACTGGGCGTGGGGGCCGGGCATCGTCATCGGCATGATCGCGAGCGCCACCACCGGATTGATCCAGTCGAGAGGTATCAAGCGTGGCGCGCCTTCCTCGTTCGATGCAACCACGGCGCAGCGGATCGGCCTGACGTCTCTGGTCTCGTTCGCTTTCATCGCATGCCTGATCTTCATCTCTCGGCCAGAGACGTCGCGGGAAACCAACGCGATGATCTCAATCTTCTTCCCCTTCATGTACATGGGGTCTGGCATCTGGGCGGGGTGGCGCCTGTTCGCCATCGGCTTCGTCACCGCGGCGGGGATCATGGCGGGCTTCATCTGGATCGATGACTACTATCCGCTCTGGATGGGCCTGTTCGGCGGCGGCTCCCTGATCGCGGGCGGCCTCTGGCTCAGGAGCGCCTGAGCATGGACGGGCCGGACGAGATCATCCATCAGTCGATGCGGCTGCGCATCGCCGCAACCCTCAACGCGCTGGCCCACGGAGAGCAGCTCGAATTCAACAAGCTGAAAGCGGTGCTCGGGGCCACGGACGGGAACATGGCGACGCATCTCGCAGCCCTGGAGAAGGCGGGCTACATCGCCGTGCAAAAGGACTTCGTGGGCAAGAAACCGCGCACACGTCTGTCGCTTACACGCCTCGGTCGAAAGGCGTTCGACAGGCATGTCGCCTACCTGCGGGAGTTACTCGACGGCGGAAGCTGAAGGCGGAATGCAGCTACGCGGTCGCCGTCTGTAGCGTTGGCGCCGCGGGAGCAATCTTCGCGCGCAAACTTTCAAGCGCAACGAGCAACTGCCCCTTGGCAGCTTCGGGAATGTCCGAGCGACGCAACAGGTGCATCGTGCTGATGTGGACGCGCAGTGGCTCCCAATCTGATTTCTGCCGGACCAGGAGAGCGTCCGCCACTTCGCAGAGGCTTTGCGCTGCGATGTCCATCTCGGGGATTCCCGCGACGGTCGCGACACCGATCATGCGCCGGGATGTTTCGTAGACCTCGCGCACCTGCACGCGCCGTGCGTCGTCGTCACCCGACAGCCCCGCCGGAAAAGCCGCGAGCAACACATCGAGGCGCGCAACACACTCCTGCTGCATCTCGCCCAGCAACGCTTCGGCCTGCTTGACTGCCGTGGCAGCCATCATTGGCGGGGCGCTGTCGAGCGCGTCGCGCAGCCTGTTCTTTGTGTAGGTGATCTTCATGCTTAGGCCGTCGCATTCATGATGAGATCAATGTCTGTCTGGTTCATTTCGCCCCCCGCTGCAATTCGCGCTGCGACTTCAAGATCCTTCTGGCGGCGTCCCGCTGTTCCTGCCGGAGGCGGCACGTCGCGCCAGCGGCGGTCAGGACCGACATAGTGCAAGGTCTCCACGTAAGGCCGCTTCTCGCGCGACATCCAGAGGATGCGCTCCAGAAGCACAGTGGCCGAAAGAGGACGCGACACCACGAAGTTGGCCCCGGAATCCCGCAACTGCCCGATCCGGCTGCTTTCCGTATGGCCGGTAATGATGAGCACGGAAGCGTGACGGTTCGGCGCTGGAAGCTCGCGTCGCATCCAGGAGATGAGATCGTAGCCAACCGGACCAAAGCTTGCTGGGTCGGCAATGACGAGATCATAGGGCTGGCTGGTGAGGTGGCGGCGGGCATCAGCAATCTCATCGCAACGCGCGACCGTGCGGGCGCCGAAGCCGATCAGCATCTGAACCACGATGCTCTGCCCCATCATGTCGGCATCCGCCAGCAAGACAGACGTTCTCTGCAGGTTCAGCAGCGCCTTCGGAGGCTTGGCGGAGGACATGCGTGGGCGGACCGGACCTTCTTTGCGCCGAGCATAGCTTCCCGTCGTTTCGTGACCGTTAATTTTTGCTTGTTCTGAAGCGGCAAAGCGCCACTTTTATTGGTCGCGCCAATAACCGTCCCTGCCCCGCAGCCGGACGTGATCCTGCGTTATCTCCACATCCGACGGACTGGCGAGCGCCTTCGAGACGCCGCCGGGGATGTCGATGACGTAGTGTGGTTGCGCCAGGCCGGAGATGCGGTCTCGCAACTCGCGAACCAGGGCTTGCCCTTGCTCGACGCCGAGCCGGAAGTGCGACGTGCCCTGCGCCAGATCCGGGTGATGCAGATAGTATGGACGCACGCGTGACTCGACGAGCGCGCCCATCAGCTCGGTCAGTGTATCGATGTCTGCATTGACGCCCTTCAGAAGCACAGACTGCCCAAGCAGCTGGATACCCGCGTCTGCGAGGCGCCCAAGTGCAGCGCGCGCCTGCTGCGTCAGCTCGCGAGCATGGTTGCAGTGGACCGCGACAAAGACCGCTTTCGACCGGCTACGGATTGCGTCCACAAAAGCTTCCGACACACGCTCCGGGTCGGCGACCGGCATTCGCGTGTGCCAGCGGATTACCTTCACATGCCCAATCGACTCAAGCGCACGTGTGAGCACTTCGGCGCGACGGGCCGAGAGCATGAAGGGGTCGCCGCCCGTGAGGATGACTTCCCGGATTTCCCGATTGGCGCGGATGTAAGCCAGCGCCGCCTCCATCTCCGCTGGCGAAAGATTGCCATCCTTGTTCGGCCCGACCATCTCGCGCCGGAAGCAGAAGCGGCAATAGACAGGACAGACAGAAACGATCTTCAGGAGCACGCGATCGGGATAGCGATGGACGATCCCTTCGACTGGCTCATGGGTCTTGTCGCCGATCGGATCGGGCAGCTCTTCCGGGAGGATGTCGAGCTCGGCGGGCGTAGGCACGAATTGCAACGCAATCGGATCGGCAGGATCGTCGCGATCGATCAGCGATGCCATGGCGGGGGTGATGGCGGTAGCGTACGCGGCTGTCACCTGCGCCAGCTCGCGAGCATCGCGAGCCAGACCCGCGGCGACGACTTCTTCGGCGGTGCGCAGGGTGCGCGCGGGCGGTATGTTGAGCAAGCGGGTCAAGATTGCCGGGCGTCTAGCGCCTGCTGCGGATCAAGTCCACCAGCCCGCCCAGATCCTCGATCGCGCGGACGGCCCGGTCATCGACACCCTCGCGCCGAAGCATGTCTGCGAACAGACGGCTCGCGTCAGGGGCGCTGGAGCATTCGGAGACTGCGTCGGCGATCTCCGGCCAGGCGTCATCGGCAAAATCCACCACCAGCTGGAGGGCGCCGATAGCTGTCAGGACGAGCAACGAGGTCGGAGCAATCTGCTCAAGGCCACCTTCGGGGCCAAACATCCGCGGCGCCTGTTCGCGCAGGTCATCGATCTGCCTGCGGTGGTCGTAGACGAACTCGCCGAGGATGCGTTCCGTCTTCCAGTCGAACCACTCCGCGGTGCAAGGCTCGGGCGTGGTCGTGCACGCCGATATCACAGGCAACATCAGGACGGCTGCAACAAGTGATCGGAACATGGCACACCTCTTTTGCGGCATTGGAGACCGTTAGACCGGCGGCGTCCAGAGGACGTCTGCGATACGGCGGGCGCCTGTCGCCAGCATGACAAGGCGGTCGAATCCCATCGCGACGCCGCTGGCCGGGGGCATGTGAACGAGCGCGTCAAGGAAATCTTCATCGAGCGGATAGCGCTCGCCGTAGGTGGCCTGTTTCACATTCATCTCCGCTTCGAAGCGACGGCGCTGTTCGGCGGCGTCCGTCAGTTCGCCAAAGCCATTGGCGATTTCGACGCCGCACGCATAGAGTTCGAAGCGTTCGGCGAAACGCGGATCGCGGTCCAACGGGCGCGCGAGCGCGGCTTCTTCGGCGGGATATTCGCACAGCAACGTCAGGCACCCCCGCCCCAGTTTCGGTTCGACATGCTGGACCAGAATGCGACTGAAGAGGTCGGACCATGAGTCGCCGGCCGCGACGCGTACACCAATGGACAGGGCGGCTTTCGCCAGTGCGTCGCGCTTGCCCAGGGCAGCCTCCAGGTCGATCCCTGCATGCACGGCAAAGGCGTCGGTCAGAGTGAGGCGCTCAGGCTCGCCTTGGGGATCACACACGCTCTCACGCCAACGCAATGCCCCGGCCTCCGTCTCGCGAGCCGCAAGGCGGCACAGCGCAACGCAATCGGCCATGACCGCCGCATACGGCTCGCCGGCGCGATACCATTCCAGCATGGTAAACTCGCCTGAGTGCAGTGGCCCGGTCTCGCCCCTGCGGTAAACGCGAGCGTAGTCGAAAATCTTAGTCTCGCCCGCCGCCAGCAGCTTCTTGCAGGAGAATTCCGGCGAGGTGTGGAGGTAGAGCGGCCGAGGCCCAGCCTCGCCCGACTGTTGTGTTGCGAAGGCGTGCAGGTGCGCCTCATTCCCGGGCGAGACCTGGAGCGCGCCGCACTCGACCTCGGTAAAGCCTTCGCCTCGGAACCAGTTCCGCGCAGCATCCCGGATGCGGCCACGCGCCTGCAGGAAGGGTCGGCGGTCGGCGTGGGTTTCGGGGGACCACCAGGGCATTGCAACGGTCTCCGGACAGGCGTTGCCGAACCCTATCACTTGCGCCGCGCAAGTGCGCAAACCCCTGATTCAGGCTCCAAAAGCCGCAGAAGGCTGGGCTTGGCCCGGGGGGCTGGGCATTGTATGACCGCGCCGCTTCAACAGGTTCAGGTCGGCGCACCGAATCCCGCCGTCGGCCACAAGACAAAGGCTTTTCCCGTGGTCAAAGTCATCGCCAGCGACGTCCGTAAGGGCAATGTCCTCGAGAACGAGGATGGCAAGCTCTACACGGTGCTCAAGGCCGAAACCTATCGCCCGGGCAAGGGCACGCCCACCGCCACGATCGAAATGCGCCGCATTTCGGACGGCGTGAAAGTCGTTGAGACGTACAAGACAACCGACCAGCTGGAGCGCGCCTTCGTCGAGGAGGTGATGCACACCTACCTTTTCAAGGACGACCCCAACTACGTCTTCATGAACCCCGAAAACTACGAGCAGATCACTGTGCCGGCCGCCATGCTCGGAGACGACGCCAACTATCTCGACGAGAACATGCAGTGCCACCTGCTGATGTTCGACGGCAGTCCGGTCGCCATTTCCCTGCCCCAGCGCGTGACGCTCGAGATCGTCGAGACCGAGCCGGTCGTGAAGGGCCAGACCGCGTCGGGCTCCTATAAGCCCGCAGTTCTGTCGAATGGTGTTCGCATAATGGTCCCGCCGCACATCGGCACCGGCACGCGCGTGATCGTCTCGACGGAAGACGGTTCTTACGTGGAGCGCGCGAAGGACTGATCCTTCCTCGTTGAGCAAGACATCAAACCCCGGCGGGAAACCGCCGGGGTTTTTGTCCGCCTCAGAACTTGCTGAAGTCCGGCGCGCGCTTCTGCTGGAATGCCATGAAGGCTTCCATCGCTTCAGCCGTCTTCAACCGCTCGCCAAACACTTTCCCCTCCGTGCGGAGCTGAGTAAGGATCGTCTCGCTGTCACGCATCAGCTTCTTCGTCGCCATCACGGCGCCGGGCGGACGCTGCGCCAGCTTGCGAGCCGCTTCGCGCGCGGCGGCGATCACTTCGCCAGCAGGTAACGCGACGTTGGCCACGCCAAGCTGGGCCGCCTGAGCGCCCGTCATTCCGTCGCCAAGCGCAAACATCGCAAAGGCGCGCGTATAGCCGATGCGCGCCGGGATCAGCATGGAGGACGCCGCTTCCGGCACCAGCCCCAGATTCACGAAGGGCGTCGTCAGCTTCGCTTCGCTCGCCACGAAGACCAGATCGCAGTGGAACAGCATCGTCGTGCCGACACCGACAGCGAGGCCTGTGACAGCGGCGATCAGCGGCTTCGGGAACTGGGCAATTGCCTCGATGAAGCCGCCTGCGGCGGGCGCTTCGCCGCCGGCCGACGCCGCGACGAAATCGGCGAGGTCATTGCCAGATGTGAAGCTGTCGCCTTCGGAGCTCAGCAGCACGACCCGGATCGACTTGTCCTCGACAGCGCGTGCGAGCGCGGCAGTCGCGGCCCGATACATGACGTTGGACAGCGCATTCTTCTTGTCCGGACGGTTCCAGACGATCTCCATCACCCCGTCGGCGACGTTGATCTTCACGAGGTCGGTCTGCGCAGCGTTGGTCATGTCGTCCCCTTGCATCCGTTACGTCCGGCGGCAGCAGAATGCCGGGGCGCCTAGTCCACGCGCACATAGCCCAGGTTGTTGCCGCGAGCTGTATAGAACATGTCGAAGGCGTCGACGGTGATGTGGCCCAACTCGTAGTAGAATACGCCATCCGGATCCTTCACTTCCAGGTAGCGCGACGCCGGGGTGAATGGCCCAGCTGCGCCTACGGGCGGCTGGTCTCCTGGAAAGATAGTCCAGCCGGATACGGAATCCACCTCGCCCTCATAGCCGCCTGACCATTTGCCATCCGCGGTGATGGTGAGGCTGGATTTATCGTCCTGCGTCGATCGCCACGTCCCAACGAGGCGCGCGCTGATCTGCTCGACGGTCATCTCGTTTGCGTCTGTGATCTCCGTCGAGGCCGCGCGCGCGGGATCAGCCGCTGCGGCGGCAGGCGCATCCGACCCCTGTGCTTCCGCGGGAGCGGACGGCGCCTGTCCCCCGCACGCGGCGAGCGCAAAGGCGGCGGCGATCGGAACGATCAGGCGCATGCAGAGTCCTCAGTAGGTCAAAGTGCGGGACATCACGGCGACGGGGCCGTGGGTTGTGTCCAGCTTTTCCATGGGAACGAAGCCGCACTTTGCGTAGAAGGGTTCTGCGCGCGGCGAGGCTGAGGCAAGCAATTCGGCGGCTTCCAGCGCCATCGCGAACTGCACTGCCTCGTCAACCAGCTTGCGCCCGATGCCGCCGCGCCAGAGATCCGGCTCAACGAAGGGGCCGTCGAGATCAGCCTTGCCGTCCTCACGCGGAACGACCACGACAAAGCCCGCGGCCTCGCCCCAGTGCTCGAATACGATGACGAGCCCCGCGGCGATGTGATCCGCCGGAAGCGTCATCGCCCCGGGATGCTGAAGCTGTTCGGGACGCGCAGCGTCCCACTTGAGCGAGGCCCGCCGCTGCAGGTCTATCAGCGCCTGGCGGTCGGCTGGACGCGCGGGGCGGAACTGGCGGGAGATGGCCTACCCCACGATTTCGTCGAGACGGAAGAAGAAGTTGATCTCGCGCTCGGCCGACGCTTCGCTATCCGAACCGTGGACCGAGTTTTCGCCGATCGACTTGGCGAAAAGCTTGCGCACAGTGCCGTCAGCGGCCTTGGCCGGGTCGGTTGCGCCCATGACTTCGCGGTGGTGGGCGACAGCGTTCTCACCCTCGAGAACCTGCAGCACGACCGGGCCGGACGTCATGAAATCAACGAGTTCGCCGAAGAAGCCACGGGCCTTGTGCTCGGCATAAAAGCCTTCCGCCTGTGCGCGGGTGAGGCGTACGCGCTTCTGGGCGACGATGCGCAGGCCGGCCTTCTCGAACACCGCGTTTACGGAGCCTGTCAGGTTACGGGCCGTGGCGTCCGGCTTGATGATGGAAAACGTGCGTTGAACCGGCATGTCGGCGTCCTGAAAGGTCTGAATCGGGTTTGGACGGCCCCTATAGCCCCGGTAACTTGCCCCGCCAACAGCCCACACGCATTTCTGTGCAGACAGGCTCAGACGCTCGTGTGCTAGGGCTGGCGGAGGCAGGTCGAGGATTTTGCATGGCGGGCGACAACGCGAAGCAGGTGGCCGACTGGAACGGGTCTGTCGGCGAACGGTGGGCTGCCGACCAGGAACGGACGGACAGGTTCACACGGCCGTATGGCGACGCGGCAATCGCCGCCGCCAACGTCCTGCCAGGGGAAGCCATCCTGGATATCGGCTGCGGCTGTGGCGACACATCTCTGGCAGTCGCCGCCCTCGTCGGCGCTCAAGGGAAGGTTCTCGGCGTCGACGTGTCGGCGCCGATGCTGGAGGTCGCCCGAAAGCGGGCAGCAAGTCTCGAAAATGTGACATTTCTTCAGGCTGACGCCTCCACCGCAGCCCTGCCTGGCCAATTCGATGCGCTGGTCTCGCGCTTCGGGGTGATGTTCTTCGACGACCCGGTTGCGGCTTTCACCCACCTGCGAAGCGCGCTGAAGACCGGCGGGCGGTTCGCCTTCGTCTGCTGGCAAACGGCAGCGGAGAACCCGTGGGCATACCTGCCCGCTCAAGCGGCCCGGAAAGCCATCGGCGCAGACCCGACCCCAGCGGACCCGCACGCCCCGGGCCCCTTCGCGTTCGGCGACAGCGAAGGGCTGAAGGGCATCCTCCGCACCGCCGGCTTTGCCGACCTGCTCATCGAAGGATTCGAGGCTCCGATGTACCTGGGAAGTTCGCCCCGCAGCGCCGCCGAGGGTGTGACGCGGATCGGTCCGGCGTCTCGCATCGCTCTGGATGCTGGCCCTGGCCACCTGCCCGCCATCGTTCAGGCGATCGAGGCCGCGCTGGCGCCGCACGCCGCCACTGACGGATCGGTTTTCCTGCCCGGCCGAACATGGATTGCGACCGGGCGCACCTAGAGATCTGTTGCCGGCCAGACACGCTGGCGTCACCGGCGCACGATAGCCCCCTGAATCTTCGTGGTTAAATCCGCTGAAAAAAGTTGGATGGGGGCACCTTTTCTGGAACGCAGTTCGGAGCCATCTGTCTGTTCATAGAAGACCGGGGAAGAACCCCGGCCAGAACAGAAAAAAGAGAACGAGCCTTTCCCATGCTCGCCAAACGCCTGATCGTAGCTGCTTTCGCCGCCCTTGCCATCGGACTGACCCCGCTCGCTCTGCAAGGCGAGAGAGATCTGTTCGGCGACGTGCACCCGATGCCCACTGTCGTGGCCGCGAACTAGTCGACCGCACACCGCTGCTGCCTTCAGCGTCCGATCCTTGAGCCGGATGTATCGCGCTCTTCCTGCTGTGATTCAGGAATCGCCACTCCATGTCGCGCGTCGGACGAATCGCTGCATCAGGAATGCTGGGGCGGCCGGATCTTCCGTCAGATCGACAGCGACCGCCTTTGCGCCGCTTGCCTCCTCGCCGCGTCCCGGGTTGTGCAGCACATGCGAACGGGCGACCCAGTAAGGCTGGTACGTTGCAACGCGGTCGGCGGGCAGTACATTGAGCGGCTGAAGCGCAAGGCCGCGACCCAGCCTCCTCTGCGCAAGAGCAGCAGCCTTGTCAGCGGGCCGGACTAGCCGCGATTTCGACACGCAGCGTTGGATTGTTCTGCCGACTGAGCAGCCCCGTCACGGCAAGGGACAACGACGGCCGCAGCGTGGGCGCTTAGTCCAGGTGCTGTTCGAACCAGGCCACCATCGCGTTCATCGCTTCGATGGCATAAGCGTCGGTCTTTGCCGGATCGCCCCTGACGTAGAAATCATGATCCGCGTCAGGGAACACCTTGAGCGCGTTCCTGACGCCGGCCTTGTCGAGCGCCGCCTTCATTGTTTCCGACTGCGAGATCGGAACACCCTTGTCTGCTCCGCCCGAGATGACCAGCGTTGGCGGATCGCGTGCATCAACGAAGTGGACCGGCGAGTTCGGAGCACGGAGGCTGTCGTCGAAATCGATCGCGCCCTGCTTGGCGCGGCTGCCAAGCAGCACATCCAGATCGGTGGGTGGAAAGTATGCAACCACTGCAGCCACGCGATTGCCAAGCCGCTCCAGCGGGTCGACAGCAGCTGGGTCGCCATCATCCGCCATCACGCCCGCGACCAGCGATAGATGCCCGCCAGCACTGGCGCCCCACACGCCGATCCGGGCGGGATCGGCGCCGTATTCGGCTGCGTGCAGCTTGATGTGGCGCAGGCCCAGCCGGACATCCTTGACTGCATCCGGCACCTGAAAGCGCGGCGCCGAGGAGTGGTACAAGGCAACAACGGTAAAGCCCTTGTCGATCAGCCACTGATAACGCGCCTGCCGCTCCTCCGGGGGTCCCCACGAGGAGCGCCAGCCTGCCGACACCATGTTCACCACCAGCGCACCGTTCGCCTTCTTGGGCCTGAACACGTCGTAGGTCAGCGCCATCCCGTCGCGATGGCCGTAGATGACATCGCGGACGTAAGTGGCTGTGGTGAGTTCGGCTGCGGTAGGCAGGCCGAGTGCCTTGCGCGGATAGCCGCTGAGTGGCGGACCGGGGTCTGCAACCGGGGTCGGCGTTTGCCCGAATGCCGGAGCAACAAGCAGCAACGACAACACAGCCACGACAATGCGATTCATTGGTCACCCCACCAAACTGTCGTTCCGGCCGAGACCTGAGGAGCGAAGCACTGGAATGACAGGTTTTGTCGACATGCCCTACGCCGACTCTGCAAACAGCTCCCGCCCGATCAGCCAACGCCTGATCTCAGACGTACCCGCGCCGATCTCGTAGAGCTTCGCATCGCGCAGCAGGCGCCCTGTAGGATAGTCGTTGATATAGCCATTGCCGCCGAGAATCTGGATTGCGTCCAGCGCCAGTTGTGTTGCGGTCTCTGCGGCGTACAGGATCGCGCCCGCCGCATCCTTGCGCGCCGTCTGGCCGCGATCGCACGCCTTCGCCACGGCGTACACATAGGCCTTTGCGGCATTCATCTTCACATACATGTCGGCGACCTTGCCCTGGATGAGCTGGAACTCGCCGATGGACTTTCCGAACTGCTTGCGGTCGTGGATGTAGGGCAGCACCACGTCCATGCACGCCTGCATGATGCCGGTTGAGCCCGCCGCCAGAACCGTGCGCTCATAGTCGAGACCCGACATCAGAATTTCGACGCCGCTGTTCAGCGGGCCCATCACATTTTCTTCCGGTACTTCGCAATCCTCAAAAACCAGCTCGCCGGTTTCCGATCCGCGCATGCCAAGCTTGTCGAGCTTCTGCGCCACCGAAAAACCCTTGAAGCCCTTCTCGATGATGAAGGCCGAAATGCCGCGTGAGTTCTTCTCCGGCGCCGTCTTCGCATAAACGATCAGCGTGTCAGCGCTCGGTCCATTGGTGATCCACATCTTTGAACCGTTGAGGATGTAGCGGTCACCCTTCTTCACGGCCGAAAGCTTCATCGACACCACGTCAGAACCGGCGCCCGGCTCTGACATGGCGAGCGAACCGAGGTGCTCGCCCGTCATAAGCTTGGTGAGGTAGCGCCGTTTCTGCTCGTCCGTCCCCCAGCGCCGCATCTGGTTGACGCAGAG
Source organism: Hyphomonadaceae bacterium (assembly GCA_022844475.1). Taxonomy (GTDB): domain Bacteria; phylum Pseudomonadota; class Alphaproteobacteria; order Caulobacterales; family Hyphomonadaceae; genus UBA7672. Next base: position 75,621 of record JALHLR010000009.1, on the reverse strand, counting down.
ATTCGAATGGGCACCATAGGACAGGCCCACCGAGGCGGATGCCCGGCTGATCTCTTCCATCGCCACGGCATGCTCGAGATAGCCGAGGCCGGAACCGCCCCACTCTTCCTCCACCGTGATTCCCAGCAGGCCGAGTTCGCCCATGCGCGGCCAGAGGTCGCGGGGGAACTCGTCGGTGCGGTCAATCTCGGCGGCGCGCGGGGCTATTTCGGCCTGCGCGAAACCGGCGACGGTATCGCGGATCATGTCCGCAGTTTCGCCAAGGTCAAAGTCGAGGGATCGGGGTGCGTTGGGGATCATCGGCGCAATCTAGCGGCCCTGTCAGGGAACGCCAGTTCAGTGTTTGCGCCGGCTCAAAGTTCGTCGGACGAACGCTTCCAGAAGATGAAATAGAGGCTCATCACCATCATGACCCCGAACACGGCCAGTAGTGTGCCCGCGAGGCGGGGTACGCCCATCTCAAGGCCATCGCCCTTGAAGGCGTCCACTGCGCCGATCAGGAAGCCAAGCGCCGACAGCGCCAGCACGACGATCCAGGGCGCCATTACCAGCACGCGCCCCGAAATCGGTCCAACGCGTTTTGCCTGACCATTGACGAGTTTCGCCTTGCGCTCGGCTTCGGCAAACGCTTCAGCCGGATCGCGGTCGAGTTCGACAACCTCGGTATCGTCGATCAGCTTGCGCGCGCGGGCTTCGGCGTCGCGCTGCATGCGCTCGCCGGGCAGATCGAAGTCCGGCAGGCCCTCTCGGACATGGTCGGCAGCGGTGCGCGGTGCGGGCCTTGGCGGCGTGACTGGCGAAGGCTGCTGGACGGACTCAACGGTGTCGATCTTCTTCTGGACGCCATGCAGGATGCGCGAGACACGCTCGGCAACCGTACGGCTCGCCTGTGCTAGTTCTTCTGCGGTCATCGGCGCCGCTGGCTTCGCTGGATCGACAACGACATCCTGAACAGGCGGGGACGGCTCCCTCGGAACCGGCGGAGGCTCAGGCGGCGCAACGCTGGCACCGGGTGGCAAGGCAAGCTCTCGCACAGGTGTCACTGCCTCCTGTGTACGTTCAGCCAGGCGGCGAACGGCTTCGGCGATATCATTGGCGGGCGCTGGGCCGGGTCGCGTGTTGTCGTTCTGGTCGAACTCATCCGCCATTGGCGCACGCGAGGGCTCGCGGCGCGCAGGGGCGTCGCTGCTGAAGTCCAGCTCAGGTGTCACCATCGGCGTCGGCGCAGGCGAAGGCCCGCTTGGATGCTCGAGGAACATCGACTTCTCCGCCGCGCGGCGCCGGACGAGCGCATCCACGACCATGACGCGGCCATTGATACGCGCCTTGCGCCAGAGATCGAAGCTGCTGGCTGCAGCGAGATAGTCGCCCGCGTTGAGATGGCGCACGACCTCGCTTTCGCGGAATTGGCCAAGCGAAATGTTGAACGCGAGCGATGCCAGCGCGTCGAACTGGCTCTGCAGCAGCGGCGCATAGATAAGCGAGGACACGGCGGACTCGATGGGGCGAAGATCCTGGACAAGCAGGTCCTGCGCATCCTTGCCTGTGATCGTCAGGCCCTCGCGCGCCGTGCGGACATGGCCATAGCCGATCGTCCACCGGCCGTCCGGAAGCCGGACAGCCGTTTCGCGCAATCCCTCGAACGTCTTGATCAGTTCGAGGCCAGCGGCTGAGATACGCATGCGATCAGTCATCGTCCCGGCCCGGCACAATCGCCAAGTAATTCGCCTGTCCGGTGCAATGTGGACGCCAGTTGGGTGAAAAGCGGCCTTTCCGTCAGAGCAGCGTGAGGCTGGCCAGTCCGAGGAAGACGAAAAACCCCATCAGATCAATGGTCGTCAGCACAAAGACCGACGACGCCACCGCGGGGTCCTGCCCCAGTCGCTTCAGGGTTAACGGCGCGAGGATCCCCGCCAGCCCCGCCCACATGAAGGTCGCGCTCATCGCCACGAGAACGAGGAGGCTCAGCCTCGTATCCTGGAACCACGCGAGCACGACGAGGGCCGCGACGCTCGCGATCATCGCGCCGTTTACCAGCGCGGTAAGCGCCTCGCGGCGAATCGCGCGGCGCGCCAGCTGGCCTTCCAGGTCACGCTCGGCGATAGCGCGCACGGCGACCGCCAGCGACTGCGATCCGGCGTTTCCACCGAGCCCCGCGACTACCGGCATCAGGAAGGCCAGCGCCACCACAGCCTCCAGCACGGGCGCAAAGAACGACACCAGAAGCGAGCCAAGGAACGCCGTCACAAGGTTGAGCAGCAGCCAGGGCATGCGCGCCTTTACGGCGGAAAACACCGATTGGTTGACGCCCGCCTCACTCACGCCGGACAGGGCGAGGATGTCTTCCTCGGCCTCTTCGCGGATGACGTCGACGACGTCGTCGATGGTGATCATGCCGGTCAGCCGGCCCGCGTCGTCGACCACGGGAGCGGACGCAAGGTTGTACTGGCGGAAGATGTAGGCGACTTCCTCCTGGTCCATCTCCGGGCGGACATGGACCGGGATCTCCCGCATGATCTCGCTCAGCGGCCTGTCGCGTCCATGCCGCAAGAGGCGCGACACCGGCACGCTACCTTGCAGCCGAAACGCCGGATCGACGATGTAGATCTCGAAGAATGTCTCCGGCAGGTCATCTTCCGGAACACTGCGCATGTGGTCGATCGCCTGCCCGACCGTCCAGAACACGGGCGCCGCGACGAAGGCGCGCTGCATCAGGCGGCCCGCGGACTCCTCGTCGAACGCCAGCGCGCTTTCGATGGCGGCGCGATCCGTCGCCGACACCCGATTCAGGATGCGTTCGCGCCGATCATCCTCGAGGTCGTTCAGCAGGAACGATGCGTCATCTGAATCGAGATGGCCGATCATCGCCGTGACGGCTGCGTCGGTCAGCTCGTGCAGCGCTTCGAGACGCGCACTGTCCGAAAGTTCGGCCACGGCTTCGGCCGGCAGGTGCTTGCCCAGCAGGTGGATCGCCTTGCGGAACGCCTCCGGCGGCAGTTGTTCCAGCAAGTCGGCAAGGTCGGCAGGGTGCAGGTCCTTGGCGGTTCGCCAAAGGAACGGCTTGTCGCCATCGCCAACGGCGCCCACCATCTGCGCGACAAAGGCCGGTGAGATCACGCCGGCAGCGTCGACGGCTTCGACTTCGTTGGCTTCGACCAGAGATTCGGGTGTGCCGGGGTCGCGGGTGTCATTCATGGCGACCTCCCTGCTCCGAACGGCGTTCTCTCTCGTGAAGTTGCTGGTGCGGTCGAGAAGACTCGAACTTCCACGCCTTGCGGCGCTACCACCTCAAGGTAGTGCGTCTACCAATTCCGCCACGACCGCACGCCGGGCAAGGGCGCCGTATATGACGGGTTTGGCGGCTTGTGAAGCACAATTGTCGTGACGGGCATCCGCGCCTAATTGGCAGCGAAAACAGGGCCTATTGCTCGGTCGCGCGATAGTCGGCGACCTCTGCCGGGCCGGTGATGTGCACCGAAATCTTGTCGTTTTCGATCACCAGGTCGCCTCGGGCGATCGGATGATTGTTGGCCAGGATCCACACCCGGTCGTCTTCTTTCGTGTCGAGCTGGATGACGGCGCCCCGGCCCATCCGCAGCACTTGCTGCATAGGCATCAGCGCCCGGCCCAGAAGGACAGTGATCTCGACCCCGACCTGGTCCAGTTGAGACTTCAACGCGATGCTCCGATATATAGCCCCAACGTTCTCCTTTCGGGTTGCGGACAGGTTAATGACCACAGGATGGGCCATTTCAGAGGGGTTTGTGCCTTACCCTGACGCTGTCGCTGCGATGGAATCACGCGCGGCAGCCATCGCGGCCGGCGAAGCGGATGAACTGATCTGGCTGCTGGAGCACCCGCCGCTCTACACGCGGGGGGCCAGCGCGAAGGACGGCGACCTGAAGGAGCCAGGCCGATTCCCTGTCTTCGACAGCCAGCGCGGCGGCCAGTTCACCTATCACGGCCCCGGCCAGCGCGTGGCCTATGTGATGCTCGACCTGACGAAACGTGGGCGGGACGTGAAGCAGTTCGTCTGTTCGCTCGAAGACTGGATTGTCGAAACGCTCGCCACCTTCAACGTGAAGGGCGAGCGCCGCAAAGGCCGCGTCGGCGTCTGGGTCGACCGCACCCGCCCCGGCGGCCAGCTACGCGAAGACAAGATCGCCGCCATCGGCGTCCGCCTGAAGCGCTGGGTCAGCTATCACGGCATCAGCCTGAACGTTGAACCAGACCTCTCCCACTTTGGCGGCATCACGCCGTGTGGTGTGACCGATCCCGGCCTCGGCGTGACGTCGCTCGCCGACCTTGGCCAGCTGATCCCCATGCACGACGTGGACGTTGCGCTGAAAGCGGCGTTCGAACAGGTGTTCCAGCAGGTCGCGCGGGTTGATCCACCGCACCGGTGAGGAATTGAGTTAGACTTCTAAGGATCGTCGCTGCGATGATCGCACTTGTCGTGCGGGCATGCAGCTTCCATCCGGTTCTAGGTCCGGGTGGCGGCCGGTTTCGGGAGCAGGCCTTCGCGCTGAGCGCGCTTGCGCGCAAGTTTCCGCGCCCGCCGGACAGACTCGGCTTTACGACGCGCCTTGGCTTCAGACGGCTTCTCGTAAGCAGTGCGCGCCTTCATTTCCCTGAAGACGCCCTCGCGTTGCATCTTCTTCTTGAGTGCCTTCAACGCCTGATCGACGTTGTTGTCACGGACCACGATCACTACGATTTAAAACTCTCCATCGCTGCTCCGACTACGGTTTTGACACGCCGAAGGTGAGCCCCCGTTATCATGGAACCTTCGGGCTGCCCATGAATCTCTCGCGACGGCGGCCGGGGGGGCACGGAGTTGCAGGCGCGGACATGCTCACAAGCTCGTCATCGCACCGGGAGGTCTGCAACAGCTTGCCCTGCGGGGTGGCGGGGCCGCCCACCCTTTCTCTTGCCGAGCGGCCGTAAGACTGCTTCCGGCGAATAGCAGCTGCGCGCTGTCTCTGCGACAGCTGCTGCTAACCCCCACTCAAAGGCGGCAGCAGCGCGATCTCATCATCCGCCGACACGGGCATCCCCGCCTCGTCCGCGACCAGCTCCTGATTCACCGCGATCCGCACCGTCTTCGCGCGCAGCATCTCCGCAAGATCGGGATTCAACTCAACCAGCCGCGCCCGCAAGCCAGCCGCAGTCGCGACCCCATCAGGCAACGCGATCGACGAGGCGCCAAACGCATCCTTCAACCGTCCGAGCAGGAGAACCGTTCCCGCCATCAGCCGCCCGTATGCGACATGGTGCGCGGGCTCGCCGGCGTCGCCAGCCGTGCGGCGTCGAAGTCATGCCCTTTAGGCTTGCGCTCGATCCCGCCAAGAATGGCCGATCGCAGCGCCGCGCCTGTCGGATCGGACCGCAGCGCCTCGCGCAGGTCAGCCCCCTCTTCGCGCCCAAGGCAGGTATAAAGCCGCCCCGTGCACGTCACGCGCACGCGGTTGCAGCTCTCGCAGAAATTGTGGCTCAGCGGCGTGATGAAGCCGAGCCGTCCGCCCGTCTCCTCCACCTTCACATACCGCGCAGGCCCGCCCGTCGTGTAATTGAGATCGGTCAGCGTGAATTGCTTCGCCAGATTAGCACGCACCTTGTTCAGCGGCAGATAATCCTCGACGCGGTCCGTCTCAGCCTCGCCCATCGGCATCGTCTCGATCAGCGTGATGTCCGCTCCGCGGCCATGGGCAAAGCGGATCAGGTCAGGTATCTCAATCTCGTTAACGCCTGCCAGCGCCACCGTGTTGATCTTCACCTTGATGCCAGCTGTGATCGCCGCATCGATCCCGCGCAGCACATCGTCCAGCATGTCCCGCCGCGCGATGGTCTCGAACAGCTTGCGGTTCAGCGTATCCAGCGACACGTTGATCCGCCGCACGCCGATCGCCGACAGCTCCCCGGCATATTTCGACAGCAGCGTCCCGTTGGTCGTCAGCGTCAGCTCGTTGAGCCCGTTGCCCAGATGCCGCGAGAACCGCGCCATCAGCTCCATCACGTCCTTCCGCACCAGCGGCTCCCCGCCCGTGATCCGCAGCTTGTCGACACCGAACGACGCAAACGCCGTCACCAGCTCATCCAGCTCCTCGAACGACAGCACGTCCTTGCGCGGCAGGAAGGTCATCCGCTCCGGCATGCAGTAGGTGCAGCGCAGGTCACACCGGTCCGTAATCGACAGCCGCAGATAACTTACGCGCCGGCCGAACGAATCCACCAGCGCGCCCTGCCCGGCCGCCAGCGCCGCTGGCGAGGCCTCCGAAGCGGGCCGCGCCGCCGGTTTTGCATTGATCAGGGTGTAAGCCATGCGAGGCGCAGAATACCGTTATAGTTGGCCAAGTCGAGCGGTCGGACGCCTGATCTCGGGATTCAACCCGTCTTGCGCCCGCTGCCTCTCATCGCGCCGCTTCGGCATCCAAAGCGCGCTGAACTGCGCGGTAGAAGTCGTTCCGCGCCTCCCACTCGCCGTCAACATCCCCATCGGCGCTGGTCCAGTTGCTGTTTGACGCGATGACAAGTTGGCGAGCCGGATCGATGAAGATGCCCTGGCCGAAGATACCATCCGCCTGAAACGAGCCATCGTCCCAGGTCCACCACTGATAGCCATAGCCAAGCCCCGGTGTCCCCGTAGGGGCCTGTTTGCGCGTCGCATCCTTCAACCACCCCTCGGGAAGGACAGCCGCCCCGCCCGCAACGCCCCCTTCCATGATGAACTGACCAAACCGCGCAAAGTCGCGGGTTGAAGCCTGGATGCAGCAACCGGTCATCTCGAGCCCGGTCGAACCGAGCAGCCAGGTCGCGTCCTGCTCCATTCCATACGGCACCCAGATCCGTTCCGAGAGGTATTGAGCGGGCGACTTGTCCGTCGCGCGGGCGACCAGCACGCCGACCAGATTGGTTTCACCGGTCGAGTAGTTCCATACGGTCCCCGGCGGATGGGCGCGCTTCAGCGTCCGCATGTAGCTGACGGTTGTGTCCATTCCAGCCTCGGGCACGTGCAGATCGTAGAGCGCCACGTCCGACTTCGGGTCGCTGTAGTCCTCTTTCCAGCCCACGCCGGACGTCATCGTCAGGATCTGCTTCACGCTCACGCCGTCATAGGCCGACCCCTTCAGCTCAGGCAGGTATGTTGTAACCGGATCTTCCAGCCCACGGATGTGCCCGTCCCGAACAGCGGCGCCGACGAGTGTCGACGTCATCGACTTTGCGACGGAGAAGCTCGTCCACCGCCCAGTCGGCTTGAAGTCGAGGCCGTAGCGTTCCAGCCGCACCTTGCCCTTGTGCAGAATGACAAGCCCGGCTGTCTGCTGGCTTCCCATGTAGGCATCAAGAGCGATGCCGGGATCAAGCTGCGCACCGGCCTCAAGCGCACGCACAGACGTCCCCGCATTGATCGGGTTGGAGGAAACGATGAAGGGAATCTGGTCCATCATCCGGAACGTGGCGCTACGCTGCCCCTGGCTCCAGAACAGGACATCGCGCCCAGCGGGCGGATTGGCCACCAGCGCGCGCCAATCCGGCCCGATCAGAAACCAGCCCGCGCCAATCGCGGCGGCCAGCACGCCAAGCGACAGCAGAATGACCTTCAACCTGGCTGACTTCAGCATCCGCTTGTTCCCCCGCATCACTTTCTCAGAACGCGCAATGAGCGCGCCTCAGCCCATCGGATACCTGATCTCCTTCGATACCGCATCGATCTTCTTCAATAGCTCGGCATCCAGCGTCACATCCGCCGCCGCGAAGATATCCGGCAGCTGGTCCTCATGCGTCACGCCGACAATCGTCGACGCCACGAAGTCATGCTGCTTCGACCACGCAGTCGCCAGCGTCGTCACCGACATGCCCGCCTCGCGCGCCAGGCCGATCCAGCGCTCGGTGGAAGCCAGCGTCTTCTCGTTCACAAACCGCCGCGCCATCGGTGCCTGCCGCGCGTCCATGTCCTTGTACTTTGTGAAGCGTGCGCCCTCGGGCCAAGCGCCGCCCTGATACTTCCCCGTCAGCACGCCGCCGCCCAGGGGCGAATACGGAATGAGGCTCACGCCCTCCTTACGGCACACCTGCGCGAGCTCGTCCTCGAAGCGGCGATTGTTCAGGCTGAAATTGTTCTGGATCGACTCGTGCCGCGCGATCCCCAGCTTGTCCGACGTCGCCAGCGACTTCATCAGCCCCCAGCTTGTCTCGTTCGAACAGCCGATCACGCGCACCTTGCCCGCCGTCACCAGATCGTCGAGCGCCGCCATATGCTCGTCATACGCCACGCCATGATCCGGCCAGTGAGTCTGGTAGAGATCGACATAGTCCGTCTGCAGCCGCTTCAGGCTCGCCTCGATCGCGCGCACGACGTTGTGCCGATCCAGCGCCGTCATCGCTGACCGCTGCGCCGACTTGATCCAGCCATGGCTCGGACCTGAAACCTTGGTCGCGATCAGCACGGCGTCGCGCGGCTTGGTCTTCATCCAGCGCCCGACAATCTCCTCCGTCCGCCCCGCATACTTCGCGTCCGGCGGCACCGGATAGTTCTCGGCCGTGTCGTAGAATGTGATCCCCGCCTCGAACGATTTGTCGAGAATACGGATCGACATCGCCTCGTCCGCCTGGTTGCCGAACGTCATCGTCCCCATGCAGATTTCGGATACATGGATCGGGCTGCGGCCCAGGCGGCGCGTTTTCATGAAATGGTCCCTCTTGTCGCCGCTACAGATAGCGATGTGAGCGAATGCTCACAAGGCCTCAACTCTCCAGCAACCGCGGCATCAGCTCCACCATGTTGCACGGCATGTGGCGGCTATCGAGTTGCCAGCGGATGAGCTTGTCCCAGCCATCCTTCACCGCGCCGTTCGATCCCGGCAGGCAGAAGATGAACGTCGCATTGGCCACGCCCGCGCAGGCGCGCGACTGCAGCGTGGATGTGCCGACCGACTGGAACGACACCAGGTGCCAGACGACATTGAACCCTTCGATCTCCTTGTCGAACAGCGGCCGCACAGCCTCCGGCGTCACATCGCGTCCGGTGAGGCCCGTGCCGCCGGTCGTCACCACCGCGTCAACGGTCGGATCTGCAATCCACTTGCGCATCACCGCGCGTATGACGTTCACCTCGTCCGGCACGATGGCCTTGTCCGCCACCTCATGCCCAGCTTCCTTCACGCGATCCGCCAGCAGATGGCCTGACGTATCCGTCTCGTCAGTTCGCGTGTCCGAGATCGTCATCACGCTGATACGCAGCTGCTTGAACGGTATCGTGTCGACCATCTTCCCGCCCGGAGCGGTCAGCGGCGGATAGGCAGGTCCGGTCATGGTCTACTCCGTCTTCCAGCGCGCATGCGCTTCACGATCATCGCTGCGCGGCTCGATCCATTCAGCGCCATCCGGACGCACTTCGCGCTTCCAAAATGGCGCCTCCGTCTTGAGGCGATCCATCAGATAGTCAACCGCCTGCAGCGCCTCGCGTCGGTGCTTCGACAGCGCCGCCACCAGCACGATCGCCTCGCCCGGCGCCATCCGCCCATGGCGATGGATCACCAGTGTATCGATCAGGTCGAACCGCCCCCGCGCGTCCGCCTCGATCTTCGCGATCTGCTTCTCCGTGAAGCCGGGATACGCCTCCAGCTCCAGCGCGGTGACCACATCGCCATGCGCGCTGTTGCGCACAGATCCCACAAACGACGCCAATGCCCCCGCCTCGCCACGGCCCTCCGCGAAGGCCGCAGTCTCTGCGTGGGGATCGAACGGTTCGGTCTGGACGCGGATCATGGACCGACCCTAACGTCCCAGCGACCTCTTGTGAACGTTTACCGCGCGCAGCATTTCGCTAGGCTACCGTAACAGCCGGAGCTGCCCATGCCCTACGTCTACCTCGCCATCTCGATCGTCGCCGAAGTCATCGGCACGTCCGCGCTGAAGGCGTCGGACGGGTTCACGAAACTGTGGCCGTCTGTCGTTGTCGTGATCGGCTACGTCGTGGCCTTTCACTTCCTGGCGCTGACCCTCAAGACCATCCCCATCGGCGTCGCCTACGCCATCTGGGCCGGCGCGGGCATCTCGCTGGTCGCCATCGTCGGCTGGGTCCTGTTTGGGCAGAGGCTGGATGCGGCCGCGATCATCGGCATGGGGCTCATCATCACGGGCGTTGTCGTGATGCAGGTCTTCTCCAAATCAACCGGCCACTAGACAAGCCGCATGATCGCGGCCGCGTGCGGTTCCATCATCAACTTGCCGCCCGCGAACACAGCATCAGCCGCCCACAGCACCTCCGGCTTGCTTCCCAATGCGATCTCCGCCCGTGATGTCGCGAAGTTGAACGCACAGCGGATCGTCTGCTGCTCGCCGATCCGGTCGAACACCAGCAACCCGTCCTTCGCCTCCACCACTTTGAAGGCGCCTGCGCTCAAGGCGCCACTCGTCTTGCGCAAGTCGATCAATCTGCGCGTCGTGTGCAGCATGGACTCCGTCAGCTTCTCCTGCTTCTCCGCCGCAAGAACACGCTGCCGCACATCCACTGGCAGCCACGAGTCCTTCGCCTTGGTGAAGCCCGCCATAACTTCGTCCTTCCACGGCATCGGCGTACGGCAACCATCGCGCCCCTTCGTGGCCGGCCATCCCGCAATGCCCCACGGGTCCTGCAGCTTCTCGAACGAGACGTCCCCCTCAGGCAGGCCCAGCTCCTCGCCCTGGTAGAGGAAGATCGTTCCGCGAAGCGTCAACAGCAGCGCCATCAACAGAGGCGCTGCCCGAGGCGGCGTGGCGCCGATCGCCTCGCCCCATCGGGTCGCAACGCGCGTGACATCGTGATTTGAGAATGCCCAGCTCGGCCAGCCATCGTCCGGCCCCTCGCCCCATTGCGAGAGAATACTCGCCATCTTCTCCACGCCCGGCCACGCGCCGAGAAAGTCGAATGCATAGGCTGTATGCAGCCGCCTCTGCCCGCGCGTGTAGTCCGCCATCAGCGCGTAGGAGCCAGGCGCCAGCTCGCCCACCGTCATGTTGTCGCCGTGTCCATCCACCACCTCGCGGATCTTGGCGACGAAGGCGAGCGTTTCAGGCTGGTTCGAGTTGAACTGATGCACCTGCATGTTGCGAGGGAGCGCAGGCGCCGGATCGTTCGATGGCGGATTGTCCTGCAGCTGCGCGTCATGGACGTAGTAGTTGGCAACATCGAGCCTGAAGCCATCGACGCCCAGTCGCAACCAGAACCGCGCCACATCTGTGATCGCCGCGGGCACGTCAGGATTGTGGTAGTTCAGCTGCGGCTGCGTCGGCAGGAAGTTGTGCAGGAAGTACTGCCTCCGCCGAGGTTCCCACGTCCACGTCGGCCCGCCGAACCAGGCCTGCCAGTTATTCGGCGGCGCGCCGTCGGGCTTGGGGTCGGCCCACACATACCAGTCGGCCTTCGGGTTGGTGCGATCCTGCCGGCTCTCCTGAAACCACGCATGATCCGACGATGTGTGCGACCACACCTGATCGATGATCACCTTCAGCTTGCGGGCGTGCGCCGCCTTGAGCAACGCCTTGAAGTCGTCCAGCGTCCCGAACAGCGGATCGATCTCGCGATAGTCGGACACGTCATAGCCGAAGTCCCGCATCGGGCTCTTGAAGAATGGCGACAGCCACACGCCATCGACACCCAGCGACTTCACATGATCCAGTTTCGCCGCGACGCCCTTGAGGTCGCCAACGCCATCACCATTCGCATCCATGAACGAGCGCGGATAGATCTGGTACAGCACCGCGCCCCGCCACCAGCGTCCCGTGTCATTTCCCGTCACGCGTGATCTCCCTGCAGCCTCGGCATGCCCATTGCTTTTCCCCCATCAAGCGAAGCGGCCACAAGGGCGTTTACCAACCTTTGGCATGCGAATCGCAAGTTCGAGCGGATCAGAATGATGCACACGCCCTCCTCCACGGCTTTCGGCCCGCCCGCCACCGTCCCCTCCCGTGTCGACTGGGTCGACTACGCCAAGGGCATCTGCATCCTCCTCGTGGTCATGTTCCACACGGTTAACCACTACGAGGCCGCCGTCGGCGACGAGGGCTGGATGCGCTGGATCGTCGATTTCTCGAAACCGTTCCGCATGCCCGACTTCTTCCTGATCTCCGGACTGTTCCTCTCGCGTACCATAAACGCAAAGCTCGGAACGTATCTCGACAAGAAGGTTGTGCACTTCGCGTACTTCTACCTTCTCTGGCTGGGCCTCACCCTGTTCCTGACGGACAACGACACGCTGCGGTCAAACCCGGTAGAGTTCGCGAAACTTTATCTCTGGAACATCGTGCAGCCGACGGGCGTCCTGTGGTTCGTCCACATGCTGGCAGTATTCTACGTCATCACGCGCGCCGTGCGCCGCGCCCCGCAATGGGCGGTGTTCGCCGTCGCCGCCGCCCTGCACGTCGCCCATCAGGCGCAGTGGATCGACACGCCAAGCTACGCGATCAACCGCGCGATGGACTACTACGTGTTTTTCTTCATCGGGTATGCCGCGCACAAGGCCATTTTCAACATTGCCGATGGCGTCGCTATCCGTCCCTGGGCTGCAGGCCTCACGCTTGTCTCGTGGGCCATCGGTCAGTACGCTCTCACCCGGGATCCATCGCTGCAGCTGATCCCGGGCGTGCCACTGCTGATGGGGGTGGCCGGCGCCATCGCCATCTGCGAGATCGCCAAGCTTCTGTCGATGACGCGCTGGGCGGGCTTCCTTCGCTACTGCGGGCAGAATTCAATCGTCATCTACCTGACCTTCTTCTTCCCCATGACCGCGCTTGAACGCACGCTGCCGCAGCTCTCCATGGTGCTCGACACAGGCTTTGCCTGCCTGATCATCCTTGTCATCTCCACGGCGCTGCCGCTGCTCTTCCACCGCGCCATAAAAGGCACGCCGCTGATTGCCCTTTACGTCAGGCCGAAGATGTTCCGTTTCGGTAGCGGGAAGGAAAAGCTAGCGCCGGCCGCCGCCTGAAGCTCAGATTTCCGAGATGTCACGATCCTGACTCGCGAACGCTGGTAGCTTCGCCTTGCGCCACAGACCCGGCGCGACAGCACCAGTTTTCGGAGTCAGCAATGCTGGACATCGACCTCGGAAAGATCGTCACCACGCTTGGCGAGAACACCATCGCCGACGTCGGCGAGCCACTCGGCCTCGATCGCGAACTTTCGGTCAAGGCCGCAAAATCGCTCGCGAAGAACTTCCATGGCAACAAGGACGAGGCGATCGCCGCCGCCGCAGAAGAGACCGGAATCGGCAAGGACGTGCTCGAAGCCATGATCACCAAGCTTCTTGAGGAGGCGAGGACCCAGGCGATGGGTGCGGTGAAGGATCAGGCCGCCAACGTGGCCAAGGGGATGTTTGGCAAGTTCTTCGGAAGGTAGTGGGTCGGCCGCGATGACGAGCGGCCCGCCCCTTAGCCGAACGCCGCCGCATTGCGCGCCATGAGATCGGACATCAATCTCGCCTCGAAACTGCGCGCGCCATAGTCGATCGAGAAGGAGTCGAGCCGCGACAGCAGGTTCACGCCGACGATCATCGCAGGCTCGCGGTTGAGGTCCCACACGTCGAAAATCGAAGCGTCCGCGGCAACGCACCCGGCATCGTCGACGTGGAACGCTTTCAGGTTGACGCGGGGCATGGCGATGAACTGGCCCACCACCTTATGCCCCGTGACGCCGTACACGCGGACATTGTCCACGCGCTGCAGGCGGGGGTGATGCTTTCGCAACGCATCGCTGAGCGCCATGTTGGCGATGCAGGTCTGCGCGCCCGTGTCGAGCATAAGGCGCGCACTCACATTACCGACCCTGCCATCGATCTCGGCCAGCAGGCCTTTACGTACGCGCATGTTGCCGATCGCCCTGCGCGTACTGCGCCGCGTCGGCTCGACCCGGACCTGCTTCTGGCGAATGTTGAACATCAGCCTGCGTCCAGCAAACATGTCGGCGCCCAGGATGCCGTCGCCGCTCGACAGGCCGGATTCCGGGAAGACGGCGACGCGCAGCTTCTCCTTGGTCACCACCCCACAATCCACGAGGTCGAGTCGCGCGACCGGCATGTCTGCCGAGCCTGTCGTCCCGACGACCGTGGCGATGCCGGTCGAGGTAGTTCCGAGGCGCTCGAGAAGCCCGTTGGTGATCACCGTCGTCGTCGACCCCGTATCGACCATGAATTGGAACGGGCCCTGCCCGTTGATCATTACCTTGGCGGTCGGGCGGCCATACATGTCGACCCAGGCGTCGGGCAGGTAGTCGATCTCCCCATCAGACGAAGGATTGAGGTATGCCTTCGAGACGGGCGGCGCGATTGTAACTTCCTGCGGTTGCGCGATGGCGGCACCTGTTGCGCCGAGCGCCGGCAGGCCCAGCGCCGGGATCGCACCCAGCACGGATCTTCTCGAAAACTCCATCATGGGCGTCCTCCCGCCCGGCACCTTTGACGGCGACCTATATCTGATTGCAGCATGATACTCGCGACGTCCGGGGGCAAGACCGATGTGTCAGTCCCCGAAAGGGGCGCTAGATGCCCGGCAAGGTGCCCAGCAGCACCATTGCGATGCCAGCCAACGCCGCTGTCCAGGCGATTGTACGAAGGAAGGGCACGCCAATCGCATAGAGCGGCAGGAAGGCGACGCGTCCCCAGAAATACAGCTGCGCCCCCGTGGCCGCGATGTCGCCGTCCTGCGGGACCTGCGCCTCGACCTTGCCGAGCGGTACGCCGGGCTCGTCGCGTGCGCCCGCAGCCCAAGGCAGTCCACGCGCCAGCACGCTTGGGATCACAGCGGCCAGCAGGTAGACGATGCCGAGCAGCGCGCTCGCCCACAGCATGGTGGTTTCGATTGAACCAAGATCCGGCATACGCGACTCCCCGAGGTTTGCCGGGGAGCCTAGGCCTTGTTCTGCCCTCGTGAAACTCGCATGGGCCTCAGCGACGTGTAGCGGCGCACCACCGCCCTACTTCGCTCGGGTGATCGACTTGATGCCGAGCGGCGGCAGGCCGGAGCGCTCGGAGATCGCCTTGTCCTGGGCCTCGATAGCGGCCCTGATCGCGCCATCCTTGTCATAGGGATCTTCCAGCACATCGGCCGGAACCTTGCGGTTCGACTTCTGGCTGCCGTCTTCATAGACGACGTTGAAAAAGACGAATTCGGCGCGAGCCGTCGGCTTCCTGGCCATGTGTCAGTCTCCGGGGCTCGGTTGGGGGCTGCGGCTGATCTGGGCCGGGCATCATCAATCGCAATGTGCTGCGACAAGCTGCGGCGCGTCTAGTGCAGAAACAGCTGCTTTGAAAGGTCGTTTACGCCGCAGCGACCGACTGTTCGGACATCGCACAGCCTTCGACCAGTTCGGCCATCGCCGCCGCACGGGCGCCGACACCGCCGGTGATCACCGGGGCCGCCCGACCTTGCACGGCAGCAATGAACGCCTCGTCCGCAGCTTTCAGCGGGTCCGGCAGGATCGCCGACACGTCGGCGCGGATGTCGAACGTCGTGGTGTTCTTCACTTCGCGGGTAATGAAGTCGATCTCGACCACGCCCGAAGCGTACTCGATCTTCATCCAGCGCTCGCGCTTCTCGGCGCAACGCGACGCGGTGAGCCTTGCATGGCCCTGATTGGCAAAGTGCAGTTCGGCGGAGGCGTGGTCCAGCAGGCGCGTGTGCGCCGAGTAACCCGTGCCGTCCGCGCCTTTCACTTCACCGCCAAACAGTTCAGCCGTGAGGTCGAGGTCATGGATCATCAGGTCGAACACGACCGACACGTCTTCACAGCGACCTTCCGGCGAAGCCGGACCGTTGCGAACTGCTTCGATACGCTTGGGACGTTCGCCCGTGGCGAAAAGGCCCATCGCCTCGAACACCAGCCGCTCCTGATGGCCGACCGAAAGAACCAGATCACGCTCAAGCGCCAGCTTGGCAAGCGCGCGGGCTTCGACACCCGTCAGCGCCAGAGGCTTCTCGACCAGCGCATGCTTGCCAGCTTCCAGCGCCTTGCGCGTCAGCGCGGCGTGCGACGAAGCGGGCGTCGCGATGACCAGTGCATCGCAAACATCGGCCAGAGCTTCGAACGAGGTGAAGGCGGCGCCCTGGCCGACCTTCGCGACGACCTTGCCGGCCGCTTCCGCGTTGAGATCGAAGACGCCTACGAATTCTGCATGCTCGCTCGCGGCGAACTTCTGCGCGTGGTAGCCACCGAAAACACCCGCGCCGACCACGCCAACCCTGACCTTGCCCTCATGGCGGCCAACGACAGTGGCCGTTCTGGCCGGGTTCTCAATACGCTTCAAAACGCTACCCTCCGACACACCCTTCGGTGTGAGGCCAGCAGATACGCGAATAACGCAGGCGCACAATGAGCCGGGGCATCAAGGTTGGTTACAGTATCTTTCAATGCGTAAATGACCGAAAAGACTGGAAAAATCCGTGCAAAGGCGCAATGAGCGCGCTGCGACAAACTGGAGGCCGTGATGCCGTCTGTAACATCCCGTGAATGGCGCCTTCGGGCCCGCCCGGTCGGCGAGCCGAAACCCTCGGACTTTGAACTGGCTACGGTCGAATCAACCGAGCCCGGTCCGGGCCAGGTGCAGGTCCGCAACCTCTGGATGACGGTCGACCCGTACATGCGTGGCCGCATGAATGACGCCAAGAGCTATGCCGCTCCCTTCGAGCTGGGGCAGGCCATGAACGGCGGCGCCATCGGCCAGGTGGTCGCCTCCCGTGATGATAATTTCAAACCCGGTGACCTTGTGTCCTCCTTCGCCGGCTGGCGCGAGGCGTTCACCGCCCCGGCTGCCGCCGTGAACCTCGCCAAGCTGCCGAATCTCCAGCTGCCCACCCAGGCCTATCTGGGCGTCGCCGGCATGCCCGGCCATACCGCCTGGTCCGGGCTGCTCAAGATCGGCGAACCCAAGCCGGGCGAGACCGTCTTCGTGTCCGGCGCTGCGGGCGCTGTCGGCTCCCTCGTCGGCCAGATCGCCAAGATCAGGGGCTGCCACGTCGTCGGTTCGGCCGGCGGCAAGGACAAGTGCGATTATCTGAAATCGATCGGCTTCGACGAGGCGATCGACTACCGCGCCGCCGGCGACCTCCGCGGCCTGACAAAAGCGCTCCAGCAGGCCGCCCCCAGGGGCGTCGACGTCTATTTCGACAATGTCGGCGGCGACCACCTCACCGCCGCCATCGCCTGCGCCAACATGTATGCGCGCATGCCGATCTGCGGGATGATTTCGCTCTACAACGCCACCGGACCGGTCCCCGGCCCCAACAACATGACCAACCTCATCGGCCGCCGCATCAAGCTACAGGGCTTCATTGTGTCCGATTACGCCGCCACCTATTCCGAATTCGTTCAGGAAATGGCCGGCTGGATCTCCTCGGGCAGCATCAAGTACGAGGAAACCGTCATGACGGGCATCGAAAAGGCCCCTGAAGCCTTCCTCGCCCTGTTCAGCGGCGGAAACACGGGCAAGATGCTCGTGAAACTCGGCTAGATCGCCTATATAGCCCCCGAGAGCCCAAGGATTTGGACTTCGAGGGCTTCTCGCCTTCCCTCTTGTGAATCGCCCCTGCCGCGCTGACCGCGGCTGCATGTTTGAAAGAAGACCAGCAATGGCCCGCCTGTTCGACAGCTATGTGATGGTGGACTGGAGCGCCGCCTCCAAACCCGCCACCGGCGCTGACTCCATCTGGATCGGCGCGCTCACACCGGACTCGCGCCTGAAGCTGGCCTTCAAGGCGTCGAACCCGCCCACGCGCGCCAAGGCGATCGAGGAACTGACGGACCTGCTCGGCCGCTGCCTCAAACGCGGCGATCGCGTCCTCGTCGGCATGGACTTCCCGATGGGTTTCACCGCCGGCACTGCCTCGGCTCTCAAGCTGAAGGGCGAAGCGCCCTGGCGCGCGACGCGCGAGTTCCTGCTCAAGGAAATGAAGGATAAGCCCGACAACTCGAACAACCGCTTCGCTCTCGCGGCGCGGATGAACCGTCTCATCTCCGAAGGGCCGTTCCCGTTCTGGGGCTGCTCCAAGAAGGACGAGCTCACCACCCTCGCGATGAAGAAGACGCGTGAGCACGGGCCGAAGGACATCCCGGAGTTCCGCGTCACCGAAGATCACGTTGCCGAAACCCGCAAGCTGCGCCCGCAGCCGGTTTGGAAGATCGCCTACGCCGGCGCTGTCGGCGGCCAGACCCTCACCGGCCTGCCCGCGGTCGAACGCCTGCGCACAAACTTCCCGGCGATGAAGATCTGGCCGTTCGAACTGCCGCTGGCGAAGCTCGACGAAGAGACCCTCACCGGCACGCGCATCGTGGTCGCCGAGACCTATCCGCAGCTCGTGGCCAAGCAGATCGGCGCCAGCGAAATCCGCGACGAAGCCCAGGTCCGGACCATGGCGGAATGGTTTGCCGAACGTGACGCAAGCGGAAAGCTCGGCCAGATTTTCGCTACGGAAGCCAAGCTCACTGACGCCCAGAAGGACGCGGTGACGCAAGAGGAAGGCTGGATTCTGGGGATATAATCATCCCTTCCGTTCACGTACGGTCTTGAAGAATCGTGATTATCGGCGCCCGATCACGGGCCGCTGTGTCGCGGCTTCAAACCTGCGAGCGGGTCCATGAACAAGTCCGACCTCATCAAGCTGATCGCCGACAACAACGGCTTGAAGCTGACCGAAGCAACGCGTCTGGTTGATGCCGTGTTCGATACGATCACGCTGCAGCTCAAACGCGGCGAACAGGTCGCGATCTCCGGCTTCGGTACATTCGTGACCAAAACCCGCGCAGCGCGGGACGGCCGCAACCCGGCCACCGGTACGACGATCAAGATTCCGGCGCGAACGGCGGCGGCGTTCAAGCCAGCCGCTGCGATGAAGGATCTGAAGTAGCGCTGGACCGCCAGGCCCGTGCTTGCCGCAGCGCGCAGCGCGTGGGCAAGCACGGCAGCGCGCTAATGCACCACCACCGCTGCGACGCCCTCTACCTCAGCGCGCCGTTCCGCATCGCGGCTCTTCAGCTCCAGAGCCAGAACCTGCCCGACGCCAGCCGCCACTGACGCCACACTGATGCCGATGAACACCCCCCAGACGCCAAGGCCCAGCCCGCCTGGAACACTCTCAGGACCGAAAGCCAGCCACACGCAAAGCGGAAGCATAACCACGATATAGCTCCCGACATGGATGAGCGTCGGCAGCCACACCACGCCCTGCGCGCGCAGGCCCATCGCGCCCACCACCTGCAGACCGTCGAACAGTGTCACCGCCGCCGCGAACGCCAGCATCAGCGCAAGCGTCGGCATCAGGCTTGTTGACTGCGCCCCGCCGCTTGCCTGTGCCTCTGGCCCGGTCAACAGCCAGTGCGCGACCACATCCTTGGACGCCACGAGGACCACCGCCAGCACCAGCCCCACCGCAATCGCCGCAACCACGCCAAGCCTCGACGCCTCGCGAACGCCCAGCCCGTCCTTGCGGCCAAAGCGCTCCGCGACGCGCACGCTCGTCGCCGTGCCCATGCCCATGTAGATCATGAAGATGACGCCCATCATCTGGACAGTGAGACCGTAGACCGTGCCAGCGTCGATCGACACAAGCGTCGCGATCACGAAGGTCAGGTTGAACGCGCCCCACTCGGCAGCGTTTGCGATACCGGTGCCGATCCCGACCTTGTTCTGCCGGATGAACTCGCCCGGAGGCCCCTTCGGCGAAGGTTTGAAAGCCGGCGTCATCAGCGCGATGATCACGAGGAAGCACGCCATCATGAAGAAGCGCGACCCCGTCGTCGCCCACGCAACGCCGACCGCGCCGTACTGCGGCACCAGCACCAGATCGAGCACGAGATTCAGCAACACCGCCGTCATCGACACGGCAGTCACAAGGTTGGGCTTCCGCAACGCCTCCAGATACATCGAGCACGCCATCGCCAGCATGTGCCCAACCGTTCCGTAGGCGAGAATCTCCGTCGTCTGCTTGATCGGCGCGACGAGGTCCTCGCCAAAGCCCAGCGCCCACAACAGCGGCTCGGCAATGATCAGCACAATCACTGTCGCCACCAGGCCGTACAGCGCGCCAACCCACAAGCCCCTGCGCAGGATACGGCCTGTCTCCTCCGCCTTGCCCGACCCGCTCAGCTCGGCCGACATGACCGACACGCCGAGCATGAGCCCCATGCCAAAGCCCATGGTAACGCCGCTCGGCAGCCAGCCGTTCAACACCAGCGGCAACTGCCCGGGCGCGTGCTGCGCCAGTACGACGGCGTCCGTCAGCCCCATCAGCATGAAGGATGCGCGCGACAGCGCCACCGGCACAGCCAGTCGTGTCAGGTCGAGAATTTCGCTAGGCCGCGCCCACGCAGGCAGGCGCGCGCTCATCGACGCCTTGAGAGTCATGGGGGTCTCCATCGCGCATCTTCCGTGCGCGTCTGGTTCGCGTTTCCGGGGAGCGCTTAATCCTCCGACGGCGCCCAGTCGTCAACAGGCCGGAATCTCGCCGCGCCCGGCACCCGTTCAAAAGCCGCGCCCTGGGGCTCGTCCAGCAGCGGAATTATCGTAGGGTCATAGTTGGCAATCGTGTTCACGTCATAGATGCCGTGGTTTTCCGCCTCGTCCATGTAATCCTGGTCCTCCAGGCCCGACATGAAACGCCAGCCGCTGTCCTGCGCGGTCTCCGGTTTCTCGCGATACATGAAGCCCACGCGCTTGCCGTGACGCGTGATCATGTCGGTGGCGATGCACGCCCCGCGCCCCATGGCGAGCGGCTTGATGTCCTCGGCCTTCAACTTGAACTTCTTGGCCATCAGCTCATCCACGCGCGGCTTGTCCAAACACCTACCGCGCGCAGTCCGTCACGACCTTGTCAACATCGACAAGATGCAGCGTGGGTCCAGCGAAAGTGGCGGTGTTGGTCAGCGTGACGTTTACCATCGAACCGTCGAGCATGTTCTGCGCGATCTCCAATGCCCCGTTGCCGCCAATCTCGGCATAGGTCGCCGTCATCCGCGACAGGATCTCATCGAGACGATCGCCGACGAGATTCCACGTACCGACGCCTTCCGCGACAATCCTGATGTTCGCACCGTCCGCCTCGCCGAACACCATCAGCATCATCGTGCTCGTTCCATCGGCCGCGTAGCTCTGCTTGGAGATGACGTTCAGCCCATCAGTTACAGCGCTGCACACCCAGGTTCCGCCGGTTAGCTGTGCGCCTGACGACGGCGTCTGAGCAAACGCCGCCCCGGCGAGCATGCACGATAGCGTCGCAGTTGCGAACAGTTTCAGCATTTCCTGGTCCCCGTTGAAATCGTCCCTAGCGCTTGCAGGTCGTGACGATGCCGTCCTCGGTGGTCGAGACGAAGGAATTCTCACCAAACGTGACCGTCGTCGTCGAGGACTCCCCCACCACGCCGTCGATCATCGGCTGCACCAGCGAGTCGACCATGTCCTTGTCCATGTCCTGTCCGCCCATCTTGGCCGACGTCAGCTTCATCGCCGTGACCTTTTCGGTCATCGTCCCATCCGCGTTGAAGCCCCAGGTCGAATCCGCGTCCGACGTCAGCGAAATCTTCACCGCGCCTGCGTCCACTTCGATTTTCGAGGAACTCGTCGCCAGCCCATCAGCGCGGTAGTCGAACACGCCGCTGATGACGATATTGTCGGTGTCCGTCGCGCAGGTCCATTTGCCGACCATCTTCTGCTGCGACGTCTGCGCGGTGGGGGCTGAGCTGCACGCCGCGACTACAGCAAACGCCAGCGTCCCGATTGCAATCCGAACCATGCGCGCTGCTCCTGCAGACCATCCTGACCGGTGTCCGCCATACGCCCGGCTGGCCCTCAAGTCCACCGCGCCACATCACGGCCTACGGACACTTAACGCGCGGCACGATCATCGCACCGCTGACAACGTTCAGTTCGCGTCCGTCGGCAGAAATCTCCAGGCGGATCGACCCGTCCCATTCCTGTCCCGGCCCGGTGAAACGCCCGAGCACACGCGCAGCAGTCTCTCCATCCGGCGCCACGCCGGTGACGGCCACCTTCGTGTCTTCCATCAAAACTTCAGTCGGCGTCACCGTGACCGCATTGGGCCCGCCCTGAGCGCAAGCGCCGACGTTCTCGTCCCAGTCACCAAGGTATTGCGCGGGCACTTCCACCAGAGTCGGCGGTGGCGGCGGCTCTTCGCAGGCGGCGAATGCAAGTAACAACGGTCCAATGACCCAACGCATAGGCTGGCCTTTCACAAAGGGCGACCGCTCGGCCTAACGATGATCGCGACGAGCGTGGACGACCAGGCGCCCCTACCGCTTCGCCGCCAGCTTCTCGGCCAGCTGGAACGACAGCTCCAGCGCCTGCTCGTTGTTGAGACGCGGATCGCAATGCGTGTGATAGCGGTCCTGCAGCTCCATCGCCGTGATCTCGCGACCGCCGCCGGTGCATTCGGTCACGTCCTGCCCGGTCATCTCGAGATGGATGCCGCCCGCATGCGCGCCTTCGCTTTCGACGACGTCGATGAAGTCGTTCACTTCCTTCAGGATGCGCTCGAACGGCCGCGTCTTGTAACCGCTCGCCGTCTTTTCCATGTTGCCGTGCATGGGGTCGGACGACCACACCACCTTGCGCCCGCCGCCCTGGACCGCGCGCACCAGCTTGGGCAGACCGTCAGCAACCTTGTCCGAGCCGAAGCGCGCAATCAGCGTCAGCCGCCCCGGAATGTTGTCCGGGTTCAGAATGTCGATCAGTCGCAGCAGTTCGTCAGACGGAAGGCTAGGCCCGCACTTCAGGCCAATTGGATTGCGCACGCCACGACAGAACTCGACATGCGCGCCATCCGGCTGCCGCGTGCGGTCGCCGATCCAGATCATGTGCGCCGACGTGTCATAGAACTCGCCCGGCCGTGTCGAATCCTCGCGTGTCATTGCCTGCTCGTAGCCGAGCAGCAGCGCCTCGTGGCTAGTGTAGAAATCTGTCTGCGACAGCGCTGGCGTCGTCTCCGGCGTGATGCCGCACGACTCCATGAACTCCATCGCGTCGGTGATCCGCGCCGCCATCGCGCGATACCGGTCGGCGGTCGGGGAGGCTTCCACAAACCCCAGCATCCAGCGATGGATGTTGTCGAGGCTGGCGTAGCCGCCCTGCGCAAACGCGCGCAGCAGGTTCAGAGTGGCCGCAGATTGCAGATAGGCCTGAAGCAAGCGCTGCGGATCGGGCGTCCGCGCCTCGGCCGTGAATTCCATTCCGTTGATATTGTCACCGCGATAGCTCGGCAGCGTCACGCCATCGATCGTCTCTGTCGGCGCTGAACGCGGCTTGGCGAACTGCCCAGCAATCCGCCCGACCTTCACCACCGATTTCTTACCGGCGAATGTCAGCACCACCGCCATCTGCAGGATCAGGCGGAACGTGTCGCGGATATTGTTCGGATGGAACTCCTTGAAGCTCTCGGCACAATCGCCGCCCTGCAACAGGAAGGCCTTGCCCTCGGCAACATCGCCCAGCCGCGCCATCAGTGTCCGGGCTTCGCCCGCAAACACCAGCGGCGGATAGCTGGTCAGCTGTTTCTCGACAGCCGCCAGCTTGTCCATGTCCGGGTAGTCAGCTGGAATATGCATGGCTGGCTTCCGCCGCCAGCTATCGGGAGACCAGCCAGCAGGCCCAACGCTTGATCCATCCGAAGGGCTCATGTCGCCGCCTGCTCCAATCGAACCCGCGCGTGTCTGCACATCGCCAAAGCCCGCATCAATCCGGTCGTTACGCATAACACACGCTCTACTCTACGAACCTAAGCAAGACGTTCCGCGATCTGGACCGCGTTCAGGGCCGCGCCCTTCAGCAGCTGATCGCCTGAAATGAACAGGGCCAGCGAATGCCCTGTCGGGTCCGAGATATCCTCACGGATCCGTCCCACCAGCACATCATTCTGCCCGCCCGATTCAATCGGCATCGGGAAGTGGTTCTTCTCGCGATCGTCGACAACCTTCACACCCGGTGCCCCGGACAGGAGCGCCCGCGCCGCATCCACCGACACCTTCGAGTCAAACTCCGCCGTGATCGCCATCGAGTGCGCCCGCAGCACGGGCACACGCACGCAGGTCACTCCAACGCGCAGCTGCGGCAGCCCCATGATCTTGCGCAGCTCGGCCACAACCTTCTGCTCTTCGCCGTTATAGCCGTCCGCGCCGATGGCAGTGTTATGGCTGAACAGGTTGAAGGCATATGGATGCGGCAGAACCTTCGGCGCATATGCCTCGCCTTTCAGGTATGCGCGCGTCGATTCCTCCAGCTCGTCCATCGCTGGCCGCCCCGCGCCCGAAGCTGACTGGTAGGTCGACGCAATCACGCGCATCAGCCTGCCTGCCTGGTGCAGCGGCCACAGCGCCATGACCATGATCGCCGCAACGCAGTTCGGGTTGGCGTAGACCTTCTGCGCCGGCGAGATCAGTTCGCCATTCACCTCGGGCACTACCAGCGGCACCGAAGCGTCCATCCGGAACGCCGAAGAGTTGTCGATGGCATAAGCCCCCGCCTGTGCTGCGATCGGCACATACTGCTTGGAGATGTCGCTCTCGGAGGCAAACAACACGACATCGCAGCCGGCGAAGGCATCCTCCGTCAGCACCTGCATCTCGACGTCCTTGCCGCGGAACTTGAACCGCTTGCCAGCCGAACGCTCGGACGCGAACGCCTTCAGCGTGCCCGTCGGAAAGCGCGACTCCTCGAGGCAGCGCAGCATCTCTGCGCCAACAGCGCCTGTCGCACCAACCACGGCGACGGTCTTCGTACCAACATCCGCGCTGGAGCTACGCTCTGCGGTCTGGCTGGCCTGGGTCACGGGGTAGTCTCCTCTTGAGCCGGGAGACGGGGCGATCTCTGCCCCATCCGTTGTCCGGCGGGGCTGGTCGGCGGGCTTCTGGCTAGTTCGTAAAAGCCAAGCGCGCCATCAGCCCCGTCGGGGTAATGGTCTTCCAATAGCGCTTGAAAAACGAACGTTGCATGGGGCCGAGCTTCTACGCGGGTCCCCCCCCAAGGTCAATCCGTGCAAATAAAAGCACGGTTCAGGCCCCTCCGTAGCAAACTTAACCTCTCCGCACGCCAGCGCCTGGCACAGCGGCGCCGCGGTCCGGAATGGCGCCGGGTTTGGGGGAAAGTCAGAAATCTTCCCGCACGATTTCAAACATTTCCCCAAAAGACTTGAGGTAAACAGCAGCGTGAAATCGGCGGGGGTGTTTGCGACCGCATGCTGCCCCACATGGTAGCTCCACGAACCGCCTCATGCGCAGTGGTGACCCTGCCGCCTCCAGAGCTCTTGCTGCAAGCGGTGCTGACGCTTGTCGTGAGCCTGGCGCAAGGCGCCGTGGAACGCCCGGGACGGCCTTCAACCGCACTCCTCGTGATTGGCCCATGGAAAGCATGCATGCAGACCTGCCACAGGCGTCGTCCGGCAATCATCTCCAAAAGGAATACCACCGAACTCACGGAGTCACTCTCGGCCGTGTGCCGAGACTCTCGGTTGGCGCATCGCGTGGGCTCGCAAACGACCCCCGCCTGACCTGCGCCCGCAGCGCGCACCGTCGGCGCGGCGCCTCCCCCGTTCATCCTGCGCTTGTCGAAGGACGTGGGATGACAAACCCAGCGCACGCCTAGCCAGCAGCGCACCCCAACCACACAAACCCCGCCGTCCCGCAGCAGGGATCACGTACGCGCGCCCTCCCCCTCGCGCGCCAAAACAGCTAGCATCCTTGAAGATGCGCGACCCCGTCCTCTTCCCCTTCTACAATGACCTGTCGAGCCTCCCCGGCGTCGGCTCGAAACTGCGTCCCGTTCTGGCCCGACTGATCGGCGGCGAGACATGGCTCGACCTGATCTTCCACCTGCCCGTCAGCTGGATCGATCGCCGCAACCGGGCCACCATCGAAGAAGTCCAGGTCGGCGAGATCGCCACCATCACCGGCGCGGTCGACAAGATCGATCACGCCCGCATGAAATTCCCTGCCCGCATCCGCCTGCGCGACGACACCGGCTTCATCACGCTGACCTACTTCCACGCCAACCGTCAGTGGCTCGAAAAGACCTTCGAGATCGGCAAGACGGTCATCGCCTCGGGAAAGATTGGCGACTTCCAGGGCGGCCGCCAGATCGTCCACCCCGATCACGTCCTCAGCCCGGACAAGGACGACGAACTCCCCGAAGTCGAACCCGTCTACCCGATGACGGCGACGATCACGCCAAAGCAGATTCGCAAATTCATGTCGGCCGCGCTCGAAGGCATCCCCGCTCTCGACGAGTGGATCGATCCGCACCTGATGAAGCGCAACAACTGGCCCGGTTTCAAACAAGCGCTGCTTCGGCTTCACCAGCCAAAAGTCTACGATCCCGACGGGTTCGAAACCGCACGCCAGCGCCTCGCCTATGACGAAGCCCTCGCCCGTGAGATGGCGATGGGCCAGGCCCGCCTCGCCCGCGAACGCCGCCATTCGCGTCCGATCCCGCGCGCTGTCGGCGTCGAGAAGCAGATCGTCGACGCGCTTCCCTTCAAGCCGACGCGCGCCCAGATGGATGCCTACAAGGACGTTGCCGCCGACATGGGCCGCCCCATCCCGATGCGCCGCATGATCCAGGGCGATGTCGGCTCGGGCAAGACGCTTGTCGCTGCCCTCGCTGCAGCACAGGTCTCTGCCGACGGCGGCATCACGGCCTTCATGTCGCCAACCGAAATTCTCGCGCGCCAGCAAGCCGAAGCCATCGGCCGCTTCCTCGCCCCTGTCGGCATCCGCGTCGCGGCTCTTACAGGCCGCGACAAGGGCGCAGCGCGCGAAGCCATCCTCAACGATGTCCGCGCCGGCAAGATCCAGGTCCTCTCCGGCACGCAGGCGCTCTACCAGTCGGACGTCGACCTGCCCGAACTCTCGCTCGTCGTCATCGACGAGCAGCATCGCTTCGGCGTCGCCGACCGTCTCAAGCTCACAGCCAAAGGCGCATCGCCCCACATGCTGGTCATGAGCGCAACCCCGATCCCGCGCACCATGGCGCTGGCCGTCCACGGCGATCTCGACATCTCCGTGATCGGCGAAAAGCCCGCCAACCGACAGGAAGTCGTCACTGCGGCTGTCCCAGAGACGCGGATCGACGACGTGATCCATGCCGTCTCCCGCGCCGTCGATCGCGGTGAACGCGCCTTCTGGATCTGTCCCGCTGTCGACAGCGAAGACGCAGGAGACGCTTCCGCCATCCAGCGTCGCGATGTTCTTGCGGGCTACATCAACGCGCCTGTCGAACTCGTCCACGGCCGCATGCCAGCGCACGATCGCGATGCAGCACTCGAAAAACTCCGCACCGGCGAAGCACCCATCCTGGTCGCCACCACCGTCATCGAAGTCGGCGTCGATGTCCCTGAAGCGACCATCATGGTGATCGAACACGCAGAGAAGTTCGGCCTCGCCCAGCTTCACCAGCTGCGTGGCCGCGTCGGCCGCGGCGAGAAAGCGTCCAGTTGCCTCCTGCTCTACCAATCCCCACTTACCGAAAGCGGCAAGGAGCGCCTCGACGTCCTTCGCAGGACCACCGACGGGTTCGAGATCGCTGAAGCCGACTTCCGCCTCCGCGGCCCCGGCGATCTGCTCGGCCTCCGCCAGTCCGGCCTGCCGGCCTTCCGCGTTCTCGAACTCGCGCGCGACGCCAACCTGATCGAGACCGCGCGCACCGACGCCAAGTCAGTCCTGATGGCAGATCCCACCCTCGCCGGCGCACGCGGCGTCGCCGTCCGCCGCGCGCGCGATCTTTTCGCGCCTCGCATCGCAGACATGATGGCCGAGAGCGACTGACCGGAGCCTTGCCCGCATGCCCGCCAAGCCCATCTCCATCCGCATCGACGGCACAGGCGAAGTCTCCGCACTGCTGGACAAGACGCGCGATGCAAAGGCCCTGCTGGTCCTCGCCCACGGCGCCGGCGCGGGCATGACGCACAAGCACATGTCCGCCACCGCCGAAGGCCTCGCCACACGCGGCGTCGCTGTTCTACGTTTCAACTTTCCCTACATGGAGAAGGGCTCGAAACGTCCGGACAGTCCGGCCATCGCCCACGCGGCGATCCGAGCAACTGTCGCCAAGGCCCGCAAGCTCGCAGGCGATCTTCCGCTCTTCACCGGTGGCCGTTCCTTCGGTGGACGCATGACGTCACAGGCGCAGGCCGAAGATCCGCTGCCAGATGTCCGCGGCCTCGTCTTCTTCGCCTGGCCGCTCCACCCGTCCGGGAAGCCGGGTACAGACCGCGCGGAGCACTTGTCAAAAGTGAAACTGCCGATGCTCTTTCTTCAGGGAACGGCAGATACGCTGGCCGAGACTCACCTTCTGAAACCGGTCGTCGCCGGTCTTGGCAAACGCGCGAGGCTGCATCTCGTCGACCACGCCGACCATTCCTTTCACGTGCCAGCAAAGTCAGGCCGGAAGGATACGGAAGTCCTCGACGAGATCCTCGACGTGACGCGCGACTGGATGCTGAAGAACACTTAGGCGCATTCTGAGCGCCTACTTCCCTTGCACGCCGCGCAGCCCGGCCTCGACCTGATCAGCCGAGCGGATGCCGAACGAGATGACCAGCTTCGCGGCTTTCTCCACCGGCATGTTGAGCGGCCTGATCCGCTCGGGCGTTACGAACACAAGTTGCCCCATCGCGGGGTTGGGCGAAGACGGCACCAGGACGCCGATCACATCCGGCGCTTGCGCGAGAACTTCAGCATCCGGCGTCCGGCTCGTGATGAAGCCGATCACCCAGAGCCCCTTGCCGGGATACTCAACCAACACGGCTTCCTTGAACGACGATGAATCGTTCGACGCGATCGTCTCGACCACCTGCTTCAGGATAGAATAAATCGATCGCACGAGCGGCACGCGCGCAAGCAGAAGTTCGCCAAGCCGCAAGGCCTGCTGACCCGCCAGGTTGGTGATCAGCGCGCCTATCAACGTGAGGAAAATCACGGCCGTGATGATGCCGAGCCCGGGTAGCTCGACGCTGAGATACGTCTCGGGATTCCACGCCCGCGGGATCAGCGGCACGATGTGCGTGTCGACAAGGACGACAACGCTCCACATCAGCCAGAGCGTGATCGCCAGAGGCGCAGCAACGACGGCGCCAGCGAGGAACCAGTTCCTCAGACGGGTCAGCACGCCGCTCGGCTTGCGGGGCGGTTGTGGCGATGGCTGGTCCACCGGCATGGCTTCACTCCGGCGGCATGCTCGCTTGATTCGGGGTCATCATGGCCCCAGATCAATCGTCGCGGTTCAGGCGTCCGCGGCGACGCGGGCTGTCACGATCTTGCCGGGCTTGCGCGGCGGCTCGCCCTTCGGCAGCGCGTCGACGGCGTCCATGCCGCTGACCACATTGCCCCAGACGGTATATTTCCTGTCGAGGAAAGACGCATCGTCGAGGCAGATGAAGAACTGGCTGTTGGCCGAGTTGGGGCTGTTGGAGCGCGCCATCGAGCAGACGCCGCGCTGGTGGCTGACGTCGTTGAACTCGGCGCGCAGGTCGTCCTTCTCCGAACCACCCATGCCAGAGCCGGTGGGATCGCCGCCCTGCGCCATGAAGCCGTCGATCACGCGGTGAAACACGACGCCATCGTAGAAGCCTTCACGCGCCAGCTCCTTGATCCGCTCGACATGGCCCGGCGCCTTGTTCGGCAGCAGCTCGATCGTGACGACGCCGGTGTCCAGCGTGAGGATCAGGGTGTTCTCTTTGTCAGCGCTCACGGGTTCGGCCTTTCGATGACGGTTTCGACGGGCGGCAGGTAGCACGCGTCGAACGGGTCGGATACCTTGATCTCGGCAGCCTTCGCCATGAATTCCGGTCCATCCGTGCGGCGCACGTAGACTGTGGACTGCTTGCTTTTCGGCAGGTCGGCAACGATCACCGCCTTGGTGAGCACGTCGGCGGTTCCCGGCGGCAGCACGCCATTCTCGCCCTCATCGCCGGTCTTGATTCCGCGGATCGTATCGACCCCGGAAACGCTCCAGCCCCATGTCGTGTACTTGGCGTCGAGCCCCTCTGGCCCGACGCGCGGCTGGCGCATCAGGAAGAATTGCGTCGTCGCGCTGTTCGGATCATTCGTGCGCGCCATCGAAGTGACGCCGGAACAATGCAGCATCCACGTGCGCGCCACGGCCGGGTAGGAAATCATAGCCAGCTCGTCCGGCTGGCCCTGCACGAGCACACCATCGAGATAACCCAGCCTGAACCCATCAGGCGTCGTACCGATCCACGTGACCTTCTGCTTTGCCGGATCGCGCTGCCAGGTGAATTCACCCTTGAGCATCGGGTACTCCACCTGCGGATAGACAAGCGACGTGTCGCCGCCCTGCGCCATGAAATCGTCGATCACGCGATGGAAGGGTACTTTGTCGAAATGGCCGGCCCGCGCGATCTTCTTGATCTGCGCGACGTGTGTCGGCGCTACGTCGGGGCGCAGCTCGACCAGCACGTCCTGGCCGTTGATCGTCAGCTGCAGCAGGTTCTCCACCGGCACCTTGCGCCAGTTGGCCGGATCGTCAGCCGGCCCGGCCCAGGCGGCGCCGGCAACGGCCAGCGAAGCCGCGGCAGCAGCCCCCATTAGCAGATTTCGAAGCATGTCTACTTGCCCTTCTTGACGCCGAACTTGGCGAGCAGCCGCGCATGGACCGCTGCAGGGACGAATAAATCGGCGTTTCCACCCAGACGCGCAATCTCTTTTACCAGTCGCGAGGAAACGGCCTGATGATGCGGGTCCGCCATCAGGAAGACCGTCTCGATCTCGTCATTCATCTGCTGGTTCATGGCGACCATCTGGAATTCATACTCGAAATCCGACACCGCCCGGAGCCCCCGGATGATCACCTGAGCCCCGCACTGCTCAGCGAAATGCATCAGCAGGTTGTCGAAAGGCCGGGCTTCGATCTCGACGCCGTTGGCAAGCTTGCGCGCCTCTTCCAGCACCATCTCCGTCCGCTCCTCAAGGGAGAAGAGCGGCCCCTTGCCGTCGTTGATCGCGACGCCGATCACCAGCTTGTCGACCAGCTTTACAGCCCGGCCAATGATATCAAGGTGACCATTCGTGATCGGATCGAACGTACCGGGGTAAAGCCCGATACGCTTCGTCGGCCGCCGGACCAGCGCGGACCGCGCCGCTGCCGTGCCGCGTACGGGGCGTGGTTCACCCGCCGCCCGTCTTTCCGGCCGTCTCGTCACCGCTCTGGTCCTCCAGTCTCTCCACAGAGACGACTCGCTCCCCCGCCGCCACACGCAGCACGCGAACCCCCTGTGTCGCACGACCCGCGATACGGATCTGATCGACGGCGCAACGTATCAATTGCCCTGCGTCTGTCACCACCATGATTTCGTCCGAACCGTCGATCGGGAAGGACGCCACCAGCTTCTGGCCCTTGGACAGGCGGTGGGCGATCAGCCCCTTGCCACCCCGGCCCGTGCGACGATAGTCGAACGCGGACGCGCGCTTGCCCATGCCTTCGTCGGTGATTGTCAGGATGAACTGCTCCGCTAGCGACAGCGCGCCGAAGCGGTCTTCCGTCAGCTCGACCTCGCCATTCGATTCGGCATCCTGAGACGGCGCTGCGTCGTCGCCGTCAGCCGCGGCATCCTCTTCAGCTTCGACGTCTTCGACAATCTCGTCCCCCTCGGCGCGACGCGCAGCGTTTGCGCGCTTGAGATAGGCGCGCGCCTCGGCGGGCGTTACGTCGATCTTGCCGAGTACGCTCATCGCGATGAGCGTATCGCCGGCACCCAGCTTGATGCCACGAACGCCTGTCGAGGTCCGGCCGGTAAACACGCGCACCTGCTCCACTGGGAAGCGGATGCACTGACCGAGCGCCGTCGTCAGCAGCACGTCATCCTCCGGCGTGCAGATCTGCACGTCGACGATGGCGTCGCTGTCGTCTTCCAGCTTCATGGCGATCTTGCCGGCGCGGTTCACCGACAGGAAGTCCGTCAGCAGGTTGCGTCGTACGCCACCCGACTTGGTGGCGAACAGGATGTTGAGTCGCGCGCGTTCTTCCTCGTCCTGCGGCAGCGGCATGACAGACGTGATGCGCTCGCCTTCCTTGAGCGGAAGGATGTTGACCAGCGCCTTGCCACGCGCATTTGGCGCGCCAAGCGGTAGCCGCCAGACCTTCTGCTTGTAGGCCATCCCGGTTGACGAGAAGAACAGGATCTCTGTGTGCGTATCGGCGGAGAACAGGCGGATGACGAAGTCGTTCTCCTTCGTCTCCATCCCGCCGCGGCCCTTGCCGCCACGGTTCTGCGTCCGGTAGGCCGACAGCGCCGTGCGTTTCACATAGCCGCCATGGGTGACCATGACGACCATGTCTTCCTTCTCGATGAAGGCTTCGTCCTCGAGATCGAGATCGGCTTCGACGAACTCGGACCGGCGCGGCACGCCGAACCTGTCGCGAATATCCTTCAGTTCGTTCTTGATGATTTCAAGCACGCGCGCGCGCGACGCAAGGATCGCCAGCAGGTCCTTGATCTTCTCGGCCAGGCCAGAAGCTTCCTTGCCGATCTCGTCACGGCCAAGGTTGGTAAGCCGCGACAACTGCAGCGCGAGGATGGCGCGGGCCTGTTCATCCGACAGCCTGATCTCGCCCTTGTCGTTGAACACCGTGCGGCGGTCAGCAATCAGGCCGATCAGCGGCGCCATGTCCATCGCGGGCCATGCCCGCTCAAGCAAGGCTATCCGCGCTGAATCCGGGTCAGACGAATAGCGTATGATCCGGATGATCTCGTCGATATTGGCGACTGCCAGCGCGAGACCGATCAGGACGTGAGCCCTGTCGCGCGCCTTGTTCAGCTCGAACTTCGTCCGGCGGGCCACCACCTCCTCGCGGAAGCGGACAAAGGCCTGCAACATGCCGCGCAGCGACATCAGCTCCGGCCGGCCGCCATTCAGCGCCAGCATGTTGACACCGAACGAGGTCTGCATCGGCGTCATGCGGAACAGGTTGTTCAGCACGATGTCCGCCGAGGAATCCCGCTTGATCTCGATCACCACCCGAATGCCGTTGCGGTCGCTTTCGTCGCGCAGGTCTGCGATACCCTCGATCTTCTTGTCGCGAACAAGCTCGGCGATCTTCTCCACCATGGTCGCCTTGTTCACCTGGTAGGGAACCTCCGTGACGATGATGGCCTCACGGCCGCCCTTCATCGTTTCGATCTCGGTACGCGAGCGCATGATCACCGAGCCGCGGCCGGTCAGCATGCCATTGCGCGCCCCGGCGCGGCCGATGATCAGGCCGCGGGTCGGAAAGTCCGGGCCCGGCACGATGTCGAGCAGCGTCGCGTCATCCAGCGCAGGGTCCTCGATCAGCGCGATCGTTGCATCGACGATCTCTGTCAGGTTGTGCGGCGGGATGTTGGTCGCCATGCCGACGGCGATGCCGCCCGCACCGTTGACCAGCAGGTTGGGGAATCGCGCAGGCAGCACAGTCGGCTCCTGGCGGGAGCCGTCATAGTTGTCCTCGAAATTGACCGTGTCCTTGTCGATGTCGTCCAGCAGGTTCGCCGTTACGCGCGCCATGCGGCTTTCGGTGTAACGCATCGCCGCCGGCGGATCACCGTCGATCGAGCCAAAGTTTCCCTGTCCGTCGATTAGCGGCAGCGACATCGAGAAGGGCTGGGCCATCCGGACGAGCGCGTCATAGATCGACTGGTCGCCATGCGGGTGCCAGCGGCCGATCACGTCGCCGACAATGTTGGCCGACTTCCGGAACGCCTTGTCGTGGGTATAGCCGCCTTCATAGGCGGCATAGAGGATGCGGCGGTGGACCGGCTTCAGGCCATCGCGAACATCCGGCAGCGCGCGGCTGACGATCACGCTCATCGCGTAGTCGAGATACGACTTCTTGAGTTCGGCGGTGATGGAAATCGGGGCGATATCGCCCGCACCATTTGCCCCGGCAGGGGCGGTATCTTCAGGCGTGTCGCTCAAGCGGAAAACGTCCAGACGGAGGGCGGCCCGGGAGCCGGGATTCGATCCCGTCTTCTAGCCCAATTGTGCACCGCGACACAAACGTTTGCGGCGGTTGATCCACAGCCGTTAGGCTCTGATTTCTGGCAGGTTTCCCGTCCGGACGTCTGGTCGCGGCAATGACGCGCTTCAGAACGGCCCCTGTCCGGATTTGCAGCCCGGAAATCCGCAGAATCGGTGGTCCTGAATTGCTGGTCCGCGGCCGCCTAGCTGAACGTCCAGCGGGCGCTAACCATCGCCAGTATCTGCGAGTTGCGACGCTCCGTTTCGGTGAAATCCAGCG
The DNA here is from genome assembly GCA_022844475.1 of Hyphomonadaceae bacterium. Classification (GTDB taxonomy): domain Bacteria; phylum Pseudomonadota; class Alphaproteobacteria; order Caulobacterales; family Hyphomonadaceae; genus UBA7672. Next base: position 41,359 of record JALHLR010000009.1, on the reverse strand, counting down.
GGGCATTGTCCCGGCCGCCTGGATAGACCCGACGCGCAATGTTGAAGCTGAACGGATCGAGATTGTTCAGTTCGCCCAGCAGCGTGAAGCCCGCATTCGGCTTCCACTCGATGAACGAGCTGAAAAAGTCCCGGATCTCCAGATCCTCGATGCTCGTGCCCTGATAGTAGCTCTCGCGCCACCCCTGGAACCAGCCGAACCCGAAAGTGAGGCTCTGCTCAGGCAGGTCCTGCCGGAAGTTGATGTTGATCTCCTCGGGACGCTGCCCCGAAAAGCGGCGCTTCTCTCCGGTCAGCGGATCAGTGACCTCGCTGTTCTGCCATTGCGTTTCGAATTTCACCTCCCCGCCCTTGAGGCCAAGATTGGCCAGCGGCAAGGTCACATTCAATCTTACGAGGTCATTCGTGCCATCGCCGATGTTTCCCGGCCCCTCAACCAACCTCGTCGAGTCGTTGACGCCGTCATTGTCAGTGTCGATCGGGAGCCGCCGCGGAAACAGATCGACGACATCCGAGATATCCTCGTGGCGAAGCGTCAGAACAGCTGCCGCGCCCTCCCAGAAGCGCTTCTCGTAGGCCGCTTCATAGACCCACGACTTGTCGGGCTCGAGATCTGAGTTGCCGGTATTCTGCTGGCCGCTGTTGAGATTAACCTCCGATGCAAAGTCCTGGAAGTTGAGCTGTCCTACCTGGCGCTCGATGCGCAAACGCAGCTGGTCGTGCTCGGATGGCGACCAGGTGCCAACGACGCGCGGCTTGGGATAGGTGAAGGAACGCTCCTTGTCCGTGTCCCCCGACTGCGTGATTGTCGATTGCTCGACGCGAACGCCGCCCTCGATTGTCCATTGCGGCGAAGGACGCCACGAGCTCTGGATAAACAGCTCGCCGCGGGTTTCATCGACCAGAACATCAGACGCTGGCAGCGGAACCGGCACGCCATCAACGGCAAGCGAAACCTGTTGTTCGCGATAGTTGTAGGTAACCTCTCCGCCCCCTTCAAAAGAGAGTTCCGGCGACATGGTGTAGCGCAGGATCGTCCGGCCGATGCGCTCACCCGCTTCGGCTTCGATCTGGAAAAGCTGGGATGAATCGGGATCGACACCTGCCGGATCCCGCTCCAGGCCCGTTGCATCAAGACTGCCGATTGCTGCCTTGAAAAGCCCGAGCGTTTCCCATTCGAGGTCAGGCCCCAGGTCAGTAAGGTAGTTGACGCTGACTTCGCCGCGGTCGTTGGCTGACCGGCTGACAAAGCTCTCGTCGCTGACGACCGACAGGAAGCGCTGCTCGTTCCTGAACTTGTCTGTCGAGACCACGCCATTCAGCGAGAGCGTCCCCCCGAACTGTGGCCCCTTGTAGCTGCCGCGCAGGCTGTGAACGACGCCGTCGCCTTCGGTTTGCGACCGCTCGAACAGGTCGAGGTTTCCGGTTTGTGCATCTACCGTGGTGCGCCAGCCCGAGCCGACTGAGTCGTCCATCGCAATACCGCGCCCGGCCGAGAGGTCAAACTGGTGTTCGCCCACACGGCGGGTCGCCTCGTAGTTCCATCCGGGGATCGTCTTGCCCGTCTCCGAAAACAGGAAGCTGCGGACGCTGAAAACCTGCTGGAATGTATCGACCTTCTTGCGGATAACGTTGGCGACGACCGTCTGACCCTGCATGTCGATGCCAGGCACCGATCCGCGAATGACGTCGATGCGTTCCACCTGGTCGATTGTGATGCGGTTCAGCGTGTCGTCGAGCGAGTCGGTCTTGATCGTGGGACGCTGGCCGTCGATCAGCACATTGCCCGCAGCGCCCGCAAAGCCGCGCACACTGTCGCCGCCGTCGAACGAAAATCCAGGAAGGCGGCCGATCATGTCCAGAGCGGTATTCGGCCGTGCATCAGCAAAATCTGACGGCACGTACGAAAGCACGCCCTGTTGGGTACTGGGCTCCGGAGCCGGCTGGACCGCCTCCTGTGCGCAGACCGGCGCGGCAAGCACCACCGCCAAAATTGACGCCAAACTAAATGGATAGTAGTTCGGCATGACGAAACTGCTCCGCGCGATGGCGGATTCGACCGCCTGACCTTGATTTATCGATAATCGATAAATCTGCCACTCGCAACCGGTTTGTCAGATCGTTCTTTGCGCCGTCTTTTTCCCGCTCAATCCAGGTCCTGCACTGCTGTCTCCGGGCCCAGCTTGTGGCTGAGCGAGGCCTGCAGAAACGCGTCGAGATCGCCATCGAGCACGCCGCCGGTATCCGACGTCTCGACACCCGTCCGGAGGTCCTTCACCATCTGGTATGGCTGCAGCACGTAGGAGCGGATCTGCCGGCCCCAGCCGATTTCGGTCTTCGAGTCGGCTTCGGCCTGCGCAGCAGCTTCCCGCTTCTTCAGCTCCATCTCGTAGATGCGCGCACGCAGCATGTCCCATGCCTTGGCGCGGTTCTTGTGCTGGGAGCGTTCAGCCTGCACGGCGACCACAATGCCGGTTGGCGCGTGTGTGAGGCGCACGGCTGAGTCCGTCTTGTTGATGTGCTGGCCGCCCGAGCCGGAGGCGCGATACGTGTCCGTGCGCACATCGCTTTCCTTGATGTCGACAACGATGGTGTCATCGATCACCGGATAGACCCACACGCTCGCAAAGCTTGTATGGCGCCGCGCGTTGGAGTCGTAGGGCGATATGCGCACGAGACGATGCACGCCGCTCTCGCTCTTCAGCCAACCATAGGCGTACTCGCCCTTGATCAGCATTGTCGCGGACTTGATCCCCGCCGTCTCGCCCGGGTGGTCGTCGATCTCCTCGATCTTCCAGCCCTTGGCGTTCGCATAACGCACATACATGCGCCGAAGCATCGACGCCCAGTCCTGACTCTCCGTACCGCCGGCCCCCGCGTTGATCTCGATATAGCAGTCGTTCGCATCTACCTCGCCGGACAGCAGCGCCTTCAGCTCGGCGTCCTTTGCCTTGCCCAGCGCCGCCCTGACATTTGCCTCGAGCTCAGCAAGGGCGCCCTTGTCGCCTTCGTCCTCCGCCATGTCCCACAGCTCGACTGCGTCGTCCGCCTCGCGTTCCAGCATGCGTATGTCGTTCATGGCTGACTCGATGCGGTTGCGTTCCCGCATCATCGGCTGGGCTTTCTGGGGGTCGTTCCAGAAGTCAGGACGCTCGGAGAGAGCGTTCAGCTCCGCAAGGCGTTTCTCGGCGAAACCCCAGTCAAAGACGCCTCCGGAGCAGGCTCACCGACTGCCGGATCGTCTCGATCATGTTTTCGACTTCAGGCGTCATGGCTGGCTCTGTATCCGCTCTTCTCGAACGCAGCGTCTAGAAGGTGCCGTCATCGAAAGTCAAATCCTCGTCCTCAACCGGCTCGCCCGGCTGGGGCTGGATATTGTTCGGATCGACCGGCAGGCCCGGGTCGGGCTGTGATGTTACCTGCCCATCGCGGGTCGCCGACGCCGTTTCATCTCCAGCGGCGACCTTGCTGAAGTCGACGCGATAGCCATCGGCGCCCACCGGCGCTTCGCAACGGTCCGTCGGCGCAGAGCCCGGACGGAAAGCCTCGGTGATGATAAGACGCGTGTCCGATCCCGGCTGGCAGCCGGTATCGGCATCGACCTCGACATGTTCGACGCCATTGGGAACGCGGAAGGTCACCGCCGGCCGATCCTTCAGCGCCGCAAGCATGAAGTCGCGGAAGACTGGCGCGGCAACGCGGCCGCCGCTCTCGCCCGTGCCCATGTCGCGCGGCGAGTCGAAACCGATCCAGACGCCGGCGACAAGATCAGGGCTGAAACCCATCGTCCACGCATCGAACTGGTCGTTGGTCGTGCCGGTCTTCGCCGCAACGGGCTTGCCGACCGAGCGGATCGTGCTGCCAGTGCCGCGCTGGACCGCGCCCTCCAGGATCGAGACAACCTGATAGGCGGTGATCGGATCCATGACCTGTTGGCGATCGTCAGCCAGCACCGGCGGCGCAAGTCCGCCCTTCCATTCCGTCGTGCAGCTCTGGCACGCGCGCTGGTCGGTGCGGAAGACGGTCTTGCCATAGCGGTTCTGGATCCGGTCGAACATGACCGGGCGAACCTGCTTGCCTCCGTTCACTGTCTCGGCATAGGCCACGGCCATGCGCATCAGTGTCGTATCGCCTGCGCCGAGCGCCATCGATTCATAGGGCGGCAGCTTGTCGTAAATCCCAAGGCGCTCGCCGATGGCGGACACCTTGTCGAAACCGATCTCCGAGGCGAGACGCACAGTCATCGCATTGCGGGATTTTTCCACGCCGATGCGCAGCGGCGTCAGGCCATAGAACTGTTCCGAATAGTTCTGCGGCTTGTAGCAGGTCTCCTCGCCAGCAATCGTCTGGCAGGACACGTAGGGCGTATCGAGAACCCGGTAGGACGGCGTCCACTTGTACAGACCCGTAGCTGGATCAGGCGTCTCCATCGCAGCCGCGTACACGAACGGCTTGAACGACGAGCCAGGCTGGCGCTTGGCCTGGATGGCGCGGTTGAACTTGCTCGACACGAACGAGTAGCCGCCGCTCATTGCAAGAACGCGACCCGTATGCGGGTCCATGGCGACCAGAGCACCCTGCACGGCCGGCACCTGGCGCAGCCGCCACGGCGCATTCGCAGCGCGAGTTTTCGGAACACCGTATTCAGTGATCAGCTGGACAGTGATGTCCGGCGTCGGAGATCCCGCAACGAAGATCACGTCGCCTGCCTTCAGGCCCGTACCGCCTTCCTTGCGCTTGAAGCTCGCAGCCCACTTCACATCGTCGGCGTGCAGCGTTCCCGTCTCGCCGCCATCAAGCCCCAGCCGCACGCTTTCGCGCGACACCGAACGGACGACCGCGGTCCGCCAATCATTGCCGGCCCCGCCGACGACAACTTTGTTCTTCTCTTCGTTGGCAAACTTCCTGAGCGCGTCGCCGAACGTATCGCTGACCTCGATCGTGCCGATCGGACCGCGCCAGCCATGACGGCGGTCATAGGTTTCGAGACCGGCGCGCAAAGCCGTCTGCGCAATCAGCTGCAGGTTTGAATCGAGTGTGGAGCGGATCGAGAGGCCGCCGCCGAGCAGCGCCTTGCTTGCACTCTCACGGCTGTCGATGCCTTCGAGCTTCTTCTGCTCGCCGAGCGACATGATCTCCTTACGGAGCTCCTCAACATAGTATGCCGACGCGATGTTCTCATCCGAGTTGAGGCGATCGACGACCTTGAGGGGCTCGGCATAGGCAGCGTCCGCAGCCGCTTTGTCGATGAAACCATTCTCAAACATGCGCCCGATCACATAGTTGCGCCGCTTCGTTGCCGCTTCGGGATTCAGCAGCGGGTTCACGCGGCCCGGCGCCTGCGGCAGGCCGGCAAGCATCGCGCTCTCGGCGAGCGTGAGCTGGCCCAGCGACTTGCCGAAATAGTTGAGCGCCGCGGCGCCGACCCCGTACGAGCGGCCGCCGAGATAGATCTCGTTCATGTAGAGTTCGAGGATCTGCTCCTTGGTGAGCTGCCCCTCGATGCGCATGGCGAGAACCGCCTCGCGCACCTTGCGATCGATCGAGCGCTCGTCCCCGGTCAGCATGTTCTTGACGACCTGCTGCGTGATCGTCGAGCCGCCTGTCATGCGCTTGCCCTGCAGCGCGTTCAGGACGGTGCCGCGGAACATGCCCCAGAGGTCGATGCCCGAGTGTTCAAAGAACGACTTGTCCTCGGCCGAGATGAAGGCCTGCACGAGTTGCTCGGGCAATTCTTCCGAGGGCACGTACACGCGGTGTTCAGTGGCAAACTCCGCCACCAGCTTGCCGTCGCCTGCGTGCACGCGGCTCATGATCGGCGGCTCGTAGTTGCGCAGCTGCTCCTCGGACGGAAGATTCTGCGTGACGATGAAGAACCAGACGACGAACGCCACGATCGCCATCCCGATCACGGATGCGATCGAGATCAGTATCGTCTTCCAGTTCCAACGGGACATCGTCAGTTGCATTTCTCACCGGCCGAAATGGGCAGTCCAGAGACGGGCGAGACCGCCCGCGAGGGACGATCCGCCTGATGGTTCGGAATCACCAATGTTTGCGGTGACTTTAAGGCGCGGAACCCGCGGGGGACAGGCCCGCGCAGAGTTAAACTCAGCACATACTTGCCGCATGCCAGCGACAGCGGCCGAGGCGCATTCCGCACCATGCGGGACTCAAGGCGGAACGGCGCATCAACGCGCGGCAACCAGCCGCGTCTGGTTCTCGAAGAACTGGTCAATGGCCCCAACGACCCCGTTAACCAGCTTGCGCCGTTTGGTCTCCGAAACCATCGCTGCGGCGTCGTTGTCATTGGTCATGAACCCCATCTCCAGCAGCGCGGCCGGCACGTCCGGGCTCAGGAGAACGAAAAACCCCTTCTGACGATGCGTGTTCTCAAGGGTGGGCCATCCCGTCTGCGCAATCGACTCGGCAAGCATCTGGGCGAAGCGTGCGGACTGGTTCTTCGTTTCGCGCTGGACAAGGTCGGCAAGGATTCTGTTCACCTCGGCGGGCCGGCCTGAGTCGACCTCCACGTCGAGAATCCAGTCGTTCGCCCTGCGAGCGCCGTCGATGCGCTTTTCGCCCTCCTGAGAGAGCGTGTAGACTGATGCGCCGCTGGTTGACGGCTTGGGTCCGGCGTCGGCGTGCAGCGCGATGAACAGGTCGGCGCCCAGATTACGCGCTTTGGTGACACGGTCCTCCAGCTCGATGAAGAGGTCCGTCGAGCGCGTCAGGGCAACATCGTAGCGCTTGGATTTCAGAAGTTCGTCCCGCAGCGCGAATGCTGCCGCAAGCGTTACGTCCTTTTCCAGCAAGCCCGATTTCGAAATCGCGCCAGGGTCCTTCCCGCCATGGCCCGGGTCGATGACGATCAGCGGATTGCGGGCGGCCTGTCGCGGAACAGTCGGTGGTCCCGGCGCCGGGTCAGCCGCTGCTGCAGCGAAAGCCTCGGCTGTGGCGGGTTCGAGATCGAGGACGAGTTTATGACGCTCGCCAGAGGTTTTTGGTGAAAGCATGAACTCGCGGGCGACAACAGCCGGCCTGGCCAGGTCAAGCACAAGACGCGAGGTGGAAGCCGTGTTGTGGGCATAGCGATAGCCCGAAACGACCCCGCTTCCCTTCCCCGACCCAGCCTCGGCGGTCAGCCCGTTGATGGACCAGCGCACGCGGGGAAGATCAACCACAACTCGGCTGCTGCCCGCCGCCAGCACGAAGACGTGGTACTTCAGCGGGGCGTCAGACTCGACGACCACGCGGGTCGCCAGCCCCTCGCCGCCGATACGCACGGCCGTTACGCGCTCCACCGGAGGCGCAGCCTGCGCGCCAACACCCGCCAGCATGGCGAGGCCGAAAAGCGACACAAGGGTCAGCAACCAGGCCCGCACGTCCGCAGCACCCACCGCAATAGCAATTTCCGGCCATTCTGGCCCGGATGCTGATTAGTAACCCCGTGTCGTTAACTGTTCGTTGGGATCGCTACTGACGCTGGACAGAAGGCGCGCTATCAGGAGTGTTCGGCAACTGCGGGGGCGCACGAGACGAGTTCATCGACGATGAAGGCTCTCCACTTTGGCTATCCGCTGGCGGCGCTGGTTATGGCGGCCTGCGCCAGTACGCCGCCAAACCTGAACGACGATCTTGTCGTCCGGGGCAAGAGGATTGGCGAAATCGAGATCGGCATGCCGCTCGCGACACTGCTGGCGGTCAAGGGTGCTCCGGTGCGGACAGCGCCTATCCCCGGCACAGACGCCACCACCTACTCCTTTCCCAACGGCCTGACGGTGGGAGCCGACGATAAGGTCTACTGGATCATCACCGAAGACGCCCGATTCCATACCGATGGCGGGGTCCGTCCGGGCGCCGAGCAGATCTTTGCGCGCGCGACCCTCGGCAAGCCGCGCTGCGTTGAGAACCGCCCGGACACCACGATGTACGACTATGGGGACATCTATTTCGAGGCCGGCAACGTTGACGGGCGCGTCAAGCGCATTGGGGTGATTGCTCACAACCGCCCTTGTCCACAACAATAGAAGGGATATTCGACGCTTCCCCTCTGAGCGCAATGCGTGCATAGGTGAGTCACAAGGCGGTCCCAACGACATGTCTTGCGCGTCCTGGCGGCGGTTTTTCAGAAAAAACCTATCCAGTACAGGGCGCTAAACGGCTTCGAGCGTTTCGGTGGTCAGCGATCCCGCTGCCTCCATGGTCAGGGCATTATGAACGCGACTTCGCGAGATTCAGTCAGCCAGACCGGACGCCGAGCCCTCTCGTCACTTCCACTCCCAACCCATTCGCGGGCCAAGGCAGCGCATCTGCGCGCCGCCCGCTTTTCACACGAGGTTCCAGTCCATGAGCAAGCTCATGTTGATCGACGCCACCCACCCGGAGGAGACCCGGGTGGCCGTCGTCGCAGACGGTCAGATCGAAGACTTTGATTTCGAAGCCCGCAACAAGCGCCAGCTTCGCGGCAATATCTATCTCGCCAAGGTAACACGCGTCGAGCCGTCTCTTCAGGCGGCCTTCGTCGATTATGGCGGCAACCGCCACGGCTTTCTGGCTTTCGCAGAGATCCATCCCGACTACTACCAGATCCCCAAGGAAGATCGGGAAGCGCTGCTTGCGGAAGCCGATGAAGAAGAAGGCGATGATGACGAGGACGAAAGCTCGACCGAGAATGGCGGCGATGATGCCACCGACGAGGAGGAAGAGCGCAAGCAGAACCGCCGCAATGCCCTCTTCCAGCGCAAATACAAGATCCAGGAGGTGATCCGCCGCCGGCAGGTCATGCTGGTGCAGGTCGTCAAGGAAGAGCGCGGCAACAAGGGCGCGGCGCTGACCACCTACCTCTCGCTCGCGGGCCGCTATTGCGTGCTGATGCCCAACACCTCGCGCGGCGGCGGCATCTCCCGCAAGATCACCAACGCGGCTGATCGCAAGCGCCTGAAGTCCATCACGTCGGAATTTGAAATTCCCCGCGGCGCCGGGCTTATCGTCCGCACCGCAGGCGCCAAGCGCACAAAGAACGAAGTGCGCCGCGACTTCGAATACCTCACCAAGCTCTGGCAGCAGATCGTCGGCAAGACGATGGAATCCATGGCGCCCGCCCTCATCCACGAGGAGGGCCACCTGGTTCTTCGCGCCGTCCGCGACCTCTACGACAAGGATGTGGAGCGCATCATTGTCGAGGGCGAGGACGCCTACAACGAAGCGCGCACCTTCGTGAAAATGCTAATGCCGTCACATACGCGGAAGGTCGTCCATCATGACGACAACGGCCCGCTTTTCGTGATGACCGGCGTCGAGGATCAGCTCGAGGGCATCTACGCGCCGACCGTCCAACTGCCCTCCGGCGGCTACATCGTGATCAACCAGACCGAGGCGCTCGTCGCTATCGACGTCAACTCCGGCAAGGCGACGCGCGAGCGTAATGTCGAAGCCACAGCGCTGAAAACCAACCTGGAAGCGGCGGCTGAAGCCTCTCGCCAGATGCGTCTTCGCGACCTCGCCGGCCTGATCGTCATCGACTTCATCGACATGGAGGACATGAAGAACAACCGGGCCGTCGAAAAGAAGATGAAGGACTGCCTGAAGATCGACCGCGCCCGCGTGCAGACGGGCCGCATCTCGCAGTTCGGCCTGTTCGAAATCTCGCGCCAGCGCCGTCGCGCCGGCGTGCTGGAATTGTCATCCGAGCCCTGCGATCATTGCGGCGGCACTGGCCGCATGCGCTCAATCGAAAGCGCTGCGATCCAACTACTGCGCATGATCGAAGCCCGCGCCGCTGACGACCGCGTACAGACGGTGCATGTCCAGGCCGCAGCCGAAGTTGCGCTGTACCTGCTCAACGAAAAGCGCTCGTCGATCGCCGCGATTGAATCCGACAACCACGTGCTCGTGCGCATCGAGGCCGACGAAGACCTGAAGGCCGGCGAATTCAACATCGAGGGCCGCGCCGACGGCAATGTCGTCGCGCCCAAGCCGATGCAGCCTATCGACCTTCGGAGGCTTAAACCCCTGCCGCCGCCGGCTCCTGACGAGATCGAGGAGGAAGACGATGACATCGTCGAGGACTCCGAGGACGAGTCCGATGACGAGCACGAAGGCCACGATCACGAGGAAGACGAAGAGTCAGAAGAAGAGTCCAGCTCGGACGCGGAAGACGAGGATGGCGATCGCGACCGCAACCGCGGCGGACGCCGTGGCCGCCGTGGTGGCCGCCGCCGCCGTGGCGGGAAAGACCGCGGACGCGAGACCGCAGACTCGGATGACGGCGATACGCCGGAACAGGCGCAGCCAGTCGTTGCACGCGAGGATGGCGAGCGCGACGACGGTCGCGGCCGTGGCGGACGCCGCCGGCGTCGTGGCGGCCGGGGCGACCGTCCCGAGCGCGGCGAGCGCAATCGCACACCGGACATTGCCGCAGATGGCGGCGAGATGCTCGATTTCCTGGCGGCGGCCCCCTTCCTCGTGGCCCAGACCGCGCCGGAACCTGAAGAACCGGCCGCGGAACCCGCACCGCTCGCGGCTGCCCCGATCGAACCAACGCCGGTGTTCGAAGCTCCCGCGGAAAGCGAACCGGCGGAAGCCGTAGCCGCAGCGCCCGAGCCGCAGGCGCAACCCGTCGCCGCAAGACCGGCGCCGGAGCCAGCGCCCGACCACGAAATCGCCGCATCTGCCCCGCAGCCTGCTCCAGTCGGGTCCAGGCACGAACCGGCCGCACCTGCGGCCGAGACGGTTGAGGCCCGGCGCCACGCCATCCATGGCGAGCCTGAAGTTCCGGCCCCGTCCGGAGAGGCTCCCCGGAAAGCTGGCTGGTGGAACCGCCGCCGCACAGGCTGAACCGCTAACACAGGCAGCGGAACAGCGCGGCGGCTTTGACTATCCGGGCCCGATGGCTAGCTTGGCTGTCGGCGGGATCGAAAGAGAGCGTTCGCATGGGCGTTATGCAGAAATTCCTCCGCGCCGTCGCCGCGCCCGTCCTCGCGCTTGCGTTGCCGCTTACCGCGACAGCGCAGGGCCTGATCCGCGACGCGGAAATCGAGCAGATCCTTCGCGAGTATTCGGAGCCACTGTTCGCGGCCGCGGGGCTGAAGCCCGCGGACGTGAACATGTACATCGTGCAGGACGACTCGCTGAACGCCTTCGTCGCCGCTGGCCAGAACATGTTCCTTCACACCGGCCTCATCATGGAGGCGCGTACTCCGGAGGAGTTGAAAGGCGTCATCGGGCACGAGACAGGGCACATCGCCCTCGGCCACAACGTCACGCGCCAGGTCGCGGCCCAAGGCAGCGGCAACATTTCGCTGATCACGATGGGCCTCGGCGCGCTCGCGCTCTTCGCCGGCGCCCCGGATGCGGCGCTTGCCCTGTTCGGTTCCGCCTCGCAGTTCGGGATGTTGAGCTTCTTCAAGCACACACGTTCGGAAGAAGCCGCCTGCGACTTGTTCGGTGTGGAACTCATGGAAAAAACGGGACAGTCAGCGGACGGAAACGTCTCCTTCATGGAGAAATTCCGCTATCAGGAACTGATGTCGGAATCGCGCCGCGATCCCTACTTCCGCGTGCATCCGATATCGAGCGACCGCATCAGCAGCGTGGCGCGCCGCGCCAAGGAGATCGCCGGCAAGGCGCGACCGCAGACACCCGAAGAGATCATGCAGCTAAAGATGATGCAGGCCAAACTTGTCGGCTTCATCGGCCCGCCGAGCCGCGTCCTTTCGCGCTATCCGGGTAGCGATCAATCTATACCGGCGCGCTATGCGCGCGCCATCGCAGCCTATCGCGCGGTCGACATCAAGGCCGCGCTCACCCAGATCGAATCGCTGATCGCGGAACAGCCGGACAACGCTTATTTCCATGAGCTGAAAGGCCAGGTCCTGTTCGAGAGCGGCAAGGCGGCGGAGTCCGTCGCGCCGCATCGCAAGTCGGTCGAACTGGCCCCGAAGCACGCCCTGCTGAAGGTGAACCTTGCGCGCTCGCTGATCGGCACCAAGCAGGATCCGGCGATCAAGGAGGCCGAAGGCCTGCTGATGGACGCCGTCCAGCTCGAGCCGGACAACGCCTTCGCCTGGAACCAGCTGGCCGTGGCCTACGCCAAGCAGGACCGCATCGGCGACGCAAACCTCGCCACGGCGGAGGAGGCCTACATCGTCGGAGACCTTGCCCGCGCCTTCAACTTCGCGCGAAGGGCCCGCGACGCGCTGGACATGAACACGCCGAATGGTCAGCGTGCCGATGACATCATGGCGCTGTCCGACCCACGCAACAACCCGCGCGCCATGCGCCGCAATCTGAGCGAGTTGGCGCTGGAGCACCGGCACTGAGCTTCAAATCCGGGCCCGACCGCCCATTTCCCGAGAGACCCGCCATCCTCCCTTAAGAACTGGGGGGCAGGATGACCCGGAAGGAACCTGCACATGCGCCTGACAACCGCCCTTTCCGCCCTGCTCGCGCTCGGCGCTGCTGCCTGTTCCGGCGGCGAGGTAAAGGCCCCTGACTCGGTTGGCGGCCTTGAGAAGGCGCAGGTCGAGGCGATCGTGAAGGAGTATCTCCTGCGCGAGCCGGAAATCCTGTTCGAGATGCAGACCGCTTTCCAGCGCAACCAGCTTGCGACGCAGACGCTGGCCGCTGAGGGCGCGTGGGAGAAGCTGCTCGCCTCATCGAAGGACGACCCCTATATCGGCCGCAAAGACGCGCCGATCACCATCATCGAGTTCAGCGACTATGACTGCGGCGTGTGCAAGGCCGCCGTGCCGTGGGTTATGGCGCAGGTGGATGACCGCCGCAGCGATATCAAGGTGATCGTCAAGGAGTCGGCGGTGCGCGGCGCGGACTCGCGCCGGGCGGCGATCGCGGCGATGGCGGCGCACAGCCAGGGCAAGTATCGCGAGATGCATGTCGCGCTGATGAAGGCGCCGGCGAACGCCTATACACCAGCAAATCTCGAGGCGATCGCGCAGTCGGTCGGGCTCGACATGGCGCGCTGGAAGAAAGACATGGCCGACGCCAACCTGATCAGGCGCGTCGATCGCTCGGTGGAAGAGTTCGACATGGCGGGCCTGCAGGGCACCCCATCCTTCCTGATCAACGGCCGCTTCGTCGGCGGCTTCGGGCAGGAAGAGCTGGAGTCACTGATCGAGGCGACGCGGCAGCAGATCCGCAGCTAGATCAACCCACCCAGCGGGCTAGACGGATCGGCGTAGCGCTTCTTCGCCATCCGCCCGGCGAGATAGGCTTCGCGGCCAGCGATCACGGCGTGCTTCATCGCCCGGGCCATGCGCACAGGGTCTTTTGCTGCCGCGATGGCAGTGTTCATCAGCACGCCATCAACACCCAACTCCATCGCAATGGCGGCGTCTGACGCCGTACCCACGCCCGCATCGACAATCACGGGCACTTTGCACTGCTCGACGATGAGCCGGATGTTCACCGGGTTCTGCACGCCGAGCCCCGAGCCGATCAGCGAGCCAAGCGGCATGATCGCGCAGCACCCTGCGTCCTCCAGCTTGCGCGCGTAAACAGGATCGTCCGAGCAGTAGACCATCACGTCGAAACCGTCCTGGATCAGCGCCTTGGCGGCGATCAGCGTTTCCGACATGTCCGGGTAGAGGGTCTTCTGGTCGGCCAGCACCTCAAGCTTCACGAGATTCCACCCGCCCGCCTCGCGTGCAAGACGCAGCGTGCGCACGGCCTCGTCCGCCGTGTAGCAGCCCGCAGTGTTGGGCAGGTATGTGAACCGCTTCGGGTCGAGATGATCGACCAGCCGCTCCGAGCCTTTGTCGGCGACGTTTACCCGGCGCAGGGCGACAGTGACGATCTCCGCACCCGCAGCCTCGGCCGCCTCGGCGTTCTGGGCGTAGCTGGCATACTTGCCCGTGCCCACGATGAGGCGCGAGCTATAGGCCTTGCCGGCGATGATGAGGGCGTCGTCGGTAGCGGTGGTCGGCGCTTGATCGGGCATGTCTCACTTCAATGTATGACTTGGCGCGAGCGCCCTAGGGCATTCCGGCAATCGTGCCAAGCTTGCGGCCACCTGCCGTGAACATGGCAAGCCCCGCCTTCATCGCGAATGCATTTTGCAGGACTTCCTGCATCGCCATTGGGCGCAGCAGACTATTGCCGCCAGCCTGGTGCGCCCACCGGTGCGAGTGCGCGGGCAACACGGCTCAAGGCATGAATATGCATCGCAAAGCTGTTCCGGGGCGCCCCGGGGAAGCGCTTGCGGCATTGCTTACCCACCTCCAACAAACTGCACGATCTCTATCCGATCACCTTCGGTGAGGCGGGTCGTTCCATATAGGGATTTAGGGACGATCTCGCGATTGCGTTCCACGGCAACGCCCTTTTCCGGCATGGCCAGCTGGCGCAGGAACTCGCCGACTGTGGCGCCATCAGGGGCTTGGGTCGCCTCGCCGTTGAGAAACAGGTTCATTTCATCGTCCGAACGCTTGAATCTGGCATTTGAACCGGACCCGGATTCGCCTATTCAGTCTCACCGCCCGGCCGATCGTCTGGGTGCGAACCGGTCTCAGGTAAAGGTCCTCAATGAGCCTGACCATCTACTGCCTGAACGGCCCCAACCTCAACCTGTTGGGTGAGCGCGAGCCCGCCGTCTATGGCAAGGGCACGCTGGCCGACCTGGAGAAACTGACGCGGGACGCCGCCGATGAAGCTGACGCGAAGCTGATCTTCCGCCAGTCCAATCACGAAGGCGAGCTGGTGGACTGGATACAGGAAGCCCGTAGACAGGCAGGCGGGCTGATCATAAACGCGGGCGGCTATACCCACACCTCGGTCGCAATCCACGACGCGCTCAAGGTGTTGACCATTCCGGTCGTGGAAGTTCATCTCAGCAACCCCGGGAATCGGGAAGAGTTCAGGCACAAGAGCCTCGTGTCTCCAGCAGCGTCCGGCGTCATCGCCGGCTTTGGTCCCCTGGGCTACCGACTGGCCATTCAGGCTGTCGCGGCCCTCGCTGAACAGAAGAGAGTTTGACAATCATGGCCGACAAGCCTCCCGAAAAGAGTGGCAGGTTCGACACCGGACTCATCCGCGAGCTTGCGGCCATTCTGAGGGAAGCCGATCTCGGCGAGATCGAGATCGAGCAGGGCGGCATGCGCATCAAGGTGGTGAAGCCGGAAGCAAAGGCCGTGCATGTTGCGCAGGCTTACGCCCCCGCCCCGGCTGCGGCGCCGGCACCCGCATCGCCAGCCACGACGGCAGCCCCAACAACCAAGGCCTCGCTTCGTGATCATCCCGGCGCGGTAAAGTCGCCCATGGTCGGCACCGTGTACATGCAGGCCGAGGAAGGCTCGCCCACCTTCGTGAAGGTAGGCGACACCGTGAACGCAGGCGCGACACTTTTGCTGGTCGAGGCGATGAAGACGTTCAATCCCGTTACCGCCCCGCGCGGCGGCAAGGTTCTGCAGATCCTCGTCGAGAACCAGCAGCCCGTCGAATTCGGCGAACCACTCGTCATCATCGAGTAGCGCGATGTTCGAGAAAATCCTGATTGCAAACCGTGGCGAGATCGCTCTCCGCGTACATCGCGCGTGCAAGGAGATGGGCATCCACACGGTGGCCATCCATTCGGAAGCCGACCGCAATGCCATGCACGTACGGCTCGCCGACGAAAGCGTGTGCGTGGGGCCCGCGTCGGCTGCGAAATCCTATCTGAATATTCCCGCGATCATCACTGCCGCCAAGATCACAGGCGCCCAGGCGATCCACCCGGGCTACGGCTTCCTGTCCGAGAACGCCAAGTTCGCGGAGATAGTCGAGAAGTCCGGCATCACCTTCATCGGCCCCAAGCCCGAACACATCCGCATGATGGGTGACAAGATCACCGCCAAGGAAGCGATCCAGACAGCAGGCGTGCCAGTTGTCCCCGGCTCGGACGGCGAAGTGGTCGATCTCGACAGCGCAAAGGCCAACGCGAAGCGCATCGGCTACCCGATCCTGATCAAGGCAACCGCTGGCGGCGGCGGCCGCGGCATGAAGGTCGCGCATTCACCCGAAGAGCTCGAACTTGCTTTCACCACAGCGCGCACCGAAGCCAAGACCGCATTCGGCAATGACGCCGTCTATATGGAGAAGTATCTCCAGAAGCCGCGACACATCGAGATCCAGGTCGTAGCAGACAGCCATGGCAATGTGATCCATCTGGGCGAGCGCGACTGCTCCCTTCAGCGCCGCCACCAGAAGGTGTTCGAGGAAGCGCCCTCGCCCGTGATCGACGAGGCAGCCCGCGCCGCGATCGGCAAGACCGTGACAACCGCCATTAAGAAGCTGGGCTATCTCGGCGTCGGCACGATCGAGTTCCTTTACGAGAATGGCGAGTTCTATTTCATCGAGATGAACACGCGCCTGCAGGTCGAGCATCCGGTCACCGAGATGATCACGGGCGTCGATCTTGTGCAGGAGCAGATCCGGATCGCCTTCGGAGAGAAGCTGTCGCTGACCCAGAAGGATGTGAAGATCAGCGGCCACGCCATCGAGTGCCGCATCAACGCGGAGAACCCGGAAACCTTTACGCCCTCGCCGGGTCTCATACAGGAATTCCACGCGCCAGGCGGCCTCGGGGTTCGACTCGATAGCGCGGCCTATTCCGGCTATCGCGTACCGCCACATTACGACAGCCTGATCGGCAAGCTGATTGTCTATGCGCCCACACGCGCCGAAGCGCTCGCACGCCTGCGCCGTGCGCTGGACGAAACAGTTGTCTCCGGCGTCGAGACAACGTTGCCGCTGCATCGCCGGCTCGCCAACAACGCAGACATCGCCAGGGGAGATTATGACATCCACTGGCTCGAGAAGTTTCTCGGGATGAAGAAGTAGGCTCTGGGCGTGGGCATGCGGTTGTGGCTCGTGTATTGGGACCTCCGCGCATGAGCCGGGTCTTTGGCCCCAACGAGTTGCTCGACTGCTATCGCCGCGGCGTCTTTCCAATGGCGGATTCGCGCGATGATCCACGGCTGTTTCTCGTGGATCCTGACCTGCGCGGCGTGCTGCCGCTCAACGGCTTCCACGTCTCGAAGAGTCTGCGCAAGACGATCCGGCGGGACGTATTCGAGATCAGGATCGACACTGCATTCACGCGCGTGATGGAACTATGCGCCGAACCAGCGTCGGCCAGGCCGCAGACGTGGATCAACACCCAGATCCTGAATCTCTACAGCTCGCTTCATCGCGCAGGCCACGCGCACAGCGTCGAGGCGTGGCGCGATGGCGAACTGGTAGGGGGACTCTATGGCGTGAGCCTCCAGGCCGCGTTCTTCGGCGAGAGCATGTTCTCGCGCGCAACGGACGCGTCAAAGGTTGCGCTGGCGCATCTGGTCGCGCGGCTGAGGGCGGGCGGATATCGCCTGCTCGATACGCAGTTCGTGACCGGGCATCTCGAAACGTTCGGCGTCGAGGAAGTGCCGCGAGAACCCTTCCGCAGGCGCTTGCACGAGGCGCTTCAGCACGAGGCCACGTTCGGGACCCAGACCTATTGCGGTGCCGAGGCGCTGCAGCTGATCACCCAGACGTCGTAGGTCGGGTGTTCAAGAGCGCTGAGGCCCGGCGAGGACGCGTACATCCAGCCGGAGAAAAGCAGGCCGTTCTCGCCGATCGGCTGCGCGCCTCGATGCATGTTCGAGTCGGCGATCGGGTTGGGCGTCTTGTGCTCTTTCGGCGGGGCCGTGGAGTAGATCTCGAGGAAGGCGGCGGCTTCAGGCGCGTCCTGCGGGCTGGACTGGTAGCACGCGCGGACGGTGACTTTCAGGCGGCCATGGTCGATCGACTGGCCGACGCGGGCGCTGATGTCGGTCGAGTTGCCAGTGATCTTGTCGAGCGCGCGCAGCTTTGCGGCGCCGGCCGGCTGCAGCCGATTGCCCGGTTCGCCGTCCTGCGCAAATGCGCCAGCGCCAAGCGCCAGGGCCGCTGCGCCGCTAACCAGCAGACCCGCGAGCAATTTCATAGGGGAGCCTCTTCGGTCGTTGTACCGCCCCCTTGATCGCCCCCGCCTGAGGCGTTGCCAACCGCTTCGAGCAGCAGGCTCATGATGTCGACGGTCCCGCGGGTGTAATCGAACACACCGGTGCCGTCGGTGGGCAGGTTCACGTCAGGGTCGCCACCGACGAGAACGAAAATGTAGCTGCCGCCTAGCAGGCTGTCGGACTGGATCTGCGCGGTGGAATCCGCCGGCAGGAGAATGTCCTTGCGGACGTTCATCTTCACCTCGGCCCGAAGCGTCATGGGATCGACATTGACGCCCGTGACCGCGCCCACCTTCACGCCGGCCACGCGGACATCGGTACCGGGACCGACGCCGTCTGCCCGGCCGAACTTGGCGAGCAAGGCGTAGCTGTCGCCCGTTGCCGCGCCGGACTGTTGCGACAGCGAGAAGACGAGGAAGAAGCCCGCAACCAGAACGACGGCAAAGCCAACCAGCGTCTCGAACAGCGATTCACGCATCAGGGTTTCCAGGCTTCATAGTCGCCCGAGCTCGGCGCGCGCTCCCCGCCCTCCGCAAGCGAACCCGGCGGGCGATAGGCGCCCAGCGTGCCGGTGAGGTTCGGCTTGTGGTCGATTTCCCAAGACCGGCGGAGCAGCGGATCGATGGTCGGCGGCTTCTCGAAGGTATGGTGCAGCCAGCCATGCCATTCGGCGGGCACTTTGCTGGGCTCGGCGTAGCCGTTGTAGATCACATACCGGCGCTTGCGGCCTTCGAGGCTCGGCTTGCGCTCCTCATAGTATTTGTTGCCGGTCTGGTCCGCGCCTACATAGGACGCGCGACGGCCGATGTCGAAACGCGCGCCAATCGTGGCGCCGTTCCACCAGGTGAAGATCGACTTCAGCATCTCGGCTCCCGTTGGGACTCGCGCATAGATAGGAACGATTGGCGCGGCGCGAATAAGGCGCCCCCCAGATAAAGGCTTCATGCAAACCGGTCCAGCAGGCCCGGAACCGCGGCTATGCGACAAATTCCTGTGTGCAGGCAAGGCCGAAGCACTTCATCATGTGTCCGATTCGGGTTCGGCCCCTCAATCTCGGGGCGCCGGCCAGCGGAGGCATGCCATGGGCGAATCCCGAACCAAGTCGTCTGTCCGCCACCTTGCCCGCGTGCTGGAGACGGGCGCGGCGCTGCTGGACCAGGGCGACGCCGAGACGGCGCCGGCCCGGATGGTCAATGCGCACCTGGCCGCGATCCGGACGTTGGGAGGCGAAAGCGAGGCTGCCGAGGCGGTCTGCGAAGCGGTGCGGACGCGCCGGGTGACGCCGATCGCGCCTGCCAGCCTGGTCGAGGCGGGTGCGGCGACGGCGATCGAGCCGGGACAGCTCCTGCCCGCAATTGCGGACGCGACGGCGCTCGCGTCCGCGCGGGCCGTGGCGACGCAGGCCTTCGTGGCAGTGGCTGATGCCCTTGAGGCGTTGACCATCGAGACGGACGACCAGGGGCGGCCGACGACGTCCGCCCTGATCGATGCGTTCCGGGCCGGGGCGGATGCGGAGCTGGTCGAGATCGCACTGTGCACGCCGGGCGGGCCGCGTGCGGCAGCGATCACCCTGCGGCGGCAAGCGACGGGCGCGCGCGAGCCAGGTCGGCAGTCCTATGTTCTCCCGGCGTGGACAGGTATCGAAGCGGGCGAGGTAGCGTCGGCCATCGAACGCGTGAGCCGGACACGGCTGGCAGTGCGCATCGGGATTGGCGGCGGGGCTTCAGATGCGAGCGCGCCAGCGGTAGCGGTCAACGTCGCGCGCTATGCGGCGACAGGCGACCTGCCGCTCCTGACAACGGACCTGATTGCGATTTCGACGATGCTGCCGGGATGCTCGGTGCATCTGGCCGGGCTCGCGGCGGCGGTGATGTCCCAGGGCATGGCCTACGACTCCGAGGCGGGCGTGGCGGCTGCGGAAAAGATCTGCGCAGCGGCGCGCGCATCCGGAGCGAACCTGACTGTCGATCATCTCTCACCCGCTAGCATTCAGTGGCTGTCGGCCGAAAGCTGCGGGGCGGACCCGGTGGATCTCCTGCTGGCGCACGAGGACGAGCAGACGCCGGAGCTTTCACAATGCGTTTCGGCGGCGCTGACCAGCGCGGCCTCCAAAGATGAGGCGCAGGACGTGCGGCTACGCATTCTGGGCGCGCGTACGCTGGACCAGATCGACGGGCTGGAACGGCATCGCCTTGAATCGCGCGGCATGCCGGAGGATGCGCTGGACCGCATCGAACAGGCATTGAAGGAAGGCCTGAGCCTTGCTGCAGCCTTCTCGCGCTGGGTGGTTGGCGACGAGGTTATCCGCAAGCGGCTGGGGCTTAACCCGGAAGCGTACGACACCGACGGCGAAAGCCTGTTGCGGGCTCTGGGCATTTCGGCTCGCGAGATCGATGAGGCGCGGGTGGCTGTGCAGGGCCGCCGGCGGCCGGTTTCGAACCCGAAATCTCCGCTGGCGAAGATCCTCGCCCGGTCAGACGGCGTGACGCCCGAGGCGCGCGTGCGGCTGGCCAGGGCGGTCGCCCCTCACCTTTTCCGCCAGCCGGTGATCACCATCGCGACCGGCGAGCAGTCGGACACGATGCGGATGACCGTGCATGCCTCGGTGCGGGCAGCCATGGCCGCTGGGCTCGGCGTGCGGATTGATGCGGGGCGCCCCGCTGTCGACTCGGAGCTGCAGCAGCGCATCTCGGAAGCCAAGCGACGCGCCCGCGCGCCGCTGCATGCCGATACGCAGGCGCCCACGTTCGAACGGCACGCCCCACCAGCACCAGTCGCGCCTGTCCTGGAGCACGATGAAGTCTACATTGCCGAGCGTCGCCGGCTGCCGGATCGCCGCAAGGGGTACATCCAGAAGGCGACCGTAGGCGGCCACAAGGTCTACCTGCATACCGGCGAGTTCGATGATGGCGAGCTTGGCGAGATCTTCATCGACATGCACAAGGAAGGTGCCGCCTTCCGGTCGCTGATGAACAACTTCGCCATCGCGATCTCGATCGGCCTGCAATATGGCGTGCCGCTGGAGGAATTCGTCGATGCCTTCGTCTTCACCCGGTTCGAGCCGGCGGGCGAAGTCACCGGCAACGACTCGATTCGCAAGGCGACATCGATCCTCGATTACATTTTTCGCGAGCTCGCGGTGTCCTACCTTGGCCGCGACGATCTGGCTGAGGTTGACAATCTCAGCCATGACGGGCTCGGCGGCGGCGCGAACGAAGGCGAAGAGCCGACGGTTGCGGTGCAGCCGGTTCGGCCGGAGCAGCTGATCTCCAAGGGCTTCAGCCGCGGCGTGATGCCCGACAACATCGTACCGTTCACGGCGCGGCGCGTGGCGGAGCGGCTGGAAACCGCCGAAGGACCTGCGATCGCGCCGCAAAGAAGCCCGGACTACCTGTCCGACGCCTGTCCGACTTGCGGGCACTTTACGCTGCGCCCGGATGACGGCGTTGCCGTCTGCGAGGCTTGTGGCGCAACGGTCCAGACGGGCTAGGCAAAAACTGCCGGCCCGGATTCTGACGGGTGCGGCGCCGAGGCTTCTGGCTTTGTTTCAGGCAGAGGCGTAGAGCCCCGCGCGCTGGCCTGCAGATGCGTTTGCCTTTCAGTAACCCGGCTAAGCAATCCTTACGCTTCGTACACGCAAACACCGCTATTCACGCTGAATCACGCCTGCAATCCGCCTCGATTGAACACTTCTCTCCGGCCTGCGTTGGTTAGCGCAACCACCGGGGTGATCCGGCAGAAAACCTGGAACGAGACTTGAATGGTAAGCCGCATCGTAATCGCAGTTATGGCCATCGGCCTGATGAGCCTCTCCGTCCTGGTTTAGATGATCATTCGAATTGTACTCGCCGTTGCGGCGATCGGGGCGATGAGCCTCACCGCTTTCGCACAAACTCCGGACCAGAACGAAGCAAGCCGCAAGGCGAGCGCCGAGCGGCTGGTCATGGGCGAGACGGCTTGCACGAATTGCGATCTCTTCCAGGTCGATCTGTCATACCAGGAACTTGAGAGCCGCAACCTGACGGGCGCTCGCCTGCGTCAGGCCAACCTCAGCCTTTCCACCTTCGACAAATCGAAGTTCGCTGGCGCCAACATGTCGGTGGTCAACGGCTTCGGCATTCGCGCCGACCATGCCGACTTTTCCGACGTGAACTTCGAAGACGCCGTGCTGGTCGGCGGATCGTTCAACGGCGCGAAGTTCAACAACGCAAACCTTGCGAAGGCGAATTTCTCCGGGTCCGACCTTTCGACCGCGACAGGTCTGACGCAGACGCAACTCAACGCCGCCTGCGGCGACGCCAAAACACGGCTGCCGATGGGCCTCTCCCTCCCCGCCTGCGAGAACGACAGCTAGTAGGCGAGCGCCGGTTCTTCCACCGGCGCAGCTTGCTCCGGCGTGCGCAATCCCTCGATCACCGCCTTGAAGCATGAGCACTTGGCGAGGTCAGCACAAGCCAGCGCTTCCAGCCGCTCGATCAGCCCAGCCGTCAGGATGTCCTGCTGCGGCTTGTCGAGGATAAGCGCTGCAAGCTTGACCGCCCTTGCCTGGGCGTGCGTCAAGCGGATCGTCGTCTTAAAGGGAACGCCCAGACTGCCAAGCGCAAGTGCCTGCTGCGGCTTGTTCGGCACCCAACCGGCATCTTCAGAAGGCGGCAATGGCGAATGTCTCGGCGCAGGCCAGGCAGCCGAGACATCGTTCAGGCGGACCTTCGCCTTCAGAGCATCAGGCGCCCTGGGAACATCGGGCGAGACGACTTGCGGCGGCGCAATGCGTTGTGGCTGCGGCTGGGTCGGTGCGGGAACGGGCCCTACCGGCGGCTGCCATGGACGGTGGCCGAAGCTTGGCTCCTTCGACGGCGCGGCTTCGCCCTTGCGGGCGAGCAGGCCGGCGGTGAGCGATGCATACTGTGGTGCGGTCATCGCGCTTTGCCCTCAGTGCGTGGGACGACGGCCGAAGCTTCGCGGCTGCCGGCGGTCAGGCTGACCGGGGGGCGGCCCACGGTCGGACCGGCGACGCTCAAGCTGGCTCGCCTCGGGCCGCTGGACCGTGAGCAAGTCGGTATCGGCGCGACGCATCTGCTGTGGCGGTGCAGCCCTTGGCTGTCCGCCGGCAGCGCGACGCTCGACCGGCGGCGCGACGGCCGTGGCGTTGGCGATCGCGATGCTGGCCCAGGTGGGAAGATCCGCATCCCAGCCATCGTCCTCGTCGTCAGACAGGGCGGCGGCCGGGAGCAGCGGAGTTTCCGGCGTGAGTACGGCAGTTGAGAAATCGGCGCGGGGCTTCTCGGCCCAGCGTGCGTCTGTTCCCCCATACAGCTTGGCGAGTCGGCCGCGAAGGAACAGCCAGAGCTGCGAGACTTCCTGGGCCGAGCGGGATTCGGGCTGGATATCGCCGACCGTGCGGCCGTCGATCATGGAGGCTGCGAAGTCCACGCGGTGATGCAGCGTCACCGGGGCGACGACGCCATGCTGGGACAGCGCGACAGCCGTCTCAGAGGTGATGCGCGCACGCGCGGTAGCGGAGTTGACGACAAAGACGAGTGGCTTGTTGAGCGTGTCGGCAATGTCGACGGTCGGGCCGACGGCGCGGAGATCATGCGGGCTGGGGCGCGTAGGCACGACGACAAGATCGGCGCGCTGGACAACGTGGGCGATCGTCTGGGTGACGGCTGGCGGCGTGTCTATGACGATCAGCTTGAAGCCGATCGACTTCAGATGATTGAGACAGGCGTCGAGTTCCTCGAGCGAGGCTTGGGCGAAGGCGGGCGTTGAAGCTGCGCGTGCGTTCCACCATTTGGCCAGTGAGCCCTGCGGATCAGTGTCGATAAGGGCGACGGGCCCATCGCCCCTTCGCTCCGCCTCGACGGCGATGTGCCCGGAGAGCGTGGTCTTGCCGGACCCGCCCTTCTGCGAGGCAAACACCAGCACGCGAACGCCGTCGTTCATGTCCAACTCCCGGCCCTTGATCCCATCCGGCGACAAGGAGCGCGGCTCGGGACATGACCAGCCTCGCCCTGCCGTTTTGACGCAGACTTAGGTTGATGCGGTGATTTCGCCGGTCGCCGTTAAGAGACTTGAACGTTAACGGGCGTGCGGCGCCGGCGTGCGCGAAGGTCTGCGCTGCAAGGGAAAATCGTGGTTTCACAGGCGGCGCGCGGGATCGTTAGCGAGATTGCGGAAGCAGGTTTTTTAATCGCAGGCATGGTGAGACGCTGCCTGCCGCGCCGGTGCGCCGAGGCAGGCACGGGCAGGGAATTGCGAGCAGAGCCAGCTTGCGGCGCATGGGCTCGCCTCGCCAACGCAAATCAGAGGCTGCCGTCTTCGTTACGCACCTTGTCCTCAGATGCATCGCGCCTGGGGGAGAAACGGCTCCCTTTACGCCTTCGGCTTCTCGTGAATGCGGATGCCGAGTTCGCGGAGTTGTTTGAGGCTCGCGTCGCTCGGCGCGCCCATCAGAAGGTCCTGCGCCTGCTGGTTCATCGGGAAGAGCGTGATCTCGCGAAGATTCTGCACGCCACAGACAAGCATCACGATGCGATCAACGCCAGCTGCCATGCCGCCGTGCGGCGGGGCGCCGAACTGGAAGGCGCGGTACATGCCGCCGAACTGCGACTCCACATCGGCCTTGGTGAGGCCGGTAATCTCGAAGGCGCGGACCATCGTCTCGGGGCTAGCGTTACGGATGGAGCCGGACGCAATCTCGTAGCCGTTGCAGACCATGTCGTACTGGAATGCCTTCAGGCTCAGCGGATCAGCGCCGCTGTTGAGCGCTTCGAGGCCGCCCTGCGGCATGGAGAACGGGTTGTGGGCGAAGTCTACGCGCTTATCGTCCTCGTTCCATTCATAGAAGGGGAAGTCGACGATCCAGCAGCATGCGAACTGATCAGGCTGGGTGAGGCCCAGCTCCGTGCCGACGCGGTTACGCGCCTCTCCCGCGAACTTGTAGAAGCTTGCCGGGAGGCCGGCTGTGAAGAAGACAGCGTCGCCGACGCTCAGCCCGAATTGCTGACGGATGGCATCGGTGCGCTCGGGGCCGATATTCTTGGCAACCGGACCTGCCCCACCTTCTTCACCCTCGCGCCAGAAGATGTAGCCGAGGCCCGGCTGACCCTGTTGCTGCGCCCACGAATTCATCTTGTCGCAGAAGGCGCGGCTGCCGCCACCCTTGGCGGGAATGCCCCACACTTCGTTCTTCGCGTCCTTCTCCAGCATCCCGGCGAAGACCTTGAAACCCGAGCCGCGAAAGTGATCGGAGACGTTCCCCATCTCGATCGGATTCCGGAGGTCGGGCTTGTCCGAGCCATAGGTGCGGATGGCCGTGTCGTAAGGGATACGCGGGAATTTCCTTGTCACGGGCTTGCCGTTGCCGAATTCCTCGAACACGCCGCGAAGCACGGGCTCCATCGTATCCCACACGTCTTCCTGCGTGACGAAGCTCATCTCGAGATCGAGCTGGTAGAATTCGCCGGGGAGACGGTCAGCGCGCGGGTCCTCGTCGCGAAAACAAGGGGCGATCTGGAAGTAACGGTCGAAGCCGGCGACCATCAACAGCTGCTTGTACTGCTGCGGCGCCTGGGGCAGCGCGAAGAATTTTCCCTGATGGATACGGCTGGGCACGAGGAAGTCGCGCGCGCCCTCGGGCGAGGACGCGGTGAGGATCGGCGTCGAATACTCGGTGAAGCCGGTTTCGTGCATGCGGCGGCGCATGGACGCAATGACTTTAGTGCGCGTCACGATGTTGGCGTGCAGCGTCTCGCGGCGCAGGTCGAGGAAGCGGTATTTGAGGCGCACGTCTTCCGGATATTCCGGCTCGGCGAAGACCGGCAGAGGCAATTCCTCGGACTCGGAGAGGACGGTGAGGTCCTGCACCTTGAGGTCGATCTCGCCGGTGGCGAGCGTCGCATTGATCGTGTTGGCGTCGCGCTTCACGACCTCACCTGTGAGGCAGATGACGGATTCGACCCGGATACGCTCAAGCCGCTGGAAGTGCGGATTGGACGGGGTCACGACGCACTGGGTGATGCCATAATGGTCGCGCAGGTCGATGAACAGCAGGCCGCCAAGGTCCCGTTTGCGGTGGACCCAGCCGGACAGCTTGACGGTATTCCCGACATGCTCCGCGCGCAGCTGGCCGCAGGTATGCGTCCTGTAGGCATGCATCGGGGCAAAACTCCTGCTTTTCCCGCAGAATCCGGGGGATTTGGCTTGATCGAACGGGCGGACAAGCGCATGTCGCCGTCAAGATTGTCAATATCCGCCCTTAGTCTGATTCTGTGCTGGGCTGGGCCCGATCCGGGAGATCACGGATTTGAAGGACGCTGAGGCTGGCGAAATCCGCCTGATCACCGACACGGCGGGGCTGGAAGAGGCGTGCGAGCGGCTTTCGGGCGATGACTTCCTGGCCGTCGACACAGAGTTCCACCGCGAGACGACGTATTGGCCGCAGGTGTGCCTGATCCAGGTGGCGTCGTCGGACCATGATGTGCTCGTGGATCCACTGGCCAAGGGCATCGACCTCGCCCCGCTCAACAAGCTGCTGGCAGACTCGTCGCGGACAAAGGTTTTCCACGCAGCGCGGCAGGATCTCGAAATCTTCTCGCGGCTGATCGGGCATGTGCCCGGGCCGGTGTTCGACACCCAGATCGCGGCGATGGCGTGCGGGCTCGGAGATTCGATTTCGTACGAGAACCTCGTCTCGAAAGTGGTGCGCGGGACGGTCGACAAGTCCTCGCAGTTTACAGACTGGGTGCGACGCCCGCTGACCGAGAAGCAGCTGACTTACGCGCGCGGCGACGTCCTCTATCTGCGCGAGATCTACAAGATCCTGCGCGGGAAGCTGGAGAAGCAGAACCGCATGGAGTGGATCGAGGACGAGCATGCGGCCCTGCTCGATCCCGAGATCTACCAGTTCGACCCGGCGACGGCGTGGAAGCGGCTGAAGATCCGGAAGTACCGCAACGACTATCTGGCCGTGCTGGCCAATGTGGCAGGATGGCGTGAGCGCGTGGCGCAAGAGACGGACAAGCCACGCGGGCGCATTCTGAAGGATGACGCGATCCAGGAGATCGCGCAGCAGAAGCCGCGCACGCTCGAGGCGCTGGAGCGGATGCGAGCGGTGCAGCAGGGGTTCGGCAAGTCGCGGCATGGCGCGGGTCTGCTGCAGGCTATCAACCAGGCGCTGGACGATCCCGATGCATATGCGCCGAAGGTGGACGAACCCGAGCGCTCCGGACCGCCTCCGGGCGCCATGGTTGAGCTGTTGAAAGTGCTGCTCAAGCAGGTGTCTGATGACGCTGGCGTCGCGACGCGGCTGATTGCGAATGCGGCGGACGTGGAATCGCTGGCGCGCGAGAAGGAGCCGGATATCGCGGCGCTGAAGGGCTGGCGGCGCGAGCTGTTCGGGGAGAAGGCGCTGAAGCTGAAGAGCGGCAAGCTGGCCTTGGCAGCGAGCCCGAAGGGCGTGAAGATCATCGAGTTGTAGGTGGGACTGGTAACTGACTCGCGAGGCAGTGTGGGCGGGCTCGAACAATACGAAAGCCGCGTGGCGGAAGCCGAGGCCCTGACCGCGCGCGGGCCGGATGTGATCACCGAGTTGCTGGCCATCAGCAATTTCGAGTGGGCGGCACAGAACTGCAGGGTCACAGCCGAGGCATATGTCGATCTGGGCCTGCTGCACTGGCGGCGCGGCGTTGACCCACGCGAGGACTTCGAGTGCGCTGCGCGCGCCTATCAGAAGCTGAACGAGATCGTGCAGCAGCACAAATTGCTGAAAAGCAGTTTCGAGATACCGCTTGTCTATGCAGCGATGTTCCTGGTTGATCGTCGCGCGAGGATCGAGTTTGGCAACGAGGCCGCCTACAAGGCGTCACGCTGGGACTGCTATCAGGCGCGGCTGGTTCATGCGCTTCAAGATACTCCTCCGAGTGAAGCGCTGGTCGCGATGACGGACAAGTTCATGGCCGAACCCGAGCGGCTGCCGGACCGGATCTTCGACACCTATTTCCAGCTGCTGGGCCTGCGTCCACAGACGATGGGTCTCGAGGAACGTGTGATGCGCGCCAAGGCCACCTGGGCGGAGCGCAAGCGGGATGAGCTGATCCCGGCGGGTCGTGCGCTCGATGGCCATGGCGATGCGAACGACCTTTATGTCGATCTATATCTCGGCGCTGTGCTCAAGAAGATCGGGTGGAAGGGCCATACGGTACATCGCTGGCTGTGGGACTGAAACACGCGCGTTAACCCTTCGCTAACCATAACGCGGCGTGGTGGGCTCTGAACTATCAGGACCCTGCCCTTGACCGATTCCATCGGCGCCTCCCCGCAAGCCGTCCAGCGCGCTGAAGTCATGGCAGCGCTGAAGACTGCTGCGCGCTCGACCGGCGTCGGGTTCGACTATCTCGTGAAGACAGCGCAGCGCGAGAGCAATTTCGATCCCAACGCGAAGGCAGGCACCTCCTCCGCCACGGGACTGTTCCAGTTCACCGATGCGACATGGATGAGCATGCTGGAGCGCTATGGCGCGAAGCATGGCGTAAGCGTCGAGGGGCAATCGCGGACAGAGCTGCTGGCGCTCCGCAAGGACGCGAAACTGTCGTCGCTGATGGCTGGCGAACTAGCGGGCGAGAACGCGAAGATTCTTGAGAAGAAGCTTGGGCGTCCGGCGACGTCGGCTGAACTCTATGCAGCACACTTCATGGGACCATCGGACGCGGGGCGGCTCATTCAGGCGGCCCGCGCCAACAAGGCCGGCGATGCCGCCGACATGTTCCCGAGGGCCGCGCTCGCCAACCAGAACGTCTTCCGCGGCAAGGATGGCGCGGACCTTACCGTTGCGCAGCTCTATGTGAAGCTGACCGGCGCGACGATCGCGGATGCAGACGCCGCCAAGATTGCGCCGGCCTCGTTCGGCACAACGCCGGCCGTGACGAATGCGGACGCGCTTATGCAGGCGCAAATGGGCATGGTGGCGATGACGTCCAGCCTGATGACAGCGCTGTTCGGCCTGCAGGAAGACAAGGCCTAGCGCCAAGCCTGGCGATGACGATCAGGCAGCTCGCTGGTCGAGGCCGAGCTGCTTCCAGATCGCGAGCAACGCCGAGACCAGCTCGTCCATCATCGCTTCGGTGTGCTGCGGCGACGGCGTGAAGCGAAGGCGCTCCGTACCCTTGGGCACAGTCGGGTAGTTGATCGGCTGCACATAGATGCCGAAGTCGAACAGCAGCGTGTCAGACAGCGCCTTGCAGCGCTCCGGGTCGCCGACGAGCAGCGGGACGATATGCGTGTCCGCCATCATCACCGGCAGTTTAGCGGCGATGAGCTTCTGGCGCAGAAGCTCCGCCTTTTCCTGGTGAATCTTGCGCAGGTCGCGACCGTAGTCGGAACGAAGCTTGCGGATCGAGGTCAACGCACCGGCGGCCAGCACCGGGCATGTCGAGGTCGAGAAGATGAATCCAGGCGCCATCGAACGAATGGCGTCGCAGATCGCGGTCTTCGAGGCGATGTAGCCGCCCATGACGCCGAACGCCTTGGCCAGCGTGCCTTCGCAGATCGTGATGCGGTGCATGACATTGTCGCGCTGGGCGACGCCCGCGCCTTCATGGCCATACATGCCGACAGCGTGGACTTCGTCGAGATAGGTCATCGCGTCGAACTCTTCGGCGAGGTCGCACATGGCTTCCATCGGCGCCACGTCGCCATCCATCGAATAGACCGACTCGAAGGCGATCACTTTCGGCGCATCGGCCGGATCGTTTTCCAGCAGCGCACGCAGATGGCCGAGGTCGTTGTGGCGGAAGATGCGCTTGGCGCAGTTGGCGCGCTTGATCCCCTCGATCATCGAGGCGTGGTTCAGTTCGTCCGAATAGATGATCACGTTCGGCATGATCTTGGCGAGCGTCGACAGCGTCGCCTCGTTCGACACATAGCCGGACGTGAACAGCAGCGCCGCTTCCTTGCCGTGCAGCGAGGCCAGCTCTTTCTCCAGCTCCACATGATAGCGCGTCGTGCCCGAGATATTGCGCGTGCCGCCGGAGCCCGCGCCAAATGTATCGACCGCCTCTTTCATCGTGGCGATCACGTCCGGGTCCTGACCCATGCCGAGATAGTCGTTGGAGCACCAGACCGTGACATCCTGTTCGCTGCCATCATTGTGGCGCACGGACGCTTTGGGAAACTCGCCGCGATAGCGCTTGAGATCGATGAAGACGCGGTAGCGGCCTTCGGACCGGATTTCCTCAAGAGCGTTCTCGAAAGCAGCGAGGTGTTTCATCGGCGTTTTCTCTTGTCCGCGTGCGCTTCTTCGGCGCCCCAGACTTTGTTAGAGCCCAAATTGGCGGTTTCCTAGTCCCAGATCAAATCGCTCCCGCAGTGTTGAGCGTTGTGCCGCAGGCCTTTTTGCGACTGGCTCTCAAGTGAAGGGGGCGGGGTCGCAGCGGTGGGACTGTCTGTATTGGTGCGCCATACGCGCGAGTGCGTGCGCCTGCGGTCGCTCCCAGGGGTTGGTTGGGCCTGAGCAGCAGACAGCCGGCTGTCGACGCACTGCAGCAATTCCTTCATGGTCCCGACGCCCTCATCAGGTGGGGACAGGACAATGTTGATGAGGCTGCTTGCCCTTGCTGCGCTGGTCGGGTCGTGCGCTTGGGCACACGCACAGACCCCGGACATCCCCCGCACGGCGGAGGGACGTCCCGATTTTCATGGGGTATGGGAAAGCCGCTGGCTCACGCCGCTGGAGCGGATGGACGGAACGACAGAGCCCACGGTCTCCGGCGATGCTGCAACCGCCTATGTCGCCGCCCGCAACAAGTCGCTCCAGGGCGAAGGCGTCGCCCTGCACCCAGACGATGATTTCGATTTCGCGGGCCTGCTTCCAGCAGGCGACGGCGCCTACCGCACGTCACTCATCGTTGAGCCGGATACCGGCAAACGCCCTCAGACCCAGCTCGCGAAGGATCTTGGCCCCACGCTCCGCGACATCCGCAAGGCAGCCGAAAACCCGGAAGGCCTCTCGAACGACGAACGCTGCCTGAGCGCGAACGGCCGGGCGCCGCTCGGGATAAGTCCCGGCAGCATGTACCGCCAGATCGTTCAGACTGCGGGACACATGATGATCTACACTGAAGACCAGATGGTGGCCCGCCTGATCGGGATCGGCGCTGCGCCGCGACCCGCAGGCCTGCCCTCCCTGGCAGGCGACTCGATTGCGAGCTGGGACGGTGACACGCTGATCGTCATCACGGATCAGATTCGCTCCCAGCTTGCCCCGCCCGGCGCGCCGCCTTTCGACCAGAAGCGTCGCGTCACGGAACGCTTCAGCCTGATCGCACCCGACCAGATAAGCTACGACGACGTGCTGGAAGACAGCGCGATGCTGAGCGCGCCGATGCGCGTGCAGTACACGCTCGTCCGCACGAACCACACCGTACTTGAGTCCGCGTGCCACGAGGGCAACTACTCGATCCTGCACATGATGCTTGGCGCGCGGCGGACGGAGACGACCGAGACACCCAAGCCGAAACCCTGAAAACATAACCGCCGGCCTCTTGCGAAGCCGGCGGCGTCGGGTTGTCAGGTAGGGTTGCCAGTTGAAGGCAAGTCCGCCGTCATCGCCCTTAGTTTGTCAGCCCCGAACTATCAGGCCAGGGTCTGCACACCCACAAAACTCAGAGCTGGTAGCGGATCTGGTCGGACCAGAAGCGCTCAAGGCGGGCCAGCGACTTGTTGAGCTGGTCCAGGTCGTCCGAGCGGACCGAGGCGGTCGGTTCAAGCGAGGCGGACTGCTTCTCGAACAGGGAGGAGACGCGGTTGCGGACGGCCTTTCCCGACGGCGTCAGCTTGAGACGAACGGTGCGGCGGTCGTCGCTGGAGCGCGACTGGACCAGATAGCCGCCTTCCTGGAGCTTCTTCACATTGTACGACATCGACGTGCCGGCGAAGGAGCCGCGGGCGCGCAGGGCGCTTGCAGGCGTCTCGCTCTCGCCGATCTCGTACAGCAGGAGAGCCTGGACGCCGGTGAGCGAGCGCTCGCCATTGCGTTCCAGGTTGTCCTTCACGACGTCGTGGAGGCGGCGATGGGCCTGCTCCAGCAACGAAAGCGCTTTCAGGAAAGACTGCTCAACGTTCTCGTCAGCCGCGATATCGCGGACCTTTGCGTTCGTCATCACCACCACCATCGTTGTTTTTGTCTGTTTGCCGATTTGCTCGGCTTATGGTGTGAAGATACACGCGCTTGACTAAGCAATCGCTAAATCGAACGAGTTTGATGCAATTTTCTATTCGTATTCGTGCGAGTTTACTTTGTTCACGTCGGTAATCAGGAAGTAAACACGAAGCATTCGAATTGCTGCTTCGCACCGTCCGTATACCCTGCAGATCTGCCTACGGCGCCGCGCGCTTTACTTGGCCGTCGCCTGTGCTTGTCTGCCGCCGGGCGGCCGGGACGGAGGACGCAGACGTGGGGATCACAAGGGGACTGCTTGCCGCGATCCTGGGCGCGAGTCTCACCGTATCATGCTCGCCGGCAACGCGCAGCGCAGGCGCGGAAGCGGCACCCGCAGAAGCCGGCGCCGCGCCAGCGCCGGAAACACTCGTCCCTGATGTCGAGAGCGACACGATTCCAACCGCAGGCGGCATACCACTCGTACCGCTGACGGGGGAGGTGAACTTCCTCGACGCGCTCGACCCCCAGCCGGTTCACAACATGCCGCGCTACTATAACACGAACCACACGGCCGTGCAGATCATCAAGGAAGAAGAGACGCTGCAGCTCGAGGCTTACGAGCTCGGCGGCTTGTGGCTGATCGGCTATGGCCACCTGATGCTCGAGGGCGAAAAGGATGTGATCACCGAGGAAGAAGCCGACGCCTTCCTGCGCGATGACCTGCACTGGTGCGAGGAAGCGATCGAGCGGTACGTGAAAGTCCCCGTCACGCTCAACGAGTTCAGCGCGATGGTAGCGTTCTGCTACAATGTCGGCTCAGGCAAGACCCGCGGCTCATCCATCGTGAAGCGCGTCAATGGCGACGACCGCCCGGGCGCAGCAAACGCCTTCCTGCTGTGGAACAGGATGAACGGCGTGGTGATGAAAGCGCTGGCCAACCGGCGCGCACGAGAGAGGACGCTGTTCCTTACGCCGTAAGTCCTCCGCGCCTCACCCCTCCACCCACCTCGCCAAATCTCCGACGCTGATATCACCGCCAGCGATCACCCGCGCCGTTACGCCGCCGCGCCAGTCCGCGCGCAGCGCAGCCCACAGGCCGGGCATCTGCTCGTCCATGCGAACGCAGGGCTGCGTCTCGCCTGTCACCACCAGACGGACATCGCCAACCGCCAGCACGTCTCCGACACGCTGGGGATTGCGCACCCCAGCCACCAGCAGGGTCGCCCGCCTGACCGTCCACGGCGCGGCAGGATCCAGCCCCGCCACGGCCGCCGCCCAGTCCTCCGCGAACAGCACCGTCACCTGTCGGGCCTTCTGTCTGCCGCGGAAATCCCCCTCGACGCCCGTGGCGATGGACACGTTTGCGCGATCCGCCTGGACGATTGGCGCGCGCTTGGCCGCCTTGGTCGCAATTGCCTCAAGACGGCCGGTCATCCTGTACCCCTCGCCCGCGCCCGCCCGCTGCGCTGCGGCATCGTGGAAACTCTAGCGTATTGCCGCATCCGGCGCGCCCTTCTAGTTTGGGGGTAGCCGGGCGGGGTCGGGTGTCCACGAGATGCTCCGTTCAGGCAGAACAAAAAGGGCCGAAACAGGCCCGCGGAGGAGATGTCCCGAATGCGCGCTCACTTGTTGTCGCTGGCTGTCGCTGCGCCCGCCCTGCTGCTGGGCATTGCTGGCTGCACCAACCCGCCATCCGGGTCGATGGAATCAGCCGCCACTGTCAACCAGATGGGCGCCGCCGCCGTGACTGCGCAGCGCCTGATCAACGCCGACAACGAGCCGGGCTCGTGGCTGGCGGCCGGGCGCGACTATCGCGAACAGCGCTTCAGCCCGCTCGACCAGATCAACGACACCAACGTCTCGAAACTCGGCCTCGCCTGGTATGCCGACGTCGACACTGAGCGCGGGCAGGAATCCACCCCTGTCGTCGTCGACGGCGTGATGTACCTCACTACCGCATGGTCGATGGTGAAGGCCTACGACATCCGCACCGGCTCGCAGCTCTGGGCCTACGATCCGAAGATCGACCGCGCCAAGGGCGCTGATGCCTGCTGCGATGTTGTCAATCGCGGCGTCGCAGCCTGGAACGGCAAGATCTATGTCGGCGTCCTCGACGGCCGCCTGATCGCGCTTGATGGCAAGACCGGCAAAGTGGTTTGGGAGAAGCAAACCACCGACACCTCGCTCCCCTACACGATCACAGGCGTACCGCGCGTGGTGAAGGGCAAGGTCATCATCGGCAATGGTGGCGCCGAATACCGTGTGCGCGGCTATATCACCGCCTACGACGCAGAGACTGGTGAGCAGGCGTGGCGCTGGTATTCCGTGCCCGGCGATCCGGCCAATGGCGACGAACAGCCCGAACTCGTGGAAGCTCGCAAGACCTGGAACGGCGAGTTCTGGAAGCTCGGCGGCGGCGGCACGTTGTGGGACGGCATGGCCTACGATCCCGATCTCGACACCATTTATGTCGGCACAGGCAACGGCACGCCGTGGAACCAGAAGTATCGCTCGCCCGGCGGTGGCGACAACCTGTTCCTCTCCTCGATCGTCGCGCTCGACCCGAACACCGGCAAGTACAAGTGGCACTATCAAACCACCCCGGGCGAGACCTGGGACTATACGGCCACGCAGCCGATCATGGTCGCCGACCTGAACTATCCGGAAGGCAAGCGCCGCGTCGTGATGCAGGCGCCGAAGAACGGCTTCTTCTACGTGCTCGACGCAAAGACGGGCAAACTGCTCAGCGCCGAAAAGTTCGCGCCGCTCACCTGGGCGACGCATGTCGACATGAAGACCGGCCGCCCGGTTGAGGTCCCCGAAGCCCGCTTCGACATCACGGGCAAGCCAGCCATCGTCGCGCCAGCCGCCCTCGGCATGCACAACTGGCACCCGATCTCGTTCAGCCCGGAGACAGGCTATGTCTACCTGTCGGTGCACGTCTCGTCGTCCACCTACGCCTCGCCCGATAAGTTCGAAGTGAACCTCAAGGGCTGGAACACCGGCATCGGCTTCAACGCCGCCTCTGGCGTCACCCCTGTCATCGCCACCGGCAAGGCGCCGACCACGGAAGCCTATCTCATCGCGTGGGATCCGATCGCGGCCAAGGAAGTCTGGCGCGTCCAGAACACCGACCCGCGCGGCGGCACCGGCGTGATGGCCACATCGGGCAATCTCGTCTTCTCCGGCAACCACGCCGGCGAGTTCAACGCCTACGACGCCCGCACCGGCAAGAAACTCTGGGGCGCTTCAACGCAGGCGAAAGTCGTCGCCGCGCCTGCGACCTTTACCGTCGATGGACAGCAGCAGGTCGCCATCCTCGTCGGTGCCCGCGGCCTCCCCGTCGGCCAGAAGCGCACTGTCCCAAGTAGCGCCAACAACTCCCGTATCCTCGTCTACCGCATCGGCGGCGCAGCGGCCCTGCCCACCGAGATGCCGACGACGACAGCGTCGGGCGCACCCGTGCAGGTGAAAATCGACCCGCCCCTGCTCACCGCCAGCAACGAGACCGTCGCGTCCGGCGAGATGCTGTACGGCGCCAACTGCGCCGTCTGCCACGGCGCCCAATCCGTGCCCGCCGCCGGATCAATCGCGCCGGACCTCCGCTACTCCGCGCTGCTCAACGCACGCGGCGGCTGGAACGGCGCCGTGCGCGAGGGCGACCGCGCCCAGCGCGGCATGCCTGGCTTCAAGGCGACGCTTACCGAGGAACAGACGGACGCCATCCTCGCCTACGTCATCAAGCGCGCCAACGACGAGAAGGCCGCGCAGGAAGCCGCCGCGAGGCCATAGCCTGAGTTTGCCGCACCTCCGTGCTTGTCTCTCTCGATCGCCACGCGATCGGGAGAGGCTGAGCGCATGCCAGCTGACATGACGAAATGGACTTGTCGGCAAGGCAACACTTCTGACGAAACCGCACCTCTCCCGGAGACGCGCACTTTTTTGGGAAAAAGGGACCCCGGCCTCTCAAGACAATTCAAAGCCCTATACGAAAAACGTGCAGGACACGGAGTTCGCGAAAAACACTCTGTCCAGCCCTTTTGCGTACAGCCGCGTTATCGGCCGCATGAGACGAGCACGCCCCGCATCATACGAAGTAAGGACCCCGCCGCCTCTCGATCGCTGGATCGAAACGGTGCTTGAGTATCGTGCAGAATGTGCGATCCGGCAGCCCGCACGGGGCATGATAAATTCTGCGGCCGCCAAATCGGTGCATGCACACCAACCACACCAACCCCGCCTCTCCGCGGCAGGGATAGCTTCTCCGCGCCTAGCTGTCGGCGCGCGGAGCAAGCGCGAAGCTGACGCCCAGTTCGGCGAGCTTGTCGGTGTCGCGCCAGCGGACATTCTCTGCGATCAGCGCGATGCCATCCGCCGCAGCCACTTCCAGCCGCGACATCGGAATGTCGAGCGCCTCGCAGCGCGACGGATCAAGGCGAACGGCTTCGAACGTCATCCGAGCGCGGGCGCCCATCGGCGTCCGCCATGATTTGCGAGCATCCAGGCCAACGCGGAATCCCCTGCGGCGGAAAGAGTCCACCCGGTCCAGCGCGAGATCGTCGAGCGCCGATACGGATGCATCGCAGAAATCGATCCGGATCTCCTGCGGCAGGATGCCAGCGCGGGCAGCCCCGGCTTCAGCAGCCATCGGCGCATCCGTGTCGGCCAGCGCCGCCATAGGGGCCGAGATCGACAGCGGGCGGTGATTGGCCCCGGTCTCCTGAGCCAGACGTCCCGCGCGCTCGATCAGGTCGCCGAGCCAGCCCGCCGCCGACGGATGAGCCGCATCCGATAGGTGGCGAGGCCGGAATGTGTCCTCGAAACTGATGTCAGCCTCGGCCTGCATGCCGAACGCCTCGCCATCGGCAAGTCGAACGACCGGACGGAATCGCAGCCGGGGCTTGCGCTCGACCGGGGCAACCGGTTCGGTCACGACAAGCCGCAGGTGGGATGCGCGTGCAGTGGTCATTGCGGGGTCTCGCTGGAGGTGCTGAGTTGTCCCGTTAGATAACAGACCAGCCTGAAGGTCCGCCGAAACGCGATCGGTGAATTTTCATCAAATCGTTCGGCAGTTTCGAGGATTTACGGAGTCTTCATGAGCGACAGCGCCGACCGCCCCAAACCCGCCGCCACCGTGCTGATCGTCCGGGATGCGCCCGATCTGGAGGTCCTGATGGTCCGCCGCAGCGCAGGGATGGCGTTTGGCGCAAGCGCCTGGGTGTTTCCCGGCGGAAAGGTCGCCCCCGCCGACGCCGATCCGCTCTGGGACGAGCTGTCGGACGGCAGTTACGATCATTACCAGCGTTCGCTACGTATCGCGGCGGCACGCGAGGTATTCGAGGAGTCCGGTCTTCTGCTGGCGACAGTGGCCGGTGACGAACTCGACGCAGAAGCCTTCTCAACCTTTGATTCACTTCGCGCCGACGTGGAGGCAGACCCTGCACGCTTTCTTTCTCTGGTCCGCGACGCCGGCCTGCGCCTGATCCTGGACCGCCTCGTCCCTTTCGCCCACTGGATCACGCCCGGCTTCGAACCCCGCCGCTTCGACACGCACTTCTTTCTCGTTCGTTGCCCTGCAGCGCAGATCGTCCGCCACGATGGCCGCGAGGCCGTTGATCATGAATGGGTATCGCCCGACGTCCTGCTCGCCCGACGACGCGAAGGCCAGGCCAAGCTGATGTTCCCGACACGGCTGAACCTCGAAGTCCTCGGCCGCGCTTCCAGCGCAGCCGACGCCGAGTCCCAGGCGCGCTCGCGCACGGTCGTCACAGTCGAACCGCAGGTACACGACCGCGCAGACGGAAAGGTCCTCGTGATCCCGGCCGAGGCGGGCTACGGGCTGACCGAAGAACGGATGAAGGACGTTGCGGGCTGAGTTCAGCCCTGCTGCTCGATCTGCGAAGCGATGAGAGCCTTGCTCTGCGCCTCAAGCTCGGCAGCCAGTGCAAGGCCGACCGGATGATCAGCGCCCATGATCTTGCCGAGCACCGCCGCCTTCACCGCATCCACATGCGCCTTCAGCAGCTTGTCAGGCGCTTGGATCTCGCCGTACTCGTCGCCCGTCAGCTTGCACAGCGATGAGCAAATGCGGCCGACCAGCGGATAGCCATAGGTCGGAGCCAGGCCCTTGAGATCATGCGCGCGGCGATGAAGCTCATTGCGCGAGACCGGTGTACCTGGCGCCGCTTCATATGCGCCCCAGGCTTCCAGCAAACGCTCTAGTTCTTCCTTGATCCACTCGGCAAATTGCGACGACATTTTCTCCAGCGCGGCTTCGGCGCGGGCGATCGCCTTCTGGTCCAGCGCCGGCAAGGCGCCGCCGATTTTCGTTTTCAGCACGTTGGGGGGCGTGATGACTTCGATGGGCTTCTGTCTGGCCATGTCCCACCCGTTCATGCACAGTTTGCGTCATATCTCGAATGATTCGCATCCTTCGCGAGGGATGTTAACAAACGGCTGTGTGGCGGCAAGTCTCCAAAGTCGGCATTGGCGGGACCTTCAGAACGAACCGCTGGCCACCCGAACCGAGACCTTTTCGTCGAAATCCCCGAGACTTCCATGCTCCATCCGACGCCGGCTGAACCGATATCGAAGTCGTAGTCCAGCATGCTTTCGGCCTTGGCGCTGCCGGTTTCCGCCCCTCCTTCGCTCCACGACCTGAACCTGAGCATGCAGTAGGGCGCAAATTCGTAGCCGCTGGAGATCTCAAGTACAGATCGGTCACAACCGCCGCGTGATCTCCGGCCAGCTTCGAAGTTTACCAACCCCTCGCGACCCCACGCATTGAATGCGGTCCCGATCGCTGAAATCAGCTGTGCGCTGCGCATGCCCGATATCGCGTCCTCGCGCGAGATCGTCGCGAACCATTTCTGCATGCCCCTGGCGAGCGTCCGCGCTCCGGCATGAGCGTTCGGCGCAACCCTGCCACCCGCTGCAACAAGCAAGACACCGCGCCACCGCGCGCGCCTTGGAAACCTGCCCCCCCGGTCCGTCTCTCTTAGCTGTCGTACCCTGGTGACTCGCGATCAAGCTTCCGAAGGCAGCCCGGCCAGGCGAGCATCGCGCCCATGCCAGAAGCCATCGCCTGCTGCTGCTTCACAGTTTCGATCGCATGATCGGGAGCGATACGCAGCTGCTCGCGCCCCTGCGCCGAAGCCATGACCTGGATCTGACACGCGCGCTCAAGGAAGAAGATCTGCGTCCAGCATTGCGCGGCCGTCGCCCCCACGGCCAGCGTGCCGTGGTTCCAAAGCATCATCGCGTTCTTGTCGCCAAGGTCGGCAACCAGCCGCTCACGCTCATCAAGATCAAGCGCGATGCCCTCATAATCATGATAGGCAAGGTTCGGCAGAACGATAAGCGCATGCTGGCTGATCGGAAGCAGGCCCTCCTTTGTGGAAGCCACGGCGATGCCCGCGTCGGTGTGGACGTGCAGCACGAACTTCGCATCCTCGCGCGCTGCGTGGATAGCCGAGTGGATCGTGAAGCCCGCCGGATTGATCATGTGCTCCGTCGGCTCGACGACATTCCCGTCAAGATCGATCTTCACCAGCGAGGATGCTGTGATCTCGTTGAAGAAATAGCCGTAAGGATTGATAAGGAAATGATGCTCCGGACCCGGCACGCGGGCCGAGATATGGGTGAAGATCATGTCGTCCCAGCCATAGAGGGCGACCAGCCGGTACAGGGCGGCAAGCTCCACCCGGGCCTGCCATTCTTCAGCGCTGCACCTGTCCTTGATGCTCACGGCTCTCAGATCGTCTGCCATGCGTTGTCTCCTGTGGCGCGAAACCTAGACCGGTTCAGGGCGAAAGTCATTCTGTCGCCTTGGGGAAATCGGGCATATAGCTGTCCTGCCCAACGGGAGCCTGCATGAGCGCCGACCCCAGAATTCACTTCGCCGCCTCAGGCAAACCGGAGGCCCGGACAGCCCTCGAGACCATGACCCGGCGTTATGGCCAGGCCCCGCTCGACGGGGCTGACGTTGTGGTTGCCCTGGGCGGCGATGGCTGGATGCTGGACACGCTGCGGGAACGCTTCTCGGATCGTCTGCCCGTTTACGGGATGCACCGCGGAACGGTGGGCTTCCTGATGAACGAATACACGGAGGGCGGCCTACCCGAACGGCTGAACGCGGCTGTGAAACAGGTGATCCACCCGCTCGAAATGAGCGCCACAGGCGTCGATGGAACCACGGCGATCAAGCTGGCGATCAACGAGGTCTCACTGCTGCGCCAGAGCCCACAAACCGCGAAACTGCGGATCATGGTCGACGGGAAGGAACGACTTGCGGAGCTGTCGGCCGACGGCGCCTTGGTCGCCACACCTGCCGGATCGACCGCCTACAATCTCTCGGCGCACGGCCCGATCCTGCCGATCGGCGCGAATGTGATGGCGCTGACGCCAATCTCTCCCTTCCGTCCCCGGCGCTGGCGCGGCGCGCTGGTGAGCGCGGATGCACGCGTCGAGATAGAGGTGCTGGAAGCGGACCGCCGCCCCGTCTCCGCCTCGGCCGACACGCAGGAAGTGCGCAACGTCGCCCATGTGGTCATCCGCGAGGACCGCAGCAAGCCGATGACCATGCTCTTCGACGAAGGCCACGCCCTCGACGAACGCATTCTTCGCGAACAGTTCTCGCTCTAGCTGGTCGGCGCGCGCGGACGAGGATTTGTCGCCTCGCGCGGATTGGTCCATTCTCTCGCCTGATGAACGACATGACCCTCATGGAGCGCGAAACGCGGGAGTCGCCGGCCGTGGCGATGCGGCTGGTGGAGTTCTGCAGCGCGCAGCTTGCGGAAATCGGCACCCGCCTCCGTACCCTCGAACCGCGCCTGATCCTGGCAGCCGGCCGCGGCAGTTCCGATGCCGCGGCCCTGCTGGCCAAGTATGTCCTCGAGACACGCCTCGGCCTGCCAACGGTATCTGTCGCACCGTCAGTACACTCGATCTACGGCGCGAAGCTCAAGCTTGAAAAAGCGCTCGTGCTTGCCATCTCCCAGTCGGGTCGCAGCCCCGACCTCGTCGGGTTCTGCCGCGCCGCCACGGGGCCTGACGTGCTGCGCATCGCCATGGTCAACGATGTAGCTTCGCCGCTAACGACCGCCGTGGACGTCACGCTGCCGCTTATGGCCGGGGCGGAGACTAGCGTCGCCGCAACCAAGTCCTGCATCGCTGCTATGACGCTGGTGCTCGGCCTCGTCGGCCACTGGCGCCCAGAGTCGGGC
>JALHLR010000008.1:49678-95605 GCA_022844475.1 Hyphomonadaceae bacterium | reverse complement strand
GTTGCCGGAAGGTAGCCGCCACGCACAGGCCCTGCCACCCGCACCACGAATCGCAGGCAGCCGGGGCTCGCACGCTCCAGCGTCACATCCTCGGGATGAAAGGCCAGCGTGCAGGCGCCTTCGGCAGGCAGGGCCACGCTCTCAGGCAGTTGCAGCCGCGAACCGTCCGCCAGCAGCCAGCGCCCATCGCGCGCCATCAGCGCCAGCGTGTTTAGCTGCGGCCATGAGGTGGCGATCGCGCTGGCGAGATTCACGGGATGCGCCGCTACTTCACCCACCCCGCCTGACTGGATCAGCCGGCCTCCGGCGAAAACAGCCGTGTCGCCATTGAGCGCCAGGGCTTCCCCTGCGCTAGCCGCCAGCAGGAGGACGACGCCAGTTGACGGCGCGAGCAATCCAGGCAGCGCCAGCAGCAGATCATCGCCGGCCTCCGGTGACAGCTGCGCAGTTGGTGCATCCACGATCAGCAGCGGTGGTCGCGCAAGCGCCGCATGCGCCAGCGCCAGCTTCATCCGCTGCGCGCCTGACAGGTTTGCCAGCTTCGCATCGACCTGCCCGGATAGCCCTGCCAGGCTGAGAACCTCGCGTCCCAACTTGCCGACCTGTCGTCCGGAGGCCGCCAACCCCGGCGGATCCACGCGCAGCACGCGGCCTCTGGCGTTCCGCGCCTTCGCGATATCCTCCCCGCCGAGCCGGATATCGCCCGCTTGTGGCCGGTCCACGCCCGAAACGAGACGTCCGAAGGCTGCGCGTTCGGCACTCGAAAGCCCCACGATCGCCGTCGGCCTGCCCGCGGCGATCGCAAGCGAGACGCCGTGGAACGACAACCTGCCGGCCACGGCGCGCGATACGTCCCTCAGCACAAGCATGGGGCGTCCCGGCGTGTGTCCAGTCCAGTCATGCTTACGCCCGTCCGCCGCCAACACTCGCGCCTTGCGGGCATTATCCCCCACGGAAGGCGCGCGTCAAACACGGTCAGGTCAGCAACAACCGATGCGGCCAAAAGGCATGGAAACATGGTCTTGCGACACCCTGTTACCAGGCTGAAATTTCCGTGACACCTCGACGGATTAGCAGTCCGAGTTCACTTAAACCCGCGTATGAAGGCCCGCATTGGGCTCACATCGCCCCCAATTCCCGCTGCGAACGTCCGGAAAGCCAGAGATGAACAAGAAACTCATGATCGGGATTGCAGGCGGGGTCATCGCGGCAATCGGAGGCGGCGCCCTGCTTCTGGGCGGCGGCGCCTCAGCCGCACCGGGCACCTATGCCTACGAGACCGTGAAGGTCGACAAGGGCGACGTCTCCCGCGTGATCACGGCCTCAGGGGCCGTGCAGCCGCGCGAGAAGGTCGAGGTTGGCTCGGAGGTCTCCGGCAGGATCACTGCGATCTATGTCGACTTCAACGACACGGTTAAGAAGAACCAGGTCCTCGCCCAGGTCGATCCCGAAACCTTCCAGAATACGCTCGACCAGAACCGCGCGCGCATGCAGCAGTCGCAGGCGTCCGTCGACAACTCCCGCGCCTCGATCGCACGCGCCAAGCTGGACCTCGACATCCAGACCAAGACATTCGAGCGCACCAAGGTCCTCTACGCTGAAGGCGCCACCTCGACACAAGCGATGGAACAGGCGGAGCAGGCTTACGAGAACGCGCGGCTCGCCTTGCAGACGGAAGAGGTCTCGCTGAAGTCGGCCCTCGCGGGACTCGAAACTGCGCGCGCGACCGTGCAGGACTCCCTCACCAAGCTCGAGCGCACCAAGATACGTTCACCCATCGACGGCGTCGTGCTCCACCGCGCAGTGGAAGTGGGCCAGACGGTGCAGTCCTCGCAGTCGGTTGCGAAGTTCTTCACTGTCGCCGCCGACCTGTCGGAGATCGAGATCGAAGCGAACGTCGTTGAATCGGACATCGGCGGGATCGACAGTGGCGACCCGGTCGTCTTCACCGTCGACGCTTTCCCCGGCGAGCGTTTCCAGGGCTCGGTCGTTCAGGTGCGCCAGCTCGGTGCAGAGTCCGCCAACGTCGTGACCTACACTGTCGTGGTCAACGCGCGTAACCCGAACGGCCGCCTGCTTCCTGGCATGACGGCCAACGTGGAGATCACCGCCGATCGTGTCTCCGATGTGCTGCGCATAGACCAGGATGCCACCAAGCCACAGCTACCGAAGGAAATCACTGACGCATTCCGCGCAGCGGACGAGGCCAGCGGCCAGGGCGGGCAGCGCACCCCCGGCCAGGGTGGGCCTCCCGGAGCCGGCGCTGGCGGAGGAGGGCGCGGCGGACCGGGTGGCGGCCCGCAATTCCAGGAAATTCTGAAAACAGCCGGCATCGACGATGCGCGCGCCCAGAAGATCATGGACGAGATGCGCGCCGAAATGCAGAAGGCCATGGCCTCCATCGGCGGCGCCCCGGGCGGCCGTCCAGCGGGCGGCGCCACCATCGTCGGCGGCGGCGGCTTCGGCCCGCCTCCCAGCATCCAGCAACAGCAGGCCAGCTCCGAACGCTTCGCCAAGATGCAGCAGACGCAGGAATCCGTCTTCCGCCGCAACCTCAATGCAGAAGAGTATGACGCCGTCGCCAAGCTCCGCTCGGAGATGCAGTCGCAGAAGCGCGTCACGGTCTACAAGCTCAACGCCGAAGGCGAACTCGAACGCGCAAACCTGGTCATCGGACTTTCGGATGGCGAGAATTCGCAGATCATCCGCGGCGCCGCCGAAGGCGACGTCTTTGTCGTGCGCGCCAATGCGGCCGACAAGGCCGCCAACCAGACCGAAGCGCGGTCCTGAACACGATGACGGAAGTCAGGCCAATCATCTCCTGCCGGAATCTCTCGAAGATCTACCGGATGGGCGATCAGGAAGTGCGCGCTCTCGACGGCGTCGATCTTGACATCCACGCGGGAGAGTTCGTCGCCATCATGGGTCCGTCGGGCTCCGGCAAGTCGTCGCTGATGAATCTCATCGGCGCGCTGGACCGCCCCACATCCGGTGAGATGTGGATCAACGGCCGGGCGCTGTCGGAGATGTCGCGCGATGAACTCGCGGACCTGCGTAACGAAACGCTCGGCTTCGTTTTCCAGCAGTTCAACCTGCTGGCCCGGCAGGATGCGTTCCAGAATGTGCGTCTTCCTCTGCGCTACGCACGTAAGGATGTCGGCGATATCGACGCCCGCGCGAAGGAATGTCTCGAACTCGTCGGCCTCGGCACACGGATGGACCACCGGCCGATGCAGCTGTCGGGCGGCCAGCAGCAGCGCGTCGCCATCGCCCGCGCTCTCTCCAACCGCCCCAGTATCCTCCTGGCCGATGAGCCGACCGGCGCCCTCGACACCAGGACCACCGACGAAATCATGCACCTGATGCAGGACCTCAACCGTCAGGGCATAACGGTCGTCGTCATCACCCACGAGAACGAAGTGGCCGGATACGCAAGCCGCCAGATTCATTTCAGGGACGGCAGGATTGAATCCGACAGCGCGCAGCCCGACCTGAAACGAGCGGCTGAGCCAGGGCAAGCGGCGGGAGGCAGGACATGAAG
Source organism: Hyphomonadaceae bacterium (assembly GCA_022844475.1). GTDB lineage: Bacteria > Pseudomonadota > Alphaproteobacteria > Caulobacterales > Hyphomonadaceae > UBA7672. The sequence continues at coordinate 92,064 of JALHLR010000008.1, read as the reverse complement.
GTTGGCGTCGCCACATCCTCGGCAACGGAAGCGCTGTTTTCCAATCCAATGCGCAGCCTTCTGACGATGCTCGGCATCATCATTGGCGTCGCGTCCGTCATGGTCATGATGTCCATTGGCGAGGGAGCAAAAGCCCAGATCGAGGCGCAGATTTCCAGTGTCGGCGCCAACGTCCTCAACCTGCAACCCGGCAACATGAATCGTGGCGGCCGCAACCAGGGCGGCGGCTCGGGCAGGCCATTCGCGGAATCCGACGTCGCAGCGATCGGCGAACTCCCGTTCGTCGTCGCCGCCACCGGCGTACTCTCCCAACAGGCGAATGCAGTCTCCGAAGAGGCGAACTGGGTGACCAATATCCAGGGCGGCGACGCCGGCTTCTTCGAGGTCAACAACTGGCGCGTCAGCGAAGGCCGCGAGTTCACGGCGCAGGAAGTCCAGGGCGGCGCAGCAGTCGCAGTTCTGGGCAAAACGGCGGCTGCCAACCTGTTTCCAGGCGGTCGCGCGATCGGCGAGCGCATCCGCGTGAACAGCGTCCCCATCGAGATCATCGGCATCCTCGAGCCCAAAGGCCAGTCCGGCGGTGGGGGCATGGGCATGGACCGGGACGACACCATGATCGCGCCCCTCAGCATGGTCCGTAATCGGATTACCGGCGGTAATCGCTGGGTTTCCCGCCATGTTTCGCGCATCCAGCTACTGGTTCAGGACGGCTATGACGTCATGCAGGCGCAGGAAGAAGTGACCGCGCTGATGCGCGAAAGACGCAAGATCTCGCCAGGGGACTCCGATAATTTCGCGGTTGTTAACTTTGCCGACATGATAAAGCAGAGGGCCGCCGCGGCCGAGACGATGAGCATGCTGCTCGCATTCACGGCTGCGGTATCCCTGATCGTCGGCGGCGTCGGTGTCATGAATATCATGCTTGTCTCTGTTACAGAGCGAACCCGCGAGATCGGCCTGCGCATGGCCATCGGCGCGCGGGGCGGCGACATACTTCTACAGTTCCTGTTCGAAGCCATTGCGCTCTGCACCCTAGGAGGGTTGATCGGGATGGCGCTAGGATGGGGCGGCGTCTTCGCGTATGCGCAGATTGCCAACGCGCCGATGATGGTCTCCCCCGTCATCATCGCGACTGCACTGGGGGCGGCGGCCTCAGTTGGTGTGATCTTCGGTTTTTTTCCTGCCCGCCGCGCAGCTCAACTCGACCCAATCCAGGCGCTGAGACATGATTGATAAAAATATGACCCGCGGCGTGTCCGTGGGCGCCCTCGCGGCCCTCCTCTCAGGCTGCGGCCACCTACCCATCGCAGAGCCAGCCTTCGAGGCCATGGTCGTGAAGCGCTCCGGCATGCCGGTAGACTGGACAGTCGCGCCAATGACGGGCGACCCGGCAGCCGCCATCGCCGACTACAGCGTCTTCCAGGACGCTCAACTGATTGCCTTCGTACAGGAGGCGCTCGAGAACAACCGCTCGCTGCGCGCCGCGGTCGAGAGCGTGCGCCAGTCGGAAGCGGCGCTGCGCCAGACTCGCGCGGGCCTCTTTCCCCGTCTTTCGGCGTCGCTCGGTGTCCAGTCCAACCAGACCGACGGCCAGGCTGGCGACCTCAACGCCAACCCGCCGATATTCCCACGCGCCTCGCAACGCTTCGCAGACGAGCGCTACACGTTCGGACTCACTGGCGCCTACTCGCCCGACATCATGGGTGACCTCTCAACGTCGATCCTGGCATCGGCTGCTGGCCTCCGCTCGACCGAAGCCACCTACGAGCAGACCCGCCGCCAGATCGCCGCACAGGTCGCGCGCGCCTACTTCACCGTCATGGAACAGCAGCAGCAACTGGAACTCGACCGTCGCTCGCTCGACCGCCAGCGCCAGACTTTCCGCATAACGCAGACCCGGTTCGACGCCGGCTCCATCGCCCGCGATGAACTCGTGCTCGGCGAAAGCCGCCTTGCGCAGGCCGAGGATTCCATCCTCGCCTCCGAAGCCTCGCTCCGTGCCGCCGTCCGCGCTCTGGAGATCGCGCTCGGTCGCTTCCCGCAGAACAAGCTCACGATTGCCGGCGCCCTGCCCCAGCCGCCGGCCACGCCGGCGCTCGGCCTGCCCGAACTCACTGTACGCTCGCGCCCGGATGTCGTCGCAGCCGAGCTCAACATCGTGCAGACCTTTGGCAATACGCAGGTCTCACGTCTGTCCCGCTGGCCGCAGCTTGACGCCACGCTCGGCCTTTCACTGCAGAATGCAGCCCTCAATTCAACAGACAATCTCTTTGATTTCGACGGCCTCATCTACGCGATCGGCGCCAGCGCTGCCCAGACGATCTTCGACGGCGGCGCCATCGATGCCCGCATCGACATCGCGAACAGCCAGGAGCGCCAGGCGCTCGAGCGCTACGGTCAGACCATCATCAACGCGTATGGCGACATCGTCGACTCGATCGACCAGTTCAACACCCTGGGATCGCGCAACGTCGCGCTGCAGAAGGCTTCGGACGCGGCGCAGGAAGTGCTCCGTCTCGGCGAGCTCAAATACCAGGAAGGCTCGGAAAGCCTGCTCAACCTGTTCACCGTGCGCGACAATGCCGAAGTAGCGGAAGCCAACCTTATCGCCAACAATCGCGCCCGTCTCGAACAATGGATTATCCTGCACGCGGCGCTGGGCGGAAATCCCACCGCCTCACAGCCTCTGCCCACGGCGGCCAACACGGCGAACGGGACGCGCTAGGCTAACCCTCACGACACCGGAACGGCCGCTGGAAACAGCGGCCGTTTTGCGTTCACGCAGTCGCCGCCCCGCCACAGCACAGGGCGCGCCAAAAAATCTTCACCTTGCCTGTAACCGCCTAGCCGACCCGCGCGAATGACCCTTTGAACGCGCCGCTGTGGCGCGAGAGGGGGTGATGCCTGCATTCAGCTCCAAGCGCCTGATCACCCTGCCAATCGTGGCGGCCGTCGGCTTCACCCTCGCCATCGCAGGGGGGCTCGCCGCAGCACAGCTGCTGTCCATGCCCTCCCAGCAGATGCCCGCAGCGATCATGGGCGGCAGCTGGGACTCCTGCCCCTGGCTGATTTTCGCGCTCGCGCTTCCGGGTCTTGCCGCCATCCTCTGGACGATGCGTCGCTTCGCCCCGACCCGGACTGCGCTCGCGGGCGCAGCGGCCGGCCTGCTTGCTGGCGGCGTCTCGGCGACGATCTATGGACTCCACTGCGACGATAACGCTGCTCCCTTTGTGGCGGTGTGGTACTCGCTCGGCATCGCGTTCACCGTCATCACTGGGGCAGTCGTCGGGTCTCGCGCGCTGCGCTGGTAGGCGTGCCAGGTCGCGCCGAAAAGCGGGAACCCGCCATCTGGAGCGATGCGCGAACGCCGCGCATACATCGGGTAAATGCGTGGGTTGTCTCCCCCCGCTATGGCAATCGCATGCGGAACGGATAGCTTGCGCCGTGTTCTGGGAGCTACGTCATGATCCGTGTTGCGCTTCTGCTTGCATCTGTATCGGCATTCGCCGCTTGCAGCGCCCAAGCGCCGGCGCCGGTCGCCAGCACTGACGGGAAGGCGGCCACCTATGGCGGCGCCAGGGGCGCGGACATGTCGATCCAGGCGATCGAGCCGGTGGATGCGCCGCTGACCGTCGGCCGCGCGGGTGACGATCCGGCGGATATCGCGCGCTATATCCTGGCCATGGGCGCCGGCGGTGCAGAAATCTCCCCGAACGGAATGAATATCGCGTTCAGCTGGCGCATCACCGGCCTGCCGCAGCTCTGGATTGTTCCAGCCGGGGGCGGGCAGCCGCGGCAGCTGACCTTTGGCAACGGCATCACCTTCTTCGAATGGTCTCCGGATTCAACGTCGATCCTGTATGGCGCGGACAACAACGGCAACGAGCAGGAGAGCTTCAGCCTCGTCACCGTGGATGGCGCGGTAGAGCAGGAGCTTATTGCGGCAAAGGATGGCGGCTTCCGCGTCTTCGGCGGCTTCCTACCTGACGGACAGTCATTGCTTTATGCCTCGCCGGAGCGGAACGGGACGGACTTCGACATCTACATGGCCTCGCCGGAGGGACCGCCGAGCCTGCTGGTGCAGGGCAAGCTCGGCACATACGTGCGGTCGATCTCGCCTGATGGAAAATCCGCAGTGGTGACCGAGGGCGTCGGCGAGGACTCCGACAAGCTGATGTTGCTGGATGTCACCGGCAGGACGTTGAAGACGATCGCGGCGCCGGACGTGCGCGCCAACCACGGCGATGGCGGCTTTGCATGGACGCCGGACAGCAGGGGATTCTACTTTGCCAGCAATGAAGGGCGCGAGTTCGCGGCGCTCTCATACTTCGACCTGGCCTCGGGCGCGGTGAGCGTCGTGAAGGAAGCGCCGTTCGACATCCAGAATGTCAGCCTTTGCGGAGCGGGCGGAAAATGGCTGGCGTGGTCCACCAATGAGGACGGATTCTTCAAGTTGCATGTGGAGGAGCGCACAACAAGGAAGGCGCTTGCCCTGCCGCCGCTGCCGGAGGGCGTGTTCGGCCTCTCTTGCGACCTTGGCAACGCGAAGATGGCGATCAATGTGAGCGCACACAGCACGCCGGGCGACATCGTTGTGCTGGACCTCGCCACGGGCAAGGCGACGACGGCCTTCGCGGGCAACCTTGCCGGACTCGACGCGCGGCGTCTCGTGAAACCCGTGTCGGTGCGGATGAAGGCGCAGGACGGGGTGCAGCTGCAGGGTCTGCTCTACTTGCCAGATGCGGGCTCGGTGAAGGGCGGCGGCAAACCGCCGGTGCTGTTCGACGTGCATGGCGGACCGACCGGCCAGTCGGTGGCGAATTTCGACGCCAATGCGCAATACTATGTCGACCGCGGCATCGCGGTATTTGCGCCGAACGTGCGCGGATCGACAGGCTTTGGCCGCACCTATGTCACCCTCGACGACCAGAAGAAGCGGCTCGACAGCGTGCGCGATCTTGTCGACATGCTCGCCTACCTCAAGCAGGACGGCAGGGTCGATGCGGATCGTGCGGCAGTGGCTGGCGGGTCGTATGGCGGCTACATGGTGAACGCGGTGACGAGCGCCTATCCCGATGCATTCAAGGCGGGCGTGTCGCTGTTCGGCGTCGGAAACTGGGTGACAGGACTGGAAGTCGCCTCGCCAGGGCTGAAGGCGGCAGACCTGATCGAGTATGGGGACATCGCAGATCCGGAATGGAAGAAATTCTACACGGAGATCTCGCCGATCACCATCGCGGACAAGATCCGCGTGCCGACGCTCTACTCGCACGGCGTGATGGACCCGCGCATCGACATAGCGGAGACCGAGATCATGGTGACCACGCTTCGCAAGAACGGCGTCGAAGCTGAGTTCATCCGCATTCCGGACGAGGGCCATGGCTGGCGCAAGCTGAAGAACCGGCTGTTCTATTCGCGCAAGGAAGCGGAGTTCCTGGAAAAGCACCTGGGCGTAGGCGCTGCGAAGTAGCCCGGCCGTTCACGCATTGCTGAGCTTCCCTCTTCCGCCTCCAGCGCCTACCTTGAAGCCATGGATCTGAAGCCGCACGAAATCATTCTCGCTGTCCTCGCCGTCGCCATTCCGGTTGGCGTGCTGGTGCTGGCTTTCACGCCGGGCGGGCTGAACTTCGTCTTCGAGATCGCCATGCATCCGGTCTGGGGGCCAGTAGCCTTCTTCGGCGGCGCGGCGGTGCTGTTTGCGGTGCTGGCGTGGCGAATCTTCAGACGTATCCGGCCCGCGCCGAAGAAAGCGGCGCTCAAGCCGACCCCGCATCTAAGCCCGACACGGATGCCGAAAGTCGAGGGCTCTGCAGCCGTGGAGCGCCTCAGGAACCGGAAGCCGCAGGCCTGACAGTCAGGATCAGGTGTAGGTGGTCCAGTAACGCCACGCCATCAGCAAGCCGAGCGCGAACACGCCAGTGAGAAAGATCGGCGTGCTCCATTTTTTCACATAGTGAAATGTCAGCGCCTGGCAGATTGCGAGCGCGATGAAGATCGGCCAGGCGCGCACGAGGCCCGGGACATCGACAGCGCCCATCTGCGCAACCACCTGCATCGGCGCCAGGCCGGCATAGGCGGCCGGTTTCAGTATCAGCACGGGCACGACGCCGGATAGCCACACGGTGACGATCGCTGCGAGGAACACGATCCCGTGCTTGATCCAGCCTGCCCACCCCATCGGCTGTCCCGCAACGCCGCTCAAAACGGCAGCTTGAAGCCGGGGAGCATGCCGCCGAGGCCGCCGGTGGCCTGCTTCATGGCATCGGCCATTGCATCATCCAGCTTGCGGCGGGCGTCAGCGTGCGCGGCCTTGACGAGGTCTTCCACCATTTCCCTGTCGCCCGGGTTCATGATGGATGGATCGATTGCGAGCGCATGCAGCTCGCCCTTGCCCTTCAGCGTCACCTTGACCATGCCGCCGCCCGAGGAGCCCTCGGCCGTGATCTGGTCCATGCGCTCCTGCGCTTCCTGCAGGCGCTGCTGCATCTGCTGCGCCTGGCGCATGATGTCGGACAGGTCTTTCATTCATCGTCCTCACGCTCATCGGGATCGGGGATCATTTCCTCGGCGCGCTCACGCAGACCGAAATCGACATGTATGACGTTGTGCTGCGGGGCCAGATCATCAAGGTCGTCGGCCTGCTCTGCCTCGTCAACACGCAGCACCTGGGCGCCAGGAAAAAGCCGTAGCGCCTCGGCGATGCGCGGGATGGCGGCGGCGGACTGCAGCTTTTCCGTGCCGCGGCGTGTCCGGCGTTCCTTGACGCTTTCGGCCGAGCCGTCGGTGGACTGCAGCACCTCCCATTCGACCCCGGTGACGTCTTCGAGCCAGTCCTTGATGCGCTGCGAGAGATTGTTCGGCGCGTTCGGCGCGGCTGTATAGCGAAAGTGACCGAAGTCGATCTCTGCGGGCCGAACAAAGCGCTCGATTTCGTACTTGAGCGCAATTTCGCGGCGGGCGTCGAGTTCCGCGACGATCTCGCGGAGGGATGAGAGACGGACAACCTCGCCATGATCGTCGACGTGAGATGGAGGGGCCATGGCAACCGGCCTGGCCAGCGGCGGCGTGAGGGCAGTGGCGGTGGGGGCGTCGGCGCGCTCGGGCGCGCGGGACGGTTCAGGCTGGGACTTTGGGCCGGGCACGGCGGCCCCGCCCGCTAGCATGCGCGCCGCGTCTTCAGGAGACGGGAGGCCAGTGACCGCGGCAAGTCGCAACACCACCATCTGCGCAGCGGACGGCGGATCGGGCGCGCGAGCGCAATCTTCGAAGCCTTGCAGGAGCAGCCGCCACATGCGGGCGGACTGCGCCGGCGAGACCTGCCCCGCCATCGCGATGGTGCGCCTGCCCCATTCGGAGGGGCCCGAAAAAACGTAGTCATCCTTCAGGGCCTGCGCGCGTGAAACTTCGACGACCACATCCATCAGGTCCTTGATCAGCACCGGCGCATCGGCGCCCTGATCGAGAAGCGCGGTCGCCTCATTGAGTGCGGACTTGTGATCGGCGGCAATGATGCGGTCCATCAGGTCGAGCACGCGCGAACGGTCGGCGAGGCCGAGCATGTCGCGGACCTGGTCCGCGGTGACCTGCTTGCCCCCGGTGTCGCCACCCCCCTGGACGATGGCCTGATCGAGAATTGAGAGGCCGTCGCGCGCCGAGCCTTCGGCGGCGCGCGCGATCAGCGCGAGAGCCTCGGGCGCGACGTTGGCCCCCTCCTTCGCACTGATGTTGCCGAGGTGTTCGGCGAGCGCTTCAGGCGAGAAGCGCTGCAGGTTGAATCGCTGGCAACGCGACAGGACGGTGACGGGGACTTTCCGGATCTCGGTCGTCGCAAAGATGAACTTCACATGCGGCGGCGGCTCTTCCAGCGTCTTCAGCAGCGCGTTGAATGCGGCAGTCGAGAGCATGTGCACTTCGTCGATGATGTAGACCTTGTAGCGCGCATTGACAGGCGCGTAGCGCGCGCCGGTCAACAGGTCGCGCATGTTGTCGATGCCGGTGTTGGAGGCAGCGTCGAGTTCGAGCACGTCGGGATGGCGGCCTTCCATGATGGCTGCACAGTGCGCACCTGGCGGGTCAAGCTGCATCGACGGCTGGTGGACATCGGCTGTTTCGTAGTTCAGCGCCCTCGCCAGCAGGCGCGCAGTGGTCGTCTTGCCGACGCCGCGGACGCCGGTGAGCATGAAGGCGTGCGCGATGCGGCCAGTCCTGAACGCATTGGTGAGGGTGCGGACCATGGCCTCCTGCCCGACAAGGTCCTCGAACCGGGTCGGACGGTATTTGCGGGCAAGTACCTGGTAGGCGGGCGGGCCGAGCGGAACATCATCGCCGAACATGGACGCGGTAAGCGTGTCGCGGGGTTCCGCAACATCATCCACAGGCCCATCTTCGGGCGGTTTCGGAGGCTTCTTCGAGGCCATGGGTTCTATATGGCCCACAAGCAGTGGAATCGCCAACCTGCCGGAGCCAACCTCTGGAATCTGCTGTGGAATGAGATGGCGTGAGGTGCAGGCTGGCCACGACCCGAGCTAAACTCGTTACGGCTGCTTCCTTCCGGACCTGACCGGGTTGGCGAACCGCCCGTCCGCAACCAGCCTGCACTTTCCTTATAGGAAGTCAGGCGCCACCCTGCAATGTTCGAGGTGAATGAGTCGTCGGGGGGCGCCTTTGCTGGTCATGGAATTATCTCCTGTGAGACCGGGGGCGCCCGTGCGGTCCGCCTTCCAGGCCGAACACGGAGCACTGCCGGCATGAGCCATGACGTCTTCATCTCTTTCGCACGAGGCGACCGGGAGCTGGCGGCGTATCTGGCGCGCAATCTCGATGAGCGCGGGGTTTCAGTCTGGTATGACGCCAAGCTGCCGGCGGAGGTCAGCAGCGAGGCCGAGGTCGATACAGCCATTCGGGAAGCCGAACTTGTCGCACTGCTCTTCTCTCAGGAATGCAATCAGACCGACCATATGCGGCGGCAGGCAGCGCTGGCGGATTCGCTCGGCAAGCCTGTCGTGCCGTTCCTGATCGAGCAGGGCCAGCCCAAGGGCGGCTATCTGCATCTGCTGGCCGACCGCAACTGGGTCGAGGCGCATCCCGAGCCCATGACGCGGGTCGAGGAGTTGGCGGACCTGCTGGCGCGGCTTGCCGGCAAGCTGGCGGCGCCTGCCCCTCCGCCCCCGCCTCCCGCTGAATCGTTCGAGGAGAAAGAGCGCCGGCTCGATGCGGCGATCGGCGCGATGATTCGCGAAACTGTCGATCCCGTGCATGCACCTCTGATGCAGGCGAGCGCCTATGTGGGCCCGACCGATGGGCATGGCAGGCCGGTGCAGCGCCTGAGCGGTGCGGGGCGCAAGCTGCTGAGCGTGCTGACGCTTGGCGCCTATGGCGTGCTGGCGCAGCGGCGTGCAATAGAGCGCTTCCGAGGCAATATCAGGAAGCTTTAGTGCCCCCCTTGCAAGAGCCCCTGTCACGCGCCGCCGCCGATATACCGCTGGTTCCGACAGGGCTCGACCGCGCCGCCCACCACAGGCGTGACAAGACGTGGCTCGATGCTGCGATGGCGTCCGACAGCGCGCAGATCCTGTTGATGCGCGAAGGCATGCCGTTGGTCGAAGGTTCGGCGCCACCATCGGGGCCGATGCAGATCGGCGCCCGCCTGGCGCCGGGGCGGCCTATCCTGTGGCTTGGCGCCCAGGCGGCGATGTTGAGCCCCAAGGCGCAGCGTCTGTTTCTTGGCGAGACGGTCAAGGGATCGCCGGTTTTTGCGCTGGAGCTGCCCGCCTCGTTCAGCCTCGATAGCTCGCCGATCGCAGGGCTGGGTGTGTTCGAGGATTTTCGCGCGGCGGCTTCGGCCTTCTCGCCGTTCGAGGGAGGCGCTGCCGCGACAGCGCGGGCGCTGTTTGAATGGCATCGACGGCACGGCTTCTGCGCCAATTGCGGGACGCGCACCATGGTCGAAGACGCAGGGTGGAAGCGGAAGTGCGAGGATTGCGGCGCGGAGCATTTTCCGCGGGTCGATCCGGTCGCGATCATGCTGGCCACACATAATGACAGGTGCCTGCTGGGCCGTCAGGCTGCCTGGCGGCCGGGCTTCTGGTCGTGCCTTGCCGGCTTCGTCGAACCGGGCGAGACGATCGAGCAGGCGGCAGCGCGCGAGGTCTTCGAAGAGGCCGGCGTGCGCTGCACCACACGTGCCGACTACCTGTTCTGCCAGCCCTGGCCCTTCCCGTCCTCACTGATGATCGGGCTGATCCTCGAGGCGGACGGGGACACGATCAATATCGACGCCACCGAGATCGAAGCCGCGAAGTGGTTCACCCGGCAAGAAGCGCGGTCTATGATGGCCGGAACAAATCCCGACGCCTTCGCCCCACCAGCGTTTGCGATTGCCCACCACGTCATCAAGGCATGGCTGGAGCGCGGTTAAATCGGATCAAACTGAATCTGGTCCGGCAGCGGATCGATCATCTTCGCGAGGCGCGGATCGTCGAGGCCCTTGCCGTAGACCTCGCTGTAGATGCGCCGCAGCCAGTCTTCCAGGATCATCACCGAGACGCCGCCGACGCTTGGATGCGTGAGCGCAAGCATGACCATGGGCGGCGGTGTGCCGAAGGCATCCAGCGGCAGGATGTAGTTGAGGCCGCGCAGGCGGCGGGCGCCGAGACGCTGGTAGAAGCGCATGCGGCGCGCCTGTTCGTCCGAGCCCATGTCGGCGTCGACCTCGACCAGGGTTACGCGCTGCGGACCAATGATCGCCACGCTTGCCTGCAGGAGGTGCGAGCCGATCTGCATGCCGCGCACTTCAGGAGCGACAGCGGCGTACTCGAATAGCCAGAAGTCCGCCTGCTCCGGCGCCCAGGACACCGCGACGCCGACAATCTGCTCATCCATCCGGGCGACGAGGAAGCGATAGTCAGGCCTGAAGAACAGAGCCTTGAAGTCCGCTTCGGGTCGCTGTTCGGATTTGAGGATCGCGTCGCGATAGATGGCGTAGCAGCGTTGAAGCCCGTCTGCGTCTGCAGGATCGAGCACGTTGATGCGAATCTCGGGCATGCATGCCTCCCGCGCCCAGCCTTGCACGGCTGCCCAAGCGAAAACACCCCGTGGGGTGACCACGGGGTGTCTCGTTTCAGACCTGCGCCCCGTTGAGGGCGGTCAGACTAGAAGCTGCGGACGTAGGACAGCGAGAACGCGTCCACCTCGCCGGCGTCGAAGTCGTTACGGGTCCAGTCGCCGCGGATGCCGTCCTGCGATGTCAGGTTCCACTGCGCCCCGGCGCCGTACGCGAGACCGTCTTCGTCTCCACCCGGCGAGGTTTCGATACGGGCGACGCCCACGCGGCCGAACACGTCGAACTGCGGATTGATCGGCAGCTTGCCGACGACATAGGCGCCGAACTGGCTGTCGAGCTCTGTGCCCGAATCGTCGGTCACGCCGAACGTGCCTTCGCCTTCGATGGCGAAGTTCGGGGTGAAGTTGACGCCGACGCGGCCAGTGATGCCGCCAAGTTGAGCGCCGCCATCTCCGTCGAAATAGGTGTAACCGCCGGAAACGTAGACGCCCGATTGCTGGGCGTTGGCGGTCATGAAGGCCGGCGCGACGAGCATGGACGCGGCGGCGAGAGCGATTTTCAGTTTCATGGGGAAGACTCCAGTTTGTCTGGAGCGGGGTTCCGGCGGGATTGCGTGATCCCGGCGGTAAGACCCAGCTCTGGTTTCAGTCCTGGCCGCTCCGTCCACCTCAAGAAGACGTCCGTCGCGAACCATCTATCCACCCAGCCGGGTCGATATGCAGCTTAAGTGGTTGTGACGCGAGCCAGTTCCGCTGCAGTCACCGATTAAATCTCGCCGGGTGACTACTTGGCAACACCAGGCCTTATTGGCTTCGTCGATACTGGCAATTGTGTCCGGAAGGTGTCTTCGTCTTGAGCGAGGTGAACGAATACAGATCGAATACTTCTAACACCCGAATCTGCCCTGATTTCAGGGAGTCCGGGCACGCAGGCGTGTCGCGCCGCCTTGCGCCAACGCCGCACACCAACGCTCAAATGTGACGATGGTTGGGCCGGGACTGGGCGTTGTCAGTCAGCTACCAACTCAGCCGAGCGACGCTGCGCGTGTGCGGTACGGGTGGGCGGCAAACACGCCCAGGTGGCGAACCTGCGTCGAGAAGAACCCCAACTCCTCAAGCGCGCGTTGCAGCGGGGCATCATCCGGATGACCCTCGACCTCTGCGTAGAACTGGGTCGCCGAGAACGACCCGCCAATCTGGTAGCTTTCGAGCTTGGTCATGTTGACGCCGTTGGTCGCAAAACCGCCCATTGCCTTGTAAAGCGCAGACGGCACGTTGCGGACACGAAAGACAAAGGCCGTGACCCACCCCTTCCCATCGCCCCTGTCAGGCATGCTCGCCTCGCGGCTCATGATGACGAAGCGCGTGGTGTTGTGAGCTGCATCCTCGATGTTCTCGGCCAGGATATCGAGGCCGTAGACCTCCGCAGCGAGGCGGGGGGCGATCGCCGCCTGCGTCGGGTCGCCAAGGTCGCGGACCTCCCGGGCAGCGCCGGCTGTGTCCGAGCTGGTGCGGGCGAGAATGCCCCGCGCCCGCAGGAAATTCCGGCATTGACCCAGCCCCATGATGTGGCTGTGAGCGGCCTTGATCTGCTGGAGCGACGAGCCTTTCAGGCCCATCAGCTGGAAGCGGATCGGCATGAAATGCTCGGCAATTATCTGCAGTGGCGAGGTGGGAAGCAGATGATGGATGTCCGCCACCCTGCCCGCAATGGAGTTCTCCACAGGGATCATGGCGAGCTGCGCCTCGCCAGAGGCCGCCGCCTGGAACACATCCTCGAAGGTCGGGCACGGCAGTGGCTCGAGATCCGGATAGACCTCGTTGCACGCGATATGGGAGTTGGCGCCCAGCTCCCCCTGGAAGGCGATCTTGCTCATGCGCCTCTATGCCTGCGTCGCCCAGAACATGGCAACGGAAATAGGGGGTTAGCTGCCGCAAGGCGGCCCGGACGATGCGTCATTTCGCCGGGCTCTCTCCGGTTGCCGCCTTGGCGCTGAAATGCAAGAAAGCCTCGCGCGCGCGGGCTCGAATCGGGCCCGTTCATGCGTCCGCTAGGGACTGGAGCAGGGCCAACCCATGAGTGATCTGGGCTTCAACAAGATCGCGTTCTGCGTGCTCGGAACCGGCCTCGCCCTGATCGGGATCAATGAGGCGACGCATTCGCTGTTTCATACGACGAAGCACGAAGTTGCGGCCTATGCCGTCGAGGTGCCGACCGAGACCGTCGCAGAAGAAGCGGTTGAGGGCCCCGTCGACTACGGCTTGCTGCTGGCCGCCGCTGACATTGCCAGAGGCGAAGAGCAGCACAAGAAGTGCGTCCAGTGCCACACCTTCGATCCGGGCGGCGCAATCCTGCAGGGCCCGCCGCTGTATGGCGTGCTCGGTCGCGACATCGCATCGGTGGCTGGGTTCAAATACTCAGCCGGCGAAGGCTCTCTCTCCGAGCACGAAGGCGCCTGGACCTACGAGAACCTTGACCATTTCCTCGAGCGTCCGAAGGGCTTTGCCTCGGCCACGATCATGAACTTCGCTGGCGTCAACAGCCGCGTCACCGGCCTTGAGGACCGGATGAACCTCATCGCCTACCTGCGCACGCTGGGTGGCGAGAGCATCCCGCTGCCTGCCCCGCTTCCGCCAGCTCCGGCCGCTCCCGCGGAAGGCGCCGCTCCGGTCGACGGCGCCGTGCCGCCGGTCGATGGCGCCGCTCCCGCGCCTGCAGATGGCACAGCGCCCGCGCCTGACGCTCCGCCGGCGACACCGGCTCCCGCGCCGCAATAGGCCTCATCGGACCGCCAGAGCGACAGCTTTCCGACCGACTGTCGGCAGCGCCGCAAGCGCGTCGTCACGCTCAATCCATTCGCCCGCTGTTTTCGCGCGCGCAGGCGCAGCGGCGCGCCAGACGTCCAGTCTCAGGGCAAAGTGCGTGAAGACATGACGGATCTCGCCGACACGCTCCCAGGCGAACGCGCCGGGAGCGCCCTCCAGCGGGTCATGCAGCTTGCGTTCCGTCCAGGCGCTTGTCGGCGGCATCATCATCCCGCCGAGCAAACCCGCTGGCGGACGCCGCACCAGCATGACCTTACGTCCGCGCGTCAGGACAAAGGCCGAGCCGTATCGCGTCGGCACAGCACGCTTCTCCGCCTTTACCGGATAGCGCTCGGGAGCGCCTTCGGCGCGCGCGGCGCACATGACGTTGAGCGGACATGTCAGGCAGTTCGGTTTCTTTGGCGTGCAGATCGTTGCGCCGAGGTCCATCAGCGCCTGCGCCAGATCGCCTGCGCGTCCGCCCTTCGGCAATGCGGCGGCCAGCTCCTGCGCACGCGTCGCGATCACGACTTTGGCAGCGCGCCAGCCTGCCTCGGTTCGATCGGATGGAATAGCCCACAGGCGTGAGACGACACGCTCGATATTGCCATCAACCGGCGCAATACGCTCGTCAAATGCGATCGAAGCGACGGCTGCGGCGGTGTACGGACCGATGCCCGGCAGTTCACGAAGGCTCGTCGCGTCCTGTGGAAAGCTTCCACGCGTGGCGACAGCTTTTGCACAGGCATGCAGGTTGCGCGCGCGGCTGTAATACCCGAGCCCGGCCCATGCCGCCGATACATCCTCCCAACTCGCCTCTGCCAGCGCCCCGACCGCCGGCCAGCGCGCCACGAAACGCTCGAAATACGGCGTCGCGTGGGGGATTGTCGTCTGCTGCAGCATCACCTCGCTGAGCCAGACGCGATAGGGATCGGGCCTGAAGCCTGCGTCACGCTCCGCCGGCCCGACGCGCCAGGGCAGCACCCGGCCATGCCGCCGGTACCAGCGATCCACCGCTGTGAGCAACTTCCTGGAGCTGTTAGCGGTCATTCGTCTCTGGACCAACGTGCAACGGGGGCATTCCGACGAAACGTGAAAACTGGCAAGGTATGGCCATGTCCATCGACTGGGATGAACTGGAAAGGGAGCGGGCGGCGGAAGAACGCCTTGCGACCACCCATGCCGTGCCTGTCTACCGCCCTGCGAAGCCGATGGGTTTTGCGCTGCAGAAGGCGCTACGGCCGATTCTGAAGGATGCGGGACCAGCGCCGGAAACCCTGAAATCGCGCTGGCCCGAGATTGTAGGGCTGCGGCTCGCCGCCATCACGGAGCCGGTGCGTGTGTCCCGCGCCAGGGGCGGCAGTGTGCTTCACCTGCGCGCGCCCTCTGCGGCGGCGCCCATCATCCAGCATTCGAAGGAGCACATCCTGGAACGGGTGAACCTCGCCTCGGGCTCGAAGATCACGTCGCTCAAGATCATCCAGACCGCGCCGCCCAAGCAACTGTCGCTCGTCATCGCCCGCCCCCTCACCCCCGAACAGCGTGCGGCGCTGGTGCGGGAACTGGCGCCGGTGAAGGACAAGGATGTCCGGACGGCGCTGTCGGGCCTTGCCGAAGCTGTGCTGACCGGCCTTCGCAAGCGATAACGCATTCGCGAAACATGGGTTTGTGACGGACGCCAAGTTGACCCGCCCCTGCAGTTTGGCCACAACCGCCCAACAAATCGAGGAACGCCCGATGATCCGCGCTTTCGCCCTTCGTCCGCTCGCCTTCACCGGCACCCTCGCCGCAGCGGCGATGCTTGCAGCCTGCGGCGGCGAGCCGGCAAAGCCCGTCTCGAACTTTACACCCGTGCCGGTGACGCCCGTGATCGGCGACGTGCCGATCGGCAGCGCGGACGCCCCCCTCGAAATCGTCGAGTACGCGGCGTTGACCTGCCATGTCTGCCGGGACTTTGCGAAACAGATCTTTCCGCGGCTCAAGGCGACCTACATCGACACCGGCAAGGTGCGGTACATCTACCGCGACTATCCGCTCGAAGCCGGGCCGGACGGCAAGGCAACCGATGGCTTCGGCGTGGTGCTGGCCTCGGTCGCACGCTGCGAGGGGCCCGAGAAATTCCACACCATGATCGACGCCATCTTCACCGCGCAGGCCGACCTGCTCGATGCGGCGCGCGAAGGCAAGGCGCTTCCCGTGCTGGCCGAGGTTGCCGCCGCCAACGGCATTACGCTCGATGAGATGCGCACCTGCATCGACCACCAGCCGGAGCTGCGCGCCTCGATCAAGAAGTCGCATGACGATGCATTTCTGAACCCCGACCCCAACATGAAGATCAGCGGTACGCCGACCTTCTTCCTGAATGGCGAGAAGATGGAAAATCGCGGCTGGGAATACATGGTCGCCGCCATCGAGGCGAAACTGGCTGGCAAACCGATCCCGACCGAGATCGAGGCGCCGCCGGCCGAGGCGACACCCACCACCACGCCGGCAACGCCCGCCGCGCCCGCTTCGACACCGCCGGCGCAATAGGATGAAAAACGCCCGCCTCGCTCTCGCCTCTGCAGCCTTGCTGCTGGCCGCGTGCACGCCCGCAGCCGAAATCGACGCCTACACCAAGGTTCCCATCTCGCCCTTCCTCGGCAAGCCGGTGCTGGGGGATGCCAACGCGCCCGTGGAGCTGGCGGAATACGCTTCGACAACCTGTGGCCACTGCCGCGCATTTCACGAGGAAATCTTCCCCGAGCTGAAGGCGAAATACATCGACACCGGCAAGGTGAAGCTCGCCTGGTATGTGCTGCCAACTACGCCGGCGCCGCTCTCGCTTGCCGGTGCGGCGATCGCACGCTGCGCCGGCGAGGATCGCTTCTTCGAGGCGATCGACGTGATGTTCGACGAGCAGGAGGCGCTGTTCAACGCCGCCTCGCCCGAGGACATGAAGAAGCAGCTGAACGCCATCGGCGCGAAGTTCGATCTCTCGCCCGATGCTGTTTCAACCTGTATCGATGACCCGACAATCCTCGCGGCCACAAACGCGGCGCTTGCCGACATGCCGGCGACGATCACAGGCACACCGAGCTTTGTCATCAACGGCGTGAAGATCGAGCCGGAATCACTGGAAGCGATTTCCGCCGCGATCGATGCTGAACTGGCCAAAGCGGGCGCCCCCGCTGCGCCAGCGCCGCAATAACGCAGCCATCGCCCCGCTGGCGACTGGCATTGACCCCGGTGCAGCCCGTCTCTAAGCGGGCTGAAAGCCCATACTGGCGGGGCCAAACGGGAATCCGGCTTGCACCTGATCGGCCTCAAGATTGCGGGCTTCAAGTCCTTCGTCGATCCGGTGGATGTGCCGATCGAAGAAGGCCTGACCGGCATTGTCGGCCCCAATGGCTGCGGAAAGTCGAACCTGCTCGAAGCGCTGCGCTGGGCGATGGGCGCGACCTCGGCGCGCGCCATGCGCGGCGGGGAGATGGACGATCTCATCTTCTCGGGCACAGACGCGCGGCCCGCCCGCGAAATGGCGGAAGTCGTGCTCCAGCTCGACAACCGGGATCGCGGTGCGCCGGCTGAGTTCAACGACGAAGACCTGCTCGAGATCAGGCGTATGCTTCGGCGCGGCGCGGGCTCCTCCTACAAGATCAATGGCCGCACCGTGCGTGCCAAGGATGTGCAGCTACTCTTTGCCGACGCGTCCACCGGCGCCAACTCGCCGGCACTCGTCAGGCAGGGCCAGATCAGCGAGCTGATCGGCGCGAAGCCGCAGAACCGCCGCCGCATCCTCGAGGAGGCTGCTGGCATTGGCGGCCTTGCCGCCCGCCGCCATGAGGCGGAGCTGAAGCTCAAGGCAGCGGACGAAAACCTCGCCAAGCTCGCCGACATCATGGCCGAAGTGGAGCGGCAGGCAAATGCGTTGAAGCGCCAGGCCAGCAAGGCGCGCAAGTACCGCGCACTTTCCGAGGAGATCGCCGCGCTCGAAGCACGTCTCGGCGCGGCTCGCTGGCGCGGCGCGGTTGTCGAAACGCAGCAGGCGCGAAAGGCGCTCGACGCTGCGAAGAGCGAAGAAGTGAAGACCGTCTCAGCGGTTGCCCGCGCTTCAACGGAAGAACTGGAAGCACGCGCAACAATAGAGCCGCTGCGCGCAGCTGAGGCCGACGCCGCCGGACGGCTCGGCGTGATCAAGCTGCAGCTTGCACGCATCGAAGCCGAGCGCGACGCCGCAAAGGATCTCTCGACGCGTCTCGAACGCGACATCACGCGCCTGCTGGAAGACACCACGCGGGAGACGGTGCAACGCGACGACGCCGCTGCCCGCGCTGAACGGGCAACGCAGCTCCTCGCAGCCCTCCCCCCGGATGATGCCGATGCAAAGGCCGCGCGCGAGGCCGAACTTGCCGCTGCAGTCGACACAGCGATGGGCGCGCTACAGGCATTCGAGCAGGAAGCCGATCAGCGCCGCACCGCGCTTGCCAAGGCGGACGCAGAAGCCGCCGCCGCACAAGCCGCTGTGCGCCGCGAGGACGAGCGCCATGCGCGGCTGGCGAATGAACTGAAGAAGGTCGAGACCGAACTTGCCTCCGTCGGCGACCCTGCGAAAATGGACGCTGCGCTGAAGGATGCACGTGCGCGCCACGCCGATCTGGAGAAAAAAGCGCAGGCGGTCCAATCGGCGCTCAACGCGGCGCTGCGCGCGGTGGACGAGGCGCGCGCCGTCGAAGCCCGCCTGACGCCGCCGCTGCTGGCAGCTGAGCGCAAGGTCGGCGAACTCGAATCCGAACTGAAAGGCCTCGACCGCCTGCTGCGCCAGCTGAGCGCCACCACTTCGCCTCCGGTCATGGATGGCGTGCGGGCGCCGGGGCTCGAACGCGCCATCGCTGCAGCGCTCGACGATGATCTCGACGCGCCAACGGATATCGCCTCGCCGGTCCACTGGTCGGGCCGCCATGGCGAGGCCGCCAGTGCCCTGCCCGCGGGCGCAAAGGCGCTCTCCCAGCTGGTCGAGGCTCCGGCCGAACTTTACCCGCGCCTTACCCAGTGCGGCCTCGTCGATCGCGCTATTGGCGCAGATCTCGTCACGCACCTGAAGACCGGCCAGAGCCTGGTCAGCCGCGAGGGCGATCTGTGGCGCTGGGATGGCTTCGTGCGCACGGCCGATGCACCGCTGACGTCGGCAGAAAAGCTAGAACAACGCGCCCGCCGCCAGGCCCTGCGGCCGGAAATCGCTGCCGCGCACGTTGCGCGCGACGCTGCCGCCCAAGCGCGTGCACAGGCCTCGAAGCAACTCACCGATGCTGAGATGACGCTGATGGCCGCCCGCCGCCAGGCGCCTGACCTTGCGCGGACCGCAGCACAAGCACATGAAGCCGCAATCCGCGCCGAACAGGATGTCGAACGTCTGTCGCTGCGCGGCGCATCCCTGCGCGAAACTGCTGCGCGTCTCGCCGCGGAGCGCGACGGCGCAGCGCAAGCGCTCAGCGTCGCCCGCGCTTCGCTCGCCGCCGCGCCGTCCGACCACGACCGGGAGATCCTTGTCAGGCTGTCCGATCAGATCCGCACCGGCCGCGATGCCGAGCGCACGGCCGCCGCAGCGCTTGATGCTTTCCTCCGCGATGCCGAACGCGCCGCAGCCCAGCGTGTCTCGCTTGTGCATGACCGCGACGAATGGCGCGCGCGGGGGAGCGAGGCGTCAACACGCCTCTCCGCCATGGCGCGCGAGCTGGCCGATGCGCGCGTCGCCTTCGATCATGCGCGCGAGCAACCGGCCGCGATCCAGCGCAGGCTCGACGAACTCGCGACCAATGCCGAAACCGCAGACGCCGCTCGCCGCACGGCTGCCGATGCGCTCGCTGAGGCCGAAGCCGGCCTGCGCGAGACAGAGATCGCCGCCCGCGCCGCGCGCGATGGCGCCTCGACAGCACGCGAAGCGCTCGTCCGCGCAGAATCTCGCCTGGAAGCCGCCGTCCGCCGCGAGGCCGAGATCGCTGAACAGGTCCGCGCCGCATTTGACCAAGAACTCGACGAACTCGAAGGCCGCGTCTCTGCAATCCTCGCAGCCTCACGCGCCGCACGCGCGGAGCACGGCGATGCCGATGCGCCGGAGCCGGAAGAAGCCAGCGCCGACGCCCACGTTCTGGACACGCGCCTCGGCCAGCTGCGCCGCGAGCGTGACCAACTCGGCGCGGTGAACATGGAGGCTGACGAACAGCTTACCGAGATCTCGAAGCGCATGGGTTTCCAGATCGAGGAGCGCGATGACCTCGCTGCCGCCATTGCCAGGCTCCGCGAAGGCATTGACGCGCTGAATATGGATGGCCGTCAGCGCCTGCTCGACGCCTTCCAGCTCGTGAACGGGCACTTTGGCTCTCTGTTCACGGCCTTGTTCGGCGGCGGCCACGCCGAACTGCGTCTCACCGAATCCGACGATCCGCTCGATGCCGGCCTCGAAATCTACGCCTCGCCCCCGGGCAAGCGGCTTGGCCAATTGTCCCTGATGTCGGGCGGCGAACAGGCGCTGACCGCCACGGCGCTCATCTTTGCCGTCTTCCTCTCCCGCCCCGCCCCCATCTGCGTGCTGGATGAAGTCGACGCCCCGCTCGATGACGCAAACGTCGACCGCTTCTGTCGCCTGCTGGAGGAAATGCGCGCGCGCACGCAGACGCGCTTCGTGATCATCACCCACAACGCAGTCACCATGTCCCGCATGGATCGCCTGTTCGGCGTCACCATGCAGGAACGCGGTGTCTCGAAACTTGTGTCGGTCGATCTCCAGGCCGCAGAACGGCTCGCGGCGGCGTAAGGGCCGGACGTGGCCGAGGCCGCGATGCCAAACGCGGTTTTTGGCTACCCTCTCTGTCGGATCCGGCTGCGGCGTTTTCGCCATTGCGAAAAGCTCTAAGAATCAGGTGGTTGCGGTCCAATTCGCACGTGACATTTGCTTGACGGGACTCAGGGCCGCCCCTATAGCTTCGCCCGCGCCGAAACCTCGGGTTTCCACTTGGATTTCCGGGGCTTCGACGCACGCAGGGCCGGACTTTTCCCCTCCCACGCGGACCTCTGACATGAGCCAGGACGATCTGAATCAACGGATCGCCAAGGCCCAGGCCGAGATCGATGCGCGGGAACGTCCCAGGTATATGGCGACGAGCAAGGGAATGGGTCTCGGTTTCCGCATGGCGTCGGACTTTGCGGCCGCTGTCATTGTGGGAGCCGTCCTGGGATGGGGACTGGACGCGCTCTTCGGGTGGACACCCTGGGG
Organism: Hyphomonadaceae bacterium; assembly: GCA_022844475.1. Taxonomy (GTDB): domain Bacteria; phylum Pseudomonadota; class Alphaproteobacteria; order Caulobacterales; family Hyphomonadaceae; genus UBA7672. The sequence goes on along the minus strand of JALHLR010000008.1, from coordinate 70,946 downwards.
GCTGGTTTCATGCCTCATGCTGGGTTTCGTGGCCGGCGTCCGGAATGTCGTGGCGACCGCAAGCAAGGCCAATCAGGCCGGGGCCAGTGAGAGCAACAAGGGCGAAGGCGCAGGCGAATGAGAATTGCCACCGACCCGATGCACCAGTTCCAGATCGGCAAGTGGTTCGATCTGAACATTGGCGGTTATGACATTTCGTTCACGAACTCCGCGTTCTGGATGGTCGTGGGCGTGCTGCTCGTGATCGGCTTCCTGGCGCTCGCCACATCGAAAATGTCGACGGTGCCGAACCGCGTGCAGTCGCTGGCCGAGATCTGGTACGGCTTCATCGCCGGCATCGTGAAGGACGTGAACCACGCGCCGGGCAAGCCCTTCATCCCGCTGGTCTTCACGCTGTTCGCCTTCATCTTCATCGCGAACATCATCGGCATGTTCCCGTACTTCTTCACCACCACCAGCCACATCGCCGTCACCGGCTTCATGGCCATCTTCACCATCGGCCTCGTGATCGTCGTGGGCCTGATGAAGAAAGGCCTCGGCTTCTTCAAGATTTTTGTGCCCTCAGGCGTGCCATTCGTGCTGCTCCTGATCGTCACCCCGATCGAAATCATCTCGTTCCTGTCACGCCCGATCAGCCTCGGCATGCGCTTGTTCGCGAACATGCTTGGTGGCCACGTGGCGCTCAAAGTCTTCGCTGGCTTCATCCCGTCGCTCGCTGTCGCCCTTGGCGGCATCGGCATGCTGATGGGGGGTCTGCTCGTGATGCCCTTGATCGTTGGTGTGACTGCGCTGGAATTCCTGGTGGCGTTCCTCCAGGCCTACGTGTTCGCCATGCTGACCTGCGTCTATCTCAATGACGCACTCGGCGAGGCGCACTGATCACCAACGGCTTCCCAAGGAGAATACAATGGAAGGTCTCAACTACGTCGGCGCAGGTCTCGCCTGTCTCGCCATGCTCGGCGCCGCCATCGGCGTGGGCAACATCTTCGCCGCCTACCTCGACGGCGCGATGCGCAACCCGTCTGCCGCCCCGCAGCAGTTCGGCAACCTGATCTTCGGCTTCGCCGTGACGGAAGCTCTGGGCATCTTCGGCTTCGCCATCGCCCTGATCCTGATCTTCGCCGTCTAATCTATCCTCCTCGGGAGATACCGACGTGGCGACCGAAACTGCAGAACACGCGTCCGGCAGCGGCTTCCCGCCGTTCGACCAGATCATGGATACCGGGGTCTCCCAGGTATTCTGGCTGATCGTTACCTTTGCCGTGCTCTACTTCGCGGTCGCCAACGTCTTCCTCCCGAAGATCCGCAAGGCGGTGGAAGACCGCGACGGCGCAATCAAGCGCGACGTCGCCGAAGCCGCCGTCCTTTCGGGCAAGGCCGACGAGTCAGTGAAGCAGTTCGAGGCCCAGATTGCCGCCGCCCGCGCCAACGCGCGCGACACGGCGTCGAAGGCCAAGGCTGAAGCCGACGCGAAGACCGCCGCTGCAACCGCTGCGAAAGAGGCTGAGCTCAACGCCCGCCTCGCCGCAGCGGAGGCGCGCATCTCGGATACACGCGCGAAGGCCATGGCCAACGTCTCGGCAGTCGCCGAAGACGCCGCCGCGGCGATCGCCGAGAAACTCACGGGCGCGAAACCGTCGCCGGCCGCCGTCAAGGCAGCTGTCGCCGGCGCGATGGGAGGCTGACATGGCCCCGCACGAAACAACCGCCCAGCTGACCGCAGGCCCCGCCGAAGCCGGTCCCCTGCCCGCTCTTAACCTGCTGGGCTGGAATCTGGACATGAACGACCCGACCTTCTGGGCGTTCATTGGCTTGCTCATTTTCATCGGCATCATTGTCTACATGAAAGTGCCGAAAACGATCACCAAGTCGCTGGATGATCGCGCCGCCAAGATCACCTCCGAACTCGCCGCAGCCGAGCAGCTGCGGCGCGAAGCCGAGGCCAAGCTGGCCGAAGTCCAGAAGCGCGCTGCCGAAGCCGAAGCAGACGCCCGCGCCATCGTCGAAGCCGCTCGCCGCGAAGCCGGGCAGCTCGCCAACGCCGCCGAAGCAGCGCTCGTCGCCCGCATCGCCTCGCGCGAAAAGCTGGCTGAGGAGCGCATTGCCCGCGCCGAATCCGACGCAATACGCGATGTGAAACTGGCTGCGGTCAACACCGCCTCGAAGGCCGCCGCTGCGATCCTCACGGAACAACTTTCCGGCAAGGCCGCCGATGACGAGTTCGCCAAGGGGCTCGCATCGATCACGCGCGCGCTGTCCTAGGCCTGCATCGTCAAATGCATTGAATCCGGGAACGCCCGCCTTCACCGGCGGGCGTTTTCATGTCGTCGCTGCCTGGAGGATCTGTCGCGGCTGCTGATCCGCGTGCGCACCAGCCGTTCCATGCCGTCCTGAGAAACTCCCCAGATCTACGGGCGCTGCAGCGGTAACGTTGGAACTCAGCCCATGTCCGGTCGCTTGGGTCGTGACGAGCTGGTGTGGGAACGACCTCATGCCGATCGCGCAAACCTGCCTGCCTGGCGAGACGATCCTTGTGGTTGACAACGACGCGATCGCGCGTCTTGCGATCGCTGGCTACCGCGGCGATTGTGGAGTTCGCGTCGTCGAAGCTGCTGGCGGTGCGGAAGCCAGGTCGGTCCCGCAGCACGGACCTGCGATCCGTGTCCTGATGATCGAGGCGCGCCTTGGGAGCGAAAGCAGCGTTGCGCTGGCGCAGTGGGCGCAACGTCACAGGCCGGGGGTCAACGCGATCATCATCGCCGGCCTCGACCGTAAATCCGAGACTGCGGCGCGACTTTGCCCGGGTGGCCAAACGCCTGCCCCGCCAGCGTCGCACCTTCGCGAACGCATCGAGGGCATGACGGCCCGCCACACCCACCGCACGCAGGCAAACCGCCGCAGCAGGGCGCGGATCACGCCAGGGCGAGCCGCGCAACCTGCCCGCCATTGCGCACGCGGAGCCGGACGTCGCCTAACGAGACCCGCGTCAGCTCAGGCGCGATTTACCTGGACCGCAGGTCAAGCCACGACCTGATCGTGCCGTTCACCAGTTCAGCGGCGTCGTGCTGCACAAAGTGGTTCGCGTCGGGCGCCATCAGGACCGTCGTATCCTTGCTGACCTGATCCCACGTGTCGTTGTGCCCCATCGAGAGCAGCGCCGTGTCCTTCATCCCGTGGATCACCAGCACAGGCACGTTGATCTTTGGAAACACCGGCGCCGGCGCGTTCGGATCAGGCGCGCTCGGGTAGTTCGCGCGGTAGTAATTCATCATTCCCGCAAAGCTCGACTTCCTGAACGCCTCGACATACTTCGCTTTCGCTTCGGGGTCGCGCACCCAGGCTGCCAGTCCCTCTGCAGTGAGATTGTTCTCCGAGCCATCCTTCTGAAAGTTTCGCGCATAGTTGGAATTCTGCGGCGAGGCCTGCAATTGCCGGCCCATGTTTGCGGGATGCGGCACCGACATGATGATCAGTCGCTCAAGTGTCTCGGGATGCGAGAAGGCGTAGTTCCACGCAATCGCCGCGCCCCAGTCATGGCCGATGACTGTCGCTTTGCTCGCGCCTTCAGCCTTGATCACCGCCTGCACGTCTTCCACCAGTTTCGGCATCGCATAGTTTGCAACGCCCGTAGGCTGGCCCGACAGGTTGTAGCCGCGCGTGTCCAGCGCCACGAACCGGTACTTGTCGTTCAGCGCAGGCGCCAGCTTGTCCCACGACGCCGAGAAATCGGGAAAGCCATGGATCGCCACAACCAGCGGACCCGATCCGCTCGCATTGTAGTGAATCTTCGTCCCGTCCGGGCTCGTCGCGAACTTGCTCTCGATCACGACCGGCGCCTTGACGGATTCCGCGGCCATGGAGGCACTTGGCGACTCCGCCGACATGGCGCAGGCGCCCGCCAGAACCAGAACCGCAACCCCAGCAAAAAGTGAGCGCATTCTTCCCTCCGCCATCTATTGTGACAGCGTCAGGCTAGACCCGTGCGGGGCGGCAAACAACAATGTTGTTTGGGGAAGGAGACCTAGTCGTCGAGGTCTTCCTGCAGGATGGTCATTTCGAGCTGATAGCTCGTCTCGCCCTCATCCTCGATCAGGTAGACGAGACCAACATGCTCTCCCGCGAGCGTGACTTCGACGCTGTCAGTCACGCGCGGGCGCGCAACCAGCGTCAGGCCGGGGTTCAGCGAGCGCTTCAGGTACGCTTCGATGCGCTTGACGGTTTCCGGGTTCATCGGGCGGCTCCAGCGAAAGGTGCGGGCTGTCCTTAGCTGGCCCAGCACGGGGCGCCAACCCCGCAGCTTCGCCCCGCTTGGCCGCAAGCTATCGGTATGTGGATCTTTGCCACATCTGCCGTCACACCGGAAATGGGGCCAAACCCTTGCATCTACCCTCGAGTCCACGTTCTTTCGCTGTCGTCCTGGAGATCGACGCCATGTTCAAAATAGCGGCGGCTGCAATTGTGGCGCTTGTGGTCTGCTCGGCATGCCTGACCAAGGAAGAGCTGGACTGCTGGTATGACGATATGTGCCTGACCGCGCACGCCGCCACCATGCCACCGCCGCCTTCATCAGACACCGCCCTCCACGGTTCCCGCTGAAAACTGCATCCCGGGCAAGCCTTCACGACAGCGCTTGTCATGCTTGACCTCAATCGGGGCGTATCGGGAGCTATTCGAAACGAGAAAAATCTGTGCCCGGGATGCATGCTGCTCGCCCCGGACTTCCGGCTGAGCGCCAGCGGCTTCACCTGCACACGTGACTGTGCTGCACCAAGATGGTCTCCTGCACTCGAAGAGACCTGCAATGAAGCGGGGCGTCCTCGCCTGCCTCACCGTCATACTGATCTGTTCGGGTTGCAGTGTTGCTGGACCAGGAATGCTGGGACGACACAGCTGACGGCGAGCACTGCGGCGGATAGATCGCGGCGTCTACAGACCCACGTCGAATTTCTGGTCCATCGTCTGCGCAGGCTTCATGCACGCCCCGCCCACGGGCTTGGCCGGAACCCCCGCCACCGAGCAGCGCGCCGGCACATCGCTCAGCACGACGGAGCCCGAGCCCACGCGCGCCTCGTCACCGATCCTGATATTGCCGAGCACTTTCGAACCCGCGCCCAGCAGAACGCCATTGCCGATCTTCGGATGGCGATCGGTGAAGACTTTCCCGGTTCCGCCCAGCGTCACACCATGCAGCATGGAGACATCGTCCCCCACGCGCGCAGTCTCGCCGATGACGATGCCTGTTGCGTGGTCGATGAACACGCCAGAACCGATCGGCGCGGCCGGATGGATGTCCACCGCATAGAGCTCCGACATCCGCGACTGCATGAAGAAGGCGAGCGTCTCGCGCCCCTGCCCCCACAGCCAGTGCCCCACGCGATGCGTCTGCAGGGCCATGAAGCCCTTGAAGAACAGGAAGGGTTGCAGCGTTGTCCGCGTCGCCGGATCACGATCCAGCACGGCCTGCAGATCGCGCTCCGCCGCTGCAACGATCGCCGGGTCGAGCCGGTAGGCGTCCGCGCAGATCTCGCGAATGGCCAGCGCGCTCATGTCTGGACCACCAGCTTTCTGCGCAAGGTGATAGCTCAGCGCCTCCGCGAAGCTGTCATGGCTCAGAACAGTGGCATTGAGATAGCTCGCCAGCGCAGGCTCCAGACTTGCCTGCTGCTGAGCATCGAAGCGCAGCTTCTGCCAAACAGGAGCTGGCGTTCCCGCATAGCCGATCGCCTCAGTCGCGGTTGAGCGTCCATCAGCCATGTTGGTCTCCCAGTGGGGCCGCCTGCCCCTTCAGGTTTTGCCATGCATCAACCGGGCGAGCTCGCTCGGCAAGCCCCCGGTCCGAAGCAGATGGTCGGCCTTCAGGAGCATCACAAGGGAGAATGCGTCGGTAATCTCGCCGGAGACCGCCATTTTCACGGCATCAGCGAACGAAACTCTTCGAACGGATAGTTCCTCTGAACTGTCCTTCGCGAACCTGTCATCCGGCGCGAGCCCCCAGGCGACGAAGGCATAGGCCCGCTCGTCGGTAATGGAGTTCGACATGTGCATGTCCGAAACGAGCGGCAGCCAGTGCTCCGCCTGCAGCCCGCATTCCTCAGCCAGTTCCCGCTGCGCGCCCTCGAGCGGCGGCAGGTTCTCTGGCCCACCTCCCTCCGGCAGCTCCCACGAATACCGCCCGAACGGAAACCGCTGCTGGCCCACCAGCACCGTATTCCCCGCCTCATCGATCGGCAGCACGCCGAGAGCCAGGTTGTGCGGATGCACCAGCCCATACACCGCATCCGCCCCGGTCGGCGCCACAGCCTCATACTCGCGCACGGCAATCCACTTGTTGGTGTAGACCGTCCGCACGGACTTGATGCGCCAGGGTTCGGGTGTGTCGGTCATAGCTGGCGGATAGTCGCAACATCACAATTTGTCATCCCGGAAGCCCCGCAGCGGCCATCCGGGCCCCTTTTCTCAGCTCATGCAGGCGGCGCGATCGCTCACCGTCCTGCGCCCTTCGGGCTCGGCCGGGATGACAATCAGGGGTCAACCCTCTAGGTTCCGCCCCGACCAAGCCGGAGCCCACAATGTTTCTCAAATCCCTCGCCGCCGCCCTTCTCGGCCTGTCGCTCGCCGCCTGCCAGCCTGCCGGCCGCAGCGAGCTGATCCCCGTCGAGGGCGACGCCGCCATCGGCCCGGCCGATGCAAAGGTCACGCTGGTCGAATACGGCTCGCCCACCTGCCCGGCCTGCAAGGCATGGCACGACAATTTCTGGCCCGAGGTGAAGCGCGACTACGTCGATACGGGCAAGATCAAGTTCGTCTTCCGCGAATTCGCCATCCATGGCGCCATCGACGCTGGCATCTTCGCCATCGCCCGCTGCGCCGGGACGGATGAATTCTACTCCGTCATCGACGAAGCCATGGCGCGCCAGGAAACAATCGTCACCGAAAGCAGCAAGGGCGAGGCAATGCCGGAACTCAACGCACTCGGCGCGAAATTCCGCATGAGCCCGGAACAGGTCCAGTCCTGCATCAACGATCGCACCATCATCCGCCGCATCAACGACGTGCGCGCCGACGCGCAGGGCAAGGGCATCGACTCGACGCCCACCTTCGTCCTCAACGGCGTCGTCCTCGCAAGCAGCGACTGGCGCACGATCAAGCCGCTGATCGACGCCGCCCTCACCGGCGGCGCCATCCCTCAACAGCCGGCGGAAGAAGCCCACGAGCACCTTCCCGGCGAGACTCACTAGGCATGCCCATCCGGCCGGATCTCCCCCCTGAACCAGACTTCGGCGCCCCGCTCGACCCGGCGCATCCATCGCCAGATACGCTGCGCCTGCTTGCGCTGCGCCGGTCCACGCCGGTGGCGGCGCTGGCCGAACCGGGACCTTCGGCGCAAGATCTCGACGCCATCCTCCGCCTCGGCATGCGCGTGCCCGACCATCGCAAGCTCGAACCCTGGCGCGTGCTGATCATCGAAGGCGACGCCCGCATCAGGCTCGGCGAAATCTTCGCCGCCGCCCTTAGCCTGCGCGACCCCGACGCGCCCGAAGCCAGGCTCGCCGAAGCGATGCGCCTGCCACTGCGCGCGCCAGTGATTCTCTGCGTGATCTCCTCGCCCAACCATCATGATCCAAAGAAAACGCCCGTCTGGGAGCAGCAGCTCAGTGCCGGCGCCGTCTGCCAGAACATCCTGATCGCGTCACAGGCCATGGACTGGGCCGGCGTCTGGATAACCGAGGACGCCGCCTACGACAGCCACGTCCACGCCGCTCTCGGCATGAGCGGCCACGAACAGATCGCCGGCTTCATCTATCTCGGCACGGCCAGGGAAAATCCGGTGGAGCGCCAGCGCCCCACGGTCAGCACCAAGGTCACACGCTGGACGGGCTGAGCGTTCCGCACGCCGCCGCATCCCTGCGCCTTGACGCTACCCCCCACCCCCCCTACTTAGCGCCCGTTTGCGCGGGCCTCGCACCCGAGTCGCGCGGCCCCGTCCGGAGGCTCCCCAGATGACGAAACTTGCCACAGGCGCGATCGCCCTCGAAGACGGCTCGATCTTCTGGGGCGAAGGCCACGGCGCCACGGGTATCGCTGCCGGCGAGCTCTGCTTCAACACGGCGATGACGGGCTATCAGGAAATCCTGACCGACCCGTCCTACGCCGAGCAGATCGTCCTGTTTACCTTCCCCCACATCGGAAACGTCGGCGCCAATGCCGACGACCAGGAAGAATCCTCCGCGCAGGGCATGGTCGCCGCCCGCGGCGCAGTATTCAAGGCGCCGCCGACCCTTCCATCGAGCTGGCGCGCCGCCGACAAGCTGGGCGACTGGCTCGTCAAACGCAACATCATCGGGCTCTCCGGCGTCGACACCCGCGCCCTGACACGGCGCATCCGCGAACTCGGCATGCCGAAATCCGCCATTGCCCACGCGCCGGACGGCAAGCTCGACGCAAAGGCGCTGATTGCGGCGGCGCGCACCTGGAAGGGCGTCGAGAACGCCGACCTCGCCATCAACGTCACCAGCGGCCAGCGCTTCGATTCCACCGCCGGCCTCTGGTCGATCAACGACGGATTCGAAACGCACAACAGCGGCAGGTTTCACGTCGTGCTGATGGATTTCGGCGTGAAGAAGAACATCCTGCGCAACCTCGCCGCCGTCGGCGCCAAGGTAACAGCCGTTCCCGCCAAGACCAGCGCGGAAGACATCCTCGCGCTGAAGCCCGACGGCGTCGTCCTCTCCAACGGCCCCGGCGATCCGGCCGCGACGGCGCAATACGCCGGCCCCGAGATCAAGAAGCTGATCGCCTCCGGCGTGCCGATCCTCGGCATCTGCCTTGGCCACCAGATGCTGGCACTCGCGCTCGGCGCGAAGACAAAGAAAATGCCGCAAGGCCATCACGGCGCAAACCATCCGGTGAAAGACTTCACCACGGGCAAGGTCGAGATCGTCTCGATGAACCACGGCTTCACCGTCGACATCGACACGCTGCCGCCGGGCGTTGAGGAATCCCACCGCTCGCTGTTCGACGGCTCCAACTGCGGTCTCAGCGTCGCCGGCAAACCGATCATCTCGGTGCAACATCACCCCGAAGCGAGCCCCGGCCCGCAGGACTCCTTCTATTTGTTCGAGCGCTTCGCGAAGATGATGGCGGAGCGGAAGGCGTAGGCGAAAGGTCACCAAAACCTTTCACGACCGCTCATACTTCATAAGGAACTCGGCAACCGCTCCTTCATCCGGACGTGGCAACGTGGCCCAATCTGGAACACCGGGGCGACCATGTCTGTCGACAGAAACGCGAACATCCACGAACGCCTGGCCGCCGCAGAAGCAGCGCTCCATGCAGTCGGCCAGCAGATCTCGCCAGCGATCCGCCACGTCGACATCGCAGTGCTGATCCCGGCCTACAACGAAGCGAAGACGATCGCCGACGTCGTCAAATCCTTCCGCATCGCACTGCCGAACGCCCGCATCTTCGTCTACGACAACAACAGCCACGACAACACCGCCACCATCGCCCGCGAGGCCGGAGCAATCGTTCGTCGCGAACCGCTGCAGGGCAAAGGACATGTCGTCCGCCGCATGTTCTCGGACATCGAGGCCGACGTTTATGTGATGGTCGATGGCGATGCGACCTATGACGCCGCCTCCGCCCCCCGTCTCGTCTCGCGCCTGATTGAAACGCAGGCCGACATGGTCGTCGGCGCCCGCATCACTGAAGAGAAAGCCGCCTATCGCGCCGGCCATCGTCTCGGCAATCGCATGCTTACCGGCCTCGTCGCATGGATCTTCGGCGACCGTTTCACCGACATGCTGTCGGGCTATCGCGCCTTCTCGCGTCGCTTTGTGAAATCCTTCCCCGCACTCGCCTCGGGCTTCGAGACGGAAACCGAACTCACCGTCCACGCCCTCGAACTCGACATGATCACAACCGAAGTCCAGACGCCCTATGGCGCGCGGCCAGAAGGTTCGGTGTCAAAGCTATCTACCTTTCGCGACGGCTTCCGCATCCTCGGCACGATCGGCCGCCTGATGCGCGATGAACGCCCGCTGCTCTTCTTCGGCGCCCTGTCGGGGGTCATCATGCTGACCAGCCTGATCCTTGCTGCGCCCATCATCGCCGAGTTCATGACGACCGGACTTGTCCCGCGTTTCCCGACGGCCTTCCTGTGCGGGACGCTGGCGGTTCTCTCATGCATCGCCCTCGTTTCCGGCATCATCCTCGAAACCGTAAGCCTTGGCCGGCGCGAGATGAAGCGGCTTGCCTACAACGGCATCGAAAGCCTCGCCGCCAAGCTCGACCGTCTTGAGGAAACCCGCCTGACGCTGACATCGCTTCGTTCGCAGGTCCTCAGCGAAAACCCCGCCCTCGGCTTCGCTCCCCGCCGTCGCCGAACGCACTGACCGCTTGCCTCGGCCGGGCAGTACGGCCATCTAGAGGGCATGTCCGCAGCACGCCCCGAAACCCGCCTCCAGATCCGGATCATACCGGTCACACCGCTTCAGCAGAACTGCTCGCTGATCTGGGATACCGAGACAAAGCACGCTGTTCTGGTCGACCCAGGTGGCGACACCGACACGCTGATGGGCGCGCTCGAGCACTTCGGCCTGACGCTGAAGGCGATGTGGCTGACACACGGCCACCTCGATCACGCAGGCGCCGCCGCCGAAATCCGCGAACGCACGGGCGTCCCGGTGATCGGCCCGCACAAGGACGACCAGTTCTGGCTTGACCAGGTCGAAAGCTCCGCCGCGCGCTATGGCCTCACCGGCCTCAAAAACGTGACACCGGATCGCTATCTCGAAGACGGCGACGTGCTTGAGCTGGAAGGCGTCAAATTCGATGTCTCGCACACGCCCGGCCATACGCCGGGCCACGTGGTGATCCACAACCGGGAGGCGCACATCGCCTTCGTCGGCGACGTCCTGTTCCAGGGCTCGATCGGCCGCACCGATTTTCCGCGCGGCAATCACCAGCAGTTGATCGACTCGATCACGGAAAAACTCTGGCCACTGGGCGACGACATGACGTTCGTGCCGGGCCACGGCCCCACCAGCACATTCGGCCAGGAGCGCCGCTCCAACCCGTTCGTGGCCGACAGGCTCACGGGCTATGCGGGCGCCGAAAAGAAGGACGGCGACACGTTCGACCAGAAGACAGCGAAGAGGTATACTTAAGGCGACGACTTCGCCGCCGCATCCTCTGCCCGAGCGCCGCCGAGAATTCCGATGAGGCCGTGATTGCCTTCGTGGCAGGCGTATTCGTAGACGGCGCCATCGACTGAGGCGAATTCATACTCGCCGCCCCACGGCTCGACCCAGGTCGCCTGATCCTCGACATGGAAGGCATAGTGAAGCCGGTCTTCAGCGACGCGCGTGAAGCGCTCGGTGACCTTCATGTTTGGCCCGCCGCCGCGCACATTCTGTCGCGGGTGGAAGCCGACCGTTTCGACCACCAGCGTATCGCCATCCCATGAGGCGATCGAGTCGCCCATCCACGGGCGAATGCCGTCGGAGCGATGCTTGCCGCCGATCGGGATGATGCGGACGTCGTGCACCATCTCGACCCAGATGGCGAAATGGTCAGCCGTCTGCACGAACTGATAAGTGTTGTTGTAGAGCTGGTCGGTCATCACCGGGCCGGAGGAGACGCCGAAGCTCATGATGCAGCGTTCGCCCAGCGAGCGATCTTCGGGATTGTCGGCTTCGCCGCGCGTGGTGTCGGCTTCGCTTGTCTGGACGATGCGGGCGCGGCCGGCGTCGGCGCCGGCGACGCGTGCGGGGATACGGCCATTGCCGGGATAGGTGATGAGCGACGTGCGGCCTTGCCGGTTGACGCGCATCACCCAGTCGCCAGGATCGGTCCAGCCGGCATTGTAGCCGCAATTGACCCCGCGCGAGCCGCCCCGACATTCATCCAGCGTGTCGGGGCCGCGAGCGATCGTCGTCCAGTTTTCCTGCACCTCCCTGGCCGTCGGCGCATTGATGCGCGCGTTGCGGGTGAAGGTCTCGCCTTCGATCTTCTCCATCTCAGCATCGGAGTAGATCAACTGGTCGCCGAGCTCGCGGGCGCGTTCGAGATTGGTCGAACTGGCGTTGGTCCAGACGCCGCCAAGGTCCGGCTTGCCGCTGGCGAGGCGGGGCGGCTCGTAGCCGGGCTGCACGACGGGCATCGCCATCTGTGCTGCTGCTCTGGGCGCGCCCGCTGCGCCAAGGAGCAAACAGGCAAGTAGAGCTCGCTGGAGATATCCGGTCATCTTCATGGAACGCCCTGCTCCGCGCACCGCGCCGCATCTGCCTTCCGGAGTGTTCCGGCGGCGGGCTTGTCTGGCAAGACAAATGTGGGGGATTTGTCGGCAATCCTGTCCGGAATCCGGCTGTGGAATCGCCCGATCACCAATATGTTCCGAGGGTGAACACGTACGCCCTCTTCGAGACCGCCATCGGGTGGACGGGAATCGCCTGGGGCGACAATGGCTTGATCGGCGCGCATCTGCCCGAGCGGGACCAGACGGTTGCGCGGGCCTCGCTGCTTCGCCGCTTTCCAGGCGTGGTCGAAGCCGGGACGCCGCCGGAGGTGGCCGGCGTGATCCATGGCATCCGCGCCCTGCTGCGCGGCGAGAAGCCGATGTTGCTGGAAGCGCGGCTCGATCTCTCCGGCGTCCCTGAGTTCAATGCAAAGGTCTATGCGATCACGCGGCGGATACCGCCGGGCGAGACAATGACATATGGCGCAATCGCATTGAGAATCGGCGACCGCCATCTGGCGCAGCAGGTGGGCGGGGTGCTGGGGCGCAATCCGTGGCCGATCGTCGTGCCGTGCCACCGCGTGACGGCGGCCGGCGGCAAGCCTGGCGGGTTCACGGCGCGCGGCGGCGTCCAGAAGAAGCTGAAATTGCTGGCAATCGAAGGGGCGCCGGCGGCGGCGCAAGCTGACCTGTTTGGCCTGGAGTGATGACAGTTGAACGAGGGTTGCGCGGGGGGCTCCCCCCCGATAAACCCACCGCCAATTTGCCCTCTACCAGCCTCGTCAGGTGACATGCCCAAGCGCACAGACATCAAGTCAATCCTGGTCATCGGGGCAGGCCCGATCGTCATCGGCCAGGCGTGCGAATTCGACTATTCCGGCGTGCAGGCGATCAAGGCGCTGAAATCGGAAGGCTACCGCGTCATTCTGGTCAATTCGAACCCGGCCACGATCATGACCGATCCTGAGCTGGCGGACGCAACCTATATCGAGCCGATCACGCCCGAGATGGTTGCGACGATCATCGCCAAGGAAAGGCCCGACGCCCTGCTCCCCACCATGGGGGGCCAGACCGCGCTCAACTGCGCACTCAAGCTAGAACAGATGGGCGTGCTTGCGAAGTATGGCGTCGAGATGATCGGCGCCAAGGCCGAAGCGATCGAGAAGGCGGAAGACCGCAAGAAGTTCCGCGAGGCGATGGACCGCATCGGCCTCGAAAGCCCGCGCTCGGCCATCGTCGCTTCGCCTGAACTCTCCAATGTCGATGGCAAGATCACCTACGACCTCAAGGCCGGCTTCATCGAGGCGATGAAGCAGATGGAGGTCGTCGGCCTGCCCTGCATCGTCCGCCCGGCATTCACCCTCGGCGGTCTCGGCGGCGGCGTCGCCTACAACCGGCAGGAGTTCGAGGACATCGTCACGCGCGGCCTGCAGATGTCGCCGGTGAGCCAGGTGCTGATCGACGAGAGCCTGCTGGGCTGGAAGGAATTCGAGATGGAGGTCGTCCGCGACAAGGCGGACAACTGCATCATCATCTGCTCGATCGAGAATGTCGATCCGATGGGCGTCCACACGGGCGACTCGATCACCGTCGCGCCTGCCCTCACCCTCACCGACCGCGAATACCAGGTCATGCGCAACGCCTCGATCGCCGTGCTGCGCGAGATCGGCGTCGAGACCGGCGGATCAAATGTGCAGTTCGCCGTGAACCCCGACAACGGCCGCCTCGTCGTCATCGAGATGAACCCGCGCGTGTCTCGCTCTTCGGCGCTGGCCTCGAAAGCCACCGGCTTCCCGATCGCGAAAGTCGCAGCCAAGCTGGCCGTCGGCTATACGCTCGACGAACTCACCAACGACATCACCGGCGTCACCCCGGCCTCGTTCGAGCCGACCATCGACTATGTTGTCGTGAAGATCCCGCGCTTTGCGTTCGAGAAGTACAAGAGCACGGACCCGGCGCTGAACTACCAGATCCAGACGCTGACGACGCAGATGAAATCCGTGGGCGAGGCGATGGCCATCGGCCGCACCTTCCACGAAGCGCTGCAGAAGGCGCTCCGTTCGCTTGAAACCGGCATTTCCGGATTCGACGAGCAGGACATTCCCGGCGCCGGCGACCGCTCGTCGCTGATCGCCTCCATCTCGCGCCCGACCGAGAAACGCCTGCTGAATGTCGGCCAGGCGTTCCGCGAGGGCCTGAGCGTCGATGAAGTCCACACCGCGTCCAGGATCGACAAATGGTTCTTGCGCCAGATCTCGGAGATCATCTCGGAAGAAGCAGCGATCAAGAAGGCTGGCCTTCCCAAAGATGCGGCCGAGTGGACGCGCATCAAGGCGATGGGATTTTCGGACGTCCGCCTGGCCAAGCTGACCGGCGGCAAGGAACTCGACGTTCGCGCCGCGCGTCACAAGGCCGGCGTCCGCCCCGTCTTCAAGCGAATCGACACCTGCGCAGCTGAATTTGCCGCGCGCACGCCGTACCTCTACTCGACCTACGAGCAAGGCTGGACCGGACCGGACGGCAAGGCGATCCCTGCGCAAAACGAGGCTGAGCCCTCGACGCGCAGGAAGGCGATGATCCTCGGCGGCGGCCCCAACCGCATCGGCCAGGGCATCGAGTTCGATTACTGCTGCTGCCACGCCGCCTTTGCCATGGCCGATCTCAAGATCGAGTCAATCATGGTGAACTGCAACCCTGAAACAGTCTCGACCGACTACGACACATCCGACCGTCTCTACTTCGAACCGCTGACGCTCGAAGACGTGACCGAGATCATCCATGTCGAGCAGTCCACCGGCGACTTCCTGGGCGTCATCGTCCAGTTCGGCGGTCAGACGCCGCTGAAGCTTGCGCAGGGCCTCAAGGCCTCCGGCGCGCCGATCCTCGGCACAACGCCCGACTCGATCGATCTTGCAGAAGACCGCGAACTGTTCTCGCAGCTGATCGACCGTATCGGTCTCAAGCAAGCGCCGAGCGCCATCGCCCGCACCGACGCCGAAGCAATCGCCGCCGCCAACCGCATCGGCTATCCCGTGATGCTGCGACCCAGCTTCGTGCTCGGCGGCCGCGCGATGGAGATCGTCCACGACGAGACCGACCTCAAGCGCTATGTTCGCGAAGCTGTGCAGGTGTCGGGCGACACGCCGCTTCTGGTCGATCGCTATCTCGCCGACGCCATCGAGGTCGATGTCGACGCGCTGTCCGATGGCAAGACCACACACGTCGCCGGTATCATGGAGCACATCGAGGAAGCCGGCATCCACTCTGGTGACAGCGCCTGCTCGATCCCGCCCTATACACTCGGCAAGGCCATCGTCGATCGTCTTGCCGACCAGGCGCGCAAGCTCGCCATGGCACTTGACGTGAAGGGTCTGATGAACGTGCAGTTCGCGGTGAAGGGCGAGGAGATATACGTCCTCGAAGCCAACCCGCGCGCATCTCGCACCGTGCCTTTCGTCGCCAAGGCCGTCGGCCAACCCTTCGCCTCGATCGCCGCCAAGGTTATGGCTGGCGAGAGCCTCGCCGGCTTCGGGATCGGCGCAGGCCCGATCGTCGGCAAGCGCTTTGCGGTGAAAGAAGCAGTCTTCCCCTTCTCGCGCTTCCCCGGCGTTGATCCCCTGCTCGGACCGGAGATGCGCTCCACCGGCGAAGTCATGGGCATCGACACGTCTTTTGACGCCGCCTACCTCAAGGCCCAGATCGCCGCCAGCATGTCCCTGCCCGCCTCAGGATGCGTGTTCATATCGGTGCGCGAGAGCGACAAGTCGGCCATCGAACAGCCCGCCCGCGATATTGCTGCGCTTGGCTTCACCATCATCGCAACAGCCGGAACCGCGAAATACCTCGCCGACAAGGGCATCGAGGTCCAGCCCGTCAACAAGGTCGCAGAAGGCCAGCCCCACGTCGTGGACGCCCTGATCAATGGCAAGGTCCAGCTGGTGTTCAACACCACGGAGGGGGCGCAATCCCTTCTGGACTCGGCCTCCATCCGCCGGGCGGCACTGGCGCAGGGCATTCCCTATTACACCACGATTTCGGGCGCCCGGGCCGTTGTTCAGGCCATTCGGGTTCTTAAGACACGCCCGCTTGAAGCCGGGGCGCTTCAGACCTACTCTTGATCATTGGAGACGGGTGGTCGCTGGCCGCCCGATATGATGATTCCGTGTAATTCCGGCGCTTTTCCATAGGACTACCCATGCAGCGCATTCCCATGACGTCCGGCGGCTACGAAGCCCTGCAGGCGGAGCTCAAGGTTCTCAAGTCGGAGGAACGCCCAAATATCATCGCGGCGATCGCTGAAGCGCGCAGCCATGGCGACCTGTCCGAGAACGCGGAGTATCACGCCGCAAAGGAGAAGCAGTCCTTCATCGAGGGCCGCATTGCGGAGCTCGAAGGAAAGCTCGCCCATGCCGAAGTGATCGACACCTCGCGGCTTGCGGGCAAGACGGTGAAGTTCGGTGCGACCGTGAAAATGACCGACGAGGACACGGGCGAGACCTACACTTACAAGATCGTCGGCGACGATGAGGCGAACGTGAAGGAAAAGAAGATCTCCATCTCCTCGCCCATCGCCCGCGCCATGATCGGCAAGGAAGAAGGCGACACGGCCGAAGTTTCCGCCCCCGGCGGCGCCAAGTCGTACGAGATTGTCTCGATCGCCTGGAAATAGTCTCCCTCACCTGTGACCGACGGAAAATCAGGACCCGCAATCTGGTGCGTCGCGGATGGCCGTGCCGGCATCCTCAACCAGACGCTGGCGCTCGCCGCTGCGCTCGCCGAACCCGGCCGCGCGGCAGACCTCGCGCACATCCGCTCGCATGCGCATCGCGACGCGCCGGTGATCCTGCAGCCGGAAGGGTGGCAACTTGCCCTGCCGCCCAATCTCTGGCCTTCGCCTCTCTCGGCGCTTCCCCTCGCCCAGCGCGAGCAGCTCGCGCCACCCTGGCCCGACATCTGGATAGCGGCCGGGCGGCGTTCGATCCCCTATTCGCGGATGATCCGCAAACTCTCAGGTGGCAAGACGCTCGTGGTGCAGACGCAGAACCCGCGCGTGCAGCTAGCCGATTTCGATCTGGTGATTCCACCCGAGCATGACGGCGTCACCGGCCCCAACGTCTTCCCTGTCGTCGGTCCGCCCGTCTGGTTCTCGCAGGCCCGCATCGACGACTCGCTCGCACGCTTTCCTTCCCTGCGCGTTGTGCAGGGCCAGAAGGTGCTCGTGTCGATCGGCGGCGATTCGAAGAATCACAAGATGACGGAGGCGAATGTCGCCGCCATCGAGAGCGCCCTCCAGCGCCTCGCCCAGGGGCGCACATTCTGGATCACCGTCTCGCGCCGCACGCCCGAGCATGCCCGCGTTCGGTTGCGCCGCCTCGCCTCCACGATCAGTGCGATCTTCTGGGAGAATGAGGAACGCGACGGCCCCAACCCCTATGTCGCCTTCCTGTCGCAATGCGACGCCGCCATGGTTACCTGCGAGAGCGCCAACATGATCGCGGACCCCACCTTCTTCGGCAAACCGGTCCACCTCCTGAAGCTCGACGGCGGCAGCCCGCGCTTCGACAAGCTCCATGCCGGCTTCATCGACCGCCGCGCGGCGCGCTGGTTCACGGGGAGCCTGCAGACCTGGACCTACGCCCCTGTCCGCGAAGCCGCGCGAGCGGCAGACGAGATCGTCAGGCGGGTGCTGGAGCGACAGCCAAATCGCTAGAAAAACTCAATTGACCCAATCGGCGGCGCCTTTGCCCTTTTCCATTCACGCCAGCATCCCCAGAATAAGCGGACAGGCGCGCCTTGCCCCATTTCGCGCGCCCGACTGGCCCGTTAGGAAGGGCCAGACACAGGATTTGCCATGACCGCCGCGCGCCACTCCCAGATCATCATTCTCGGCTCCGGCCCTGCCGGTTACACTGCCGCGATCTATGCCGCGCGCGCCCTGCGCAAGCCGATGCTGATCGCGGGGATCCAGCCGGGCGGACAGCTGACCATCACCACCGACGTGGAGAACTATCCGGGCTTCGCCGACGTCATCCAGGGCCCGTGGCTGATGGAGCAGATGCGCGCCCAGGCCATCCACGTCGGCACAGAGATGGTGGAAGACCACATCATCAAGGCCGACCTGCAGAAGCGCCCCTTCACCCTCACCGGCGACAGCGGAACCATCTACACCTGCGACGTGCTGGTGATCTGCACGGGCGCACAAGCCAAGTGGCTCGGACTCGAGAGCGAGAACAAGTTCAAGGGCTTCGGCGTATCCGCCTGTGCAACCTGTGACGCCTTCTTCTACCGCGGCAAGGAAGTCATCGTCGTCGGCGGCGGCAACACCGCCGTGGAAGAGGCTCTTCACCTCACACATTTCGCCTCGAAGGTGACAGTCGTTCACCGCCGCGACCATTTCCGCGCGGAAAAAATCCTGCAGGACCGTCTGTTCAAGAACCCGAAGGTCAACGTGGTGTGGGACACGGAGCTCGCCGATGTCATCGGACAGGAAGGCCCGCTCAGCGTCACCAGGGCGAAACTGCGCAATCTCAAGACCGGCGAAGTCACCGAGCAGCCCGTGCATGGCATCTTCATCGCCATCGGCCACGCGCCGCAGACCAGCCTCTTCACCGGCCAGCTCGAGATGAAACAGGGTGGCTATCTCCAGACCGCACCGAACTCCACAGCCACCTCCATCCCCGGCGTCTTCGCCGCGGGCGACGTGGCTGACGACATCTTCCGCCAGGCCGTTACGGCAGCAGGCCTCGGCTGCATGGCGGCGCTCGAAGCCGAGAAATACATCGAAGGCCTTCCCAAGCATGCGCCTGCCCCCGCAGCGTATTGAGCCATGTCGAACCGTGCAGCTTACGATCGCTGGATCGCCTCTCTCCGCCCCACCGGCATCGAGCTGATCGAAGGCCTGAACAAGGCGCTACCGGGCAAGCTCGACGCGCCTGAGGTGAAGCACGGCGATCCCCTGCGTGCTGGCGGCTATGGCGAGGATCGCACCGTCTACACCCAGACGCTCTTTGCGCCCGATGGCGAGGAGCCCCGCACCGTCCATCTCGGCCTCGACGTTTTCGCCCCTGCGGGCGCAGACGTCTTCACTCCCCTCAGCGGCCGCGTGCATTCCTCGCGCATAAACGATGCGGAAGGCGACTATGGCCCCACCATCATCCTCGAACACGCGCCGGTCGCGGGGCTGAAATTCCACACGCTCTACGGCCATCTCTCGCGCGACAGCCTCAAGGGTCTCAAGCCCGGCACCGCCTTCATGGCTGGCGAGAAGATCGCCGACCTGGGAACGAAGCGCGAGAATGGCGGCTGGTCGCCCCATCTCCACTTCCAGATCATCCTCGATATCGGCAGCGCCAAGGGCGACTATCCCGGCGTCTGCCGCCGCAGCGAGCAGGATCACTGGCTGTCGATCTGCCCGGATCCCGGCCCCCTGCTCGGCCTGCGCTAGTCGCTATTTCGCCATCGCACGCAGCATCCATGCCGTCTTCTCGGCCACTGCGACGCGTTGCGTCATCAGGTCGGCCGACGCCTGGTCGCCGGCCTCTTCAGCCGCTTTCAACGCCGTGCGCGCCGAGCGCGCGAGAAGCTCGTTTCCCGCCACCAGATTGGTGATCATCGTCTCAGCATCCGGCACGCTCTTGTCCGGCGGCAGTTGCGACCTGGCGCCGATCTGCTCGCCCACCGGCGCATACTCGCCCAGCGAGCGGATGCGTTCAGCAATCAGGTCCATCGACAGCCACAGGTCATTGTACTGCGTCTCGAACATCAGGTGCAGCGTGTTGAACATCGGCCCCTCGACGTTCCAGTGATAGCCATGCGTCTTGAGATACAGGCCGTAGGTATCGCCGAGCACCTGTCCGAGCGCGCCCGCGATCTTCTTTCGCGCCTTGGTCTCAATGCCGATGTCGATGGCCATGGAATTCTCCGCTCTGACATTCACGAGATAGAGCTGGGCCAGTTGCATGCAAGCTGCTTGCGGCCCGATGGCACTATCGCTGCGATCTCACCCAGTCGAGAAGCTTGCGGAAACTCTCCGGTGACGCCTCGTGCGGCAGGTGACCCACACCGCGCAGAACCTCGATCCGCGCATTGGGCAAGGCCTGGGCGAGCCGCAGCGAATGGATGGTCGAGCTTACCACGCCGTCGCCGTCTCCCGCCAGGATCGCTACGGGCATGCTGATCTCGGGATAGCGAGCCTGCTGCGCCGTGACCTCGCGCTTGGCCGCCACCATGTCTTCCGCGTTCGCGCGCAGCGGTCCGGGTTTCGCTGTCATTGCAACGCGTGAGCCTTCCAGCCAACCGTCCGGTGGGATGCTCGGCCGGAACGCGTTCGCCATGCCTTCCCTGACCGCCGCGGCTGCAAACGGCTGCGCCAGCACAGTGTTGAACAGTCCGCCCACCAGCGGGTTCGAGGACCAGTGGAAATGCCAGTCCACCCCACCCGGCCATTCATGGGCAACCGGCGCGATCAGCACGAGCCCGCCAATCAAGTCCGGCCGATCAAGCGCCAGGCGCAGCGCCACCGCGCCGCCCCACGAATGCGCCACCACCACGGGCTTCTTCAGGCCAAGCTGTTCGATCACGCCGGCAGCAACCGCCGCCTGCTTCGCCAGCGTGTCTGCCCCCGCAGGCCGCTCCTTCGTGAAACCCATGCCCGGCCGGTCATAGGCGGCGAGCAGGAACTCATTCTTCAGCATCGGAACGATCGTCGGCTCCCACGTGCCGATATGCGAGAATGCGCCATGAATCAGCAGCAGAGGCGCGCCCGAGGTCGGGCCCCACATCTCCACATGCGCAGAAACACCCGCAGCCTCGACGAACTTCATGGAGCTGTTCGCCTCCGGTTTGCTGGCGCAGGCCTGTACGCCAGGCACCACTGGAACTCCCGCCAGTTCAAACACACGCAACATCGAATGCCTGATCGCAACCGCGACCCTGGCCCTTTACGCGCGACCAGGCGGTCTGGTTCAACGCGAAGCGGGATACGCGCGTAAGTACAGTTTCAGCGTCCACGGCTTTGCAGCGTCCACGGCT
>JALHLR010000008.1:3294-49578 GCA_022844475.1 Hyphomonadaceae bacterium | reverse complement strand
CAGCGTCCACGGCTTTGCAGCGTCCACGGCTGAAATGTCCAGCTTCGCGATGTTCACGAACATCGTGCAGACTTTGGCGCCGCGATAGCCCCAGCGCGCATCTGGCGACTGGTTCCGGACGCCAGCATCACACGCCGTCACGCATCGGACTTCAATGGCGCACCCGCCGATTGAGCGCAGGCCCTACGCCGCCGCCACCAGGCTTTCGAACAGCTTGACCCCGTCATTGCCGCCCTCCTGCCCCGCCATTGCGCGTTCCGGGTGAGGCATCATGCCAAGCACGCGGCCATTCTCGGACAGGATGCCTGCAATGTCTCGCGCAGAGCCATTGGGGTTGCCGACATAGCGGAACGCCACCTGCCCCTCGCCTTCGAGCCGGTCCAGCGTCGCATCGTCCGCGAAATAGTTCCCGTCATGGTGTGCAACGGGGAAAGAAACTTCGCGCTGATCCTTGTAGCCAGCCGTAAACGCCGAGGAGTTGCTGGCGATGGCCAGCGGCTGGGGACGGCAGACAAAGTTCAGCGAAGCATTGCGCAGGAGCGCGCCGGGCAACAAGCCCAGCTCGGTTGCCACCTGAAAGCCGTTGCAGATCGCCAGCACATAGCCGCCGCGCTCCGCATGTCCGCGGATCGCATCGCCGATCGGCGACGCCGCCGCCATGGCGCCGGAGCGGAGATAGTCGCCGTACGAAAATCCGCCCGGCAGCACGATCAGATCCAGGCCTTGAGGCAGCGCCCCATCCTTGTGCCAGACCATCGCCGGCTCCTGCCCCGTCACCTGGCGCAGCGCGGTCTGCGCGTCGCGATCGCAGTTGGAACCGGGAAAGATGATGACAGCGGATTTCATGACCTGTCCTTGGGAAACGCCCGTTTCGCGGGCATCTAGCAGCTTTCGCCACGAGTCGCGAGGGCGGTTCGCGCCTCGGCTATTTGTAGAATATCACTGCTGCTCCAATCGCAATCAGCGCAAAGCCGATCGCATGTTTCCACGTCAAAGGCTCGCCCAGCACCCAGACGGAAAACCCCGCGAACATGACCAGGGTGATGACCTCCTGCATCGTCTTCAGCTCCGCCGCCGAATAGACCGCATGGCCGATACGGTTTGCCGGAACGGCCAGGCAGTACTCGACAAGCGCGATCGCCCAGCTTGCGAGGATCACCAGCAACAGTGGCGACTCCTTGAACTTCAGGTGCCCATACCATGCCACCGTCATGAACAGGTTGGACCCGATCAGCAGGACGATCGGCGTCCAGTGGGCTGGCGTCATGAATGTCCTCGGGAGGCTGCTACCTGATTTTGGACAGATTTTGGGTCCAGCATCCGGCCCGGTCAATTCGATCACGGAGGACGCGATGAACAGGCTACTGGCAGTGGGCGTCCTTCTGGCGCTGGCCGGCTGCAACACTGTCGAAGGTTTGGGCCGTGACCTTCAGACAATCGGCGGCGTCATGACGGGCACAGCCACAGGCGTCCAGAACGCCGCGACGCCTGCGCCTGGCTCGAGCGTCGCCCCGCCTGCATCCTGCCGGCCCGATGCAGACGGACTCATCCTGGACGGCTGTCCGGATCGGAGCTAGCGCACCCGTCGCCAACTTGCGGAAAGCGCCGCAAGAGGCCATCCTTCCGGTACGGAACTTCAGTCAGGGGTAAACCTCATGCGTAAACTGCTCATCGCCGTGGTGCTGGCCGCGCCGCTGCTGGCGTCCGCCTGCAACACCATCGCCGGCCTCGGCAAGGACGTCGGCGCCGTCGGCGACGTTGTCGCCAAGACGGCTGAGGAAGCGAAGTAGGCGCATCCTACGCGATCTCGATTGAATACCGCTCGACGACTGTGTTCGCGAGCAGCTTCTCGCACATTTCCGTCACGCGCTTTTCGGCGTCGGCCTTCGACAGGCCGTCGGCAAGTTCGATCTCGATCGTCTTGCCGCAGCGCACGGCCTCGACCTCGCCGAAGCCAAGCCGTCCAAGCGCATCGCCCACCGCCTTGCCCTGGGGATCGAGCACGCCAGCCTTCAGCGAGACATGAACCTTCGCGCGCATATCGGCTCCGCTACTTTCCGCTGCCAACCCGCGAAGCGGGCTACTTGCCATTGAAGGACAGGATCTCCGCCCCGCCCGCTTCCTTGATGATTCCAAGCCGCCGCGCAACCTCGGCATAGGCCTCGGTGACGCCGCCGAGGTCGCGGCGGAAACGGTCCTTGTCCATCTTCTCGCCCGTGTCCATGTCCCAAAGGCGGCACGAATCCGGGCTGATCTCGTCGGCCAGAACCGTGCGAACCATCTCGCCCTCGTACAGCCGTCCGTACTCGACCTTGAAGTCCACCAGCTTGATCCGTGCGCCCGCAAACAGTCCGGTCAGGAAATCATTGATGCGCAATGTCATCGCGATGATGTCGTCGAGCTCCTGGTGCGTCGCCCAGTTGAACGCAGTGATGTGCTCCTCGGTGACGAGCGGGTCGCCGAGCTCGTCCTTCTTGTAGCAGAACTCGATGATCGAACGTGGCAGCGGCGTGCCTTCCTCGATGCCCAGCTTCTTGGACAGCGAGCCCGCCGCCACATTGCGGCAGATCACTTCCAGGGGGATGATCTCGACCTCGCGGATCAGCTGCTCGCGCATGTTGATTCGCTTGAGGAAGTGCGTCGGGATGCCGATGCCGTTCAGCTGCAGCATCACGAATTCGCTGATGCGGTTGTTGAGCACGCCCTTGCCGTCGAGCACGGCGCGCTTCTCGTTGTTGAACGCGGTGGCGTCGTCCTTGAAGTACTGGATCAAGGTGCCCGGCTCAGGCCCCTCGTACAGGATCTTCGCCTTGCCCTCATAGATCTTGCGGCGCTTGGCCATGTCGCGTCTCCAGGGCCGGAGGGCATGCCAGCCCTCGCGACTCGTACAGGAAAAGGTTTCCTAGCCCATCCCGGGATGGACGTCGCGTCTGGCATCGTCGCGGGGGTGTTTTTGGCCCTTCCCAGGGGCTATATCGCCGTGTGAAGGACTAGACGCAAGCAATCACAGGGAGACGGCTTTTGAGCGGTTTTGACAAGCGCGAGCGGGCGGAAGAAGGCAAGTTCGCCCTCGATCAGGAACTGCGGTTCAAGGCAAATGCCCGCCGAAACAAGCTCTTGGGCCTGTGGGCGGCTGAAAAGCTGGGCAAATCGGGCGAAGCGGCTGCGACATACGCCACGGATGTCGTAAAGTCCGACTTCGAGGCCCCGGGCGATGAAGACGTTTTCCGGAAGGTGAAGGGAGATCTGGATGCCGCCGGCGTCGCGATCACCGACCACCAGCTCCAGCGCCAGATGACCGAGTTGATGGAAACCGCCATCGAACAGGTCAAATCAGAGAAAAGATAACGGGCGGCCCCGGCCACCGGTTTACCAACGCGATCACCTCCGCGGTGCCCGAAACCCCGGCGCTGCGGGGTTTTCGCATGCGCGCGTCCCGTCGTGAAACGACCCACAGTTTTTCGTGGTCAATGGCAAGCGTGAAACTCCCCCGCCGCTGCTCAGGGCCTGGCAAACCGTTGGCGCCATCCTCGTAGCTGAAGACTGGCCCCCGACGGTCTGACCGGCCGGATTCCCGCCTCCCCGGGCGGTGCGCGCCTCGCCCCCCCCTTGGGGCGCCGCGATCCGGTTGGAGCAGCAGCGCCCCCCCTCGCGCTGTGCCGCTCCGCCATCATGGCCTCGGGCCGGAGCGACGGTGAGGCGCTCCGGCCCTTTTGTTTTCAGGCCACGCCAAACACCCGATCGAAGATCACGTCCACGCCCTTGAAGTGGTATTCAAGGTCGAACATAGCCCCGAGCTCTGTCTTGCTCAGCAGCTTCGCGACATCCGCATCGCCTTCAAGGTTGGCAAGAAAATCGCCATCCTTGCGGTTCGCGTCGCGCCACACCTTCATCGCGTTGCGCTGGACCATGCGATAGGCGTCCTCGCGGCTTGCCCCTGCTTCGACAAGCGCCAGCAGGACACGCTGCGAATTGTGCAAACCACCCAGCCGGTTGAGGTTCGCCAGCATGTTGTCGGGATAGACCAGCAGGTTCTCGATCACGCCGGCGAGCCGGTTGAGCGCGAAATCCAGATGGATCGTCGCATCCGGTCCGATGCCACGCTCGACGGACGAGTGTGAGATATCCCGCTCATGCCATAGCGCGACATTCTCCATCGCCGGCACCACAGCCGACCGCACCAGCCGCGCCAACCCTGTGAGATTTTCCGTCAGCACCGGATTCCGCTTGTGCGGCATCGCCGACGAGCCCTTCTGCCCTTCCGAGAAGAACTCTTCCGCCTCCAGCACTTCCGTCCGCTGCAGATGCCGGATCTCTGTCGCCAGCCGCTCGATGCTGGATGCAATCACGCCAAGCGCCGCGAAGAAAGCAGCATGACGATCGCGCGGGATCACCTGCGTCGACACAGGCTCCACGGCCAGTCCCAGCTTCGCCGCCACCATCTCCTCGATACGCGGATCGATGTTGGCAAATGTCCCCACCGCGCCGGAAATCGCGCAGGTCGAAATCTCCTCGCGCGCCGCCTCAAGCCGCTTCTTCCCGCGCGCAAACTCGGCGTGGAATCCAGCCAGCTTCAGGCCAAACGTCGTCGGCTCGGCGTGGATGCCGTGACTGCGCCCGATCGTCGGCGTCCGCTTGTGCTCGATCGCGCGCTTCTTCAGCGCCGCCAGCACCCTGTCCATGTCCTTCAGCAGGATGTCGCTCGCCCGCTGCAGCTGCACCGCAAGGCAGGTATCCAGCACATCCGATGACGTCATCCCGAGATGAAGGAACCGCGCTTCATCCCCCACATGCTCTGCCACCGACGTGAGGAACGCGATCACGTCGTGCTTCACCTCGCGCTCGATCTCGTCGATCCGCGCCACGTTGAAGCCGCCCCGCGCCCGTACGGCCCTGGGAACCCCGGCCGGGATCATCCCCAGCTCGGCCATCGCTTCGGCCGCCAGCGTCTCGATCTCCAGCCAGATCGCATAGCGCTGCTCCGGCTCCCAGATCGCAACCATTTCGGGACGGGCATAACGGGGAATCATGGGTCGAACTCCGGCAGGTCTGCCGAGGCTTTAAGCTCCAACAGGCGCAGTTGTCATCTGAGATCGCTCTTGCCAGCCCCTCGCCTGTCCGCACCATGGATGGACGATCAGACCGCCGTCTGACAGGAACGGGCCATGCCAGCTTCGATCCACCACATCACCGCCGCGAACACCGCCCTGCTCGACAATGTCGATCCGGACGTGTTTGACCACGCCATCGACCAGCGCTACCTCGCCGCCTACGTGGCTGATCCCCGACACGCCCTGTTCGTCGCCGTAGAGAACGGCGCGGTCGTGAGCCACATCCGCGGCAACGTTCACCTGCAGCCAGACCGCGCGCCCGACCTCTACATTGACAATCTCGGCACCGCGCCCAGTCACCAGAGGCGCGGCCTCGCCGCCCGGCTGATGGACGCCCTGATTGCATGGGGGAAGGCGCAGGGCTGCACCTACGCCTGGGTCGCCACGGAAATCGACAATGACGGCGCGAAGGGATTCTACGCCGCGCAGCGCTTCATGCACGACTCGATCGCGATGTTCGCACTCGACTTCGACTAGACGTTCAGCGCGTAGCCCGCCGAGCGCACGGTGCGGATCGGATCATCGCCGCCACCCTTGCTCAGCGCTTTGCGCAGGCGACCGATGTGGACGTCGACTGTCCGCGTCTCGACATAGACGTCGGAACCCCAAACAGCATCCAGCAGCTGCTCGCGGCTGAACACGCGGCCGGGATGCTGGATGAAATAATCGAGCAGGCGGAACTCCGTCGGCCCGAGATGCACCTCGGCGCCGGCGCGCGTAACCTTGTGCGCAGCGCGGTCCATCGAGATATCGCCGACCACCACGATGTCGTCGGCCAGGGCCGGCCGGATGCGCCGCATCACCGCGCGGATGCGCGCCGTCAGCTCCGACATCGAGAACGGCTTGGTCATGTAATCGTCGGCGCCGATATCGAGCCCGCGGATGCGGTCGCTCTCTTCGGTGCGGGCCGTCAGCATGATGATCGGCAGGTTGCGTGTCGCCTGTTGCGACCGCAGCCGCCGCGCCACTTCGATGCCGGCCAGCTTCGGCAGCATCCAGTCGAGCAGCACGATGTCGGGCTGGCGTTCGGCGATCTGCAGCAGCGCATCCTCGCCGTCGGTCGCGGTCGCGACCTCATAGCCTTCCTTGATGAGGTTGTAGCGGATCAGCTCAACCAGCGCCGCCTCGTCCTCGACGATCAGCGCAAAGGGGCGTGTGGCGGCGGCCGGGCGCATGGTGGGGCGTTCGATCTCAGTTGCTGTTGAGTGCATCGACCTTCGGCCTTTCGGTGGGGAGTTGTTCGCCGGTGACCAGGAAATGGATTTCCTCGGCGATGTTGGTGCAGTGGTCACCGATCCGTTCCAGATTCTTGGCGACAAAGAGGAGATGCGCGCAGGCCGAAATCGTGCGCGGGTCTTCGATCATGTAGGTAACGACTTCTCGGAACAGCGACTGGTAGTGCTCGTCCACTTCCTCGTCGCGCGCCCACACCTTGTTGGCCGCATCCGTCTCCAGCGCCGTATAGGCGTCCAGCACGCGCTTCAGCTGCGCCGTAACGAGCCGGCCCATGCGCGCCACGCCCTTCAGGGCGCCCTCCGCCCCGATCTTGTCGACCAGCTTGACGCGCTTGGCGATACTCTTGGCGAGATCGCCGACGCGCTCGAGTTCGGTTGCGATCTTGAGCGCCGAGATCACCTGGCGCAGGTCGCGCGCCAGCGGCTGGCGAAGCGCAAGAAGCCGCAGGATCTTCTTCTCCACCTCGACCTGCAGGTTGTCGATCTGTGGATCGCGCGACACCACCGTCTCGGCCAGCACGAGATCGCGCGAGGCGATCGACTGGATGGCGTCCGACAGCATGTCCTCGGCAAGCCCGCCCATGCGGGCGAGGTCTCCGGAGAGTTCCTCCAGATCCTGCGAGAACGACCTGACTGTATGCTCGGTCATGTGCGTGGTCCTTTCACCGCTACCTTACAGGAAGGCTGGGCCTATCCGAAGCGTCCGGTGATGTAGTCCTGCGTCCGCGACTCCCGCGGATTGGTAAACACTGTCTCGGTTGGGCCGGTTTCCACCAGTTTTCCGAGGTGAAAGAAGGCCGTCTGCTGTGACACCCGGGCCGCCTGCGCCATCGAATGCGTCACGATGATGATGCAGTAGTTCGCCTTCAGCTCGTCGATCAGCTCTTCCACCTTCGCCGTTGCGATGGGGTCCAGCGCCGAACAGGGCTCGTCCATCAGGATGATTTCGGGGCTCACGGCGATCGCACGCGCGATCACCAGGCGCTGCTGCTGGCCGCCCGACAGGCTCATGCCTGGCGCGTTGAGGCGATCCTTCACCTCGTCCCACAGCCCGGCCTTGCGCAGCGAGGACTCGACGATCTGCTGCATCTCTGTCCGCGACCCCGCAAGACCATGCAGGCGCACGCCATAGGCCACATTGTCGAAGATCGATTTCGGGAACGGGTTCGGCTTCTGGAACACCATGCCCACCTGTGCCCGCAGAAGGACGGGGTCCACCGAGCGGGCGTTGACGTCCTGACCATCGATCAGAATCTCGCCCGTTACCCGGCAGTTCGGGATGGTGTCGTTCATCCGGTTGATCGAGCGCAGGAAAGTCGACTTTCCGCAGCCCGACGGCCCGATCAGCGCCGTCACCGACTTCTCCGGCATGTCGAGCGAGACGTCGAACAGTGCCTGCTTTTCGCCATAGAACACCGACACCGAGCGCGCCGCGACCTTGGTCGGCGGCATGGCTGGCCCAGCGGCGCTCGGCCGGGGTGTTTCGACACGAAGTTGTGGAACGACGGGCTCCATCCGGCTCATCGCCCTCTCCACACGGCGTCCGGTCCGAGATCAGGAATCCGTTCGTTCTCCGCTGCCATGCCGGCCTTCGTGGAGACGAACTGGATAGCCATGAACTGCCCAACAGCCGCTTGATGACGAGTCCTGTACGGGCCGATTGTGACAGTCCTGCGAACCCGCATCTACCCGCCTGTGCGTCAGTCTGCCCATCTATCGATAAACTGGAGTATCCGTGTCTGCGCTGCACGCGGCACGGGTATTTTCGATCCAGAATCAATCATGTCAGGCTGCTACCTCCGCACGTGAGGCAGCTTCTGACGCATTCTTGCGGCTACATGGCCGCGGCCCGAAGGGTTTATCGGCGCCGACCACGCTGTCGGCGCTGACTCCAAAACCAGCTCCGCGCAGCGGACCAGACCGGGCGCGACCTCCTGCGGGCGCCTGTCCTGCGACCAAGGGCAATCCTACCTGACCGCCGCTGTCCTCACCGCTCCATCCACGCCCGCCTTCGCCAGCCGCTGCTCCAGCGTGCCGATATCGCGCGTCGTGAACTTCGCGATGACCTCGCGCGCTTTCACCACAGCCTCTGCGGTCGTCGTCTCGCCCGCGTCGATCTTGTCCGCCAGCTCAAGCAAGGGCTCATATACCGGCTCCGGCTCGCCCTGCACCGTCAGGCCAAAGCTCGTCCCGGCGACCTCGAGCCTGTCCCATTCCTTGCGGACCTCGGCCCAGAAATCCCTGGTCGCGGCCCAATACTCCGTCGCCACCGATGCATCGAACTGCGTGTTTGGACGATACGTGTTCACGCCCTGCTCGCGTGCAATGATCTGCTGCTTGCCGCCAACCATGCCGAGCTTGGAATTGTCCTGCTCATGCACCCAGCCGTCGCTGGTAAGTGCATGACGGTTCACCGCCAGCACGGCGTAGTAATCCTTACGCGTCGTCGACTCGCGCCGCGGCAGCGGCCGCAACTCGGCCGGCGGCGTCCACTCTGACACACCATACGCATGCGTCCACGTGCCAAGCGCGCCGTAACGCGGCGAGTCTTCCACCTGGTAGACCTGCTGCGACCACTTCCCTTCGCGCTCGGCAGGCGCGATCACGCGGTTCTCCCAGGCATTGCCGCCGAGAAACACGAGCACGCTCGCAGGTTCATAGCGCCAGTCCTGCCGCCAGTGCTTGATGGGAAACTTCTCGTCCCCCGCCTCGATGACCAGGATGTGCTGGATGCTGATGAAGTTGCCGCGATCCTCGATCACGCGCACGACTTCGTATCCGCCAGACCGATCCGGCTCGCGCACCTTGTAGTCAGGCACGAAACCTACCGTCTCGATGAAGTCGAAACGCACGCGATAGTCGCCCTGCTGCGCCATGATCGCCTTGCGGTCCTGCTCGAACTTCGCGCGCTCGACCTCGCCCATGACGCCCTGCGTGTAGGCCGCGCCGCCCGCTGTGGTGCAACCCTGCATCGCCAGGCCGCCAGCAAGCAGAACCGCCAGCGCTGCGCCCCGAAGCATTCCTGACGACATCATGCGTTCATGGCCTTTTCCAGTGCGCCCCCGCGTTCCGAGAGCTATTCCTCTTGCAAATGACTTGCAAGTGCATACTGAGTCCTGCCAACGCCGTTCCGCGAACGCGAGGTGCAACCGATGACTCGACATTCTTCAACGCTCGCCGGGCGCGTCGCAACGTGCCTCTTCCTGCTCATGCCAGCGGTCGTCGCGCCACATGCGTCGGCTGATACGTCCTACCTTCGGCCCAACTGGTTCACCACCGCCACTGACGATCTCGTAACCGCGCAATCTTCCTTCACCGAGAGCTTCTCCAATCCTGCGATCGGCGTGAAATCCGAGGCATGGACAGTGGTCGCTCCCGATGGCGCCAGATCCACCTTCAAGGCGAAGGTCGAACTCGCACAACTCACCGTGCTCGAAGCCGACACCAGGACCAACGGCACCTACCGCCTCTCGACCGGCGAACGCCTCGGCCGCATCGGCCAGCAAGTCCTCGTCGATGGCGCATGGCAGCCCGTAGCGCCCGGCCGCGAAATCCTGCCCGGCGCGCAGACGCGCCAGAGCCAGACCGCCACCGTCGCCGACGTCTACGTCACGCGCGGGGCGCCAACCACGGCGCCGGTCGAAGCCCGCATCGGCTCGCTCGAGCTGAAACCCCTGACGCATCCCAACGACGTCTATCTCGATACCGGCTTCGCCTTCCGCGTCATGCTCAACGGCAAGCCCGTCGCCAATCAGCAGGTGGAGATCTGGCGCGAAGGCGGCACATACGAAGAGCCAGCCTACCGCAAGCTTCTTGCATCAGGCTCTGACGGCGAGGTGAATGCCACGTTCGACAAGCCCGGGGTCTACCTGTTCTGGACCCGCATGTCGGGTGACGCCCCTGCTGGCGCCGCGACGCCGATCCGCAGCTACACGACGTCGATTACAATCGAGGTCCAGCCCTAGCTCGCTCCGCCCGCACGCCGCATCGGCAGAACGACCCCAAATGCAGACCCGCGGCCCGGCTCGCTCTCGACAAGAAAGCTCCCGCGATGGCGCTGCACGACGTGCTTCACGATCGCGAGCCCCAGACCCGTGCCCGGCCGCAACCCTCTGCCCGGATCAACGCGATAGAAACGCTCCGACAGGCGCGGCAGGTATTGCCGCTCGATGCCCGGTCCCGCGTCCGTCACGCGCAGCGCCACGCAGGGGCCCCTTCCCGCCGCAGACACGATCGACATGTGGCCCGCACTCTCCCACAGCCGTCCGGCTCGCGCCGCAGCCTGATCGCCTGACAGCTCAGGCGACAGCTCGACCTCGACCACGCCCTGCGGCTCGGAATACTTCACGGCGTTGTCGATCAGGTTCTGCACCACCTGCGCCAGCTCGTCACGAACGCCAGTCACGGGGACCGGACTGTCCGCGCCGCGCACGCGCACTGTGACGCCGCGCGTTGCCGCTACCGGCGCAAGAGCCGCCGCCACTTCCTGCACCACGCCCGCAAGATCGGTCTCCTCGTCGGGCGGGCGATGCTCGACCAGTTCGATGCGCGACAATGACATGAGATCGCTGATCAGCCGCTTCATGCGGTCGGCCTGCGCCTGCATGATTTCCAGGAACCGCTCGCGCGCCTCCGCATCGTCGCGCGCCGGCCCCCGCAGCGTCTCGATGAATCCCGACAGTGACGTCAGTGGGGTGCGCAACTCATGGCTGGCGTTGGCAAGAAAATCGACGCGCGCCAGCTCGACGCGCTTGATGTCGGTGAGGTCGTGCATGCTCACCAGGATGCCCGCGCCCAGCGGCGCCGCCACGCAGGCAAAGTAACGGTCAGTCTCGTCACGCTCGACGAACTCGAAGCGCTGCGTCTCGCCGGTCTGGCGCGCGCTCGCCACCGCATCAAGCAGTTCAGGCCTGCGCACCACGGCTGTCAGCTGGGGCTCTGCGCCGACAAAGCGGAAGGTCTGCCGCGCGGCCGGATTGGCCGCCTCCACCTTGCCCTGCGCATCGATGTAGAGCGCCGGCTCCGGCAGCGCCTCGACCAGCGAGGTGCGGAACGCCTTTTCCTGCGCAGCCTTCCTGCGCGCCTCAAGCATCGCTGCCTCGGGTTCGTCCTTCACTTCGATCGCAGGATCGACCGTGCCGAAATACCAGACCGTCGAAAACAGGATCAGCCCCATCACCCCAAGGCTGGCCGCCAGCCAGTTCGCCTGGCCCAGAAGCGCAAGGACGAGGATCACCCCAATCGCCGCCCCTGCGAGCACACGGAAGTCGCTGACCCGCGTGCGTGGCGCCGGGGCGCTCTGTGGCGCCTGCGTAGACGAAGTGGCCGGTCCATCGCTCATGCGGCGATAACTAGGGCGGTCCGCCTGTTTTGTCGTGATTTTCGTGTGCACGCCGTGCGCGACATATTGATTTACGATAAATCTCGTTGACATCGTCAAAACGCTGGGAGAAATCGTGCCAACCGTCGGTCAGGCCGGCCAATACCGTCTCCAGAGGTGTCTTTCATGCGAATGTCCCTGCTCATCGCCGCTTCTGCGGCTGCGCTTCTTGCCGCTTGCTCCAATGAAACAGCGCCCGCGCCAGTCGCAGCCGAGCCGGCCAAGGCGGTCCTCGGCGAGTGGGGCGTTGATCTTTCGAACCGCGACGAGGCCGTGAAGCCGGGCGACGATTTCTTCCGTTACGCCAGCGGCAAATGGCTCGCGACCTTCACGCTCCCCGAAGACAAGGCGCGTTATGGCGCCTTCGACGAGCTGGCCGTGAAATCCGAGAATGACGTCAAGACGATCATCGACGGCTTTGCCGCAAGCCCGCCTGCTCCGGGCTCGAACGTCGCCAAGGCCGCGGACTTCTACGCATCCTGGATGGACGAAGCGACGATCGAGGCGCGCGGCACGGAACCACTCAAGCCCTATCTCGACGAGATCAACGGCATCACCGACAAGGCCGGCCTGCTGAAGGTCATCGCCAAGGTCGGCTACGCCTCGCCCTTCGGCGTCGGCATCGAGGCCGACGTCGCCGACCCGACCCGCTATGCCGTCTGGGCCGCTCAGGGCGGCCTCGGCATGCCGGACCGCGACTACTATCTCGAGAAGAGCGAAAAGTACGACGGCTACCGCGCCGCGTACAAAACCTACGTCACGAAGATGTTCGAACTCCTCGGCGACCCGGCGCCTGCCGCCTCAGCAGAGACCGTGATCAAGTTCGAGACCGAGATCGCCAAAGGCCACTGGACGCAGGAAGCACTTCGCGTCCCGGACAAGGCCTTCAAGGGCATGTCCGTCGCCGACTTCAAGAAGCTGGCCCCCAACTTCGATCTCGAACAGTTCGCGAAAGACACGGGCATCCCGGCCGTCACCAACGTGGTGGCGTATGGCGACACCTCGGTCACCGCTGGCGCCAAGCTGGTCGACTCGCAGCCGATCGCCGCCTGGAAGAAGTATCTCACCTTCCACATGGCGTCCGACAACGCAGCCTTCCTGCCCAAAGCATTCGACGACGCCTCGTTCGAATTCTTCTCGAAAACCCTGCGGGGCGTGCCGGCCAAGCGCGATCGCTGGAAGCGCGGCGTGACCCTGCTTGACGGCAACATGGGCGAAGCCCTTGGCGAGGCCTATGCCGCGAAGTTCTTCCCACCGGAGAGCAAGGCCAAGATGGACGAGCTGGTCGCAAACCTGAACTCGGCGCTCAAGGGCCGGATCGAGAAGCTCGAGTGGATGGATGAACCCACGCGCGCCGAAGCCCTCAAGAAGCTGGCCAACTTCGAACCGCGGATCGGCTACCCCAACAAGTGGCGCGACTACTCCGCCATGCAGATCGACAAGACCAAGCTGTTCGAGAACATCTTTGCCGCCCGCCAGTTCGAGTGGAACCGTCAGGTCGCCCGTCTCGGCGGCCCGGTTGATCGCGAAGAGTGGGGCATGAACGCGCAGACGGTGAACGCATACTACAACCCGCTGATGAACCAGATCACCTTCCCGGCCGGCATCCTCCAGCCGCCCTTCTTCGACGCGAACGCTGATCCGGCTGTCAATTACGGGGCCATCGGCGGCGTGATCGGTCACGAGATCGGCCACGGCTTCGACGATCAGGGCTCCGCCTTCGACGCCAACGGCGTCCAGCGCGACTGGTGGACCGCTGACACCAAAGCCAAGTTCCTGACCAAGACCGCCGCCCTCAACGCGCAGTACGACAAATACTGCCCGCTGCCGGACGCCTGCATCTCCGGCGCCCTCACCACGGGCGAGAACATCGGCGACCTTGGCGGCCTGATCATGGCCTACACCGCCTACAAGCAGTCTCTCGGCGGCAAGGAAGCCCCCGTGCTCGACGGCCTCACCGGAGACCAGCGCTTCTTCCTGGCATGGGCGCAGGTCTGGCGTGCGATGAGCCGCGAGGACAACATGCGCAACATGCTCGCGACCGATCCGCACTCGCCGCCGGAATTCCGCGTCAACGGCGTCGTCCCGAACATCGACGAGTGGTACACCGCCTTCAACGTCCAACCCACCGACAAGATGTACATCCCGCCCGAAAAGCGCGTGCGCATCTGGTAGAAGCGTTCCTCCGAACGCGATCTGGGAAAGCCCGCGGTCGAAAGATCGCGGGCTTTTCATTTTCCGCTGCATCGCAGCGCTTGACTTGGCCATCCCACAGTCAAGACTCTGAACCCAGCCACCGACGGGGAAATCCTTGACCGCAAGCCTGCTGCAACGCCTTGGCCTGATGGCCGCCGCGGCGTCGCTTTCCCTTGTCGCCTGCGCTGCACCCACAGCACCAACGCTGCCTCCCGGCATCGCCGTAGCCCCGCAGCTGATCGTTGACCAACCGTCCGCCGACAAGCCGGCGCTGGGCGACGATTTCTACGGCTACGTCAACCATGAGTGGCTCTCGACCTACAAGCTGCCCGCCGACAAGTCGTCGTCGGGCGCAACCGAGGAGCTGACCGAAGCTGTCGAGGAAAATGTACGCCGCCTGATTGCCGAGATCGTGGCGTCGAAACCCGCACGCGGATCCGTCGAGCAGAAGATCGCCGACATCTATCTCGCCGCCATGGATGAGGCGGCCATCGAAGCGCGGGGCGTCGAACCCCTGCTCCCGCATCTCGAACGGATGCGCGCCGCGCAGAGCTATGAGGATGTCATCCGGCTGATGGGCGTCATCGGCTACAACGCGCCCTTCGGGATCGGCGTCGACGCCTCGCCGGATGATCCTGACCGCAACGCCGTCTGGATCTCGCAGGCCGGCCTCGGCATGCCAAATCACGGCTATTACATCGATGGCGGCATCGAAGCCCTCCCCCTGCAGGCTGCCTACCGCCGCCACGTCGCAACCATCCTCAGGCTGCTCGGCAATCCAGACCCCGAAGGCGGCGCGAAGCGCGTCTACGCACTCGAGCGCCGCATCGCCGAGGCACACACTTATGAAGACCGCTCGATCAGTGTCGCCGAGGCGATGCGCCCCATGTCCTACGCCGAACTCAAGGCGTTCGCCCCCGGCTTCGACTGGGATACCTTCCTCGACTCGACCGGCTTCTCGGGCGCCGACAGTTTCGTCATCACCGACCAGACCGCGGTCGCGGATATCGCAAATGTCGTCCGCGGGATTCCCGTCGCCGACTGGAAGCTATGGATGGAGTATCATTTCGCGAGCGACTTCTCGCCCTACCTGCCGAAGGCATTCCGCGAGAGTGCTTTCGACTTCTTCTCGCGCCAGCTCTACGGCGTCACCGAAGAGCCGGAACGCTGGAAGTTCGCTGTCGCCGTCGTCGAGGAACAGCTCGACGAAGCTGTCGCACAGCTCTACGTGGCGCGCTACTTCCCGCCCGATCACAAGACGCAGATCGACGTGCTCGTCAGCAACATCCGGCTGGCGTTCGAGACGCGCATGCGCGCCCTCGACTGGATGGATGATCAGACACGCAACGCGGCGCTCGAAAAGCTCGCCGCGCTCCAGGGCATGATCGGTCACCCCGAAACCTGGCTCGACTATTCCGGCTACACTGTCGAACCCGGCAAACTGGTCGAGGCAGTGTACGCCAGCTACGAATTCTACTGGAAGCAGCAGCAGGCGGACCTGCGCCGTCCGGTCGACCGCAAGCGCTGGGTAGCGCCCGCCCATGTCGTCAATGCCTTCTATAACCCCCTCGCAAACAGCTTCGTCCTGCCCGCTGGTATCCTGCAGCCCCCCTACTTCAATCCCGACGCCGACCCCGCGGAAAACTACGGCGGCATCGGCGCCGTCATCGGTCACGAAATGAGCCACGGCTTCGACGACGAAGGCCGCCAGTCGGACGCCGCCGGCCGCACCCGCAACTGGTGGACCGAGGAGACTGACCAACGCTTCCGCGCAAAGTCCTACCGGCTGGTCGAACAGTTTGACGGCTACTGCCCCTGGTTCGGCGCCTGCGTGAACGGTCTGGGCACGCTTGGGGAAAACATCGGTGATCTCGCCGGCCTCGAAATCGCCTACGCCGCCTACCGGATGTCGCTCAGCGGGAAGGAAGCGCCCGTGATCGAAGGCCTCACCGGCGACCAGCGCTTCTTCATCGCTTACGCCCGCACCTATCGCGACAAGGTTCGCGAAGAACTCGCCCGCGCCATGCTCGACAGCGACAACCACGCCCCCAGTCGCTATCGCGTCAACGGCGTCGTCCGCAACATGGACGCCTGGTATGCCGCCTTCGCCATCAAGCCCGGTGACCGCCTCTATCTTTCGCCGAACGAGCGCGTGCGGATCTGGTAGTGACGGCAGCGAGCACGCTCCGGCTGCTCACGCCGGCTGAGGCTGCCACCTGACGATCGTCCGCTCCGCATGCCGGAGCAACATCCGCTCCGCCGCCGCGGCAGCCACGTCAGGTCTGCAGTTCCCGATCGGCTTCAGCACGTCGCACGCATTGCAGCCGACCCCGGCCTGGCCTTCGCGCGGGCGCAGATCATCCATCGCCCGCGCATGACAGCGCGCCGCCGTGCGCGGCCGTGCCGCCAGAACAAGACCCGCCGCCGCGGCCAGTGCGCGATGATGACGACTGGTCGCCCCTGCCGACCGTATCGCCAGCGCGACGACCCTGCTAAATCCGGTTCATGCCGATCCCGGATTCCACCCGCTATGCACGCGACGCCGCAGAGGCGATCGGCGC
The DNA here is from genome assembly GCA_022844475.1 of Hyphomonadaceae bacterium. Classification (GTDB taxonomy): domain Bacteria; phylum Pseudomonadota; class Alphaproteobacteria; order Caulobacterales; family Hyphomonadaceae; genus UBA7672. The sequence continues at coordinate 33,095 of JALHLR010000008.1, read as the reverse complement.
ACGCTTCGAGGATCTCGACCGCGGCGAGGGCTATCTCTTCCGTATCTCCCACAAAGAGAAGTTCCTGCTCGGTGGCGGAGGCAATATCTGCGCCTATCCGACGAACAGCGCGACCGCCTACACCATCTCGCGCGACAAGCAGCACACAAAAGCAGTGATCGCTGCAGCCGGCGTGCCCGTGATTCCCGGGGAACTCTTCTTCGCGCACACCCGCCGCATCGCTCTGCGCTCACCGGGGCATGAACTGGCCGACGCGCATCGCTTCGCCGCCAACATGGGCTACCCGGTCTTCGCAAAACCCAATCACGGCTCACGCGGCACGTTTGCCGAGGTCGTCAGCGATTCCGACGCCCTCGACGACTATGCGAAGCGGCTCGCGCTCGATTTCGAATCCTTCCTCATCGAACCCGTCCTGCGCGGCGATGAACACCGCATCTTCGTGCAGGATGGGCGCGCGATGTTCCATTCCACCAAGTCCAGCCCGTCTCTCATCGGCGATGGGCGGTCTGCTCTGTCCGACCTCCTGTCTGCGCTCAACGCTGCGGTCTCCCGCGAGGGCGTCTCTCCACTTCCAGCAGCCGTCCTCGCCGGGCGCGACCCAGCTGAGATACTCCCCGTCGGCGGACGTCTCGCGCTCCCCGGCCGCCGCAATCTCAGCGCCGCCGGCGCCGTCGAGCATGTCAGCGACCAGCCGCCGCCCGCCCTCGCCCGCCTCGCCGTGACCGCCGTTCAGGCGCTCGGCCTCAGGATCGGCGCGGTCGACATGTTTGACCTTTCCACCGCACGCGATTTCTCCGATCCTGTCGTGATCGAAGTGAACGGCAATCCCGGCCTGCGCACACTCGAACTTGCAGGGCGAACCGACCTGATCCGTGCTATCTGGGTATCCATCTTGAACGCGTGCCTGGGCAGCTGATGTTTGGCCTTCCGAAATTCGGCGACGGCATCGGGCTTCATCGCCTTGAACGATTCTACCAGACGCATCGGATCGACCGCGCCGGCCTGGCGCGCCGCTCGATCGCCGTCACCGGCACCAACGGCAAAGGCTCAACCGCGCGCTTCATGACCTCAGTGATCGAGGCCGCTGGACTTAAGGTCGGCTGCTTCACCTCGCCCCACCTGTTCGACGTTCGCGAGCGCTTCACGTTCGGGGACACGCCGATCCCGAAGGAAGACTTCGACCGCCTTGCCGAGATTGTCCTCGCCTTCAATCGCTCGCTGCCCGAGGGCGATCGCATGGGTGCTTTCGAATTCCTGTTCCTGATCGCGATCCTGTGGTTCCAGGAAACAAAACCCGACGCCATCGTCTGGGAGGCCGGCATCGGCGGCCGGTACGATCCTGTCCGCACCGTGCGCGCCAGCGTGTCGGTACTTACCTCGATCGACCTTGAACACACCGAGCTTCTGGGCGGTACGGAAGAACTCATCGCCTACGACAAGGTCGACGCTCTCGCACCCGGCGGGTGCGTGATACTGTCCCCCTCAATCGCAGAGCCCCTCGCCCACCGCATCGCCGCTTTCGCTGGTCTGGCGGGCAGAGCCACGCTGCCAGCGCTCGCCAGCCGTCGCGTCACAGGCGTCGTCAACACCCACAAGGGCGCACGCTTCAACTACGGCTTTGCCGCCGTCGCGCCAGCAGCGGACCAGTCCGTGCGCCTCAAGCTCCCGGGAACCCATCAGGTCCACAACGCGATCACGGCGCTCCGCGCCGCCGAAATCTGGCTCGGCTTCAAGCCGGAGGAAAACGCCGACCGCCACTTCGCCATGCTCGCTGCACTTGGACGGACGCGGTGGCCCGGACGGCTCGAAAAGGTCTCGACCGCGCCCGACCTCTGGATCGATGTCGGCCATACGCCCCGCGCGGTCGACGCCGTTACGCGCACCTTCCTCGACTTCTCGCCGCGGGAGCGAACGCTGGTCGTCTTCGGAGTATCGTCGTCGAAGGAAGTCGCCGCGATTTCCGAGATCGCCGCCAGCCGCTTCGACCATTTCATCCTGACCCGCGCGACCAAATCGGGCGCCGACACCGCACTGTTCGAAGCGATCTTCAGGCGACACGCGAAGGACGTCACCCTGGCGTCGGACACAGCAAGCGCCGCCATCATGGCCCGCGAACGCGCACAACGCGACGGCCTCTCTGTCCTGGCGCTTGGCGGGCTGTTCCTGGCAGCAGAAATCCAGCGCGCCTGGGAAGGCGGTGACCCACGCGAAATCGACTTTCTCTAGCTCAGTCCCGAGCGGCCGTCGCATTCACGCGCGCGTAGAGCGGTATCCTGATCGTGCAGCTGACACCCGATGGAGCCAGGCGCCGGCGGATCGTCCCGCATAGCTGTCCCTCGACCAGCCGCTCGAGCAGGCAAGAGGCAGTATTCTCGATCGCGCCTCGCGCCACTTCCGGCCCATCGCTCTCGCGCCAGTCGAAGACGCGGACGCCACCCTCGCTCCACCAGCGCACGACGAGCTTTGCTGCCGACGACGAGAGCGCACCATAGGTCAGTGAAATGGCCGCAAGCTCGTTGGGAACTCGCGTCCCGGAATGATGGCCGCATCCAGCTTTCTGCACCGACAGGAAGGGCTATCTGTCCGATCCGCGCTGAAATCAGACGTCAATAACCTCGATCTGCACATAGCCGAACCGCACGAATGCAGGGGTCATCGCCGCCTTGTTGGCCGCCCCGCCGGTGACATAAGCGATCGCCTCCCCCTCCGGTCGCGGAGTGTGCGGCGCCACGCGAACCGCCTGACGCGCCACCGCCTCGCCCGTATCGATCAACCGCACCCCCGGCGGACAGGCCGCAGCAATAGCCTCGCGGATCAGTGGAAAGTGCGTGCATGCCAGGACGACGATATCGATGCGCGGCCCGTCCGGTGGATCGAACATCGGCTTGACTGCGTAGGCGACCTGCTCCTGGTCGATCGCCTGCCCGCGAACAGCGCGCTCGGCAATATCGACCAACCCGGCCGACCCGCGCCGGATCACCGTCTTGCCGACAGCAAACTGGCGCTCAAGATCGTCGAGATAGGCGCGGCGCACGGTTCCCGGTGTCGCAAGAATCCCGATGACGCCCGTCCGGGTCTGCTCCGCCGCCGGCTTGATCGCCGGAACGGTGCCGACGACCGGAACCTTCACCCGCTCCCGGATATCGCCAAGCGACAGCGTGGACGCGGTGTTGCACGCGATCACCAGCACGTCCGGTCTGGCGTGCTCAACCAGTGTCGCGCACAGGCGCGGCAGCCGTTCGCGCAATTCCTCGTCCGACTTGACGCCATACGGGAAGAACCCGCTGTCGGCTGCATAATCGACCAGCCAGTCCGGTGCAGCCTTCCGCAGCGCGTCGGCGATCGTGAGCCCGCCAACTCCGGAGTCGAAGACAAGCGCCCGGGTCATGCCGGAGGCTCAGCCCCGGTCCGACAAGGGGCCCGTAAGGGCTCCATAAAGATCCGTTCGACGATCCCGGAAAAACCCCCAGGCAGCACGCGCGCGATCGACCTCATCCATATCGATGGTCGCGACCACAATGCCCTCTTCCTTGCGATCAAGATCGCCCATGATCTCGCCCGTGTGGTCGGAGATGAACGACGTGCCGTAGAACACCTGGCCATTCTCGTTACCCACGCGGTTGGACGCAGCCACCGGCGTCACGTTCGATACGGCATGGCCCAGCATCGCCCGGCGCCAGCGCGCGGCGGTATCAAGGCTCGCATCATGCGGCTCGGTGCCGATGGCCGTCGGATAGAGCAGCACATCTGCGCCCATCAGCGCCATCGCGCGCGCGGTTTCCGGGAACCACTGGTCCCAGCAGATCCCGACGCCGATCACACCCTTCTTCGTCTTCCAGACCTTGAAGCCCGTGTCTCCGGGACGGAAATAGTACTTTTCCTGATAGCCGGGCCCGTCGGGAATGTGCGACTTGCGATAGACGCCCATCAGCGACCCATCCGCATCCGCCATGACGACAGAGTTGAAATAGGCAGGCCCCGCCTTCTCGAAGATAGAGACCGGGATCACGACGCCAAGCTCGCCCGCCAGCTTTGCCATCGCCTTCACGGCCGGGCTGTCGCGCCAGGCATGCGCGCGCGCAAAGTTCGCCTCCTCCTGCGACGTGCAGAAATAGTGTCCTTCGAACAGCTCGGACGGTAGAATGACGTCAGCGCCCCTGGCCGCGGCCTCCCGCACAAGTTCGCTCACGCGTGCGATGTTCTTTTCCGCATCGTCGCTCAGCGCCGTCTGAAGGACAGCAAGCGTGATCTTCCGCGCCATGATCGCCTCCTAGGCCGGCTGCTGTTGTGTGATGCAGTGGAACGAGCCGCCGCCCGTCAGGATATGGTTCGACGGCAGGCCCACGACATTGCGCCCCGGAAACAACTGCTTCAGCGCATCGACCGCAGCCTGTGCCGTCGCCGTTCCGTAAGTCGGAACCACCACCGCCGCATTGCCGATGATGAAATTCATGTGGCTCGCCGGAACGACGTCGCCGTCCTCATCTTCGACGCGGCCGGGCGAAGGGATCTGGATCACCTGCAGCAACCGGCCACGCGCATCGCGCTGCCCCTTCAGGAACGCGGCAATCTCGTTGAGCCGCTCGGCATGCGGATCGTCCGCATCCGCCGGCGCCTGGCACACCACAACGCCCGGCGCCACGAAGCGCGCGATGTTGTCGACATGCCCATCTGTGTGATCGTTCAGCAGCCCGCGCTCGATCCAGACCACCGCGCGCGCGCCCAACGCATCGCCGAGCAGGCCGCGCACATCCTCCGGCGTCATCAGCGGATTGCGGTTCGGGTTCAGCAGGCATTCCCTGGTGGTGAGGATCGTCCCCTCTCCATCCCAGTCCACCGCCCCGCCCTCGAGAACGCGATGCCAGCGCGTCGCATCCGCACCCGCCTCGATGGCGACAAACGCGCCGATCGTGTCGTCATGATCAAGGACATATTTTCCGCCCCAGCCATTGAAGGTGAACAGCGCGCAGCGGTTCGACGAGTAGAACACCGGCCCGGTGTCGCGCAGCCAGATGTCGCCATACTGCGCATCGATCAGCTCGGCGATCTCGCCAATTGCCTTCTCCGCAGACAGCATCGCCGTCGGCCCGTTGACCAGAACGCGCACCCTGTCGCCAGGCCTGCCATCCGGCCCCGGCGCCACAAGCGCGCGCACCATCGCTGCGACCTCCGCCTGCGCAGGCGACAGATCGTCGAGCCAGAGCTCCTCGTCCGCGGGCCACGCGGTCCAGATCGCACTGTGCGGCGCCCATTCGGCGGGAGGGTGAAGATCGATCTCGGTCATGGTTCGCCCCAAAGCATTTTCCCTGGAAAATGCGTCAAGAGAAAGTGGAGTGCGCTACAGCCTTCAGGCTGCAATGCGCTCTATCAGGTGCAGCCCGCGGAACAAGGGCCGGGTGCAAGCGGGCGGATATGGCCATTCGCAGCCCAAACGAAAAGAGGCGGCCCGCAAAGGCCGCCTCTACTCTTGTCTTCGACTGCCGCAGCGGGACTAGAAGCCCCAGGTTGCGCCAACCCTGACCGTCCAGAACGAGACGCCATCCACCGGATCATCGATGTTAGGCTGCGCGAGGCGGCGGAAGATGAAGCGGTTGGTAGCGACGTCGCGATCGATCTCGACCACGCCGACACGCTGCGGGAACGGGGTTTCGTACAGCACGCCCCACTCGTCGTTGATCAGGTTGCCGAGGTTCTCGACGACCATGAACGCAGTGCCCTTGCCGAAGCCGGTGGGGAACTCCTGTTCGACCTTCAGGTCGAATTTGTTGTTCCAGCCGCCATCGAAGTCGTTGCGCTTGGTCTGGGCGCCGCGGGCAAGGCCAACAGCATCAGCCCAGGCAAAGAAGTCGGTGGTGTTGAAGTTCGTCGCCGCGCCGCCGCAGAGTGCGTTGTCGGCAGCGTTGGTGTTCGAGCAGAAGACCACATTGGGGTCGGTCGGGCCGGTCGGAACGTAGAGGAGGTGCAGGCCTTCGTTGTTGTCACCCCACGTATCGACCGTGCCGCCGCCCGTGAAGGTGTAGGAGTAAGGCCGCGACTGGTAGTGTTCGCCGAACAGCGACACGCGCGTGGTGAAGTCGGTGAACCATTCATTCTCCCACGAGATGCTCGTGGTGAAGCGGTTCGGGATCAGGAAGTTGGTCCTTGCCTGTTCCGGATTGTTGATGTCGCTGACAGCGATCGAGCCGAAGTTCGAACCTGCGACGGATGAACTCATCGAGCGCGTGTCTTTCGCGTCGATATGCGCATACGCCAGCGACCAGTCGATGCCCCAGTCGTCGATGCCATTCGACAGGGCGATCGAGTAGACGTTGGTTTCACCGCCAGCGCCCGCGTTCGAGAGCAGCAGGTCGTCGGCCGTGCGCGTGGCGCAGGCCGCCGTCCCCGCCGTCGCCGCATTGAGGCAGTCCGGATCGGATTTGTCGGCGCGCTTGTAGAGCGGCGAGCCGTCCGGCGCGGTGCCGATACGCACCAGGCCGGCATTGGTGATCGTCGCCGCATTGTTGGTGACGCCACGGATGTAGTCGAGGTCGAAACGATAGCCGTCGCCGAGAAAGCCGAGGCCGATATTGGCGGCGTCGAGCTCATAAGTTGCGCCCAGCGAGAACTTCCATTCGGAAGCCGGCTGGAAATCCGGGTCGATCGCTGCAACAGCGGAGTTCGGCGCGTTCGAGCCAACGTTGGTGATCATCGCCTGCGGGATTCCCCACAGAGCGTTGTTCGGGTTGACCGTCTGGCCCGTGGGGCGCTCAGACTGGCCGTTCGGGTTGGTCAGGATGTTGTAGCCAAGGGCCATGCCGGGCAGCGCGTTCGGTCCGTACTGCAGCTGCACCGCGGTGATGCCGTCGTTCGAGTAGGAGTTCGACACCCAGACGTTCGGATTGCCGCCTGCGAACAGGCCGGCGCCGCCACGCAGGGTCAGGTCATCGAGCACATCCCAGCTGAAGCCGAACCGCGGCTGGAGGATGCCCTTGGAGTCGAGGTTCTCCGTGTTGGCGAAGCCGTTGCGGGCGCGGAAGAACGGGTTGTTACGCGGCTGGTCGTCGTTCGTGTACCAGTCATAGCGAAGGCCGAGCGTGATGTCGGCCGAGTCGCCAAGCGAGAACTCGTCCTGCAAATAGATCGTGTTGATGTCGTACTTGAACGACGCGGCCGTATCATCCGGATTGTTCGTGCCCGCGGCGTTGCCGTAGAAGATCTGGTTCGGCAGGCCGGCCTGGAAATCCGCGATCGAGTTGAACACGAACTCGCCTTCAACGTGCTGGGTGAAGGCATTGAAGATGTCAAATGTCTGCCGCTCGACCCCGAAGCCGAGCGTGTGGTCGCCGAGCTGGTAGGTGCCGCTCCCCTTGATGGTGAGAACCGTGTAGTTGAGGTCGTTGAAGTGCCGGCTGTCGTCGCAGCCGAAGAACGCCGTGCGGCCCGGATCGACGATGATCTGGACTTCGCCGATGACCCCACCGTCGCGGCAGGCCACGGTGGCGTCGATATCGTTGTAGGAAACGCGCAGCGCAGTCGAGAACTCGTCCGTCCAGTCTGAGTAGAGCTGGCCGGAATAGGATTTGAGCTCGGTGCCGCGATCATAGAGGTGATTGCCGAACTCGAAGCGCGTCGAGCCCGTGTCAGATTCCGTGAGGTTCAGACCCTTGTTGTAGTTGTAGGTCAGCGCCGCGCGGTGGCGGTCGTTGATGTTCCAGTCCAGACGCGCGAGGTATTTCTCATCGACCGCAGGGTCGGACAGGGTTGTGCCGCCGAGGTCGCTGATGCCGTAGACCGTGTTGGCGATGTTGACGATCTGATCGTATTCGGCCTGCGTGAAGCCGGAGACTTCCGTGGTGACGCCCGAACCCACCGGACCGCGGCTGAACAGGTTGACGCCCTCGAAACGCTCATAGGCGCCGAAGAAGAACAGGGTGTCCTCGATGATCGGACCGCCGAGCGAAACGCCGTAACGCTTCTCCTCGAACTCGGGCACGAACACCGTGCGGCCCTCGATCGTGTCGCCGCGGAAGTCGTTGCTGGTGTAGTCGTAGAACACCGAGCCCGAGAACTCGTTGGTGCCGGACTTCGACACCATGTTGATCGTGCAGCCCGTGAAGCCGCCGTATTGCGGATCGAACGGGGCAAGCTCGACCGACACCTGGTTGATGGCATCGAACGGGAACGGCAGGCGTTCCGTCGGGTAGCCGTTGTTGTTGAGACCGAACCCGTCGTTGAGGCCAATGCCGTCGACCGAGACCGAGTTGAAGCGCGGGCTTGCGCCAGCGCACTGCACGCCGTCCGTGCCCGCAGTCCCACCAGCCGTCTGGTCGAGATAGATGCGCGGATCGTTGCGGATGATGTCCTTGATGTCACGGTTGATCGCGGGGCGCTCGGCGAGATCCTCGGACGAGAACACCGAGGCGGGGCCAATGGCGATCGGAGCCGCGCCAGCCTGCGAGGCGGTGATGACAATCACGTCGCCGGAGTCAGCGCCGGAGAATTCCAGGTTCACGTCAGTGGCGGCGCCGAGGTCGAGGAAGATGCCGGTAACCTGCGTGGACTGCTCGCCAGCAGCGGAAACCGTGATGTTGTAGGGGCCACCGACGTTAAGGCCGCGAATGTCGAACGAGCCTGTCGGGGTCGATACAACTGAACGCTTGAGACCTGTGCGGGTGTCCTCGATGGTGACGGTCGCGTCACCGGCCGGAGACCCATCTGACTTCGAGATGGTGCCCTGGACGCCCGACGACGTTGCCTGTGCAAAAGCGATTGGCGCGAACGCCGCGGACATCGCCACGAGCGCAACACCGCCAGCAAGCCTTTTGAATCCGATCATTGTTACCCCTTGGCCACCAAGACAGGGGCCTGTCTGCCCCTTGCATTTGAGCGCGCCGATAGCCTGTCGGCCACGGGCGCTCAATGACCGCCGTATGAATGTTTCTTGACGGTTTGACACCCAATCATGCCGCCGCTTGTCCCGCATGGAGGGAGGGCATGCCCCGAAATGGGGATCTCGCGAGATTTGTCCACAGCCGGTGGAAAACACGCGCCCTGCATCCCCGTCCTTGAAATCTGCAGGTATTTCCGCAGTGCGGCATTGCGAGTCTGGCGAGGCGTCTGCGCAAGGCAGGTACGGGCTCGCAAAAAGTGCTTCCGCGCAACAGTCCCGCGAACGCTCCGGGGCGCCTGAGATTCAGACTCCGGAGCTTGGAAACCGGTCATCTTTCTGGTCCGGATGTGGCGCCGCGGACACGCCGTTTCAGGCTGGATGACGCAGCGGCGACGTCAATTGCTGAGCCGGGCGAATCGCGTGGGCTTCTGGCATGGCGTGTGAGCCTGTAGGCTGCACACGAATCCATCGAGCACCCTCCCTCATGAATGCCTTTACTGATCTCTGGCGACGCAACCCGCCGGCTTGCGCGGCGCTCCTCATCGCGCTGGTTGTCGCGCTGCGCATCGTCGTGGTGATCATCGCCCCACCAGAGATCGGTCCGGACGAGGCACAGTACTGGCGCTGGTCGGAAAAGCTCGACTTCGGCTACTACTCGAAGCCGCCGCTGGTCGCATGGGTCATCGCCGCATCGACCGCCTTGTTCGGCGATGGCGAATGGGCGATCCGACTGTCTGCGCCAATGCTTCACGGCGCCGCCGCTTTCTTTCTCTTCCTGCTGGGCAAGCGCGCCTTTGACGCCCGTATCGGCGCCTGGGCGGCAACGATCTACCTCCTGATGCCGGGCATCTGGCTGTCCTCCGCCATCATGTCGACGGACGCGGTGCTGCTGCCGACAGTATCGGCCGGACTCTATTTCCTCTGGCGCTTCCGCGATGCGCCCAGCTTCGGCAACGCCGTGCTGGCCGGCGCCTGCATAGGCCTCGCCATGCTCGCGAAATACGCAGCGCTCTATCTCTATGGCGGCGCGGTACTCGCTATCCTCATCGACCGCGACATGCGCAAGGCGATGCTCTCGCTGCCGGGCGCGACCGTGTTCATCGCCTCGCTGGTCGTGCTTGCCCCCAACCTCGCCTGGAACGCCGCCAACAACTTCGCCACGGTAAGCCACACCGCCGACAACGCCAATCTCGCGGAAGCTGGCTTCGATCTCTCGCGCATCCTCAGCTATCTGTCGGATCAGGCGGCCGTCTTCGGACCGATCACCTTCCTGCTCCTCCTCGCCGGGCTCGCCTTCATCGTAGGGCGAAAGGACAAGGACACGACGACGCGCGAGCTGTGGCTCACCTGCTTCATCGTTCCCCCGCTGCTGGTGATCCTGGCGCAGGAGATCATGTCACGCGCCCACGCCAACTGGGCGGCTTGCGCCTATCCCGCAGCCTGCGTGCTCGTGGCCGCCTGGATCGACCGCGTCTTCGGCCGCCCCACCAGCCGCTTCAAGGCCGGTCCGATCCTCAAGACCGGGCTCGCGATCAACGCCATCATTGGCCTGCTGTTCACGCTGACCTGGGTGTCGCCCGACCTCGCCGACGCGACTGGCGTGTCTGCCGGCATGAAGGGCGTGCGAGGCTGGAAACAGACCTCCGCAGAACTCCTCGTCACCGCCCAGGCCAACAACGCCAGCGCCATCATGGTCGACGACCGCGAACTCTGGCACGGCCTCGACTATTACAGTCGCAACCTCGCCATGCCGCCTGTGCGCGTCTGGCAGCGCGGCCCCACGCCGCGCAGTCACGCCGAGGAAGAAGGCAAGATCCGTCCGGGCGAGGACACCGCGGTGCTGATAGCCAGCCAGGGCGAAACCCTTCGTCCGATCATTCGCGCCGACTTCGCATCGATCCGCGAGATCGGCTATCTCGATATCCCGCTGACATCCAGACGTAACCGGAGCTTCAAGCTCTACCTCGCATCCGGATACACTCAGGCCCCGCGCACCGCTGAATTCGAAGCAAGCGTCGCGGACAAGCGGGAAAAGTAGACGCCCGTCAACCGCCGCCGGCAGCGCCTGCTTCGCGCACCACAGGCGTCACGCGCATGCCGGCGACGACATGATCCTGCCCCTCGGCGACAAGCTGTGCGTCGTCGGGCAATCCCGTGACCCACAGCGCATCCTCGCTCTCATCGACGATGTCCGCCGGCGCGAAACCGACAACGCCCCCGACGTCGAGGTAGAAGACCCCGATGCGTCCCTGGCTGTCCGTCTTGAGCAATGACGGACTGATCTTGTGGGCCTTGCCGATTCCGATATTGATCTTGATCTCGGCTGTCCGCCCCACCGGGATCGCATTGTCCTTGTTCGGCGCCGCCACCTTCACCTCGAAATTCCGGGTCCGCGGATCGGCGACGCTCGCGAGCTTCTCGACTTGGCCGGGAACTTCCTTGCCGTCAGGCAGCCTCACCCGGGCCGGCGATCCGGTCCTGATGTTCAGCGCCTGCTTCTCCGAAGCGCCGGCCACGAAGGTTATCGGATCAAGTCTCACAACCGTGCCACAAGACGCGCCGAGCGCCACGAACTGTCCCAGCGCGGCGTTGCGCTTCTCGAACACTCCGCGGAACGGCGCCACCGCCCGTCGCTCCGAGGCCGCACTGCGCGCCAGGTCAAGCGCCGCCAGCGCCTCGTCCAGCTCCGCGCGCGACGCCCTCACCCGCGCTGGCGAGACCCAGCCATCAGCCAGCCGCTTCTGGTCGCTGCTGTGCTGTTCGCGCGCTCGCGCAACGACCGCTTCCGCCTGGCGCACCCGCGCATTGGAGCCATCGCCCTCAAGCCCGCACAGCAGGTCTCCTGCCGCAACGATTGCGCCCTCCTCCACGGGCAGGCTGGCCACCTTGCCGGGCGCGCCGAAAGCAACCGGCGCGATCGCCGCCTCGCTTCTGCCGCCGAGTGAAAGATAGAGCGTCCGCTGGGCCGCCCGTGAACGGATGAACACCACGGTTCCCCCATGCCCCTCGGCCGTACCCGGTAACGCCTTGTCGAGCGTCGGGATGGTACTCGCCTGCACGCGCGCGACAGTCTCGCCGCCCGACATCAGCGAGCGGAGGCCGACGACGGCCGCGATCAGAATGATCGCGCCGAGCAGAATGGTGACAAGCCGTGACAAGTCCTGTTCAACCTCCAGAGGCTGGCTGGGTGGCCTGCCGGTTATACTAAGAGCGTTCACCGCACCACGGTATCAAAAAGCCGTGGCGGGCGAGATTATGGCGGTAGTTTCCCGCCGAGCCGCCTGCGCGACCGTTTAGCTGCTAAACATTGGCATTAGTTGCATTTGGCGCCCCAAGCCCCTAGGTCCACACCCTGCGCCGGACAGGCGCGCGAGGGTCCGGACGGGGCCCGCAAGGACCCTCCGAGGACGCTTCCAGACGCCATGACGCAAGCTGCCGACAAGCCAGATCCGGCCCCGACACCGGTCAAGTCGCCGAACGCGCCGACCGACGAAACTGTGCTGTCGGTGAAACACTACACGGATCGCATGTTCGCCTTCCGGATCACGCGTCCAGGCGCCTTCCGCTTCCGCTCCGGCGAGTTCGTGATGATCGGCCTCGAAGGCGCGACCGGAAAACCGCTGCTGCGCGCCTACTCCATCGCCAGCCCGAGCTGGGACGAGGAACTCGAATTCTTCTCCATCAAGGCGCCTGACGGCCCGCTCACGTCGAGACTTCAGCTGATCCAGCCCGGCGACAAGGTCCTGCTCGGCCGCAAGTCCACCGGCACGCTCGTCCACGACGCACTCACACCCGGCAAGCGTCTTTATCTGTTCTCGACCGGCACCGGCATTGCGCCCTTCGCCTCGATCATCCGCGACCCCGACACCTATGAGCGTTTCGAGCAGGTGATCCTCACCCACACCTGCCGCGAAGTCGGCGAACTGAAATACGGCCAGGACCTCGTCGCCGCCCTGGCAGATGATCCCCTGGTCGGCGAGCACGCCCACCGCCTCGTCCACTACACCACCGTCACGCGTGAGCCCTGGCACAACCAGAAGCGCATCACGACCTGCATGGAAGATGGCCAGCTCTATTCCGACCTCGGCGTGCCCCCACTCGATCCCGCCGTCGACCGCGTCATGGTCTGCGGATCGATGGACATGATCAACGACATCAAGGTCCTCACCGAAAACGCCGGCCTCAGGGAAGGCTCCAACGCGCATCCCGCCGAGTTCGTGATCGAGAAGGCGTTCGTGGGTTAGGCTTCCACCCTTACCCCGCCATAAACAAATTCCTCGCCGTCCAGATCGATCTTCGGCAGCTCGTCCTTCTCTCCCCAATAGTCCTGCGTGTGCTGCCATTCGCGCTTGTCGCCGCGCCTGGGCATCAGGTGCATGCCACGCATCAGATAGCCGGGATTGAAATCCTCCGGATCGATCCAGCTCGACAGCTTCATGTCCTTCATGGATTCAGGGATCGCGACCTGCACACGGGACGCGCCTTTCGTCTTCATGTGCGTCAGCAACCGGCAGATGAAATCCGCCATGATGTCCACGCGCAGCGTCCAGCTCGCGCGGAAGTAGCCGAACACCCACGCCATGTTCGGCACGCCCGTGAACATCATGCCCCGATAGGTGACAGTGTCGCCAAATTTCAGAGGCTTGCCATCGATCGCAAAATCAATGTCGCCCAGCGGCAGCAGGTCGAACCCCGTCGCCGTCACGATGATATCCGCCTCAAGCTCTTTGCCTGACTTCAGCAGCAGCCCCGTCTCCGTAAAGCGCTCGATCTCGTCGGTCACCACTGACGCCTTGCCCGAGGCGATGCCCTGGAACAGGTCGCCGTCGGGAATGAACGCGATGCGCTGCCGCCACGGCCGATAGCTCGGCGTGAAATGCCTGGCGATGTCATAGTCCTCGCCAAGAAAAAGCTTCACAGCCCCCAGCAGCTCCGCCTTGACCGCCTCCGGCTCCTCACGCGAGCGCCGCGTGAAGTCGTCCTGGTTCTTCAGGATCTGTCGACGCACGATCTCGTGGATCCAGTGCTCGTCTACCTGCAGCGCCCGCAGCTGTTCGGCGATGTCGATCGCATTGCGCCCCGGGATGAAATAGGTCGGCGAGCGCTGCAGCATCGTCACATGCGCCGTGTCGTTCGCCACCGCCGGCACCAGCGTCGCCGCAGTCGCGCCCGAGCCGATGACGATCATCCGCTTGCCCTTGTAGTCGAGATCATCCGGCCAGGTCTGCGGATGCACGATCCTGCCCTTGAACGTCTCCATGCCAGGCCATTCCGGCGTGTAGCCCTTGCCATGGCGGTAATAGCCCTGGCACATCCACAGGAAGCCGCACGTCATGGTCAGCATAGCTCCGTCCGACTTGCGCTCCACCTCCAGCGTCCACAGGTTGGTCTTGCCCGACCACGACGCGCGCCTGATCATGTGTCCAAAGCGGATGTGCCTGCCGAGATCGTTCTCGGAAATCACCTCGCCCATATAGCTGAGGATCGCCTCGGCCGACGCGATCGGCGGTCCCACCCAGGGCTTGAAGCGATAACCGAAGGTATGCAGGTCGCTGTCGGACCGGATGCCGGGATATCTGTGCGTGATCCAGGTGCCCCCAAACGTCTCCTGCGTCTCCAGCGCCACGAAGGTCGTGCCGGGCATCTGCGTCTTGAGGTGATAGGCCGCCCCGACGCCCGATATCCCTGCCCCGACGATCAGCACTTCGAAATGTTCAACCTTCGAAGGCTTCTTCGCTGCAGCTGCGGTCATGGGTCGGTCCTGATGCTCGGTGTCTTTCCAATCACACCAGACCGCGCAGACAGACGCCATCCCTTGTCCGCGATCAATTGCAGGCGTTTGCCGCACCGCGACGTAGCGGAATCCCGCCCCGGCCGCTCATGCGCCCATCTTGCGCCTTCACCCCCGCCGCGAAATGCGCGATCTAGTCCGCCTGGGGCGCGCAAGACGCCCTAACGGGAGCCGCCCATGTCCGAGTCCGCCGTCTATCCAGTCCCGCCAGATTTCGCGGCCAGGGCCCATGTGAACGCGGAAAAATACGCGTCGATGTACGCCGCCTCGGTCGCCGACCCGGAGGCATTCTGGCGCGAACACGGCAAGCGCCTGCGCTGGATGCGACCCTACACCAGGGTCAAGAACGTCAACTGGGACATCTCGAAGACCAACAACCCCGCCGACCTTCACGTCAAATGGTTCGAGGACGGCACGCTCAACGTGTCGGTGAACTGCATCGACCGTCACCTGCCTGCCAAGGCCGACGTGACCGCCTTCATCTTCGAGGGCGACGACCCGTCTGTCTCGAAGCACATCAGCTATGCCGAGCTCTATTCCGAGGTCTGCCGCTTCGCCAACGTGCTGAAGACCCAGGGCGTCAAGAAGGGCGATCGTGTCACCATCTACCTGCCGATGATCCCCGAGGCGGCCTACGCCATGCTCGCCTGCGCCCGCATCGGCGCCATCCACTCCGTCGTCTTCGGCGGCTTCTCACCTGAAGCCCTCGCGGGCCGGATCGAGGATTGCACATCCTCCTGCATCATCACCGCCGATGAAGGCGTGCGCGGCGGCAAGCCGATCCCGCTCAAGGCCAATGTCGACGAAGCACTCGACAAACTCGGAGCACAGTCGACGGTAAAGTCTGTGATCGTCGTCAAGCGCACGGGCGGCGACATCAAGCTGCAGCACGGCCGCGACCACTACTATTCGGTCCTTGCCAAGAACGAGACCGACGACTGCGAGCCCGAGGAGATGAACGCAGAAGACCCGCTCTTCATCCTCTACACCTCTGGCTCCACCGGAAAGCCCAAGGGCGTGATGCACACCACGGGCGGCTACCTCGTCTGGGCCTCGATGACCCACGAGATCGTCTTCGACTACAAGCCAGGCGACGTCTTCTGGTGCACCGCCGATGTCGGCTGGGTCACCGGCCACTCCTACGTCGTCTACGGCCCGCTCGCGAACGCCGCGACCAGCGTGATGTTCGAAGGTATCCCCGTCTGGCCCGACGCCTCGCGCTTCTGGAAGACGATCGACAAACATAAAGTGACGATCTTCTACACCGCCCCCACCGCGCTGCGCGCGCTCATGGGCGCGGGCGATCATTTCGTGACCAGCTCGTCGCGCAAATCCCTCCGCCTCATGGGCTCCGTCGGCGAACCCATCAACCCGGAAGCGTGGGAGTGGTACTACCGCACTGTCGGCGAGATGCGCTGCCCCATCGTCGACACATGGTGGCAGACGGAAACTGGCGCCACGCTGATGACGCCCCTCCCCGGCGCCCATGCCCTGAAACCCGGCTCGGCCGCCAAACCCTTCTTCTCGATCCGCCCGCAACTCGTCGACGACAAAGGCGAGGTGCTCGAAGGCGCGACCTCCGGCAATCTCTGCATCCTCGACTCGTGGCCTGGCCAGATGCGCACCGTCTACGGAGACCATGGACGCTTCGTCGACACCTACTTCCGCACTTATCCTGGCAAGTACTTCACAGGCGACGGCTGCCGCCGCGACGCTGACGGCTATTACTGGATCACTGGCCGCGTCGACGACGTCATCAACGTCTCCGGCCACCGGCTTGGCACAGCTGAAGTCGAAAGCGCGCTCGTTGCGCATCCGAAAGTGGCCGAATCCGCCGTGGTCGGTTACCCCCACGCCATCAAGGGTCAGGGCATCTACGCCTATGTCTCGCTGATGGCGGGCGAGGCGCCCACCGACGAGCTCCGCAAGGAACTGGTGAACTGGGTCCGCAAGGAGATCGGCCCGATCGCCTCACCCGACGTGATCCAGTTCGCCCCGGGCCTGCCGAAAACCCGCTCCGGAAAAATCATGCGGCGCATCCTCCGGAAAATCGCCGAAAACGACTTTTCCAACCTCGGCGACACATCAACTCTGGCCGACCCGACAGTTGTCGACGATCTCGTTAGGAACCGCGCAAACAAATAGGGTTACCCCGAGGGGGTGACGCGCGAAAACGGCATACTCGAGGATTGGCACGACGCCCGGGGTTTCGGCTTCATTCGCCGCCCCGGCGCCGCCGGCAAGATCTACGTCCACATGAAATCGATCGGGAAGAGCAACGAGCGCCCCAGGCCCGGCGACAAACTCACCTATGAAGTCGGCGCCGGCGCCAACGGCCGCCCGGCAGCTCTCAAGGTGCGCATCATTGAGGCGCCGCCTCTCTCCGCCGCCGCGCCCGCCGCTGGCAATGCGTCGCAATCCGGGACACAGACATCCCCGGCTTCACCAATCGCGGACATCCGTTCCGCGCCAGCGCCCGCCAGCAAACATCGCCGCGAGCCACGTCCCGGCATGCGGCACATCTCGATGCGAACCGCCGCCGCCGCAACGATCATTGTGCTCATCGGCAACAACGTCATGCTCGACCATCTTCCTGAGTGGGTCGGCCTGCTCTACATCATCGGCGGCATCGCGACCTTCCTGTTCTATCAGGCCGACAAGCGCGCAGCCGAAAAGCGCGAGTGGCGCGCGCCCGAACGCCGCCTGCACCTCGCCGACCTGACCTTCGGCATCGTTGGCGGCCTGCTTGCCCAGCACGTGCTGCGCCACAAGACCTACAAACCGGGCTTCGTGACGATCACCGCCCTGATCACCGCGCTGCACGTTCTAACGCTCGGACTGATCATGTTCGGCGTCTTCGCCCCCGGCACCGTCGGTGACGTCTTCCGCCTCACCCTGAAGGGCTGAGCGCTCGATCCATGGCAGCGGAATGTCGGGCGCCTGCGCGCCCAGCCTTCAGCGACAGTGTTTCAAGGTTGAAGGGAAGAACCGGGCAGACGCCTGACGGCGCACAGAACTCAAACCGCGATGCCGAACGCATCCAGGTCGAAATCGTCATCGCCCAGCTTCGACGAGCTTTCCGGCCCGCGCGCCGGGCGCGCGTGGCGGGCAATCGCCTCGAAGAGTATTTCCCGAACGATGGGCTTGGCGACGTGATCGTCTGCGCCTGCTTCCTTCGCCTCGATGACGTGCTCATCCGTTGCGTTGGCGGACACGGCAAGCATCGGCGTCGGAATCCGGGCCTGAGCTTTCTCCCACGCCCGTATCGCCCGCATCGCCGCAAGGCCGCCCATGATCGGCATCTGCAGGTCCATCAACACAAGATCGAACTTGCTTGCCGAGAATTTCTCGACCGCTTCCTTGCCGTTCTCTGCAAAGGTTATGTGCAGCCCGCTCTGCGCCAGCAGCAATTCCACAACGCGGCGGTTCATGGGATTGTCTTCGGCAACCAGCAGCCTGAGATTGTCGAGATTGGTCTCCGCGTCGAAATCCTCGACCGCGACGGCCGTCATGGCGCCAAGCGCAGCAATGCGATCGCGCGAAATCGGCGCGACCACTTCGAACGTGGAGCCTTCGCCTTCCCTTGAGTGCGCTGTCACCTTGCCGTTCATGAGTTCGACCAGCCGCTTGACGATCGACAGTCCAAGCCCAAGGCCGCCAAAGCGCCGCGACGTCGAAATGTCGGCTTGTTCGAACCGCTCGAAAATCCGCTCCGCTACTTCAGGCGGAAAGCCAATGCCGCTGTCTGTCACTGAAAGGCGCAGTTGCGTTGCGCCATCAGGCAAATCCTCGACATGCGCTGAAACGCTGATGTGGCCCTGCTCAGTGAACTTCACCGCATTGTTCAGCAGGTTGCCAAGCACCTGCCCGATCCGCACCGGATCGCCGCGGAAAACGCCATCGCAGCTTGCCGACACGAATGTCTCGAACTGCAGACCCTTGGCCTCGGCCCGCGTCCGCGCCGCCTCACAGGTGTTGCGCAGCGTCTCTTCCAGCTCGAACGGCCGGATATCGAACTGGATATCATCGCCCTCCAGCCGCGAGAACTCGACAAGATCATCCATAACGCGCAGCAGCGTCCGGCCTGATGTTGAAATCAGACGCACCATTTCGCCCTGCCGGTCGTCCAGTGGCGTGCGCGCCAGCACTTCGGAGACAGCCAGCACTCCGTTGAGAGGCGTCCGGATCTCGTGGCTCATGTTGGACAGGAAGTCCGACTTGGCAGCCGCCGCAACGAGCGCCCGCTGTTCGGCCTCCATCGCCTTCAGCTCGATCAGCTTGCGCGCCGTTATGTCCTGGATCACCGCGAACGCGCGTGCAGGCGATCCCTTGATGGTCTTGAGAATGCGGATCGACGCCGCATGCCACATTTCTCTGCCATCGCCGAACTGCACACGGTATTCGACGGTGTAAGGCGCCCCGCCCGCGAGGTGCGCGCGCCACTTGTTGCTGACGATGTCGCGGTCGGCCGGATGAATGCAGGCGTCGCCGCCGGTCAGCGAGTCGAACGTCGGCCGCTGCGGGAAGAAATGCTTCCACTCGCCTTCGAGATAGGTTTCGCGCTTCTCGAAATCGAGCTCCCAGATCATCATCTGGGTAATCGCCATGCCGAAGGACAACCTCTCCTTCGAGGACTCAACCTCGTGCTGTGCGCGTACCAGCTTGGTGACGTCTTCATGCACCGAGATGATGCCGCCGATCTCGCCATCGCCGCCATACCACGGCGCTGAAGACCATTTCAGCCAGCGCTCGCGGCCATTGGCGCCAACATAGGGATCGCGGTCATGGCTCATGGACTCGCCGCGCATGACCTGCCGGTGCATGGCACGCCACTTCTCGGGCAGCCATGTCAGAATGTCATAGACATTGCGGCCGAGAACCTCTTCCTCGGTCAGCTTCTGCTCCGCGATCCAGCTCGCGCTGGCCATCATGATGCGCATTTCCTTGTCGCACATGCAGATAGGCATCGGCGCCGCCTGCACGAAACGCCGCACGGTGGAATCGGCGTTGAGCGCCGCCTGCAGGGCCACATGGCCATCGGTCTTGTCTACGATCACGCCATTCATGGACTCGACCTGGCCACGCGCATCGATCGACGGCGCCCCGGCGATGCGGATCATCCGCGTCGTGCCATCAGCGCGGCGAATGTGGAATGTGTGTTTCACGGGGCGGCGCTTGTCGAAAGCTTCGCGCGCGCCAGCGACCGCGGTCGCCCGATCTTCCGGCAGGATCATGTCGGCGAGGTCGGAGAGCAGTAGTGGCGGTGCTGCCGGATCGAGCCCGAGAATGCGCGCGGCCCCCGGCGTGCAATGCAGCTTGAGGTCGCGTCCCGTCCGCCAGTGGCCGATATCGCCGACCTGCTCCACAGCATCGCGCGAGGCGGCCGTCTCCTGCCGCTCACGCGCGAGCAGGTTCTGCTTGGTCACGTCACGACCGACGAACGAGATGAAGCCGGAGGAATCAAGCCAGGTCAGGTCGGCGTCGATCAGGCGCGTTTCGTGGCCGATTCGGAATCGGATCTGCGTCGTTCGTGCGGGCGCCTTCTCGTTCAGATTGCGCAGCGTCTCGCGAACCGCCTCGCGCCCATCCGCCTCGACATAGGACAGGATAGAGGCGTCATGCGCGCCGCCTGCGGGGCCGGTCAGGCGCCGATAGGCGATGTTGGCGCGGATCACGCGGCCGTCCTGGTCGATCAGCGCGAACGACTCGGTGGCGGCGTTGAGGAAATGCTCCGTCGCGCTGGCAAAACAGCGCTCGATCACCTCGGGAGGTGAAGCCGAGCCCATCGGAAAGGGAGCTGACGACATCGACGCGTTGGGCCTGAGAAATGTGGAGCGTCAATTTCGGGCCGAAACCGTTAACAAACCCGTAGACAGCACGCCTCCGCGCCAGAGTTTTCGGCGCGATATCAGGCAGCAGCGCGTGTCACAGGTGCTTAACCGCTTCCGTTGCGAGAGCCTCCCGTGCCATCTCGATGCGTTCCATGAGCCTGTAGAATGGCGTCCAGTTGTCTGACTCGGCAATTTCTGCCCACGTCGATTCCACGTCCTCGATCAGCAGGCGCGCCGGAACCTCGCCCCGGAAATAGCCATGCGCCAACCGCTCGGGCCGCTTCGGCGCATGGCTCATCAGCGCTGCGCGGACGGGCACGAAGTCCGGCGCTGCGTAGAGTGAGGCAATCGGGCTGGCGGCGGCCCGCGCCTCGCTGGCCGCGCCCCCGAACCAGTCGAAGAACAGCTGGGGCCAGGACGCCCGCGTGGCCCCCATCCAGCCAAACAGGGTCTTCAGCAGCTCGAGATCAGCCTCCTCCCCGGCCGGCTGGAGCCCCAGCGTCCCGAGTATCCGGCTTCGGAAGGCGTCGCGGTAGAACAACTCGAAACGGCTCAGCTCCTGCTCGAGCGGAGCAACGTCTGTCAGCAGCGTCAGGCATTCAGCAAGCTGGGACAGATTCCACAACGCCGCCGAAGGCTGGCGCCCGAACGCATAGAGTCCCCGCTCGTCGAAATACGCCGCCGTGAAGCTGGGGTCCGAGTACGGCAGAAAGCGCCACGGGCCATAGTCGAAGCTCTCGCCGGTCACCACCATGTTGTCCGTGTTGAGCACGCCGTGCACGAAACCCGCCGCCATCCACGATGCGGCCAGCTCGGCCGTCGCCTGCACGACTTCGCGCAACAGTCCAACCGCAGACGCCGCCATGTCGGCGCCGGCGGCCTGCGGATAGAAATGGCGGGTGCAGTACTCGACCAGCTTTCCGATACCGTCCGCGTCCCCACCATGGGCCAGTCGCTGGAAAGTCCCGAACCGCACATGACTGTGCGACAGCCGCACCAACACCGACGAGCGCGTCGGCGACGGCTCGTCATTGCGGTGCAGCTGCTCGCCGGTCTCGATCAGCGAGAACGCCTTCGACGTGTAGACGCCGAAGGCTTCCAGCATCGAAGCCGCCATGATCTCGCGTACGCCGCCCTTCAGCGTCAGCCGTCCGTCGCCCGATCGCGAGAACGGCGTCTGCCCCGAACCCTTCGTGCCAAGATCAAGCAGCCTGCCCGCATCGTCGCGCAACTGCGCAAACAGGAAGCCGCGTCCGTCCCCGATCTGCGGATTGTAAACCTGGAACTGATGGCCGTGATACGCCAGCGCCAGCGGTGTCTCCAGCGACCCCTTCAACGGATCGAACTTGCCAAAATGCGCGATCCACTCCGCCTCGCTCAGCGCGCCAAGCCCGACCCGCTCCGCCCACCGCTGGTTGCGCCAGCGCACCGTGTGCTGCGGAAAGTCAGCCGGCGCCACTTCGCGATAGAATCGGCTGTCGAGTTCGAGGACGGCGCGCTCAGGCCGATAGGCAACGGTCATTGCGCCGGCGGCGTCAGCACGATCGGGATACGCAGTGTGCGCGCAGGGCCAGCAACATCGCTGTCGGCGCTCACCGGCTGGGGCATGTCCTCCTGCAGCACCAGCGTCGCAGGCGTCTCTGCTGCAACCTCGAACGCCAGCTCGGCGCGGAACTTCATCGTCTCGGGATAGCTGCCATCCTGCGGCAGCTCATACATCGCGGGGGCTTCCGCAACCGGCTTGCCATCGACTTCGATCTTCGCCGGAAACTGACCCTCGAAAATCCAGTTCGACTTGACCATGCCCTCCACCACCAGCGGGCTGCTCACACGCGTCCCGGCGCTTATGCCGGTCACCGTGATCTCGCCGGCGGGCGCAGGAATCTCATCCGCCAGCAATGTCGGCTCACTCGCAACCGCGGGCGGTTCGGAAGCTGCGGGCTCCTGGACGGGATCGCTCGATGGCGTGCATGCGCCGAGCACGACCAAGGCGATCAACAGACGTTTCATCAGACTTCTCTCCTGCAGGACGAGCGTCAGACTAGAACGATTTTCTCCTTTGCCAAAATCCCGCCCGAATCTTCGGCCAGATCGTCGCATGTCGGGGGGCATTCTCCCGCACATCACGGAGCCAAACAGCAATGAGGCGACTGCAATCAGCCAGTTCGCCCCTCTGTATCCCAGGGGGCGGTCAGCGCTCCCGGGTCAACTCCGGCTGCGTCTGACCTCACAAAACTGACCTGGCTCGCGAGGCGCGATTGTGCGCGCGCGAGGCCGCGACTGCGATGATCCGCCCTCCAGGCGGAATTGCGGGCGCATGTCGAGAGGAGACGCGACCATGGTCGCGCAACTGTTCCATCGCGCGCCCCAGCGGGCGCGTACGGCGAGCCCGCTGCTCGCCTATCTCGCCGGCGACTTCGCCGACGCGATCGCGCGCATCTGGCCCGCGCCGCACGGCGATTTCTTCGCCCTGCCCGCCGCGCGCCGCCATGCGGTGGCGATAGCGCTCGCAGGGCACGCCCGCCAGCCGATGACCGACGCCGACCTGCGCCGCCTGGTCGAGTACCAGCGCGATGCTGTCGTGGGCGAGGCCTTCACGCGCGTGCCTCCCACCGGCCTGATGCGCGCGCTGGCTAAAGCCGGCGAACAGCTCTGGCGGCGCGAGGACTACGACACCTTCGCGGCCCTGATGGCGGAGCCGATGGCGAACGAAGTCCTGCGCCACCTCGACGATGTCCGTCCGGCGGCGTTCGGCCCGATCGCTCTCCTGCCCGAAGCGCTGCGCATGGCTCCTGTGGTCCGCGTCCTGCCGTCCACCGCAGCGGCGCACGATCTCGCGCGCGCCTTCCATCTGGCAGTCCGCATGCGCGAGCCGGGCGCCTCTGCACGGATCGCGCGTCGCTGGGGCGCGGGTGGCGACATCCGCGCCGTCTTCGGCCGCGCTGTCGAGGACCTGACGCCCGACGTGTTCCGGCCTGCCGGCCCTCCCCCGGTTCTGGCGTCGCCGTTCGTTGCGATCACGGGCCGCAAGCAGCTGGAAGCTGCCGCGCTGGAGTTCCGCAACTGCCTCGCCGAGCATGGCGCGCGCATCGCGGAAGGCCGCATGGCCGTCTATGTCTGGCGCGCCGAGCCGCTCGCGGCGATCGCGCTCAGCCGTGACGTCGCGGGCTGGCGTCTCGCCGAAGCGAAAGCTCCGGACAACGTCGATCTCGAGGAAGGCTGCCTGCGCCAACTCGCAGCCCGCCTCGATCTCGCAGGTGTCCGCACCGGCCCGTCCGTGCAGAACATCTCCTGCCGGCTCGACGACTGGGTGAACGGCAACAGCTACCCGCGCGAGTACCGGGCCTCGTTCATCGAAGACCTGTCGCTCGGCGATCTCTGGAGCTGACGCTCGACTGGAAGATGCGTGTTCCGCGCTGGCGACAATCAGTGCGGAACACGTGCTCCGGGAAAACAGGGCTCGACCCTGCGCGATTCCACCCGGGAGTGGCGGATCGGCGCGGCAACCCAGCCGCGAGCGTTGATCCGAAGAAGGACATGGGCCAGGATCAGAGCCGCATCTTGCCGCTCAGGACATCGCGCAGGACGTCGGCAGTGATCGGCGAGTAGCTCTTGTTGGCCACATCCGCGACGAACAGCGGGTCGCTGGTGTTCATCGGGTCGAAGCCCTCCTTGACCAGGTCCACCTTTCGATACTTCAGCGTGCCGGTAGTTTCGACCTCATCCTGGAAACGCACGAAGGCAGGACGCGCATAGGCTGGAAGGTTGCTGGTCAGGTGCGCATACAGCGCCGCGAGATCAACGCCCTCTTTCGGCGTTATCGCCGCCATGCCGGCACGCCCATCCTGCCCTGGCACGGCAACACCATAGACGATCGCATGCTTCACGCCGGGCATGGACGAGATTGCGATCTCCACTTCGCTGGTCGAGACATTCTCGCCCTTCCACCGGAAGGTGTCGCCGACCCGATCGACGAAATAGATGTACTGGTCGGCGTCCATCTTCATCAGGTCGCCGGTGCGAAACCACCTGTCGCCCCTGGCGAAGACGTCCGTCAGGATCTTCTTCTGCGACTGCTTCTCGTCATTGTAGCCGTCAAAGCGCTGCCGCGGCTCCTTCGTGATCGGCCCCACCGCCTCGCCGATCTCGTCCACGCCCGCCTCGATGCAGAGCCCGTCCGGTCCACGCACGGGCTGCTCTGTCTCCACATCGAAGCGGAGGATCCGCGCCGGCAGCCGCCCGCGCAGCAGGCGGGGAATGCGCCCGACGGCGCCGATTTTTCCATCGAGATTGAAGAAATTCACATTGCCTTCGGTCGACCCGTAGAACTCGACCAGGCGCCTGATCCCCGTACGCTCGACGAACTCGGCCCACACATCAGCGCGCAGACCATTGCCAAAGCCTTTGGTTATTCTGTGGCTGCGCTCGAGCGCGCTTGGCGGCTGGTTCATGAGATACCGTCCCAGCTCGCCGATATAGACGAGCATGGTCGCATGGCTGTCGATTGCTTCCTGCCAGAATTGCGAAGCAGAGAATTTTCGCTGAAGCACGATGCAGGCCCCTGCGTTCAACGCCGTGCCCACCCCACACATCCCGCCCGTCGCATGATAGAGCGGCAGCGTCAGCAGGATACGCTCGTCCCGGCTCGCCTGCGTCGCATCCTTGAACACGCGCATCAGCCCACGCGCCCGCACGCCGGAAATCTTGGCCGCCTTGGGCAATCCCGTCGTGCCGGACGTGTAGATATAGAGCGCCACGTCGCCGCCCTTGACGCCGGCCCGAACGGAGCGGTCGAGCCGCGTCCTGGCCGCGCGATCCACCCCGCCGTCAATCTGCACAAGCCCATCGGCCGGCCCGCCAAGCACGAAGGCGCCGAGCGGCGTCCCAACCTGCCCGCGCGCCGATGCAAACTGCGGCGCAAGCTCGGGATTCATCACGATGGCCTTGCAGTCGACGATCTTGACGCAATGCGCGAGTCCGGCGCCGGACAGGTTGTAGTTGATCAGCGCCGTCCGCACAGCGATCTTCGCCATACCCGCCCAGAAGGCGATATAGTCCGGCCGGTTCTCCATGAAGAGCGCAACCGTATCGCCAGCCTTCAGTCCAACCGACTGTCCCCAATGGGCAAACTGGTTCGCACGCGCCTCGAACTCCGCGTAGGTCGTGTCCTTGCCCTCAAACGAAATGAAGGTCCGCTCGCTGTAGCCGTCGATCGTATCCTCGATCGCGTCTGCCAGCGTGTAGTCTGCCTCCGGATCGAACTTTCCGACCGCGCCGATGATGCGGCGAAATCCGTTGATGTAGATCCAGTCGCTCTTCAGGCCTTCGAACAGGTTCATGATGACAGGTCAGCTGGAGTGCGGGAGAGTATGCTTACGAACATGCGATTAAAGCTGCGTTGATGGTCCTTTCAACGCAAGATCTGGTCATCGCCGCCATTCGCCGCGCGTCCGGTTGCGTCTTGCATCTCCGGTCGCGCTCCGCTGCAATGCTGCAAACTCCGGAGTTTCCACATGCGCTGTCTCGCCGCCCTGCTCCTCCTCGCCTCCGCCTGCACGACAACGCCGCCCCCAGCGCCGCCGAACAACAGCCCCATCCAGATGAACCGCGACGCCGCGGGCGCACGCGGACCGGTGCGAAATCTCGGGCCCCAGGCCGGGCAGGAAATCACCACCATCCGCTACTGGAAGATCCGGAAGGGAACCTTCCCGCAATTCCTCAAAGCCTCGCAGGACGGCATCTGGCCCTACTTCGAAAAGATCGGCGCCCGGATTGTCGGCATGTGGAAAGTCATCCCGGCGCCCGGCGAGGCCGAAGCTTCTCCCGACTATGACGAAGTCTACCTCACCACCCGCTATGCCAGCCTCGATCACTGGGCCGCCACGCGCGATGCCGCCGCGATGGGCGGCGACGGACCCGACTACGCCGCGCTGCAGGCCGCACTCGCCGTCCGTCAGTCCCTCACCATCGCGACAGAGGTGACCTTCCTGCAGGGCGTCGTCGGCCCGCTCCCGCCCGTCTTCATGCCGGGCACCGGCGAGACGTTCGTCGAAGCCCCCTAGCGCGCCGCGCAACTCTCCGGCTTGATCTCGACGCGCGTGAACTTCACGCCCACACCGCCGGTATTGGTGATCGAATGCGGGCCCTCGGGTGGCGACCACACGGCGCGCACGCCCGCAGTCGGATTCACCTCATTGCTCGCGACTTCGACGAACTTGCCATTCTCCATGCGGTATTCGGTGTAGACGAATTTCGCGCCGCCCTCCCCGCCGGTGTCGCCATAGATGACGCTCGGCAACGCATGAATATGGATCGGCTCGCTCGCGCCCGGCGGCAGGCGGATCTCCAGCACGCGCACATGTTCGTCCTCGAACATCACGCGGTGCGAATATGGCGCTGCGGCCACAGCGTCATTCGGATGGCTCTCCGGATCGCAGAACATGCGTTCCGGCGGCAGGTGCTGCTGCGCCTCGGCTGCGGGCGCCAAAATCAACACCAGCATGATGGCTGCAATGCGCATGCTATTCCTCCCGCACGCGGCCTCTCAGGGCGGCGCAATCTCGAAACCATCGATCGCCCGCGCTTCGACGTGGCCCTTGAAATACATGTCCATCACGATGATCGTCCGCGGCGGATGCGCGCCTTCGCAGCGCACGTCATACTGATCCACGATCGACCCGAACACACCCGAACCGAGATTTCCCACGCGGCGCCAGGTCGGCGGCGCGTCATTGGTGCAGCGCAACCGCGCAAGATAGGCGCGCTGTCCGCCCGGCATGTCCGCGCGCACCGGATTCTCCTCCGACCCCAGCGGATGCCGCGCCGCCTCCGTGAGCGCCGCGCCCAGCCATGGCTGCAACAGCTGCCCGCCCTTCAGCACCTGGTCGGACACCTGCGGGCCGCCCATCGTGCCTGCAGCAGGCCCGCCCGCACATGCACCCGCGCACAGGGCCGCGAGCAAGCCCGCGATCAATCGTCCGCCCTGGCGTAGCATGTAGCCTCCGCGCATCTGCACCCGCTTCACCAGACCACGCCGCACCGCCGCCTGCAATCACCCGCGCCCGTTTGGCGCTTGACGCGCTGCGTCCGCCGTGGATTAGCCGAACAGGACGGAGACACCCATGCCCGAACCATGCTTCCGCTATGCCCGGCAATCCGACGCGCCAGCGCTCGTCGCCCTGATCGAGCGCGCCTATCGCGGCGAGGATACGGCGGGGCGCTGGAACTCCGAAGCGCACTTGCTCAAGGGACCACGCACCAATGACGACGAAATCTCGACCCTGATCGGCCGCGAGGACTCACGCTTTCTCATTGCCGAGCTGGACGCACGTATCGCTGGCTGCTGCCTCATACAGGGGCTCAGCGATCCCGCCCGCAACTGGTCGAGCGCGGACGGCCCCGCCGATTCTGATGTCGCTGCCTCATCCATCGGCGATGTGAACGCAGCCTATTTCGGCATGTTCGCTATCGACCCCGCCATCCACGGCGGCGGCCTCGGCAAGCATATCCTCGCCGAAGCCGAGCGCCGCGCGCAGGATCTATGGGGCGCCAACCAGATGGTGATGACTGTCATCAACCTGCGCACCGAGTTGATCGAATGGTACCAGCGCCGTGGCTACCGCCTCACCGGTGCAACGCTTCCGTTTCCATTCAGCGACACGACGGGCGAGACAACCCGCGACTTCCATCTGGCCGAGATGCGCAAGGACTTGCGCTGAAGGTCTCACCGCTTCGACCGGCCAGACCATCGAAGAGCGGAATTTCCTTTCGCGCCCGGTTCTTTGCCCGGATTTGGCCAGAAATGTCCGCTAAAGTCGATTGGGGTGGGAATAGCGGGGAGCTGACATTGAAACGGATGCTGATGATCGTGCCGCTCCTGGCGGCGGCAGCCTGTACGACCGACGATCTCGATGCATTTGCTTACGGGCTGAATCAAGCCGCTTACGAACTCGACGCACAGATGAATGCGCCTTGCCCGGTCGGAATGTTCCGACAGCATGTGCCGGACACGCTACCCACCTCCTATCCGCGGTACAGCTACGAGCAGGTTGGCTACCAGCTAAATCCTCTGGGCGGCGGCTACTCGTATTGCGCCGTCCCTGTGTACTATACGCATGACGACGATCATGATGGCGACAGGGGCGACCGGCATGACGACGAGTATTCGGACGGATACCGTGACGGTTATCGCGACGGGCGGCGCGACAACTGACCAGCCACCTTCCGCCTGCTGCGTTGAAACGCGCGCATCGTGAGGCAGGAATGATCCTCGAAACCATCGAAGTCGGCGGTTGCCGCTCCTACATTCTCGGCTGCCCGAAAACGCATGTCGGGGCCGTGATCGATCCCGAGATCAGCGCCATCGAGCGCTATCGCGGCCTGGCCGCGAGGCACGGCCTTTCGCTTCGCTACGCCATCGACACCCACACCCACGCCGACCATTTCTCCGCCGCGCGCGAGATCGGCAAGGCGCTCGGCGCCCAGGTGGTGATGAGCCACCTCTCACCCGCGCCCCATGTCGACATTAAACTCGATGATGGCGACCTGCTCCTGATCGGCGACATCCGCCTGCAGGCGATGGCAACGCCCGGCCATACCGCCGACTCCACCTCCCTCTACACGCAGGGCCACGTCTTCACCGGCGATGCCCTGCTGATCGGCGGCACAGGCCGCACCGACCTGCCCACCGGCGATCCGGAACAGCTCCACGACAGCCTGTTCAACCGCCTGCTCAAGCTCGATCCCGCGACACAGATCCATCCCGCCCACGAATACAAGGGGCGAACCGGCTCCACCATCGGCGAGGAGATCGCCACCAACCCGCGGCTGCAGAAGACCGGCCGCGCAGACTTCGTCGCGATGATGCGCGCCCTCAACATCCAGGCGCCAACCCACCTCACCGAGGCGCTGCGCGTCAACATGAGCGGCGCGAAATCAGTGGCCCGCCTGTTGTCCGAAGCAAGTGCGTCCGTCCCCTTCATGGCGATGGACGAACTCTCCCGCCGCATCGCCGCCCGGCAGAACGACCTCGTAATCCTCGACGTGCGGGAGAAAGACACATTCGACGCAGGCCACCTGCCAGGCGCCGTGCACCTGCCGCGCGGCCAGCTCGAGCTGCGCGTCAACGAGGCTTTTCCCGATCCAACCGTGCGCATCGTCGCTGTCTGCGAGTTCGGCAAGATCTCCACCCTCGCAGCGGCAACCCTCCGCGCGCTCGGCTTCCGCCACGCCAGCGCGCTCGATGGCGGCATGAAGGCGTGGCGCGAGGCGGGCCTCTCGACGGAAAAATAGCGGTTCCCGGGCCATCATC
>JALHLR010000008.1:0-3194 GCA_022844475.1 Hyphomonadaceae bacterium | reverse complement strand
CCGCCTCACCCACCCTCTGCGCCTGCACCACCGACGAAATCGCCCTCGTCGGCGCAGCCCTCTCGCTCTACAGCGACCTCGAATATCTCGACGGCGACTGCGCCTTCGGCCTGCACAAATACGGCGACAGCCAGGGCCACCATCACTGCTCGTTCAGCGATGACGAATACCATCAGGACGGCACAGGCCATCACCACGACAACAACTAGGCCGCGGTCACGAAGCTTCTCAGCTGGTCATCGCCGCCCGCCCTGCGCTAAACTTGGCGCGCATGACCGACACCCTCACCATCGCACGCCGCTTCAACGGCCCTCACGATTCCGGTAATGGCGGCTACTCCGCCGGTCTCGCCGCGCAGTTGCTGCCCAAAGCGCCAGCCGTCGAAGCAACCATCCGCGCCCCGATCCCGCTCGACCGCACGCTGCGCGTACACCCCGCGGGCGACGGCATCGACATCATGACCGACGACGCCTCCACGCGCATCCTCATCATGTCGCTCCAGCCAACGCATCTCGAAACACCGGACGTGCAGTCTCCCGGCCTGCAGGCGGCCCAGGTCGCGGCCCACAAATTCCGGGATCCAGACGACCACGTCCTGCCACACTGCTTCGTCTGCGGACCGAACCGCGCCGTCGGCGATGGCCTGCGCATCTTCGCCGACTGGTTGAAGGACCCATCCGGCATCGAGAACCCCAACGCCTTCCGCGTCGTCGCAGCGCCCTGGCAACCCGCGCCCGGCCTCGCCGACTCATCCGGCCGAATCGCCCCTGAATTTCTCTGGGCCGCGCTCGACTGCCCCGGCGCCTTCGCCATCGACAAGGAGCCGATCCTGCTCGGCCGCATGTCGGCGCGCATCATCTCCCGCCCCACCACCGACGCCCCCATCGTCGTCGTCGCATGGGCGAAAGGTCACGACCGCCGCAAACACTTCGCCGGCTCGGCCCTCTTCAACGAAGCAGGCGACCTCCTCGCCTTCTCGGAGCAGACCTGGATCCAGATCAACGCCCACGCTCCGCCGAAGGAGATCTGAGCGGACTAGACGCCCCCCCGCCTTTCAGCGCAAATCGCGCATGGCTGTCGCACTGATGATCGCAATGGGAGCGCTGGGCCTTGCCGCCGTCGTGGCGTGGCTCATGGCCGTCCGCACCGCGCGCCGCATACCGCAGCCCGCCAGCGCACCGCCGGGCAAGCCGCGCAACCTCGCCGGCATCGTCCGCGCCGCCTTCTCGCCTACCGACGAGGACAAGGCAGACCCCGCGCTGCAGAACCAGCTCCGCACGCAGGTCCAGATAGCGCTCGCCTGCCTGTTCACCATGGCCGTCGCCAGCTTCGCCCTTCCGCTCACGCCCGTCGCAGCGCCGCCCACCGTCGCTGCGGCCGCGGCGCCGCCACCCGACCCAACCGGCATGACGCTGAGCTACATCCGCTCCAACCAGGACGGCACGCTGCCCGAACGCGTCATTGTCCACGTCGTCTCGCCGACTGAAGTCCACGTCGCCAAGATGCTCGCGCCCTGCACCGACGCGGCCTACCTCACCGCCGTTTTCGATCCCGTGACCGGAGAAGCAACCCGCCTCGTCGGCGGCCGCCTCACGCGCGACAGCACGCAGAAGCCGCAAGCCTTCATCGACCTCGTCCCCGGCACACGCTCGCTCGAAGTCCGCTTCGGCGACCCCGCCTCCAGGCCTGCCGAAATCCACCCCGCCCCGCTTGCGCCATGGCGCATCTACGATTTCGACCTCGCCGAGTTCGCTCTCTTTGGCCCCCATGACCACAAGGACTTCACCTTCGGCCTTGTCATGGCCTGGCCTGATGGCACATCGCCCACCCTGCGTATTCTCGGCGCGGTCAACGCGAAATTCCTCTACAGTTCTGATGATGGCGCAAAGGACCACTACCGCCTCTCCGGCCCGGCCTTCACCGATCCAGTCATCGGAAACCGCGGTGGCGAACTGATCGCCGACGCAAGCAACGGCCACGTCATCGAAGCCCGCTTCGGTCGCCCCAATCACCCCGGCTACGACAACTTCATGCTGAAACTGACCGAGACTGCCCCGCCCTCGGCAGGCGCGGAAACGTGGCGCAACGCGCTGGCGGAACACTGGAGAAATTGTCCGGCAGCAGATCCGGGCAAATAGGGCGATTTCGAAACCGCAAGGGCGATGAGGGTATCCCCTAGCAATGCCTGTGGCCTACGCCGCCTGAACAGCTTGCCCCAAGCGCCCACACCGCTATTCTCCCGCGATCCCGAGGGGCGCGAACGGACGTTCGCTGAGATCGTCGCCATTCTGCGCGAGCACCCTTAGAACCTGATCCGGATCATGCCGGCGAAGGGACTGGAGAAATGATGACTGAACAGACTCAACCTGCGACTCCACCACCGGCCGGGGCCATCCCGGTCGAGAACCTGCACAACGGCCTGCGTGGCCAGCTGCAGAAGGACGAACACGTGCTCTGGCAGGGCAAGGGCTCGGGCCGCGCGCTCGACGCCTTCAACCCCGCGCTTATCCTGCGTTTCGCCCTGCTCGCCGTCGGCGTCGCCCTGCTCGTCTACCTGATGCTGGACAATCGCAGCACGACCTACAACTGGGTTGCCTGGGCGCTCGCCGCCGTCCTGGCGGGCCGGCTGGCCTGGTTCGTGTGGCGCAGCTCCGCCACGCCATCGCGCCAGGTGGCCATGCTCACGACCCAACGCGTCGTCTCGATCGACCTGCTGCGCCCGATCACGAACTGGATGGTCGCCGTCGGCGGCGAAGGCCGCGCCGACGGCAAGCATTCCCCGCCCCACCCCATCATCGTCACCGGCACGAAGCAGCGCGGCCACATCCGTCTCAACCGCGCGCCGCAGAACACACGCGCCTACCCACCCTTCATCCTGTTCAACGCCGAACGCCCGCTGGAGGTCGCTGAACTGATCAAGCGCACGCTGAAGATCGACCAGCCGATCGAGGACAGGACGAAGTGACCGCTTCAGTCGATCTCTGGGCGCGCCACCTCCAGCCCGGCGAAACCCTCGTCTGGAGCGCCAGCACGTCCAGCGATCTCCTGCGCGCCACGCGCCGCCGCCGCATCGCCGTCGCGCTGATCTCGGGCACAGCCGCCGCCGTGCTCGCCGTCTTCCTCGGCCTGCGCTTCATTGAAAGCGTCGGCGGCTACGCCACCGCCAATATCGGCGCCTCCATCGTCACGCCCAT
>JALHLR010000007.1:4450-98109 GCA_022844475.1 Hyphomonadaceae bacterium | reverse complement strand
TCCCTGCCCCAGCCATCCACCTTGCGGACATCGACCTCGTCGGCCGTGACGCGGACATAGGTGCGCGCGGTCTGGGCGCGGAAGGACCACCGGAAGACCAGCCAGAGCGCAAGGATTTCGACGCCGAGAAATCCGACGACCGGCCAGGCGCCCACGAGCAGGAAGCCAAGGCTGAACACGGCGCTGAACACGCCGAGGATCAGCATCACGCGGTTGAGGCCGCGCGTCGAAAGCGAGCGTGGGGGCTCCAGCACGGCGTCGAGATAGACGGTGGCCATCGCTGGGAGATTAGGTTGGGACGCGCGACGCGCAAGAGCCCGATGACAATGCCTGCGGGCTGGGCTTTAGAGAGGTATGGCGAAGGCGGCGGCGAAAAAGAAGACAAAGAAGCGCGGACACAGCTTCACGCCGGAGATGGCGGGGGAGTTGTTCAGGCGGCTGGCCGAGCACCGGCCCGACCCGAAGACCGAGCTTGTCTACACCGATCCCTACACGCTCGTGGTCGCAGTCGCCCTGTCGGCGCAGGCGACGGATGTGTCGGTGAACAAGGCGACGAAAGAGCTGTTCAAGGTGGCCGATACCCCGGCGAAGATGGTGGCGCTCGGCGAGGAGGGCGTTTCAGGCTACATCAAGACGATCGGGCTCTGGCGCGGCAAGGCGAAGAATGTGATCGCGCTGTCGAAGATCATCATCGAACAGCATGGGGGCAAGACGCCGCGGACGCGGGCCGAGCTGGAGGCGCTGCCCGGGGTGGGCCAGAAGACGGCGAGCGTGGTGCTGAACGAGGCCTATGGCGAGGCGACGATTGCGGTGGATACGCATGTGTTCCGCGTGTCGAACCGGACCGGGCTCGCGCCGGAGACGACGCCGGAAAAGGTCGAGAAGAAGCTGCTGCAGGTCACTCCTGAGGAATACAAGCGCGGAGCGCACCACTGGCTGATCCTGCACGGGCGATACATCTGCCTTGCGCGCAAGCCTGGGTGTCCGGAGTGCGTGATCCGCGATCTCTGCCAGTTTGAGGCGAAGACGGGGGAGTAGTCAGCGCTGGGCGTAGGGGTAGCAGCGCACGCGGGGCAGCGGGATTCGGACGTGGCGGGCGAGCGCTTCGATGGCGTCGCTGTGATCCTCATAGGGGTCGGCGTTTTCGGGGCCGACGATGATGATCGTGAAATCGCTCGATAGCCTGGGGCCGGGCGGGAGCATGGCTGTGGCCAGGCCTGAGCCGTCTTCGGCACGGAGCGTCACGAAGACGGGCATGGTGCGGGCGATGTGGGTCTTGAGACCGATGTCGCGCTCGAGCCCCTGCCCCGGCACATAGCTGCGGCGGGCGCGCTGCTGTGCGGTGAGGAAGTGTTTTTCGACGGCGTGACGCATCAGGCGCGACTCGGCGGCAGCCTCGGCCTCGGTTTCGATACGGAACCAGGTGCGCCCTTTGGGGGCGTCGCAGACATACTGCATGTGATGACCTCTCCCGCTGCCAGGTTAGGCAGGCGCGATGCACGGCGGAAGGGGTGAGTTGCAGATGCGAGGTCCCGATACCTGCGGTACGGAGATCAGAGCCGCTTCTTGAGCGCGGCGCCGAGCATCGCGCCGATCTGGGGGCCCTCCTTCGGGAAGAGGAAGGGTTCGATGACTTCGAGTTCCATCAGGAGGAGTTCGCCGCCCTGCCCGCGCACCATGTCGACGCGGGCATAAAGCGGGGGCGTGGCGAGGGCGGTGAGGACCGCTTGCGCGGATGCTAGGTCGGCCGGGGTTGGGTCGATGGCTTGCGATGTGCCGCCATAGGCTTCCTGGATGCGGTAGTCGCCGGACCTCGCGCGCTTCACGAGGGCGTGGCTGAAGGCGCCGTCGACGAAGAGGAAGGAGTACTCGCCTTCGGTCGCGATGGAGGCGATGAAGGGCTGAATCATGCCAGGGCGATCCATCACGGGCCCGGGTGCGGGGAGATTGCTGCGTGTGTAGCGGACCTGGGCGCGGGCGCCGCCGCCGACCTGGCGCTTCAGCACCACGTCGTCGCTGCCGAAGGCGGACATGGCGTGGATGATGTCGTCGTGCGTTGGCGTCTCGGGCCAGAGCGTGGGGATGACGGGCACGCCGCGCGATTCAAGCTCGCGGAGGTAGGTCTTGCGGATGTTCCAGCGCACGGTTGCGGGATCGTTGAAGACGGGCACGCCGAGGGTGGCGATGCGATCCAGGGTCGCGAGAAATTCCTCGTGCCGGTCCTGATAATCCCAGGCGCTGTTGACGAGCACGCCCCCAAAGCGCGTCCAGTCGAGGGGATCGATCCAGCGGACTGGCGCAAGGGTCAGGCCGTGGGGGGCGAAGCCGCGGCGCAGGATATCGAGCTGGATGTCGAACAGGTGCGCATCGGCGCGGCGGTCTGGCGCGTCGGACACGAGGTTGGCGGCCGTCAGCAGGGCAATTTCAGTCATCCAGGCATGCTTCCCGTGGTCTCACTTGCGTGAGGCTTCAGCACAGTCTTTAAGTCCGGCGGGCCGGGCTTTCCATCGTGGATTTTGCCGCGGCCCGGGGAAGAATTCTCATGCCGGTGAAGTATGACGTCGTCGCCCTTGGCAACGCCATCATGGACGTGATTGCACAGGTGGATGACGACTTCCTGGTGAAGCACGACATCCCCAAGGCGCGGACGAACCTGATCACGACGGAGCGCTGTGACTATCTCTACAACGCCCTGCCCGCGAGCCGGGTGGAGACCAGCGGCGGATCGGCCGGAAACACGATCGCCGGGCTTCGCAGTCTTGGCGCCAGCGCGGCCTTCATGGGCAAGGTCGGCGATGACAAGATCGGCCGGGACTATGTGGCTGATATGGGCAGGATCGGCGCGGACTTCTTCGGCAAGCCACTGGTTGGCGGCGCGCCGACCGCGCGATCGATGATCGCGGTGACGCCGGACGGCGAGCGGTCGATGAACACCTACCTTGGCGCCTCGACCGAGTTTGCAGCGGACGATGTGGACGCAGACGCCGTGAAGGCGGGGGCTTGGCTCTATCTCGAGGGCTATCTGTTCGACAAGCCGGCGGCGAAGACGGCGTTCGTGCACGCCTCCGAAGTTGCGAAGGCTGCGGGGCGGAAGGTGGCGATCACCATGTCTGACGTGTTCTGCGTCGACCGGCATCGCGACAGCTTTGTGCATCTGATCCGCTCGCATTGCGACCTGGTGTTCGCCAACGAGGCGGAACTTCTGGCGATCTACGAGACCGACGATTTCGATGCGGCCATGGCGCAGATCGCCAAGGACAGCCAGATCGCCGCGATCACGCGCTCGTCCAAGGGCTCGGTGATCGTGTCGGGCGGGGATACGTGGACAGCGCCGGTTGCACCGGCATCGGTGGTGGATGCGACAGGTGCGGGCGACCAGTATGCGGCCGGCGTGCTGTATGGGATCACGCACGGCCTGTCGCTGCAGGAATCTGCGGTGCTGGGCAATCTGTGCGCGGGCGAGGTGATCTCGCATATCGGGCCGCGGCCGTCGGTGAACCTGCGCGAGCTGGCGGTGAAGGCGGGGTTGAAGGTCTAACCCAACCCCTTTGGCGTGATGACGTGCTCTGCGCCTTTCTTGGTGAGCTCGGTGATGCAGACCCAGGCGAAGCCGGCGACGCCGGTGGCGCCTGCAGCGGTTGCGGCAAAGCCAGTGGCCCAGCTCAGCGCGCTGAGCGCGCCCAGCATGATGGCCCATAGGGCGAGGCCGATGACGCTGGCGAGCGCGACAATGGCGATCGGCGCGATGATGAGCGACATCCAGAAATCGCCCATGAAGATGGTCTCGCCCTTTGTGCGCCAGACATTGAGAACGGCGAAGGCGAGCGCGCCGAGCGCGAGCTGCACAAGGGCGGCGATGCCGCTGGACTCCCAGAGGCGCGCGGCGGTGAAGACGAGCGCATAGAAGGGCGATTGCAGGCCCCTGCCCTCTGGCGCGCCGAAGCCGGACCAGCCGCCATTGCTGGTCTCGCCGGAGATGGCTGACTGCAGTTCGACGCCGAACGTGGTGGCGACGCTGATCGGCGAGGTTTCGGCGACGGCGCTGACCCAGCCGGCCTGTGCGTCCTTTGCGCTGGCCAGCCATTCAGGGCTGGTGACGCGTTCAGCGACGGCGCCGACAATGAGCGTGACGACGAGGCCGACAATGATGGAGAACACGCGGCGCGAGAGCCGCCTGAACGGGTTCGGTGTCGGTTGGTCTGTCATCGCCCCGGCCTTCTCCCCATGCGCGGTTTGGCAGGGTTTTTGCGGTGGGGCAATCGGTGGCGAGCACGCGCTCGTCCTTTGGCGGACGAGCGCCAGCTCACCCGCGCTTCAGCGCATCCTCGACGAAATCCAGCCTGTCCTGGCCGAAGTGCATCTCTTCACCGTCAGGCGTCTGGACGAAGAAGGTGGGCGCGCCGAAGACGCCGCGGGCAACGGCTTCGTCGGTGACGGCTTTCAGCTTTTCCTTGTTGGCGGGGTTCTCCGCGGCGGCGAAGAATTCATCCGCTGAGAAGCCGGCGGTGGAGAGGATTTCAGCAAGCACGGCCTTGTCAGCGATGTTCTTCTGGTCCTGCCAGGCGGCGGTGAAGATGGCGCTGAGGTATTTCTCGAAGTGGGGACCGTCGACCCATTCCTGGGCAGCGCGCTGGACCATCAGCGTCATCATCGGGAAGTGGGGGTTGGGCTGGAAGGGCGTGTTGAACTTCCTGGCCCAGCGCAGCAGGTCGGCGGCCATCCACTTGCCCTTCTGCGGCAGCGTGCCGGGCGGACGGTTGCCGGTGGTCTGCATCACGCCGCCGAGGAACATGGGGCGGTATCTGATCGTCGCGCCGGTGCGCTGCGCGATCGCAGGCAGGCGGCGCCAGGCGAGATAGGCTGTGGGGCTGGTGAAATCATAGAAGAACTCGACCTGCTTCGGCATCCGTCCATGCCTCCTTCTGTTTTCGGGGTGTTCGGCGCTAGGCCATCTTCTCCAGCCACGGTCGCAGATCGAGTTCGTGAGTCCATGCGTCGCGGGGTTGGGCGTGGATCATCCAGTAGGCCTCGGCGATGTGGTCTGGATTGAGGATGCCGTCCTGATCCTTGAGCGCATGGCGCTGTGGGAAGTTCCTGGCGATCCATTCGGTGTCGATGGCGCCGTCGATGATGGTGTGGGCGACGTGGATGCCTTGTGGCCCGAGCTCGCGGGCCATCGACTGGGCGAGCGAGCGCAGCGCGAACTTGGCGCCGGAGAAGGCTGAGAAGCCTGAGGCGCCGCGTATGGAGGCGGTGGCGCCGGTGAAGATGATGGTGCCGCAGCCCCGCGGGACCATGGCTCTGGCGGCTTCGCGTCCGGTGAGGAAGCCGGCGAAGGCGGCCATCTCCCACACCTTGCGATAGACGCGCGATGTGGTCTCGCGGATCGGGAAGTTCACGTTCGCGCCGATGTTGAAGACCACGGCTTCCAGAGGCGCGATCTCGGTTTCGATCTTTTCGAACAGGGCGACGGTCTGATCCTCGTCGCGGGCGTCGGCGCCGAAGCCGTGGGCCTCGCCGCCGTCTGCGCGGATCTTTTCGAGCAAAGGGTCGAGGCTGGCCAGTTCGCGGCGGGTGACGACCGTGGCGTAGCCTTCGCGGGCAAAGCGGCGGGCGACAGCGCCGCCGGTGGCGTCACCGGCGCCGACGATCAGGGCTGAGCGCTTCTCGGGCATCCGGAAATTCTCCGTTCACAAATGGAACCTACGCTCTTTGCATGCGAGCGCAATCGGTGCAGGGTTCTGCAATGGAACGAAATAACTCCTCTAAAGCAAGCCGATGGGACGAGCTGGCCACGGACTGGTGTCCGGTCGCGCGCGCGCTGTCGGTAATCGGCGACCGTTGGACGATGCTGATCATTCGCGACTGTTTCCTAGGAAAATCAAGGTTCGAGGAGTTCCAGACAAGTCTGGGGGTGACCCGACATGTGCTGTCGGACCGTTTGAAGCGGTTGGTTGAACGGGGAGTTCTCGAAAGGAACGCGTATTCGCAGCGTCCGCTGCGGTACGAGTACCGGCTGTCGGACAAGGGCCGCGATTTCGCGCCAGCGCTCGTCGGGCTGAAGGACTGGGGCAAGAAGCACATGCCGGTTCGCAAACCGGCGGCCGTCTAGGTTCTGGTTCGGAACCTTGACTAGGCCGTGACGCCGCCCAAGCCGCCATTGAGCATGATCAGGTAGCGCTGGGCGACGATGTCGGCGTAGTCCCCATCCGCCAGCTTTGCGGGATTCATGCGCTGGCTGATGGCTTTTTCCTGCGCCACCAGTGACTGGATCGCGATCTGCTTGGGGATGTTGAAGGCGACCGTGATCACCTCCCGGCCGAGCGGCGAGCCAAGCACATCGGTGGCGTTCTTGAAGGTCTTGGCGACCTGCTTGAACAGCACGGCAGAGCCGAGGCCGGGGAGTTGGGCGTCCAGCATGTCGAGGCGTTTTTCGGCGATGTAGTTGTTGCTGACGCTTTTCAGCGCGTCGCCGAAATAGGGCGCGGCCTTCCAGGCCTTGTCGATCGGGATGCCGTCATCGATCTGCGCGCCGGACAGGCCGTTCTTGTCGAGCGTACCGGTGAGGCGGCTGGTGCGCAGTTCGTCCTCGGCGTCGCGCCAGAGGAGGTCGAGCGTCACGTCTTCGCCATCGACCGTGATGGGGATAGGCACGCCATCGACTTCAGCCTGCCAGACGCCGCGTGTCTGCTTGATTTCCAGCATCGCCTCGAGTGTTTCGCCTTCGCGGTCGAGGTTGATGCGCCAGCGGCCTTCCATCCCGTCCATCTGCGGATAGAGGCGGTCGAGCCCGTTTGTGGCGAGGTCGTATTCCTTGGCGAACGCCAGCCACGCACCATTGATCCGGGACATCCGCGCCGCCACGGATTTCGGGTCCGTCGGGTCTGACAGCATGGCCTTCTTGAGCAGACCGATATTGTCGATATCCCCCTTGAGGCCGCTGGCGGTCATCAGCACCTTGCGGGCGACGGGGTCGTTGAGAACGTCGTCGATCGATTCTGCGTTCTTGAGGACCTTTTCGTAGCGCGCGAGGTCTTTCACGACCTGCGGGTCCTTCGCCACATCAGCCAGCTGCTTGGCCTCATTGTTGTCGGCATTGGACAGGGCGAGCTTGATGGAACCCGGATCCGCCGTCGCGCTTGCGCCGGAGGAGCCGCGCGTGATGAACGACAGATCCACCCCGCCCGACGACTGCGTCGAGCCGAACAGCATGCTGACTGTGGAAAGCGGCAGTACCATCCCTTCACCCTGCCACATCGCCGTTAACTGCCGCTTAACCCGGCAGACGGAGGCGCTGCAGACACGCAATCAGCGGCTTTCTTCCGGTAGTTGGAACAGGTTTCGAGGTCGTCCGTTGCTTGTGTCAGGCGGCGCCGGACCGTCTTTCGGACACATTTCATAACAGGGCTGAGCAACCATGTGGCCTTTCGACTCCCGCAGGAAGAAGGCGGTCGTGGTGTTCCACATCGACCATGACGGCCATGCGCGTGGCGCCTACTTCCGCGGCGACGCTGATGTGCTGATCATCGACGAGCGCGACCCGCAGAACCGGGTCTATCGCATGCAATCCGAAACGCCGGTCGATGAGCTGCGTCGCAGGATCGGCAAGCATCCGATCGGCCGCACGCTGGACGACAAGCCGGATTCCGCCCAGCAGCCAGTGCTCAATCTGCACTGGCGCGTGGACGGTCCGCAGGCCGTCTGATTTCCAGTCATCGCAGTTTCGATTTCACGCGGCCGCGCCATGCCATCATGGCGCGGTGACGCGCCTGAGGGTCAGGTTGATCCGCCCTCCCCCCGGCACGAGCGTGGAACTGTCGGGGTAGATGCGATCGACGCCGTGATAGGCCTGACGCGCAGCGCCTCCCAGTACGACGACATCGCCAGAGGCCAGCCGCATGGATGAGGTGGGGCTTTTCCGCTCCAGCCCTCCAAGGCGGAACAAGGCGCGGGAGCCGAGCGACACGGAGATGACTGGCGCATCCTTCGCGCTTTCATCGGCATCGATGTGCAGGCCCAGGCGCGAGTCCGCTTCATACCAGTTCACCAGGCAGGCCTGGGGCGGCGCGGGAAAGCTCGCAACGTCACGCCAGAGATCGAGCAGCGCCTGCGGGATCGGCGTCCATGGTTTGCCGGTGACGGGGTGGGTCGGCTGGTAACGATAGCCCTTGATGTCGCTGACCCATCCGAGCGGTCCGAGATTGGTGTTGCGGACGGAGAGCGGCTTGCCGGTGCGGGGCATTGACCCGCGATAGAGCGGGTTGTCGTCGAGCAGGCCGAGGACGTCAGCCAGCAACGCCTTCTGGGCGGGCGGGCTGAAGTATTCAGGCAGGAAACGAAAGCCGTCGATCATGACGTGAAAATAGCTGCACGGGCCGCTCGCGTCGCCGGGTTTGCGACACGAAGGGCAGCGGTGCAGCGCCCGCCCTCGTCCCGATCGGCGTTACGCCAGATCCTTGAGCTTGCTCACGAGATCCGTTTTCTCCCACGAGAAGCCGCCGTCGGCATCGGGCTCGCGGCCGAAATGGCCGTAGGCGGATGTGCGGGCATAGATCGGCTTGTTGAGGCCGAGATGCGTGCGGATGCCGCGCGGGCGGAGGTCCATCACTTCGCCGAGACGCTTTTCGAGCTTGGCGAGGTCGCATTTTTCCGTGCCGTCGCAGTTGGCGTAGATCGACAGCGGCTCGGGCACGCCGATGGCGTAGGAGAGCTGGATCACGCAACGCTCGGCGAGGCCGGCGGCGACGACGTTCTTGGCGAGATAGCGGGCGGCATAGGCGGCCGAACGGTCGACCTTGGTCGGGTCCTTGCCGGAGAAGGCGCCGCCGCCATGGGGGGCTGCGCCGCCGTAGGTGTCGACGATGATCTTGCGGCCGGTGAGGCCGCAGTCGCCGTCGGGTCCGCCGATGACGAATTTGCCGGTCGGGTTGATGTGCCAGACGCAGTTCTTCGCGATTGGCAGCGTGTCGCCCAGCGCCTTGCGGATGTAGGGCTCGACAATCTTGCGGATGTCGTCCGAGGTCTGCTTTTCGTCGGTGTGCTGGGTCGACAGCACGATGGAGACGGCTTCCTTCGGCTTGCCGTTCTCGTAGCGGACGGTGACCTGGGATTTTGCGTCCGGGGCCAGCGTCTTTTCCTTTCCGCTGTGGCGCGCATCAGCCAACAGCTTCAGGATCTTGTGGCTGAACTGGATCGGGGCCGGCATCAG
Organism: Hyphomonadaceae bacterium; assembly: GCA_022844475.1. Taxonomy (GTDB): domain Bacteria; phylum Pseudomonadota; class Alphaproteobacteria; order Caulobacterales; family Hyphomonadaceae; genus UBA7672. Next base: position 88,901 of record JALHLR010000007.1, on the reverse strand, counting down.
TTCGGGCGTCTCGTTCGTGGCGTAGCCGAACATGATGCCCTGATCGCCTGCGCCCTCTTCCTTGTTGCCTGATGCATCGACGCCCTGGGCGATGTGTTCGGACTGGCCATGGAGCAGGACTTCGATGTCGGCGTCGCGCCAGCTGAAGCCCGCCTGATCATAGCCGATGTCCTTGATCGCCATGCGCGCATGGTGGGCGATCAGGTCCCTGGTGACGGCGTCCGTGCCGCGGAATTCGCCGGCGATGACGACCTTGTTGGTGGTGGCAAGGGTTTCAGCCGCGCACCGCAGCGACCAGACGTCGAGACCCTGCTCGATCGTGGTGCGGTAATAGAGGTCCACGACCTCGTCCGAGATGCGGTCGCAGACCTTGTCCGGGTGTCCCTCGGACACGGATTCGCTGGTGAAAAGGTATTCGGAACGCGCCACGCGAAACTCCTCATCCGGAAACCCGCCCGCCATAGCCTGCGGAATCATATAAGGAAAGCTTTATATGATTTAGCGCTGCCCAACCGAGGCTTGAGCCTAGCGCTTGCGCGCGGGGGCCCGGGCGACTGATTTTGGCTGCGGACGAGACTGTTTTTTCGCAAGATCAATGACCGCCTTGCGGGCGCCGGGCTGCGGGATGCGGCGAAAAGCCCCAAGCAATTCAAGCTCTTCGCCGGTGTCAGGGCCAGCGAATTCCGACGGCTCTTCAGCGCCGCCCCGGCGCGAATTCGCGAGGCGGGGGGCGCTCTCGTAGAAGTACTGGATGGTGACGCCCAGCGCCTTGGCGATCTCGTACAGGCGGCCGGCCGAGACGCGGTTCGTGCCGTTCTCGTATTTCTGGACCTGCTGGAAGGTGACGCCGACGCGTTCAGCCAGTTGAGGCTGGGACATGGCGAGCTCGTTGCGGCGCGCAAGGATGCGCTCGCTCACAATGCGATCGATATCGGATGGGTCCCGCGTTTCCATGTCTGCCCGCGCCCGCGCGGCCATGACGCGACCCGCCACAGCCAGAAGTTGCGTAACAGCTAGCCTATCGGCGCGGCAGGATGAACAACCCGAGGTTGAGTCCCAGCAAAATGATCCAGAACAGGCCGTCACGCCAGTTGCTGTAGGGCGTGGCGGGCAGCGCTTCGGGGATGCGGGCGTCGACGACAGCTGAGCGCCAGCCTTCGGGGTCGGCTCCGTAGAAGGCGGGGTCGGCTATGGTCGCGCGCGCAGTCCACCGGCCGTAGGCGTCGATCATGCCGGTCTCGCCGCGGCTGGCGACGCGGGCCATGGGCAGGCCTTCCTCGATGGCGCGATAGCGGGCCTGTGCTGCATGCTGTCCGGGGCCGAACAAGTCGCCGAACCATGCGTCGATCGAGATGTTGACCAGCCATTGCGGACGATCTTCGCCATTGGGGGAAAGGCCCGGGAAGATCGCCTCGTAACAGATCAGCGGACCGAAGGGCGGCACGCCTTCCGCGGTGAAGGTGGATGGCCTCGGGCCCGCCTCGAAACCGCCCGGCGCGAGATCCTGCAAGGTCTGGAGGCCGATCGTCTTCAGCACCCACGCGAACGGCACGAACTCGCCGAACGGCACCAGCATGTGCTTGTCGTACCAGCCCGGCATTCGCACGGCGCTGTCGCCGTCGAGCACGGTGAGCGAGTTGTACCACTTCTGATCGGGCCCGCCGGCATTCTCGACGCGGGCCGACCCGATGATCAGCTTGCGCGTGCGCACCGCGTCTGTGACGGCGCGAAGCGCGGGGTCCCAGCGGAAAAGATCATAAGGGAGGGCGCCCTCGGGCCAGATCAGGATCCGCGGCGAGCTCTGGGTGTCGGGCCCGGAAAGGTCGAGGAAGCGCTGGACGACGGCTTCGGCATTCCTGGGGTCGTGCTTGGCGGCTTGCGGGGCGCCAACGTCGATGAGGCGCACCATCGCGCCGGTTGGCTCTGTCACGGGCGCTTCGCCGAGGCGCCGCGCGCCCCATCCCCAGATTGCGCCGAAGACGATGGCGGCGACAATGAGCGGCGCCGTGCGCGAGGCCGCCGATCCGCGCGGCCGCGAATCTGCCAGCATGGCAGGCGAGGCCATCGCGATGACGGTGAGTGCGGAAAGTCCGTAGATGCCCCAGATGGACGCCGACTGCGATAGCGCCTCACCCGGCGTCCAGATCATGCCCGGCAGGTTCCACGGCAGACCGCCAATGCCGAACAGCGAAGCGCGGAACCACTCGGCGAACATGAAGGCGAAAGAGAAAAGGATCAGTCGTGCGGGTCCCGCGCACCAGTAGGGATAGATCGCCCAGAGGCAGCCGGCGAGAATGGCGGAAAGAAGCCCGGGTAGCGCGACCAGCGGCATCCAGATCAGGACGAGGTGAGCGCCGGGGTTCACGAGGAAGGCCCATGCGATCCAGTGCAGGCCGACAAGATAGTAGGCGAAGCCAAAGGCGGCGACGCGCCAGAATGCGGTACGGCGCGGCCGTTCGGTCAGGCGCGACGAATCCAGCATCCAGACCAGGCCAGACAGGCCAAGTGCAAGAGCGGGCCAGATGTGGAAGGGCGGAAAGGCGAGGTTCGAGATGGCGCCCAGCGCGGCGCAGAAGGCCAGCGCGCGCCAGCCCTGCAGGCCGGCCACCCAGAGATAGGCTGGCGCGAGGATGTGGCCACGGCCGTGCGGCTGCGGCGGCGCGCCTGTGCGTGGTTCGTTCATCGCCCCTCCCCGCCCTGCCCGGCGCTCGACCGCAGGCGGCGGCTGATCAACGGTCTACCGCCGCGCTCTTGCCTTCGGCAAGCGCGGATGGCGCCGCACGGGGGCCGCGCAGTTTTGCGCGAATCACGCGGCGCGGATCGGCCTCGATGATCTCGATGGTCAGGCCGCGCGGGTGCTCGATCGTCTCGCCGGCGGCCGGGACACGCCCGGCAATCGCAGAAATCAGGCCGCCGAACGTGTCGACTTCAGTTTCGAAATCCTCGACCAGAACCGGCAGGCCGGTCTGGCGCACCACCTCGTCGATCGTGGCGAGGCCGGCGACTTCCCAGCTCGACTTGCCGCGGCGCGCGATCAGCGGCGGCGCCTCGTCGTGCTCGTCATCGATTTCGCCGACGATCTGTTCGACCAGATCCTCGAGGCACACCATGCCGCCCGTGCCGCCATATTCGTCAATCACCAGTGCGATGTGGATGCGGCTGGCCTGCATGCGGACCAGGAGGTCAGGCAGAGGCGTCGATTCGGGCACGAACATGATTTCGCGCAACAGCCGGTCAAGCGGCTTGGAGGCGAGCGTGTCGGCGGTCCAGCCGCGCTTCACGCCTTCGGCGACGACATCCTTGATGTGGACGAAGCCGAGCGGCTCATCGAGCGAGTCTCGATAAACGGGCATGCGGGAGTGGGCCTCGGTCGCGAACAGGTTCATCAGCTCGCCAAGTGTTGCGTCGATCTCGACGGCGGCGATCTCGATGCGCGAGGTCATCACGTCGCGCACGGTTGCGGTCTCGAACTCCTTGAGGCGAAGGCGGATGGCGGTTGGCGCTGTCACAGCTGCGCTGCCCGCGAGCGCGGGCGCGACGCTCTCAGCCTGCCCTGCGATCAGGCGGGCGAGGCGCTGGCGAAAGGATCCGCGCTGGGGAGGCTCTCCATCGTTCGGCATGGATCAGTCACCCGCCCTGTCATGGGCATCGGCGTCGCCGGCGTAGGGGCCGGAGGCGTAGGGATCGGGCCAGCCAAGGCCGGCCAGGATTTCGGTTTCGAGAGGTTCCATCACCTGCGCATCTTCCGTTTCGATGTGATCATAGCCAAGCAGATGCAGGAAGCCATGAATCAAAAGGTGGCTGACATGCCCCTCGAATGGCCTGTGCATCATTTCTGCGTCACGAAGAGCCGTCTCGTATCCCAGCGCGATATCGCCAAGGTATTGAGGCTGGCCCGGAATTTCAGGCTGGTCGGAGGGAAATGACAGGACGTCGGTCGGCTTGTCGAGCTGCCGCCACTGCCTGTTGAGGGCGCGCATTTCGGCGTCGTCGGTGAACAGGATCGCCAGGTCCCCGGCGGTTTTCGTGTGAGCTGCAGCGCGGCCCAGCACCCCTGCGGTCAGCGCATCAAGATCGCCGAGCGCCCCCCAGCGCGGATCGGCAATCCTGAGATCGAGGGACAGGCTGGCGCTGGCGAGAGTATCGCTCACTTGCGCGACGCCCCTTTGGCGTCCTTGTCGTAGGCATCGATGATGCGGCCGACGAGTTCATGGCGCACGACGTCTGCGCGCGTCAGCTGTTCGATGGCGACGCCCTCGACGCCCTTCAGGATCGACATGGCGTGGCCAAGGCCCGACTTGGTGTTGGGCGGCAGGTCGGTCTGGGAGGGATCGCCGGTGACCACCATGCGCGAACCGCGGCCGAGGCGGGTCAGCACCATCTTCATCTGCGGCACGGTGGCGTTCTGCGCCTCGTCGATGATGACGAACGCGTTCTTCAGCGTGCGGCCGCGCATGAAGGCGAGCGGGGCGACCTCGATCTCGCGGCGTTCCTTGCGACGGTCGACTTCCTGCGCGCCGAGGCATTCGTTGAGCGCATCCCAGATCGGCAGCATGTAGGGATCGACTTTTTCTTCCAGCGCGCCGGGGAGGAAGCCGAGCTTCTCGCCGGCCTCCACAGCTGGACGCGCGACGACGAGGCGGTCGCGCTTGCCGGCCTTCAGTTCGGCGGCGCCGATGGCGACAGCGAGATAGGTCTTGCCGGTGCCGGCGGGGCCGACGCCAAAGACGAGACCAAGATCGTCCTGCCGCAGCTTGTCGAGATAGGCGCGCTGACCTGGCGTCTGAGCCATCACTGGCTTGCGTAGTCCCTGGATGACTTCGCCTGTGCCCGTCGTTGCAGCGGGGCTGGCCGTGAGGCGGATGGCAGCTTCGAGTTCGGCGGGCGTCGGCTCGGCGCCATTGGCGATGCGACGCGCGAAAGCCTGCAGCGAGTCGGCGGCGAGCCGCGCACCATCGCCCTCGCCGGTTATGATGATCTCGCCGGTCTGCGCCTGGCTGTCGACGCGGACACCATCGTCGGCGAAGGCTCGCTCGAGCAGTTGCAGGTTGGCGTGTGCGGGCCCGCAGATGTCGCGCAGCATCTTCTGGCTCGCGACGGGGACCGTGTAGCGCTGGCCGCGGGCCGGGGTTGGTTTCCGGCTCAAGCGGGCGCCTCCTGGTTCACCATTGGTGTTCTCTCGTGGCGAGCGGTGAGGCTGGTCATGCTCGCGCCCACGATCTCGACCTGGGCGACCGTACCGGACAGGTGCGCGCCATTCTCGACGTGCACGGACTGCATGTAGGGCGAATAGCCGAGAACCTGCCCTGCATGCTTGCCCGCGCGCGAGAACAGCACCGGAAGCCTGCGGCCGACAGTGGCGGTGTTGAACGCCTGCGACTGTTGATTGATCAGAGCCTGAAGCCGGGCGAGGCGTTCGTCCTTCACGGCCTCTTCGACCTGGAGCTGCATGCCGGCGGCGGGGGTGCCGGGGCGCGGCGAATACTTGAACGAATAGGCCTGCGCGAAGCCGACGGCCTTCACCAGCGCCAGCGTGTCCTCGAAGTCCCTGTCGCTCTCGCCCGGGAAGCCGACGATGAAGTCCGAGGCGAAGGCGATGTCGGGCCGCGCCTCGCGCACGCGCTCGATGATGCGGAGATAATCGGCCGCCGTATGCTGGCGGTTCATCGCCTTGAGAATGCGGTCCGACCCGGCCTGCACCGGCAGGTGCAGGAAGGGCGACAGGGTTTCGACGTCGCGGTGGGCGTCGATCAGATCGTCGCTCATGTCGCGCGGATGGGAGGTCATGTAGCGGATGCGCTCCAGCCCGATCCGCGCGATGTGACGGATCAGATTGCCGAGGCGCCAGTCGCCGCCCCTGCCCTCGAGCGCTGGCGCTGCGCCGTGCCATGCATTCACATTCTGGCCAACGAGGACAATCTCCCGGACGCCCTTGCTCGCCAGTTCGCGCGCTTCAGCCATGATCGCGTCCGCGCTGCGTGAGAACTCCGCGCCGCGGGTGTAAGGCACGACGCAGAAGGTGCAGAACTTGTCGCAACCTTCCTGGACCGCAAGGAAGGCGGACGGGCCGCTGACCTGACGCGACTTCGGCAGGGCGTCGAACTTTTCCTCGGCGGCGAAATCAACCTCGAGAATGTCCCCGGTCTGGCGCGAGAGGCGCGCGATCATTTCCGGCAGGCGATGATAGGATTGCGGGCCGACCACCATGTCGACGGCCGGCTGGCGGCGCATGATCTCCTGGCCCTCGGCCTGCGCGACGCAGCCAGCGACGGCAATGCGCATGGCGCCGCCGCTGAGCTGTTTCATGTCCTTCAGGCGGCCAAGCTCCGAGAAGACCTTCTCTGTCGCCTTCTCGCGGATGTGGCAGGTGTTGAGGACGACGAGATCGGCCGCCTCCGCTGAATCCACCGGCGCGTAGCCGAGCGGGGCCAGCACGTCGCGCATGCGCTCGCTATCATAGACGTTCGCCTGACAGCCATAGGTCTTGATGAAGAGGCCTTTGGGGGGCTTCGGTGCGGACACTTACTTCTTCTCGTCCTCGGTGAGCGGGACGCCATAGAGTTCGAGGCGATGGTCGATCAGGCGGTAGCCGAGCTTGCGCGCGATCTCGATCTGCAGCTTCTCGATCTCCTCCGACTTGAACTCGACCACCGCGCCGCTCTTGGCGTCGATCAGGTGGTCGTGGTGCTCGTCGGGGGCTTCCTCGTAGCGGGAGCGGCCATCGCGGAAATCATGGCGCTCGATGATGCCGGAATCCTCGAACAGTTTCACTGTGCGGTAGACGGTCGCGAGCGAGATGTTTGCATCCACCGCCGCGGCACGGCGATGCAGTTCCTCGGCGTCGGGGTGATCTTCGGCTTCGCTGAGCACGCGCGCGATCACGCGGCGCTGCTCCGTCATGCGCAGGCCTTTCTCGATGCACCTTTGCTCGATCACGCGAGACCTCCTCCCAGAAAGCCCGACCCCAACGCCAAGTGTTGACCGGACCGCGGGCACATATGCGTCTCAGCCGCCGTCCTGTCCACCTTGAGGGCCGACCCTCCGGGACATGACGAGGGCATCCACGCGCCCCTCACCTGCCCTATAGTAGTCTTTCCGGACGCCGATTTCCACGAATCCGTGAGAGCGGTAGAGTCCCTGCGCCGCAACGTTGTTGCGCGCAACCTCGAGAATCCAGCGCTCGAGACCGCGGGCGCGGGCTTCCTCGTCGAGCGCACGAAAAATCTGCCTTCCCCATGCCGAGCGGCGCTCGGCCGGAGCGGTGGCGATCGTCAGGAGTTCAGCGTCTGCGCCAGATTCCAGCGCAAGGCCGAATGCGACTGTTTCGCGTTCGCGGATGGCCAGCACGGCCATGGCTTCCGCACGTGACAGCCACGTGGCGAAATCTTCCCTCGTCCAGCCATCATCGAAGGAGGCGGTGTGGATGCGTGAGAGGTCGGCGGCGTCCGCAAGCCTGGCGGGTCGGATCGTCATTGCCCGACCGGCGAGACGGGCCGGTGCATCGGCGTCGCATCCGGCTCGCGGACATAGACCGGCCGCGGCGGCGGCAGATCGTGCGCCGCCATGCGCGATGCGAACAGCGCCGCAGCTGCGGCGGATGGCGCGCCCGCGATCTGGCGCCGTCCAAGACCGGGCAAGTCGTCCAGACCACCGCAGACAGCATCGGTTCCCGCGGCGAGCGAGGAAAGTTCATCTTCGCCAGCCTCGAAGCATTCGGCGCCGCCCCTGCCCGCGTCGATCAGCTGGCCCCACCATGTGCGATGCGGCGGACGGCGCTTGGCAGGCAGCAGGCCGAGCACATAGCCCTGGCTCGGCAGTCCATCGATGGCTTCGAGGCTGGTGACGCCGACCGCCGGGATTTCGAGCGCGAGCGAGAGCCCTCGCGCAAACGCCACGCCGACACGAACGCCGGTGAAGGAACCCGGGCCCACGATCACGGCAACGCGGTGAAGCTCGCCAAAAGCGATGCCTGTCTCGCGCATGAGTTGCTCAACGACCGGCGCAAGCCGCGCATCATGGCCCTGATTCATTGGCTCCGACAGTTCGGCGAGCACAGCGCCGTCGCGTACCAGCGCCGCCTGGCAGGCATCGGCAACGGTGTTGATGCCGAGAATCAGCATCAGACGATCCGGCAGGCTTCGTCGAAATCGAGCCGCGGAGCGCGCGGGCGAAGCCGGGCATCATCGCCATGACCGATATTGACGAGGAAGTTCGAGCGCCAGGATTTCATCACGGGATCGTCCGCGAAGAATTCAGTGTCGACGCCCTCGCGGCTGAAGCCGCCCATGGGCCCGCAGTCGAGGCCGAGTGCGCGCGCCGCAAGGATGAGATAGGCGCCCTGGAGCGTTCCTGACTGGATGGCGTTCCATTCAGTCTTCTCTGCACCAGCGAACCAGTCCTTCGCGCCTGGCGCATGCGGGATCAGCTTTTCGAGCTGGCCTGCAAAGGCGAGGTCGTAGGCGACGATAGCGGTCCACGGCGCAGTTCGCGTCTGCGCACGGTTGCCCTCATCGAGATGCGCCTCAAGCCGGGCCTTCGCTTCGCGAGAGCGCACGAACATGAAGCGCGCGGGGCAGATGTTCGATGCCGTCGGCGCCATCTTGAGGAGGTCGTAGGTGGCGCGTATCAGCACCTCGGGCGTCTCTTCCTCCGTCCAACCGCGGCGGGTGCGGGCGGCACGGAAGATCAGGTCGAGGTCAGCGTCTCCGATCGGCTTGCCCATCAGGCTGCCGCCTCGACGGCGGTAACCTCTGGCACGTAGTGGCGCAGCAGGTTTTCAACGCCGGACTTCAGCGTCATCGCGGATGACGGACAACCCGAGCAGGCGCCGCGCATCGAAAGGTAGACGATGCCGGTGTCGGCGTCGAAGCGCTTGAAGATGATGTCGCCGCCATCATTGGCGACGGCGGGGCGCACGCGTGTGGCGATGAGTTCCTTGATCTCGGCGACGATCTCGGCGGTCTCACCGTCGTAGACGATGTCGTCTTCGCCGTCCGTCGGGCCAGCGCCTGGCGCCATATCCGCCAGCAGGGGCGCGCCGGAGACGAAATGGTCCATGATCGCAGCCAGCGCCTGTGGCTTCACGACAGACCAGTCCGCGTCCTCGTTCTTGGTGATCGAGACGAAGTCGGAGCCGAAGAACACGCCTGTGACGCCGTTGACGCCGAACAGGGCGGAAGCGAGCGGCGAGGCGGCGGCTTCGCCTGCGCTGGCGAATTCATAGGAGGTTGCGGGCGAAACGTCCTGTCCGGGCAGGAATTTCAGCGTCGCCGGGTTGGGGGTGGGCTGGGTCTGGATGAACATCGGATACCGCCTCGTTTGCCCACGACATGGGTCTGTCCGCTACATGGCCCCGCCGGGGCCGGTGTGCAATTCCGAAGTCGCCACGGGCGACCCCGACGCCCTGTCACCCCGACAGGCCGCCGATCTCGGCCAGCTGTTCCTGGCTCATGCCGCCGGGGATAACGGTTACCGCGATCGGGCGGCTGGCGATCGGCTTTCCCCTGGCCAGGCGGGATACCAGCGGCCCCGGCCGCCAGCCGGATGCGGAAGCAAGGATCAGAACCTTGATCGCGGGATCGTCCCTGACCAGGTCGCGGATCGCATCAACGGGCTCTTCCTCGCTGATCACGATCTCGGGCTTCACGCCGACCCTTTCTTCGAGGACGCTGGCGTGGCGGACGGCCTTCAGGCGCGCGGAATCGATCGCGTCCTGGCTGATCTCCCTGTCGAGACCGACCCAGCCGCCAAGACCCGGCACGCGGGCGCAACGCAGGATCACGATGCCAGCGCCAACCGCCTTCGCCCGCATCGCGGCGAACAGCAGCGCGCTGATGCACTCCTCTGTCTCGTCCGACACGGCGAGGAATTTGCGTGACGTAGCTGTCATGAGCGGATGAGGCGCTGTTGTGCCGGTCAGGTCAAGCTTGACCCCGCGACCGCACGATCAGGGCGCTGCGCCGGAGGCGGCGGCTGGAGCCGGCGCAGATGGGGTCGCGGCAGAGGCGTTCACGTGGCTGAGGAGCGAGGCCGTGGCGGCCTCGGCCTGAGCGATGAGGAAGCTCATCGAGGCTGCATGATTGCCAAAGAGCGAGCCATCCGCATCGCCATTGAACACAATCAGGGGATGGAATTCGGCGACGTCGCGCCAGGCGCTGAGGGCCACATCACGCGCCTTCGCGGCGTCTGCGCTGGCGGGCCACTTGATCGAGGCAAGCAGGAGCCATGACACGGTTGCGCGTCCCTTGGCGGCATAGACGGCGCGTGTCGCTTCTTCGTCCATCGGGCTGCCGCCGATTGCGGTGGCGGAGGTCACGATGGCATTCTGGCTGGCGGCGGCCCAGCCGGCAATCAGTGCGAGTTGTTCAGCGACCTGGGTTGCAGACAGGTCGGTCACGGCATCGCGCCGGCGCAGGCGGCGGTCATGGTTCACCAGCGCATCGCGTGCGGCACGCAGCTGAATCGCAGTCGAATCAGCGTTCACCAGCCGCGCAGCTGCTGCGAGATCGATGTCGGGCTGGCCGCCTGAACTGGCGCGCGCATCGGCCGCGCGGATGACGTCGCCCAGGGCCTCGGCCATGGCGGCCTGGTAGGCGGGCTTCGCCGTGAGGCGCGCCATTGGCTCCCATGGCGCTGCGTCCGGCGCCCAGCCGAGCGCATTGAAATGTTCTTCCATCAGCGTCGAGACGCCGCCCACCCATGGGGCGGCCCAGTCTGCGCGATTGACCAGGCGATCGAAATCGCGGTCACCCACATCGCTTGATGCGACAACCAGCGCTGGATAGGCGCCGAGCATCGCGACGATGGCGACGGTGTTGAACCAGAACCGGATGTGCTGGCCGAGCGTCTTGTGCTGGCGGCGGGGGGACGCCTCCTCCTCCGCTTCGATGTCCTCATCGACCAGCGTGCCTTCGACGACGTCCTCGGCTTGCAGTTCGGCGTCGAGCTTGCGGAGCGGGAATGGGCGATCGGTCTCGCCGGCCTTGGCGGCGGGCGGCTCGTCGTCGGCCACGACCATGTCGCGGCGGAGTTTCAGAACGGACATCGCCCAGCCCCAGCTAGCGGAGTCAGACCCTGAATGAGCCTGTCGTTAACCTCAACCCAATAATCCTTTATGCGCCGTTACCGGGCTTCAGGGCGAAGGCGCGCCGGCAAACGAAATCGTCTCGACGCGTCCCGACTCTAGCGCGATTTGAATCGGAAATGTGGCATCCGCAGACGCTATTTCGGGCGCAATTACCATCAGATGCAGTCCGCCGGGGCCGAATGTCACGGTTTTTCCGGCCGGTAGATCGACGCCATCGAGCCGATTCATGCCGGCCATGCCGCCTGAGGAAGTCGATTCGTGGATCTCGACGGCCTTTGCCTGGGGCGAAGATGCGCCCGTGATCCGGTCAGCAGTGTTCGAGGTGATCGAAAAATAGGCGACCCCGACCCCACCCTCCACCAGCGGCGGCCGGTAGCTGGCGTTCTCGACTGTGAGGTTTTCGGTCTGGCCGCCGCAGGCGACGGCCAGAGATGTCAGGGCGATCGCCATGAGGGTGCGCATCATGACCGCCAGAACCCGATGACGCGGCGGACCTCGTCCATGACAGGCGCGGCGATGGCGTTGGCCCGCTCGCCGCCATCCTTGAGCACGCGGTCAACCTCGGCGGGATCGTGCATCAGGCGGCGCATGGTGTCGGCCACAGGGCCAAGTTTCGCGACGGCGAGATCGGCCAGCGCCGGCTTGAACTTGCCAAAGCCGTGGCCGCCGAACTCGTCGAGCACCTGCTGCTCGCTCTGCCGGTTGAGGACGGCATAGATGCCGACGAGGTTGGCAGCCTCTGCTCTTCCCTCCAGCCCCTTCACATCGGAGGGAAGCAGATCGCTGTCGCTTGTCGCGCGTTTGATCTTCTTCGCGATGTCGTCAGCGGTATCGAGCAGGTTGATGCGCGAGGCGTCGGATGGGTCCGACTTCGACATCTTCTTCGTGCCGTCCTTCAGCGACATGATCTTCGCGCCTGGTCCCTGATAGATTGGCTCGGGCAGCGGGAAGAATCCCGGCGCGTTGAAGTCGCGGTTGAACTTGCCGGCAATGTCGCGGCTGAGTTCGAGGTGCTGCTTCTGGTCCTCGCCGACCGGCACGTGCGTCGCCTTGTAGGCAAGAATGTCGGCCGCCTGCAGCACAGGATAGTCGAACAGGCCGACGGAGATGTTCTCGGCGTCCTTGCCTGACGACTTGTCCTTGAATTGCGTCATGCGCTCGACCCAGCCCATGCGGGCGACGCAGTTGAAGATCCAGCCAAGCTCCGAATGCGCCGGCACCGAGGATTGCGCGAAGATGATCGCCTTCGCAGGATCGACGCCGGCGGCGAGATAGGCGGCGGCGATCTCGCGCGTCTGCGCGGCCAGAAGTTTCGGGTCCTGCGGGACGGTGATGGCGTGCAGGTCAACCACGCAGAAGATGCAGGGATATTCGTCCTGCATCGCGACGAACTTCACCAGCGCGCCGAGATAGTTCCCGAGGTGCAGGCTGCCCGATGGCTGCACGCCCGAGAAGACGCGTTTCGGGCCGGAATACTCGACTGGCTTCTGATCTGACATGCGCGCGGACTTATCAGCCCTCGCCGCCAGACGGAACCCCGGCGACGCCCTTCTCGCGGCGCAGGGCGCCCTTGATCTCGGACAAGGTGACGGCGCGCAGCGCGAAGGCCGCGATGCCGTAAATCACGACGCCGACGATGATCACCACGAGTACGGCGACTTCCTTCTTCCACAGCAGCTCCGACAGGAGCGGGTACTGCCAGGCGCAGACGCCCGCGAAGACGCCCATCAGGACACTGGCCATCATCAGGCGGACCATGCGCTTCCAGACGGCAGCGCCCATCGTGTAGGCCCCTTCCCGCGCCAGCGCCCCGGCCAGCAGGAAGACGTTGACCCATGCGCCAAACGACGTGGCGATGCCGAGGCCGATCGTGCCGTCGATGCCCTGCGTCGGCAGCCAGTACCAGAGTGCCGCACCGACGACGACGGTAATGGCGACCGAGATCAGCGAGAACTGCATTGGCCGCTTGGATTTCTGCCGCGCGAAGAATGGCGGGGTGAATACCTTGGCCAGCACGAAGGCGGGAACGCCCCACGCGAACTGGCGGAGGACTTCGGCCGTGCGCTCGGCGTCCGCTGCGGTGAAGGCGCCGCGTGTGACGGTCGCATCAATGATGAAAAACGGCATGATCAGAAGCGCGACCGCGGCGGGCAGCGTGAACGCCATCGAGAGCCCGATGCCATCGTCCATGGTGCGCGCGGCGCCGGCCTGGTCGTTCTCGGCGAAATGCCGCGACAGGCGGGGCACGAGGGCGAGGCCCACAGCCACACCGATAAGACCGAGCGGCAGCTGGTAGAGGCGGTCGGAATTGTAGAGCACGCTGCGCGCGCCCTCGTCCGACCCCGACAGCGCCTGCGTGACCAGCGAGGACACCTGCAATGCGCCGCCGGCGATGGCGCCCGGCACGGCGATTGCCAGCATGCGCCTCACGCCTTTGCCCAGCACAGGCAGGCCGACACGGAGATCGACGCCAAGCTTTCGCGCGCCCCACCAGAGCAGCGCGCATTGCAGGACCCCTGACACCGTGACGGCGATCGCGGCCCACTCTGCCGCCTTCTGGTCTGTCGGGGCGACCAGCAGCGGGATGATGGTGCAGATATTGAGCAGGATGGGGGCTGCAGCGGTGAGCGCGAAACGGCCGAGCGTGTTGAGCACGCCCGACAGAAGTGCGGCCAGCGTCATGAACACAAGGTAGGGCATGGCGAGTTGCGCCATCAGCGTCGCGGTCGCCAGGGTCGCGGGATCATCGACATAGGCAGACAGCAGGAATGGCATGATCCACGGCATCCCGACCTCGATCGCGATGGTGACCAGGGCAACGACCGTCATGATGAAAGCCATCGCCTGGGACGCCATGCGATCGGCGGCGACCTCGCCCTCCTGCGCCCGGGCGGCGGCGAAGACGGGAACGAACCCCTGGGCGAAGGCGCCTTCGGCAAACAGGCGGCGGAACAGGTTGGGAAGCATCTGGGCGGTGGCCCAGGCATCCATCAGCGGCCCCTGCCCACCGAAGCGCGCATTCAGGGCAAGGTCGCGCGCAAAGCCCAGCACACGGCTGCCAAGCGTGAAAAAGGTCTGCACGAACACGTTGCGCGCAAGAGACATGCGGGATGTGTCCGGGTCTAGCGGTTGAAGGAAGCGGGCGCGCGCGCCAGCGTGTGAGCGGGAATGCGCGGCGCATTCGGGGACTGGGAGCGCAGCACCTCGACAAGGCGCTCTGTCAGCGGCGCGTCAAGCTCTTCGGGCATTGGACCGCCCTTGAGCATCTCGACATAGAAGACGTCGTGCACCCGTTCTCCGTAGGCGCCGACATGGGCGGAACGGATCGAGATGCTGGAATCTGCAAGCTGCCGCGCGATCTCGTAGAGCAGGCCCACCCGGTCGCGGCCGGAGACCTCGATCACGGTGTGGTCGGCCGAGGCCTGGCGATCGATTCGCACCAGCGGCGAGATGATGAAGGCGGCATGGCGCCGCGTAGGCGCGGGCGCGCGGCCCGGCCGCTTGACGCCATCCCCGCCGGCGGCAGCCAGCCTGAGATCGGCGATGAGCCTGTCGAGGGCGTTTGGATGATCCGCGCCCATCGGCAGTCCGCGCAGATCCTGGATGTCGAACACGTCGAGCACGCGGCCTTCGCCTGCGTCGTAAAGGTGAGCTGCAACGATGTTGGCGCCGGATGCGCTGAGCGTGGCGCAGAGATCGGCGAAGAGCCCGGGCCTGTCGGGCGCGGAGACCAGAAGCTCGGTCGCCGACCGGCCCTTGTCCACCCACGCCGAAACAATGACAGGCTCGCCGGCGCCTTTGGCCAGCACATCGAGATGGCGCGCCTGCGCCTCAGGCGTGAAGCTGATCCAGTAGGCGCCTTCCACGGCGGCCAGCTGCGGCGTCGGGCCGATACGATCGGAGAGAACGCGGCGCGCCTGCTCCGCACGCTCTGCCAGTTGTGCGCGAACGCTCTGCTCGTCGGTGCGGCCGCCGCGCAGGGCGGCTTCGGTCGAGAAGTAGAGGTCGCGCAGCAACTGTCCCTTCCAGCCATTCCACACGCCCGGGCCGACAGCGCGAATGTCGGCCACGGTCAGGATCAGCAGAAGGCGCAGGCGTTCGAGATTTCCGACCTTTTCCGCGAAGCGCGAAATGGTCTGCGGGTCGGAGATGTCGCGACGCTGGGCCGTGTCGCTCATTTCGAGATGGTTGCCGACCAGCCAGGCAATGAGCTCCGCCTCGTCTTCCGGCAGGCCAAGGCGGAGCGCAGCCGAGCGCGCCTGCTTGGCGCCCTCGATCTGCTGGTCGCCTTTCCCCTTCCCCGTGTCGTGCAGGAGCATGGCGAGATAGAGCGCGCGGCGGTTGAGGATCTTCGGGAAGATCTCGGTTGAGAGCGGATGCTGTTCCTTCTCCAGTCCGCGCTCGATGTCATGGATGGTGACGACGGCCATCAGCGTGTGCTCGTCCACGGTGAAGTGGTGATACATGTTGAACTGGGTCTGGCCGACGATGCGACCGAACTCAGGCAGGAAGCGGCCGAGCACGCCCGTCTCGTTCATCAGCGGCAGAACGCGGCCGGGATGGTTCCTGCCGGCGATGATGTCGAGGAACATGGCGCGCGATTCATCGTCATTGCGCGCCTGTCGCGTGACGGCCCAGAGCGAACGGCGGGCTGCCGTCATCGCGTCGGGATGAATCTCGACCTGGCGCTCGTTCGCGAGCCAGAACAGGCGCATC
Source organism: Hyphomonadaceae bacterium (assembly GCA_022844475.1). GTDB lineage: Bacteria > Pseudomonadota > Alphaproteobacteria > Caulobacterales > Hyphomonadaceae > UBA7672. The sequence goes on along the minus strand of JALHLR010000007.1, from coordinate 73,099 downwards.
AGCTTGCGTGTGTCGGCGGAAAACATATCGGCGTTTGTGATGGTGAGGCGTCCGCCATCCATGGCGAAGCCTTCTTCCTTCATCGGCTTGGCCGAGGCCTGCGCCTTCATCCACATCAGACCGGCGGGCCGCTTCTTCTCTTCGACCTCCAGCTTGGAGCAGAGGATACGGGTGAGTGCGCCGACTTCCTTGGCTGCGAGGAAGTAGCGCTTCATGAAGCGTTCGACGGCGGTTGCGTTGTTGCGTTCAGTATAGCCGAGGCGCCGCGCCATCTCCGGCTGCAGGTCGAACGAGAGACGCTCTTCCGGTCGGCCCGTGAGAAAATGCAGATGGCAGCGCACGGTCCAGAGAAACCGCGCCTCGCGCATGAAGATTGCCTTGTCTGCGGGCGAGAAGGCGGCGTTGTCGAGCACTTCCTGCAGGCTCGATCCGCCGTGGATGTATTTGGCGAGCCAGAACAGCGTCTGCAAGTCACGCAGCCCGCCCTTGCCGTCCTTCACATTGGGTTCCACGCGATAGCGTGAATCGCCTTCGCGTGCATGGCGGTCGGCGCGCTCCTGCAGCTTGGCGGCGACAAACTCCGCGCCGCGGCCCGCGATCACGTCCTTCTGGAACCGCTCATTGAGCCTCTCGAAGACGCTGCGGTCGCCGAACAGGAAACGCTTGTCGAGGATGGCCGTGCGGATGGTCACGTCTTCCTTCGACAGCTTCACGCACTCCTCGATGGTGCGGAAGGCATGGCCGACCTTCAGCCCCATGTCCCACAGGGCATACAGCATGTATTCGATGACGCTCTCGGCCCACGCCGTCTGCTTGTGGTTGCGCACGAACAGCAGGTCGACGTCGGACGACGGCGCCAGCACGTTGCGCCCGTAGCCGCCGACGGCGAGCACGGCCATGCGTTCGGCCTCCGTCGGGTTGTGGGCGCGGAAGATGTGGACGACGGTGAAGTCGTAGAGCGCCGAGAGGGCTTCATCCATGACGGCGGACATCAGACCAGCGGTGTCGAGGCCGTCGGCCCCCTCTTCCAGCCGGTCCTGTGCGATCATGCGGCCGCGGAACAGGGCGGCGTGGATCAGGTCGAGCGCGCGCTTGCGCTGGGCAATCGGATCCGATCCGTTGTCGAGGGCGGCGGCGGTCAGCTGAATGCGCAGCTTGCGGCCATCGACGATGTCCGCAATCCGCCACGGGCCGGGCTTTACCGGCCCGGTCCTGACCCTCGGAATGTCGGAAGCCGGCAAGGCGTCGTTCATGCGGCGATCTCTAGCCCCGTTTGGGCAATTGCAACAGTTGGCTGGCGGCAACACTTGGCAGGGGAAAGATGCTTTGTCGCCCGCCATTGCAGGCCGGGTCTGGGCGCGGCAGGTTCCTGTCGGGGAGAGCTGGGACCTTTCATGACCGATCCGCTGGAGATTGCGGCGACGGCGTTCACGCTGTTGTCGGTGATCCTGTCCGTGAAACGAAGCCTCTGGCAGTTTCCGACAGGCCTTGCCGGCGTGACGCTGGGCTTTTTCGTGTTCTGGCGGGCGGAGCTGTATTCAAGCGCCGTCCTGCAGCCGATCTTCATTGCGGCGCTGGCCTATGGCTGGTGGTACTGGCTCCGGGGCGACCAGAGCCGTGCTCCGCCGATCCGGTCGACGCCGGTGGCCGTCGTTCTCGGCGCCTGCGGGATCGCACTGGCGGCTGCCGCGCTGGGCGCATGGGGGCTGGAGGGCCTGACCGACGCGAGGATGGCGCTGCCTGATGCGGCGATCCTGGCGCTGAGCGTGGTGGCGCAGCTGCTGCTAAGCCTCAAGCGGATCGAAAACTGGCCCGTCTGGGTCGTGATCAATGCAGTTTCGGTCTTCGTCTATGGAAGCCAGCAGCTCTGGCTTTATGCGGCGCTCTACGCGTTCTTTTTCGTCAACGCTTTCTGGGGATGGTGGGAGTGGCGGCGGGAAATGCGGGGACGGGCGGGCGCCAGCAAGCAGGCCGAGGGACAAGGCTGAATGAGTGCGGCGAAGACGGGCAAGCTGCGGCGCGTGACGCTGTTCGGTGCGGAATCGACCGGAAAGACGACGCTGGCAAACCTGCTGGCCCGGCATTTCGGCACCGTGGTCGCACCTGAGTATGGGCGCACCTATACCGAGATTCATGGCCAGGACGCCTGCTCGAAGGAGGACATGCTGAGGATCGCCAGGGGGCATCTGAAGCTGAGACGCAAGGCTGAGCGCGAAGCCCATCGTGTGCTGTTCGAGGATACCGATCCGGTTATCACCGGCGTCTGGTCGGATACGCTGGCGGGCGGGCGTGACAAATGGTTCGACCGCTTCAGCGACTATCCCGACCTCTACCTGCTCTGCGACATCGACCTTCCGTGGGTGCGGGACGGCGTGCGGTATTTCGGCGACCCGGCAGACCGCAGGAAGTTCCAGCGCGCCTGCGAGGCCGAGCTGGTGAAACGCAAGGTGCGCTTCACGCGGATCGCCGGGGAGCCGGAGCAGCGCCTGGTCTCGGCAATCGCGGCGGTGGATGAGCTTCTCGCCGCGTCCTGAAAAATGAAACCGGCCAGCCGGGGGAGCGGCTGGCCGGTTTTTTGGCTGGCCTTGTCAGGCCGCAGGGAAGGTTCAGGCAACCCCGCCGCTGACGATGACCGTCGCCATCACGTAAAGCACAGCCGCAACACTGAAGAAGGCGATGGTGAAGGAACCCAGGAAGTGGAGGTTTTCGAGGCTTGAGGGTTTGGTCAGACCGTACATTGTTTTTCTCTTTTTCTGGGTCCGGGATCCGCGGGTGAGCCGTCTGTCGGGCCTTGCCGCGGGAAGGATTTGGGGAGGCAGGTCGCCTAGGCGACCATGCCGACGAACATGTAGAGGACGGCGGTGGCGCTGAAGAAGGCGATGGCGAGGGAGCCGAGCTGGTTGATGGCGTCGAGCTTCGTTTGTTTGATCAGACCGTTCATTTTCTGTCTCCGTTTCTTGTTTTTCGGCTGCGCCACTCTTTGTTGGCCTCGCCGTTGAAGACTTGATTGCAACCCCCGTGCCAGCTTTCGTTAATCACGACGATCTCTGATTTTATACATTTTTCTAGGTTTCGCGTTAAGCACCACTGCACCGACGCAGTTTTATTCGCCACGCGTTTGGTGGATTTCGCCTGCATGTGGCGAGATTTTTCAGCGGTGCTGCCGCGCATTCGAAGGGCGGCGAGAATTGGCGTTCGGACCCAGCTGGCACGCGCTTCCGTTCGGACTGTCGATGGCCATCCGCGACGCTGTCTCTCGGGGTCTCAAGAACGATGGAGGGCCGGGGGACGCGGGGCGCCCCGCGTGGTTGGGGTCTCCGGAACCGGCAGGTTCTGGCTGTGGGTCGGCATGTGTCGAGGGTGGACCCCCACCTGTCCGCGGGGGTCGCGGACGCGCTTGCGTCCATCACGACGATGAAGGCGCCGGGTTGCGCGATCAGACGGGGAAGGCGCCGCCTGCTTCTTCCATCCCGAGCGCCTTCATGGCGAAGGCGAAGTCGCGCGCGTCGTCCTTGAGGCGGTCGAAGCGGCCACCGCCACCGGAATGGCCGGCGGTCATGTTGATGCTGAGAAGGTAGGGACCAGCTTTCGGCGCGCGATCACGGATGCGGGCGACGAATTTTGCAGGCTCCCAGTAGGTGACGCGCGGATCGGAGAGACCGCCGGTGCACAGGATAGGCGGATAGGGCTTGTTGGCGAGATTGTCGTACGGGCTGTAGCTCATCATGTAATCGTAGGCGGCGACGTCGGTGAGCGGGTTGCCCCATTCGGGCCATTCGGTCGGCGTGAGCGGCAGGTCGGTGTCGCTCATCGTGTTGATCACGTCGACGAACGGCACACCGGCGACATAGCCTCCAAACAGGCCATCGGGGGATGTAATGATGACGCCGCCCACCAACAGGCCGCCGGCTGAGCGGCCGAGGCCAACGAGCTTGCCGTTCGAGGTGTATTTCTTCGCGACGAGGTCTTCGGCGACGGTGATGAAGTCGGAGAAGGAGTTCTTCTTCTTGTCCTTGCGGCCCTGCGCGAACCAGTCCCAGCCACGCTCTGCGCCGCCGCGGACGTGCGCTGTCGCCCAGATCCAGCCGCGATCGACAAGCGACAGCTGGCCGACGTCGAAAGTCGATTCCGAGATCGATCCATAGGAACCGTAGCCGTAAAGCAGGACAGGCGCTGTGCCGTCGAGCTTGGCGTCGGCAAGGCGGAGCACAGTGACAGGGACTTCGGCGCCATCGGCGGCCTTCGCGGAAAAGCGTTCGACCATGTACTTCGCCGGATCGTGGCCCGAGGGCACTTCCTGGGTCTTCACCACGACGGAGGCGCCGGTCACCATGTTGTAGTCGATGGTCTGCGTCGGTGTGGTGGGCGACTCGTAGGTGTAGCGCAGGGTGGCCGTGTCGAACTCGTAGCTGCGGATTGCGCCAAGAGCGAAAGCGGCTTCGGTCTGTTCGATCGTCTTCTCTGCGCCGGTGGCGCGATCGCGGATGACGATGCGCGGCAAGGCGTTGGCCCGTTCGAGGCGGACGAGATGGTTCGCGAAGGCCTGCAGGCCCTCGATATAGCGGCCTGGCTGGTGCGGGGAGAAGTCCTTCCACGCGGTGCGGGCGGTGCTGGTGAGCGGGGCGGTCATGATCTTCATGTCGACCGCGCCATCGGCATTGGTGACGATATACCAGCGCCCGTCGAAATGGACGGGCGTGTACAGCTCACCCGTCTTGCGTTCGGCGAACAGCGTTGGCGCGGACGTGGGCGCGCTTGCCGGTATGGTGTGGAACTCGCTGGTCTCCCCGTCCCCGGCATAGATCATGATGAAGGCGCCGGATTCGCTGACGCCGACATCGAGGAATTTGCCGATGTCCTTTTCCTCGTAGACCATCACGTCGTCGGCCGCGGCGCCGCGCACGGGGCGGCGGAAGATTTTCGCCGGACGACCGTTCTGCTCGCGCCAGACCCAGAAGAGGTAGGCACTGTCGGGCGAGAAGGTGAAGCCGCCATAGCCGTCCGTGATCGGGCTCGGCAACACCTCGCCGGTGCCGAGGTCCTTGATGTAGATTGTGTAGACTTCCGAGCCCTGGACGTCGGCGGCGTAGGCGAACAGCCTGTGGTCTGGCGAGTGACTGGCGAAGCCGATCTCGAAGAAGGCCTTGCCTTCGGCGAGCGGGTTGGCGTCGAGCAGGATCTCCTCCGCCCCGCCCGCGCGCGGCGTGCGGGCGTAGACCGGATGGGACTGGCCGGCCACGTAGCGATGGAAATAGGCCCAGGGACCATCGGGCGCCGGAACGCTGGAATCGTCCTGCTTGATGCGGCCCTTCATCTCCTCGAACAGCTTGTCCCGCAGCGGCCCGGCGCTCTCCATCATCGCGTCGTGATAGGCGTTCTCCGCCGTCAGATAATCGTGCACATCCTTCTTGAGGATCGACGGGTCCTTCAGCACTTCCTGCCAGCGATCATCCTTGATCCACTGGTACTCATCCTCGCGCGTCCGGCCGAGCTGGGTGATGGTCGTGGGGACTTTCTTCGCGACCGGCGGTACGGGGACCGCCTTTGCCTGCACTGGCTGGCTGCAGGCTGCGAGCACGCTGACAGCGGCGCTGCCCATGAGGAAGAAACGGCGGTCGATCACGCGCGTGGCGGCAGATTGCATGGATGGAGTCCTGTCCCTGAGCCCGCACTCAATGTTTGCTTGGCGCGCGCGTCAATGGCCTTCGCGGATGGGGCGGTAAAACGGGGCGAGCCGCCCGCAAAACATACGGCGACGTGCGTCAGACCGGCTTCGGGCCCGCCCCGGCCTTGAGGCGGTAGACGAGTTCGAGCGCCTCTTTCGGGGTCAGCGTGTCGGGGTCGAGGGTGGCGAGGATGGTGTCGGCTTCTGACGGAGCGAAAATTTCGGCGGGCGGCTCCGCAAAGCTGGCGAAGAGCGGGAGTTCTTCGAGGCGTTTTACCCCGCCCTCTTTTGCTTCGAGCCTTTTCAGAACGGCTTCGGCGCGCTTGACGGCGGCGCTGGGCAGGCCTGCGAGCTTGGCGACCTGCACGCCGTAGGAGCGGTCGGCAGGACCGGGTTTCACTTCATGAAGGAAGACGAGGTCGCCTTTCCATTCCTGGGCGCGCAGGCTGGCATTGCTGCACGCAGCGAGCGTGTCTGCGAGGCCGGTGAGTTCGTGATAGTGCGTGGCGAACAGGGCGCGGCACCTGTTGACGTCGTGCAGGTGTTCGACGGCGGCCCAGGCGATGGCGAGGCCGTCCCAGGTTGATGTTCCACGACCGACTTCGTCGAGGATGACGATGGAGTCATGCGTAGCCTGATTCAGGATCGCGGCGGTCTCGATCATCTCGACCATGAAGGTTGAGCGGCCGCGCGAGAGATCGTCCGAGGCGCCGACGCGGGAGAAGATGCGGTCGGCAAGTCCGAGGCGAAATTTTCGCGCGGGGACGTAGCAGCCGGCCTGCGCGAGAATCGCAAGGAGCACGTTCTGGCGCAGGAAGGTGGATTTGCCGGCCATGTTCGGGCCGGTGATGAGCGTGAGGCGCGGCCCCGATGATCCACGCGCATCGAGGCGGCAGTCGTTGGCGGTGAAGCCCTGCCCCTGCGCGCGAAGGGCGGCTTCCACGACGGGATGACGCGCGCCTTCCGCCTCGAAGACAGGCGCATCGGCGATTTCGGGTCGGGTGGCGGAGAGGTCGGTGGCCCATTCGGCATTGGCGGCGGCGACGTCGAGGCGTGCAAGACCATCGGCCACAGCCACGAGTTCGGGGCCGAGCGCGTCGGCTTCCGCGACGAGGCGATTGAAGATTTCCATCTCGCGGGCGAGCGCCTCTCCATCCGCACGCGAGATTTTCGCCTCGAGTTCGTTCAGCTGCGTCGTGGAGAAACGCATCGCGTTCGCCATGGTCTGGCGATGGATGAAGGTTGCGGCGAGCGGCGGTTTCATCAGCTGATCGCCGTGCCTGGCGCTTACCTCGATGAAGTAGCCGAGGACGTTGTTGTGCTTGATGCGGAGGCCGGAAATGGCGGTGTCTGTTGCGTACTGCGCTTCGAGATGCGCGATGATGGTGCGGGCGTCTTCCTTCAGCATGCGGGTCTCATCCAGCGCTGGATCGAAGCCCGTAGCGATGAAGCCGCCGTCCCGCGTCTGCGCAGGCAGATCGCGCGCGAGGGCGGCAGCCACCTGGCCCGCGAAGGCGCCGAGGCGCGGCTTGTCGGCGAGTGTGAGCGCGGCGCAGGCGGAGGCGATCTCGGCGGGGGGCGCGTCCTGCGAAGAAAGATCCGCGCAGATTTCCTCGCCGACGCGCAGGCAGGCGGCGAGTGCGGAGAGGTCGCGCGGGCCTCCCCTTCTGAGGGAGAGGCGCATGCGGGCGCGTTCGATGTCACTGGCGCGCTTGAGGGCGTCGCGGGCGAAGTCGCGGCGGTCAGATGCGTCAAGGAAGAAGGCGACGGCGTCGAGGCGCTGTTCGATTTCCCCGCGGTTGCGGGATGGGCGGCTGAGGCGGTGGGCCAGCAGGCGGGCGCCGGCGGCTGTGACGGTACGGTCGATGGCTGCGACGAGCGAGCCCTGGCGCGCGCCCCGCGATGAGCGCTCGATTTCGAGGCTGGCGCGGGTGGCAGGGTCGATGGCGAGAAAGCTGTCGGGCGCGGTGCGGATGGGCGGGTCGAGGCGCGCCTGCCCGCCAGCCTGCGTGACGGCGAGATAGTCGAACAGGAGACCCGCAGCGATGAGTTCGGCGCGGGAGAAGGTTCCGAAGCCGTCCAGCGTGGAGACGCCGTACGCGTCCTTCACCAGACGCTCGCCGAGTTTGGCGTCGGCGCGGGCGTCGGGGCGCGGGGTGAGGGTCAGGCCCTGCGTGGCGCGGGCGACGTCAGGATGGGACATGACGCTGTCGGCGACGAGGACTTCGCGCGGGGCGATGGCGCCAAGCACGTCTTCGAGGGAGGCAGGCGCGAGGGTGAAGAGTTCGAGGCGGCCGGTCGAGACGTCGGCGAGCGCGAGGGCAGCTTCGCGCCCTCCCCCGGCGAGGCCTATGGCGGCGAGGCAGTTGGCGGAGCGGGCTTCGAGGAGGGACTCCTCGGTGATCGTGCCGGGGGTGACGATGCGGACGATCTCGCGGCGGACTACGGCTTTCGATCCGCGCTTCTTCGCCTCCGCGGGGTCCTCGACCTGTTCGCAGACGGCGACGCGGTGGCCGGCCTTGATCAGGCGGGCCAGATAGCCCTCGGCCGCGTGATAGGGCACGCCGGCCATTGGGATAGGCTGGCCGTTGTGCTGGCCGCGATGGGTCTGGGTGATGCCGAGCACCTGGCCGGCAAGGATCGCGTCCTCGAAGAACAGCTCGTAGAAATCGCCCATCCGGAAGAACAGCATGGCGTCCGGATGGCGGGTCTTCATCTCGAGATATTGCGCCATGAAAGGCGTTGCGCCCTCCAGGGAGGGAAGCGCGGCGACCGCCGGGGCGCCAGTTTGAGCAACTTCCTGCTCCGGTGGAGAGGGTGCGGGCCCTTTCACGCTTGATTCCAACCTCTTTTGCGGCTCAATGCGCGCCTGCCCCGCCGGGCGCCTGCGTCCTCGGCGAGACTTGCCTAGTCACACGCGACGCCGCCCTCAAGTCCTAAAGCCGCCAGTCCATACATGACAACCAAACGCCCCAGCTTCACAGACGAGGAAGCCCTCGCCTTTCACCGCTATCCACAGCCAGGGAAGCTGTCGGTAACGCCCACCAAGCCGATGGCGACGCAGAAGGATCTGTCGCTCGCGTATTCGCCGGGCGTGGCGATCCCTGTGCTGGCGATCGCGGCCAATCCGGAGCTGGCCTACGACTATACGTCGAAGGGCAATATGGTGGCGGTGATCACCAACGGGACCGCGATCCTCGGCCTGGGCGATCTCGGGCCGATGGCGTCGAAGCCGGTGATGGAGGGCAAGAGCGTGCTCTTCAAGCGGTTCGCGGACGTCGATTCGATCGACATCGAGGTTGACGAGAAGGACCCGCAGAAATTCATCGACTGCGTGCGCGCGATTGGCGCGACATGGGGCGGGATCAATCTCGAGGACATCAAGGCGCCCGAGTGCTTCATCATCGAGAGCGAGCTGCGCGCGAAGCTCGACATTCCGGTTTTCCATGACGACCAGCATGGCACGGCGATCATCGCGACGGCCGGCCTGATCAATGCGTGCAAGATCACCGGTCGGAAGTTGTCGGACGTGAAGGTGGTGATTTCGGGAGCAGGCGCTGCGGGCCTCTCGGTGGCGGGCCTGATCCGTCACCTCGGCGTGAAGCGCGACAACATCCTGATGGTCGACCGGTCGGGCGTCATCTACGAAGGTCGCACCGAAGGCATGGACCAGTTCAAGTCAGGCTTCGCGGTGAAGACCAAGAAGCGCACGCTTGCCGAGGCCTTTGAAGGCGCCGACGTGTTCATGGGTCTGTCGGCCAAGGGCACGGTCACGCAGGCCATGGTGAAGTCCATGGCGAAGAACCCGATGATCTTCCCGATGGCGAACCCGGATCCGGAAATAACGCCGGAGGAAATCCGCGAGGTGCGCACGGACGCAATCATCGCAACCGGCCGCTCGGACTATCCGAACCAGATCAACAACGTGCTGGGCTTCCCCTATATCTTCCGCGGCGCGCTCGACGTGCGGGCGCGGACGATCAACGAAGAGATGAAGGTCGCCGCGGCGCAGGCGCTGGCGCAGCTGGCGCGCGAAGACGTGCCGGATGAAGTGGCGGCGGCCTATGCAGGCGCGCGGCCGTCCTTCGGACCGGATTACATCATCCCAGCCCCGTTTGATCCGCGCCTGATCTGGTATGTGCCGCCTCTCGTTGCCCAGGCGGCGATGGACACGGGCGTCGCGCGCAAGCCGATCGCCGACATGCAGGCCTATCGCGATTCACTCGCGCAGCGTCTCGACCCAGCGGCGGCCTTCCTGCAGCGCGTCTACGGCAAGGTCCGGTCCGAAACACGCAAGCGGATCGTGTTTGCGGAGGGCGAAGAGCCGGCCGTGATCCGCGCGGCATGGCAGTTCAAGACGCAGGAACTCGGCGAGCCAATTCTTGTCGGCCGCGAAGAGCAGGTGACCCGCAACATGCAGCTGCTGGGCATTCCCGCCGGCGAGCTGCAGATCATGAATGCGCGCGTCTCGGACCAGAAGGACGTCTATACCGAGTTCCTGTATGGACGCCTGCAGCGGCAGGGCTATCTGCAGCGCGATGCGCAGCGGATGATCAACCAGGATCGCAACGTGTTCGGTGCGACCATGGTCGCTCTTGGCCATGCAGACGGCATGGTGACGGGCGTGACGCGCAACTATGCGACGTCGCTGTCTGACATTCTGCAGGCCATCGATCCGCGCAAGGACGTGCGTCCGATCGGCCTGTCGATCATCATCGGCAAGACCGGGCCGATCATGATCGCCGACACCAGCGTCACCGAGATGCCTGGCGCACAGGAGCTGGCCGAGATCGCCATCTCGGCAGCGACAGCGGCGCACAAGCTCGGCTTCACGCCGCGTGTGGCGTTCCTTTCCTACTCGACGTTCGGCAATCCGCCGGGCGAGCGGATGGCGAAAGTGCGCGATGCTGTGGCCCTGCTCGATGCGAAGGGCGATGTCGGCTTCGAGTATGACGGCGAGATGGCCGTCGACGTTGCGCTGAATCCCGAGGCGCGGCGGCTTTATCCGTTCTGCCGTCTCACCGGCGCCGCCAACGTGCTGGTGATGCCCGCGATTCACTCGGCGGCGATCTCGACCAAGATCGCCGCGACGCTTGGCGGCGTCACGGTGCTTGGGCCGCTGCTGGTGGGCCTGAAGTCGTCGGTGCAGATTGCGCAGCTTGATGCGACAGCGCAGGACATCGTGAACCTGGCGGCGTTTGCAGCTTACAATCCCAACGGTTGAGGCGCCCTACGCCGCCGCCTGCGGCGCTGCAGCTTCGGCCAGGGGCTTCTTCTTCATCCCTTGCCGCGCCCATTCGGCGGCGGCCAGAACGACTGCGATCATTCCGATCCAGACGGTCAGGATGAAGAAGTCGTGGTAGCCGTTGGTCTCGATGAAGGTGCCGAGTTCGGCGCGGCCGAGAGAGCCGATCAGCATCACCAGCGAGCCGAGCAGCGCATACTGAACCGCGGCGAATTTCGGGTTCACCATGGCTGTGAGGTAGGCGACAAAGGCGACGCTGGCGAAACCGCCGGCGATGTTCTCGACCGCGATCGCAACGATGAGACGCGCGAGGGCCGGATCGCCGAAGCCAGCAAGCGCGGGGCCTATGCCTGTCATTGCGAGGAAGGCGTCCATGCCTGCGCCGCCTGCCGCGAGATCTGCGAAAATCAGGTTGGTGAGGGCTGCGATCAGCGCGCCGAAGACAAGGCAAGGAAGGCGGCCGATCGCGATCAGTGCGACGCCGCAGATCACCGAACCTGCCACAGTCATGAAGACGCCGATGGTTTTCGAGGCGATGGCGACATCGGTGTTGGAGTGGCCGAGTGCGCCCTGGCTGATATCGGGGTTGCCGGTGAGGCCAACCGTGGGATCACCGAGATAGAAAGGATAGGCAAAGCCGCCCCAGATCAGGTCGACGAAGCGGTACATCAGTACGAGGCCAAGTACGAGGATGACGGCCCAGCGCAGGCGCTGCACGAGATCCATCAGCGGGTCGAGAATGGTGTGGAAGAGTGTGTCGGCGGCCCTGGTCGTCCACGACCCGGGCGGCGTGACGTGGGCTGCAGCGACCGGCTGGCGCCGCAGCAACCACGCCGCAATCAGGCCCGGCAGCAGGATCAGCAGGGAGACGATGATCGGCGCCTGGACGCGCGTGAAGATCGCGGTCGATGGCGGCGGCGTCTGAGTCAGCGAGTCGATGAAGAACACAACGATGATGCCGATCGCGACGGCCCAGCCTGCGGCAACGACGGCGACCGAGGTCTGCACTGTCCCCGGCGGGAATGATGCTGCGAAGGATGGGCGCGTGTCATGGCCGCCCTTCTCGGTCGATGAATGGTCGGGCTCCTGCGCGACCAGGGTGCCGGTGGCGGAAACAGCCATGCCGGCGGCGATGATCAGGTAGACGGTCGACCACGGGATGTGGTCTGCCAGCGTGAGCGCAAAGAGTCCGGTGAACAGGCCCGCGAAGCGGTAGCCCATCTGGTAGACCGCCGACATCAGGTCACGGTCCTCGTCGGACTCGGCGATCTCGATACGCCAGGCCTCGAGAACGATATCATGCACGGAGGACGCGATCGCCACGATCACGCTGATGCCAGCGAGATAGAGCACGCCCTCGGACGGACGGGAGAGAGCGAGGAGACCGAGCAGGCAGGCGACGATCAGCTGCATCACCAGCAACCAGCTGCGCCTGGGGCCGAAATTCCTCAGGAAGGGAATGCCGATGCGGGGGAACCACGCCTTCTGGAATCCGGGCGCCCAGATCAGCTTGAACGAATAGGCGAGGATGATGAAATTCAGGATGCCGATCTGGCTCGGGGTTACGCCTTCTGATGTAAGCCAGGCGTTGAGCGTGCCGAGCACGGCGCCATAGGGGATACCGGCCGCAAGCGAGAGAAGCAGCATCGCCAGCATCTTGCGATGGCGCAGCGCCTTCAGCGCCCGCAGCCAGCGCGGGACGGGCTTGGCGACGTTCGCTGTTGCTGCTGCCTCGGTCATTCGGCGGCCTTTGCGTGGGTGCGCGCCCAGCGCTCGGCGAGTTGGCGCAGACGTGTCGGGTCGATGGGCTTGGCGGCGAGCTGGGAGACGCCGGCGTTGCGGCAGCGCTCTTCCAGTTCGGGATCGATATCAGCGGTCAGCGCCACGATGGGCGTCTGTGCGACGGGCCCTGCGAGACCGCGAATACGCCGCGTCGCCTCGAGGCCATCCATGACCGGCATGCGGATGTCCATGAAGATCACGGAATAGTCGGTTTCGCCCACTCTTTCCAGCGCCTCCGCGCCGGTTCCGGCAGTATCGACGCGGAACCCCGCGGCGGTCAGGGCGCTACGGAAAAGGAGGGCGTTCACGGCATTGTCGTCGGCGATCAGCACGGAACCGGCCTCTCCCGGCTTGCGCTCGGGCGGGAGCTCGGCAGGGGCGACATTGTCCAGCGCCAGCCCGACCCGTTCAAGAAGCGACGCGGCGCGCAGCGGTCGGATCAGGTAGCCGGCGCTTCCCATCTGGCGGAACTGTTCGATGCGGCCACGGTCGCCCGGACGCAGCACGACCAGCGTGCGCTTTGCCCTTGCGATTGTTTCGATCTGCGCCGGGGGCAGCGCGGCATCCAGGAGGACGAGGTCGGCGACCTTCCAGTCCTGAACCAGGCGCCCGCCTTCGCGGCCAAGCGCCGACATGCAGGCGAGCGTCGATGCGGGCGGCAGGTCCAGCGCGACGCGCAGCGATCGTTGCGGCCGCGTGCACTGCGCCGATCCGGGGGCTGCCTGAATCGGCAGCTCGACCACGAACATCGCGCCGTTGCCGTAGGCGGAGCTGAGGCTCACCCTGCCCTTCATCGCCTCGACCAGTCGCGTGACAATTGCGAGACCGAGCCCCACGCCGCCATCGCGGCGCGCGTCGGCGGCGCTGACCTGGGAGAACGCCTCGAAGAGATGCGCCTTGGCGTGATCGGGGATGCCCGCACCCGTGTCGCGTACGACGAGGACGAGGCCCTCGCCGCCAGCGCCTGGCCGCGCTTCGATCAGAACCGCGCCCTTCTCGGTGAACTTGATCGCGTTGCCGGCGAGGTTGAAGAGGATCTGCCGCAACCGGCCTTCGTCTCCGGTCATGCGCGGCGGGAGGTCGGGGTGAGCGACACCGGCGATGTCGAGGCCGGCCGCGTGCGCGCGCGGGGCAAGGAGTTCGGCGACGTCCTGCACCAGATCACTTGTGTCGAAGGGCGCCTCGTCGAGCGGAATGTCTCCTGCTTCCATGCGCGAATAGTCGAGCACGTTGTTGAGCAGGTCGAGCAGGCGCGAGCCGGATTTGCGGATTGCGCCGGCATAGTCCCGCTGCGCTGGCGTCAGGTCGGTTTCCTCGAGCAATGCGGCCATGCCGAGAATTCCGTTGAGCGGGGTGCGGATTTCGTGGCTGACGGCGGCTGTGAAGCGCTGTGCGGCGTCTGGCTCCTCGCGGGTGTCGGACGTTGCGAGGCGGCGGCCATCAACCGGCGCAGAGAGGCGCCAGCTGCGGCCCGCCTTGTCGACGATCTGCGAGGCGATGGCAGCCGATGGCAGCGCGAAGGGCGCGTTCATTCCGGCGGCAAAGCCCGACAGCGGACTTGCTGAGATGACGATGCCGGCAGCGTCGACGGCAAGGGCTGCGCCCGGCCAGCTGCGTGCAATGGCGGCCAGCGGGTGTGGCGCCGCGTCATTTGCGGGGGTCGGGAGTGCTGCGGGCTTCATTGTGGCGACCCTGTAGGCGCCCTGCTGACCAGACGATTAACGGGATGCGGCCTGCATCAGGCTAGGCAGCTCGCCGAGATCGCCGCCGGCCTCGCGTGCGAACAATTTGCGGGCGGGCGGGATTGCGCCCGCAAGCGCCATGGCCGCGCCAGCAGCCAGGCGGATCGGAAGGGCTGATGTGAACGTGCGCGCGAAACCTTCCATGGCGGCGGCCGTGGCAACCACATCGCCCCGCCGCCAGCGCGTGTAGGGCGCCAGCGCGCCCTCTGCGCCGATGTCGAGACCGGCACGGGCGGCGCCGGAGATCACATCGACCAGCGCGGCAACATCCTTGAGGCCGAGATTGAGGCCCTGCCCGGCCAGCGGGTGAATGACATGAGCTGCATCGCCTGCCAGTGCGACGCGTGGGCCTTCGAAACGTTCGGCGATGTAGAGGCCGATGGGAAAGCTGACGCGCGGTCCGTCAAGCGTCGCGCCCGGAACGAAGTCTCCGGCGCGCTTGGCAAGCTCGCGTTCGAACCCGCTTGCGTCGAGATCGACGAGAGCTGATGCGACCGCCGCCTTCTCGGTCCAGATCAGATTGGCGCGGTCCCCCTGCAGCGGCAGCACCGCCATGGGTCCGTTGGGCAGGAAGACCTGCCGCGCGAGGCCATTGTGCGGCCTTGCGAGTCTGACCGTGGTCGAGACGGCGGCGGCGTCATAGTCGTGCCCCTCGAAGCGAAGCCCGGCCTGGCGGCGCACGATGGAGCGCGCGCCATCGCAGCCGACGACGAGCGGCGCATGAATCTCGCCATCGGCAAGTTTCAGCACGGCGCGGGGATCGCCAAACGTCACGCTTTCGATGCGGGTGCGCGAGAGAAGCGTGACGCGCTTTTCCGCGGCCACGGCGGTATGCAGCGCCGCCGCCAGCGCGCCCGCTTCGACCATGTAGCCGAGCACCGGCTCGCCACTGTCCTCGGCGATGAAGGAGATGGCGCCGACGCGGCCTTCCGCCTCAACCTGCGTGACCGGCTCGGCGCCTGCCAGTACTTCAGTCTCGAGACCGAGGGCGCGAAAGATCCGCCAGCAGCCATAGGCGATGAACCATGCGCGGGCATCCGCCGTGCCCCCGCCCGGCGGTGGCGCAGCATCCGCGACCACCACGTCGAAGCCCTTCCGTGCGAGGGCGAGCGCAAGCGTCAGTCCGACGGGACCTCCGCCGGCAATGGCGACGTCGCAGGCATGGACTTTTGCGGGTTCGGTCATCTCAGAGACATAGACCCGCCGGGCCGCAAAGAAAAAGGGGCGCGGTCGAATGACCGCACCCCTCCTCTCATCTCCACCCCTTCCCCGGCCGCCGCGCCGGCAGCGGCCGGTAGCCAGGGGAGAGTTTTCCGTGCCCTAGGTGTGGTAGGCCGATTCACCGTGTTCGTTGAGATCGAGGCCTTCTTCCTCGATCTCTTCCTTCACGCGGCCGCCGGTGACCAGCTTGACGATGAACCAGACAATGGCCGAGCCGATGCCGGACCACACGATGGTGACGCCGACGCCTTTCAGCTGTGCGATCACCTGCGTGACATAGTCTGAGTAGATCGCGACGCCGCCATTGGCGTAGTCGACGATACCCGCGCCGCCCAGTTGCGGGGCGACAACAATGCCGGTGCCGATTGCGCCGACGATGCCGCCCACGCCGTGGATGCCGAACACGTCGAGCGAGTCATCATAGCCCAGCATGTTCTTGAGACCCGAGCAGGCGAACAGACAGATCGGGCCTACGACCAGGCCGAGCACGATCGCGCCGACCGGGCCGGAGAAGCCGGCGGCGGGCGTGATTGCGACAAGACCCGCAACTGCGCCGGACGCCATGCCGAGCAGGCTCGGCTTCTTCTTGATCACGGCTTCGGCAAGAGCCCAGGAGAGAGCGCCAGCAGCTGTCGCGACGAAGGTGTTGATCAGCGCAAGACCGGCATAGGCGTTCGATTCGAGGTTCGAACCAGCGTTGAAGCCAACCCAGCCAACCCACAGAAGACCGGTGCCGATCAGCGTGAAGGTCAGGTTGTGCGGACGGATCGGTTCAGACTTGTAGGACTTGCGTTTGCCGAGGATCAGCGCGCCGACGAGGGCCGCGATACCCGAGTTGATGTGAACGACGGTGCCGCCGGCGAAGTCGAGTGCGCCGAAGGACCAGATCAGGCCGGCGCCGGCCGCGAGCGCTTCAGCGTTCGCAGGATCGGACGCCATGATCGGGCCGCCCCACCACCAGACCATGTGGGCCATCGGGTAGTAGACGACGATCGGCCAGAGGACCGCGAAGAGCACGACGCCCCAGAATTTCGCACGTTCAGCAACGCCGCCGAGCACGAGGGCGGTGGTTATGCACGCAAAGGTCATCTGGAAGGCAACGAAGACGATCTCGGGGATGGCGACGCCGACCGAGAAGGTTTCGACCAGTGTGGACGTATCGACGCCCGCAAGGCCGACCTTCGAGAAGCCGCCAACAAACTGGTTGAGACTCCCGCCATCGGTGAAGGCCATCGAATAGCCCCAGCCGACCCAGGCGATCATCCCGATCGCGGTCACGATCAGGACCTGGCTGAGCAGCGAGATCATGTTCTTGGAGCGAACGAGACCGCCATAGAACAGGGCAAGGCCCGGGATGATCATGAGGAGGACGAGGACGGTCGAAACGAGCATCCAGGCCGTGTCGCCCTTGTCGACGGTAAGCTCGACGGGTGCGGCTTCTTCGGCGGCGGCCGGCTCTTCGGCAACCGCAGCCTCAGGCGCTGCGGCGGTCGGATCGACCGGTGCTGCCGCGGGCGCTTCCGCGGCCGGCGGGGCTTCCGCCGGCTGCTGCGCCGAAGCCGGGCTCAGCGTCGAAAACATAACTGCGGCGGCCATGGCCGCCAGTCCGGCCTTGACGCCGGCCCCCCAAAGCGAAAGTCGATCCAGTCGACTGATCTTGTTAAACATTTGACTCCCCTGAGGTTGGCAACGCAACCGGCGCATACAAACGCACCCCCACGGACCCGCGAGACCCCCGGGAGGATGCATCTGTGATAGGGGGTGGGGCGTGACTTGCGGACAAGCGGCCCGCACGACGCGCCTCCGGACTCAACGTCGATTGCACAAAAATTGGGCGCCGCGTCGGTCACTCGCTGCCCTTCAGTGCAAGATTTTCTTGCACTGCACCATAAACCGGGCGCCCGGCGTGTGGCTGCGCCAAATGGCGTTAGAGGGATCGCATGGACGGTCGAAAGGCCGGATCATGGGGTTGGTCCCGGATGTGCGTCTGTGCGTCCGGGACCCTTTTTTTGCCCGAAACAACCCCGAAACAACAACGGGGCCGTAACGATATTTTCCCGCATAACTGCTGCCTGGGGGCAGCTTTGGTAGCGCCCCGTTAAGCCCCGCCGCCCCAGTGTCGCCGTGCTGATTTAACCTTGTTCCAGTGAGGACGAAGGCATGCCGCAACCGCGTGCGCCGCATTCCGAAGACCACGGCGGCGACGCGCGGGGCTCAAGCGCGTTCAGCCGGTTCCTCTCGGGGCTGGCGGCCTTCTCGGCCGGCGTGGTCATCTGCGGGGCCTGTTCGTCCTATTCGGCAGGCGACCCGAGTTTCAACATGGCTGTCGCCCGCGTGCGCGACGCCGCGACCGGACTGGTGAGCGAGGCTGGCCCGGAGAACATGTTCGGTCATGTCGGCGCAGCCCTTGGCGACGTGCTGATGCAAGGTTTTGGCTGGACCGCCATCCTGCTCGGCTTTGGCCTGATGATCGGCGGCGTGCGTCGCGCCTTCGCCATCGGCCAGCAGGATCCGGCCGCCTGGATGTGGGGGCTTGCCGCCATCCTGTTCGCAGCGTGCTGCCTTGCCGAATGGCCGATCCCGAAATCGTGGGACATGTCGGCCGGTCTTGGCGGCGTGGTCGGCGAAGTGATGCTCGTGATCATCTCGACGCCTTTCGCAGCACTCAAGATACCTGAAGCGCAGGTCTGGGCCTCCGCCCTCGCCGGCCTCTGCACGATTCTGTTCGCTGCGATGGCGATGGGGATGGGCGCAAGCGACGCGACTTCGCTCTGGCGTGCGCTCACCTCCAAGCCCGAGCGCGAGATGGACCCTCAGCTCGCCGTCGCGGGCGTACCCGCCCTCTCCTCACGCCCGGTCGCTGCAGGCGGCCTGGTGCAGGGCGTCATGCGCCTGCTGGGCCACAAGCCTCGCGAAGTGATCGAGCCGATCGTCTACACCGAGGAAGACGGTTTCGAGGATGGCGAGCGAGGCTTCTTCAACGCCGTCGAGAACTCCGAGACGCAGGCGCGCCAGCGTCCGATCGTTCCGCGCGTGCTCGAAGGCCGCCCCGTGCCGGCCGAGGCGCCGGCGGCATCTGCCGTTCCGCCGCGCACCATCTCGCGCCCTCAGCAGCCTGCGCAGACAATGCAGCCGGCACAGGCAGCAGCGCCGGCCCAGCAGCCCGCGCAGCAGCAGTCCACCCCCCGCGCGCCGCAGGCCACACGCGTGCGCGATCCGAACACGGCGGTGCCGCCGATCGAGCTGCTCGACATTCCCCCGCCGCGCCGTTCGGACGTCGACGAGGCCCGCCTTCTGGACATGGCCGATCGCCTGGCCGGCGTGCTCAACGAATTCGGCATCAAGGGCCGCATCACGGAAGTGCGGCCTGGCCCGGTTGTCACCCTGTTCGAGCTTGAACCCGCCGCCGGCGTGCGCTCCTCCAAGGTCATCGCGCTGGCCGAAGACATCGCGCGCGCGATGTCGGCGACCTCTGCGCGTGTCGCGGTCATTCCGGGCCGCAACGCCATCGGCATCGAATTGCCCAACCCGAACCGCGAGACGGTCTATCTCCGCGACCTGCTGAGCTCGAACGAGTTCACGCGCGCGCGAATGGCCCTCCCACTCGCACTGGGCGAGAGCATCGAGGGGCAGCCGCAGATCGGCGATCTCGGCAAGATGCCTCACCTGCTCATCGCCGGCACCACCGGTTCGGGCAAGTCGGTGGGCATCAACGCGATGATCCTGTCGCTGATGTTCAAGCTGCCGCCCGAGAAGTGCCGCTTCATCATGATCGACCCGAAGATGCTCGAACTGTCGATATACGAGGGCATCCCGCATCTTCTGGCGCCGGTGGTGACCGATCCGCAGAAGGCCGTGCTCGCCCTTAAATGGGTCGTGCGCGAGATGGAGAGCCGCTACGAGATCATGTCCAAGATGGGCGTGCGCAACCTTGCCGGCTTCAACCAGAAGGCCGAGGAAGCCGCAGCCAGGGGCGAGCATCTCACACGCCAGGTGCAGACCGGCTGGAACAAGGAAACCGGCGAAGCGATCTGGGAAAACGAGGCGATGAAGCCCGAGCCCATGCCGCATATCGTCGTGATCATCGATGAAATGGCCGACCTGATGCTGGTCGCGGGCAAGGACATCGAAGGCGCCGTCCAGCGTATCGCCCAGATGGCGCGCGCGGCGGGCATCCACCTGATCACCGCCACGCAGCGTCCATCGGTCGATGTCATCACCGGCACGATCAAGGCGAACTTCCCGACCCGCATCTCCTACATGGTCACGACCAAGATCGATTCCCGGACGATTCTCGGTGAACAGGGGGCCGAGCAGCTGCTCGGCATGGGCGACCTGCTGTGGATGCAGTCGGGCGGCAAGATCTCCCGCGTGCACGGCCCGTTCGTGAAGGACGAGGAAGTCGAGCGCGTGGTGAACTGGCTCAAGGACCAGGGCACGCCACAATATGTCGAAGGCATCACCGATCCGGTGGAGGAAGAGTCCTCAGTTGCTGACGCAGCTTTCGGCACATCGTCGGGGGATCCGGAAGAGGACATGTACCGCGAGGCGGTGGCGGCCGTGGTGCGCGACAAGCGTCCCACCACCTCCTACGTGCAGCGTGTCCTGCGCATCGGCTACAACCGCGCAGCCTCGATGATCGAGCGGATGGAGCGCGAAGGCGTCATCTCCGCCGCAGACCATGCGGGCAAGCGCCAGATCCTGTCGCGTGACGCGGGCCGCGGCGCTGACCGCGACGACGACGCGGCCTGAGCACATTCGCGGCTTCGAACAGAGCGGCTTCGAACAGAAAAGGCCGGCTCATGCGAGCCGGCCTTTCTTGTTTTGAACTCTGGTGCGCGCCCTACTCGGCGGAGGCCTCTTCAGCCTTCGCGGCCTTGCGCTGCGCAGCCTTCTTGGCGCGGGCGTCGGCCATGTCCTTCTGGCGCGTCACTTTCTTCTCGGCGGCTTCGCTCGCGCGCGTCTTCTTCCGCTCGACGAGCGCGTTGGCGATGATCGGCAGGAGACGGGCGGCTTCGCCCTGCTGCTTCGAGGCGGCGCCCTTCGAAATCCGGTCGGCATTGTCGTGGAGGTTCTCCAGCTCCTTGTCCGTCAGCTGGGGAATTCTGTCTTCGATGGACACCGGGGCCTCCTTGTGGGCGCCCTCCGTGCAGACATGCGCCTGCGCTTTCAAAGAACGACATGTATGAAATGCGCCCGCAGGGGCCAATAATCAAGGCAAACTGACCGGCGCCGAACGCTTTTGCCAAGCGCGCCCAGATGCGCTATAAGCCCGCCATCGAGTTTCGGCCGACGACTTGGCCCGACGCCGCACCGTAATTGGCTACCGGCGCCTGCTGACGACATCCACCCACGCTTGATGATCCAAGGGCGGACCGCGTACGCGCGGACGTCGTCACGTTTGTTTGCAAGGAAGACCCAGAAATGGCGACCGGAACTGTTAAATGGTTCAACACCACCAAAGGCTACGGCTTCATCCAGCCGGATAACGGCGCGAAGGACGTTTTCGTCCACATCAGCGCCGTGGAAGCTGCCGGCCTTCGTGGCCTCGTCGACGGCCAGAAAGTGTCGTTCGAAGAACAAGCCGACAAGCGCTCCGGCAAAATGTCGGCCGTGAACCTGCGCGTCAGCTAAACCCTGTCGCCAAATGGCTGTCCTGATGGCGAGCGCGTGCAGCCGCGCCGCTGACAGGAACGAGAAAGGCCGGCTCCCGACTTAGATGTCAGGGGCCGGCTTTTTTCATTCCGCAGAGGCCTTCAGTCGGGTTGCTGGCAGATCGTCACCTTGAACCCGCCGGCACAGGAAAAGGTCTTCTGGCCCACGCATGCCGAATGCGAGACCGCGACCGCCCGTCACGCGATCCGACACCGCTCACTTCCGGCATCGCCTGTCCTGCCTTCAGGTTGTCGGCCGCATAGGCGCTCAGCCCCTCCTCGACGCCGGCGCGCATGTCCTCCAGCGTAGGCTTGAGCTGGATGCAAAGGCCGATGAGCGTGGCGAGAACATCGCCGCCACCGCAGGACATCGCCTTGCCATCGCGCATCCTCGATGATCTCAGCCCGCAATCGTGGCGTCCGCCCGCGGGGTTGCGCCCGTGCAGAGAAAGCGGGTGAAGAAGCCCCAGCATTCGAGCACCTCACGATCGTCTGACGTCATGGTCGAGTGTGTTGCAACGAAGAAATCGTCGAATGCCCATGCGCCCGGCGCCTGTTCCGGGCGCGCAACGCGTCCCTCAGCCATCAGCGAACTCGCCACGCCACGATGAAGTCCGTGGCTTGGCCGCGTGTACCAGCCGCCTGCGCCGACAAGTCCGGCGAGGACCAGCAGAACCAGAAAACCACGCATTGCAATCCCGCTCCGGCCCCCTTTGCCACAAGCGCCCCGCGCCAGTCCTTATGGCCTATTTCTTCTCGGGCTGCGAGCAGAGGAACTGAGCATAGAGACCGAGGCATTCCATGATCACCGCGTTGTCGGCCTTCACGGTGTACTTCGTTGCGACGAAGAGATCCTCGAACTTGCGGCTGTCCCTGGTGCTTGCGCCGAACACCTTGTCGGCAATCAGCTCGCCGATATCGAAGCCACCGCGCGTCGAGGAAAGCTGCGTCTCGGCATTCGCCTCGTGCGCCTTCTCATCCGGCCGGGTGAGATAACCGCCGGCCGCCAGAGCGGCGGCAAGCAGCAGGATCAGCAACGTCTTCATCGCGTCTTCTTCCTCGAACCTGTTCCACGGCGAGCGGGCCTGGGCAATTTTGCAGGCAGCGCCGCCCCCTCGTCCCAAGCCTTGAGCCATTTCTTGGGCGCATTATGGCGCCATTGCCTGTCCAGATACCCGCGCAGCGTCTTCGCATCGAGGTGTTTCAGCCGCGCGAGAACCATCGGGTAATTCCGGTAATGATCGGTGAAGTGGAATGTCTCCGGATCGGCCGCGCAGAGCATCTCGCGTTCGTCAAAAGAGACCTGCCCCAGCACCACGCTGTCGTCCTCGCAGCGCAAGCGCGTCAGGAATTTTCCAAAAGCCTTGTAGGCGGGGTGGCCATAGGAGGTCGAGAGTTCCGTGTGCGGCAAGCTCATCACCACATCATGAAACTGCTTTGGGCCCATCGCGTTAGGTCTCCCTGCAAAGCGTTTCGAAAAAGCATAGGGCTGAACCGATGTTCATGAAAACAGGGCGAAAATTCCTTGAGCCGGTCTTGTTTTCGCCTGTCGCGCGGCCGAGGTTGGTCGCCATGAGCATCCTCACCACCTTCTTCCCCCTCGCCCTGTCCGTGTCCGCGCAAGCCCTGGCTGCGCCGGCGCCCCTGGAAATTGCCCCCCTGCCGTCGACCCCGGTTATCGCCCCGGCGGTGACCCCTGCCCCCGCGCCGGTGTTTGCGGCGCCGAAGGTTGTCGCGCCCAGGCCTGCGCCCGCGATTGGCGCACAGTCCGGCGCACAGATCGTCAAGGTGCAGGCGCCCGGCGCGCTTGACCGCAACGCGATCATTGACCGCGTCGCCAAGGCGATGAGCGACACCAAGACTGTGCAGGGCAGCTTCACCCAGGTGGATCCTTCAGGCTCGCCGTCGAACGGCGCCTTCTATATCAGCCGCCCCGGCAAGGTTCGCTTCGAGTACACCGTGCCCGAGCCCATCTTCATCGTGTCAGACGGCACCACGGTGTCGATCGAGGAGCCCAGGCGGAAGGCGTATGACGCAGTTCCCCTGTCTTCGACGCCGCTGAACCTGTTCCTGCGTTCGAACATCGACCTGCGCAAGGACGGCAGCGTGACGGACGTGCAGACCTCGAGCGGCTCGCACTATGTCACGCTGGTCGACAAGACCGGCGAGGCGGAGGGCAAGATGATCCTGCAATTCCGCCAGTCCGATTTCGAACTTCTCGGCTGGCGTCAGATTGACGGGACAGGCGCGGAGACCCGTGTCCAGCTGAGCGGCATCAAGAAGAATGTCTCGCTCAAGCCATCGCTCTTCGTGGTGAAAGACCCCAGCGACGCCGGCGACGACCGCCGCTAGCGATTTTCAACCGGGGCGGCTTCAAGCCGCCCCGTTTTCGCAGGCGCCTGGCCGCACGACCCGCCCGTAGCGTTCCTGACACACACAAATTTTAACCATACCTCGGGTGACAAATCATGTGGCTCGTGTCCTGATTGCAACGTGGATCGAGTACGCTCGCGCCCGAGCTTCCCCCCGCGGGCACTTGCAGCGGATCGAATGCCGGAGCTATCCCCCGGCCCATCAGCGCCCCCGGGGCGCAAGGCGCGCCTGGCTGTCCCCGCGGCCGGGCGCGTCAGCTTTGGGACGGGCCTGCCGTTGCGACGGCATGGCGCTTTTCCTTGATTTGCGGACCGGCGCACCCGATGGTCGGATGATACCGTCACCCCACGCATCCCGGCTTTCCCGACCACATGAACCGCCTGTCCCTGGCGACCTGGAACATCAATTCGGTTCGCCTCCGCATCGACCGCGTCGTCGCTTTCCTCAAGCGTGAGAAGGCGGATGTCCTGTGCCTGCAGGAGATCAAATGCCTCGATGACCAGTTTCCGCGCAAGGCGTTCGAAGCGGCGGGCTACAGGCATATCCACCTCTCTGGCCAGAAAGGGATGCATGGCGTCGCGATCGTATCGAAGCTGCCGATCGAGCCGCTTGAGACGCCGGGGCTCTGCCGTCATGGGCATGCGCGCTGTGCGGCGGTGAAGGTTGCCGGGTTCGAGGTGCAGAATCTCTATGTGCCCGCAGGCGCCGATATCCCTGATCCTGAGATCAACGAGAAGTTCGCGCACAAGCTCGATTTCGTCGAGCGCATGCGCGAGGTCTATGCCGCTCGCGCTGCGAAACGCTCGGCGATGCCGTTGCTGGTGGCCGGCGACATCAATATTGCGCCGGAAGAGAACGATGTCTGGTCGCACCGCCAGCTGCTGAATGTGGTGAGCCACACCCCGGTGGAGACGGACGGCCTCAAGCGCGTGCTTGCCGAGGGCAGGTTCACTGACATCGCCCGCGCCAAGCACCGGCCGGATGAAAAGCTCTACACCTGGTGGAGCTATCGGGCTGCTGACTGGAAAGTCTCCAATCGCGGCCGCCGGCTCGATCACTGGTGGGCGGACAAGCGCGCGACGCCCCTTGTCGATATCGCCAGCTACAGGATTCACACCGAAGAGCGCGGCGGGGAAAAACCTTCCGATCATGTCCCGGTGACTGTCACCGTGACTGCCGCAGCCTAGCCGCTCGGCTGGGCTGGCGGTCTGTGTTATCCCGCAATTGCCGCGCCAATCGGGGGTCCGTCATGAAGCGCCTCGCCCTTTTCTCCACGCTGTCCGCTCTCGCACTGGCACTGGCAGCCTGCGGCCCGGCAGGCGAAGCGCCTGCGCCTGCCGAGGCGCCTGCCGCGCCGCCTGAAGCAGCGCCCTCCTCCGCCGCCGGCGACTTGCTGACCGCCACCGGATGGGGCCCGCTGAAGATCGGCATGACCCGGGACGAAGTGGTCGCCGCCGCCGGTGACACCCGCAATCCCGACGCCGTCGGTATTCCCGGCAGCGATTGCGTCGAGTTCCAGCCGAAGAACGTCCCCGAAAATCTCTGGGTCATGCTTGAAGCCGGCAAGCTTACCCGCTTGAGCATCGCCGACATGTCGATCCTGAAGACCGACAAGGGGCTTGGCCTTGGCGACACGGCTGCAGCCGTGAAGGCCGCCTATGGCGCCGCCGCGACCGCAAGCCCGCACAAATACCAGGATGCGCCCGCAGAATACATCACTGTCTGGGAAGGCGGGCCGCGCGACGATACTTACATGGAGGACGAGGCTGCCCGCGGCATCGTCTACGAGATCGACGGCACGGGGAAAGTCGGCGCGATCCACGCCGGCGGACCGAGCATCCAGTATGTTGAGGGGTGCGCGTAGCGGCGGTAACTCGCCTGAAGCAGCCGCTTCCAGCAGACGACACGTTCTGAAGTGTCGTTGGGCTGAAGTGTCGTTGAGTTCAGCTGGCGTTGATCAGAGCGGACGGCCAGCCGATCCGGACCAGGAGATTATCCGGGCCTGCAATTCCCACCTCGTACATGCCCCATTCGCGATGGCGCAGCACGCCTCCCGGCCGGATGACGAGGTCGTCTACGCGCGCTGCGATATCTTCAACCTGCGGGGTGCGAATGAAAACACCGAAGGGGTTGTTCTCCGCCGGAACGCGCCATGCACCGCCACCTGCCTGCGTCAGGTGAACTTCACAACCCCAGCCCTCCATGATGACGTACTGATCTTCGCCGCCGGTGCGCGAGAATCCAAGTCGTTCCCAGAATGGAATGGCAGAGGAGAGATCGTTGCTTGGCACGATGGCGAATGCACCAATCGATTCGGTATCCGACATTGAGACCCCCGTTAGACAGCCTCTGAGCTGCCCCAGAATCCCCGGGCCTCCCCAGGCTTGCATGTCGACCGGCAGCTTCGGGGCCAGGACGGCCCCTGCTCAAGCCTGCAGCCGATACCCGCCGCTCTCCGTCAGCAACAGGCGTGCATTCGCGGGATCGGGCTCGATCTTCTGGCGCAGGCGGTAGATGTGTGTCTCCAGCGTGTGCGTGGTGACGTTGGCGTTGTAGCCCCAAACTTCCGAGAGAAGCTCCTCGCGCCCGACCGGCTTGCCGCCGGCGCGATAGAGATATTTCAGGATGTTGGTTTCCTTCTCGGTGAGGCGGACTTTTCGTTCCTTCTCGTCGATCAGCAGCTTGGCCGACGGGCGGAACTCGTAGGGTCCGAGCCGGAAGGTCGCATCCTCGCTCTGCTCGAATGTGCGCAGGTGTGCGCGCACGCGCGCCAGCAGGACCGAGAACTTGAAGGGCTTGATGACGTAGTCATTGGCCCCGGAATCGAGGCCGAGGATGGCATCTGCATCCGTCGACTGGCCGGTCAGCATCACGATCGGCGCAGCGATGCCGTGCTTGCGCATCAGGCGGCAGGCGTCGCGGCCATCCATGTCGGGTAGCTCGACGTCGAGGATGATGAGATCGGCACGGACTTCCTCGGCCTTCCTGATACCCTCGCCTGCCGATCCCGCATGCTCGATCCGGAATCCCTCATGCAGTTCGAACTGCTCGGCGAGGGCCTCGCGCAGTTCCTGATCGTCATCGACCAGCAGGATCGTCTTGGCGGCTGTCATCTGCGGCATCTCCCGGCCCTGCATTCTGCGTGCATGGCTTATCAAGTGTAGGTACGATGCTCCAAGCAAGGAAGCCATCACGAACCAGATAGCGAGGCTGGCGGCAGGCATGAGCGGCGCGTCCTTCATGGCCGATTCAACCGGCAGACTATGCTGGCCTGGCGGCGAAGCGCGCTGCGCGATGGGCAGGAGCGGGGTTACGCCGGCGGAATCGAAGCACGAGGGCGATGGGGCGACGCCGCTGGGCGCCTGGCCGATGCGCTGCGTCTACTGGCGTCCGGATCGCCTCGCCCGGCCGGCGACCAGCCTGCCAGTGGAGCCGCTGATCGCCGAGGCGGGGTGGTGCGACGATCCGGCCGACGCCTTCTACAACCGCCCCGTGATCCTGCCCTACCCGGCTGGCCACGAGAAACTCTGGCGCGAGGACCATGTCTACGACCTGATCGTGGAGCTCGGCTACAACGACGCTCCGGTGGTTCCCGGGAAGGGCAGCGCGATCTTCCTTCATGTGGCGCGCCCGGATTATTCCTCAACGGAGGGATGTGTCGCGTGCGGGCTGGACGACCTGCTCGCGCTGCTGGCGGCGGCGAAGCCGGGGGATGTGCTGGAGATCGTGCGCTAGCCTGGGCTCGCCAGCTGCCCTCACGACAAATCGACATCCAGCCCGCACACGGCTAGCAAGCGCGGATGAACACCCGCACGCTGCTGTTTCTCGCCGGCGCCATTGTCGCGCTGTCCCACCTCGCAAATGAGTGGGTAAACCTCGCGCATCCCGGCGGCCTTGTCTGGAAAGCGGCGGGCATTGTGCTGCTCGGGCTTTATGCGCTGAGCCAGCGGGCGTGGCTGGCGGGCGCCGCCCTGCTCTTCTGCGCGACGGGAGACGTGCTGCTGGAACTCATCTTCGTCGCCGGCATGGGCGCCTTTGCGATCGGGCACATCTTCTACGTTCTGGCCTTCCTCGAATGGGGACGCATCCTGGGACCGAACAAGCGCGACTATCCCGTTGCCGTGCTTGTCGTTATCGTATCACTCCTCCTTCTTTCCTGGCTGCTGCCTGGCATGGGCGATCTCCTGATCCCGGCCCTGATCTATCAGGCGATCATCACGACGATGGTCGCGACAGCCTTTGTCGTGAAGGCGCCGATGCTGGCGCGCCTCGGCGCGGTGATCTTCATGATCTCCGATACCCTGATCGCCGCAGAGAAGTTCGCGAACGTGGATGTCTTCCCCGGCGCAGTCTGGATCACCTATGCCGGCGCACAGATCATGATGGCCTGGGGCATGAGCAGGGTTGGGCCGTATCGGGATCGTGCTCTGAAGGAGAAGGTGGCGGCGACCGCCTGATCCGTCCGCTTCGCGCCCTGACTCTCCGACCCCCGGGGCCGGCTGCAAAGCAGCCGGATCACGCTACATGCGCGCTCCGAACAAGGCCGATCCCACCCGCACACTGGTCGCGCCGAACAGCACGGCGAGCTCGTAGTCCGCGCTCATACCCATCGACAGTTTCGCCAGGCCATTGCGCGCGGCGATCTTCGCCAGCAACGCAAAGTGCGGACCTGGGGGTTCCTCAGCGGGCGGGATGCACATCAGACCCTCGATCGCAAAGCCATACTCGCCTCGCATGGCAGCGATGAAGGCGTCGGCTTCCTGCGGTGCGACGCCCGCCTTCTGGTCTTCCTCGCCCGTGTTGACCTGCACATAGAGCCTCGGCGCGCGGCCGGCCTTTGCGCAGGCATCCGCCAGCGCGCCTGCCAGCTTCGCCCGATCAAGCGTCTCGATCACGTCGAACAGCGCGACGGCTTCCCTTGCCTTGTTTGACTGCAATGGACCGACCAGGCGCAGTTCGAGATCGCTGAACCCTGCGCGGCGCTTTTCCCAGCGCGCTTGCGCCTCCTGCACGCGGTTCTCGCCGAACACGCGCTGGCCCGTCGCCAGCATCGCCTGGATGCGATCGTCGGGCTGTGTCTTCGAGACGGCCACCAGCGCGACGGATGCCGGATCGCGGCCTGCGCTATTGGCGGCGGCCGCGATGCGGGCAAGAACATCGCTGCGGGCAGCCGCAATGCCGGGATCGGTGACGTCGTTCATGTCCGCCTCTCAAACGCACTCTTCCAAAGCGCAGGCAGCGATCCGCCGCAAGCTCATGGCGGCTGCGCGCGCCGCAAAAGGCGCGAAAGCCCTCAATGGCGAGGCCCTGCCCCGCGCTTTCTTCGTGACCGACCCGGCGCGCACGCCGGATCCGCTCGCCATCGTTGGGCGCCTGCCGCGCGGCATGGGCGTGATCTGGCGACATTATGGGCAGGCCAGGCGCGTCGCGACGGGGCTTGCCCTGGCGCAGCTCTGCCGCCGTCGCGGACTGATCCTGCTCGTTTCGGCGGACCCCGCGCTGGCAATGCGGATCGGGGCGAGCGGCGTGCACTGGCCGGAACGCCTGCTGCGGGGCGTCCGTCCCCGCGCCAAAGGCATGGTCGAGACGGCGGCGGCCCATTCACGCGCCGCCATCGCAAGGGCGATGCGGCTTGGAATTGACGCGGTGATCGTCTCGACGGTCTTTCCCAGTCGCAGCCCGACAGCTGGTCCCGCAATGGGCCCGCTGCGTTTCCGCCAGCTCGCGGGATGGGCGCCGCTCCCGGTCTACGCCCTCGGAGGCGTCGATGCGGTCAATGCAGCAAGCGCAATGCGCCACGCGGCGGGATGGGCGGCGATCGATAGCGTGATGACGGGTTGGGGGAAACGCTAGAACGAGAACGCGGACTCGATGCGCACGGAGGCTTCCGAGCCTTCCTTGCCGAAGCGGGTGGCGGGGTCAGACAGCGACTCGGCGACCGAGTTGCCCTTGACGGTAACGCCGCCGCCGAGACGGAAGCGCGGCGTGACCTGATAGGTAACGCCCGCGGTGACTTCCTCGCGCGGGAAAAGCTGGCTGGGCAGCTCGTTGGGCGAGCGGCTGGTGAGGTCGAGCGTGACATCCCAGTTGTTCGCCGGCTTCCAGGTAAGCTCCAGCTCGTCCTTTGTGATCGGGCCAACCGGCAGCAGCGAATGCTCGGAGCCGCCCTTGTTCAGCCCAAGGCCGAACGTGAACGGGGAGGGCTGCGCCGCCTTGGCGCCAAGCTGGGCAGTGGACTGCGAAAGAGGCTGGGCCTGCGGTTTCGCAGAAGGCTGCGTCGTTCCCTGCGCGAACGCAGGGGCTGCCGCCAGTGAGGCGGCCAGACACAGCAATGACGTGGAAATACGCATGTCCACCCTCTTGCCTGACATAATACCCGCGACTCGGCCTACAAAAGTTAACAGGAGTTAATTCGCTGCCCTTTGGCTCTCTTTCGCCAGAGGGTGTCACTAATTGCGCACAGTGAACTCGACCAAGAGCCCGTCATTACTGGCATTTCTGTGGCCGGAGCTGATTCCGGCCGGTACCGGAATGTCTGCCTGAGCAGCACTCCAGGCGAGCCCGAGCGCCAGGTTTTCGGAAATGTCGTGGCTGACGCCGACCAGCCAGCTGGCGCCTTCCACGTCCAGAAGCCCGTCCGAAGCCCAGCCAGCCTCGACGCCGAACCGCCAGCCCTCGACGTCCTTCACGAGGCCAACTTCCAAGGCCTCGTAATCGCCCCCGCCCGACCTCCAGGCGTTGTTGCTGGACAGCCAGCGGGCGCCGCCAGTCCAGCCGTCATGCTCGACTTCCATGCCTGCGCCCCAGGCTTCGTAGTCGCCAAAGGCTGCAAGCGAGGTCGCGGAGGCGGCGTTCGTGTAGGTGACAGCGCCGCGGAGGCGCAGATCCTGCTCGGCAAACTGACGGGCGAACGAAACGGCGCCCTCCCAGACATTCTCGAGCTGGGCAGAAGCCAGCCCGGGTCCGCTGAAATCCGGGTCGAAGTCGGCGGTACGCTCACTGGCTTCGGGCGTGTAGGAGACGCCCAGGCGCAACCCAAGCCAGCGTGGCGAAAGATAGCTCGCCTTCGCCGATGACCCGGTCGCGTCATTGCGCGCCCTCACGACGCTGAGCGCCGTTGGGTCAAGGCCCGTCGAATAGGCCGAGGCCCGGTTGAGAACGCTTGGAGCACGCGCATCGAGCCGCGCTGCGGCGCCGGCGTCCCAGCCCAGCACCCCCTCGCCCCATGGCCCGGCGAGCGACACCGACGCCGCCTCCAGCGCCACGAAGCCGTTCTCATCCCTCGGCACACCGCCCACGACAAGGCCGGTTGACGGAGCGACCGGCGACAGCCCGCCAGCCGAAGGGCACACCGGCACAGCCGCCGGACAGGCGGCAAACGCGCCCGCAAATGCTGGCCGCGAGGCCGCATCCCGTTCAAAACGCAGCGCGCCCAGCCAGCCGAGCGTGAGCCCGTTCTCGAACGTGTCGGCGCGGGAGACCTCCAGCATTGCCGAGCCCAGCAGCACATCTCCCGCGGGCGCTATGGGATCGCCCTCGTCGATCGCGGCAGCGACCAGCACGGCCTCGGCCTTCGTCTGCCATTCGCCGTCGCCCGACTGGGCGAAAGCGGGTCCAGCTGCGCCAAGGGCGAGCGCTGCAAGCGTCAGGTTCGGCGAAATAGGTCGGCGCATGCCAGAATTCCTCCGCAATCTCAGTTCACTCCACGCTCTATATGAGGCGGTGTTGCGGCGGGGCTAACGGTGCTCGGCCCTTGCGTGCGGGACCGGCCAGCAGCTAAGGAAGCGGCTCCCTGGCCTCCCCCTTTGTCGAGCGGGGGGCTTCCCCTGGGGGCGCAGTGCGCCGGATGACGGAGTGACGTGGTGATGTTTTCACGTGTGGCGACTGCCGCCCTGATGGTTTCCGCCGGCCTGGTGGCCTCGGGCTGCACCATCTTCGGCTCCTCCACCGCAAGCTCGGCCGAATCCTCCAGCGCCCAGCTGGGGCCCGAAGAAACCGGCAACCTGGGCGTCAACGCCTATCTGTGGCGCGCCACGCTCGACACGCTGTCTTTCCTTCCGCTTGCATCTGCAGACCCCTATGGCGGCGTCGTCATCACCGACTGGTACGCCAACCCGTCGAAAGCCGATGAGCGCCTGAAGGCCACTGTCTACATCCTGGATACGCGACTGCGCGCCGATGGCATTTCGGCCGCCGTGTTCCGTGAAACGCTGGTTGGCGGCGCCTGGGTGCCCGCCTCGGTAAGCCCGGACACCAATATCGCGCTCGAGAACGCCATCCTTGCCAAGGCCCGCCAGCTTCGACTCGGCGGCGACGAATAAGTCCCGTCGCCTTTCGTTTGGCGGCGGGATATGCAAACCCCCGCTTCCGAACGGACACGAGCGACACGATGGCCACCCGCTACAATCCCAAAGAGACAGAGCCGAAATGGCGCGCAGCCTGGGAGCGCGCACAGGTCTTCCGCGCGAAGTCCGCAAGGGAAGCGGGCGACATGCCGAAGGCCTACATCCTCGAGATGTTCCCCTACCCGTCGGGCCGGCTGCACATGGGCCATGTCCGCAACTATGCGATGGGCGATGTCGTCGCCCGCTATCGCATCGCCAATGGCTACAACGTCCTGCACCCGATGGGCTGGGATGCGTTCGGCCTGCCTGCCGAGAACGCCGCCATCGAGAGACAAGCCCAGCCCCGCACCTGGACGCTGCAGAACATCCAGGCGATGAAGGATCAGTTCGCGCCGCTCGGCCTGTCCTTCGACTGGTCGAAGGAGGTCACCACCTGCGAGCCTGACTATTACGAACAGCAGCAGCGCATCTTCCTGAAGATGCTGGCGAACGACCTCGTCTATCGCCGCTCCGCCAAGGTGAACTGGGATCCGGTCGAGAACACCGTGCTCGCCAACGAGCAGGTGGTGGACGGTCGCGGCTGGCGCTCCGGCGCGGTTGTCGAGCAGCGCGAGCTTGAGCAGTGGTTCTTCCGCATCACGAAGTATGGTGATGACCTGCTGGAAGACCTGAATTCGCTCGACCGCTGGCCCGACAAGGTCCGCACCATGCAGGCCAACTGGATTGGCAAATCGCAGGGCGCGAAGATCTGGTGGGAAATCGCGCACGCGCCGGATTTCCTGCCGAGCGACAAGGACGCCCTCGGCCGCAATCACGCGACCGACCCGATCGAGGTCTTCACCACACGCCCCGACACGCTGTTCGGCGCGGCCTTCCTCGCGCTCGCGCCGGACCATCCGCTAACCAGGCAGATCGCCAGGTCGCGCCCAGACGTGGCCAGGTTCATGGCCGATTGCGCCGCGCGCGGCACGTCCGAAGCCGACATCGAGAAGGCCGACAAGGTCGGGATCGACCTCGGCATCCGCGTGAAGCATCCGTTCGATCCCAGCTGGGAGCTGCCCGTCTGGGCGGCGAACTTCGTGCTGTCGACCTATGGCACTGGCGCGATCTTCGGCTCGCCCGCAGGCGACCAGCGCGACATCGAGTTCGCGGAGAAATACGGCCTGCCCTTCAAGCCGGTCGTGCTGCCGCCTGGCGCCGATCCTGAAACCTACACCGTGCGCGGCGAGGCCTATGCCGGCGATGGCACGATCTACAATTCCGACTTCCTGGACGGGCTCTCGACGAAGGATGCGATCACGGCTGCGATCAAGGCGCTGGTGAATCGTCAGGCCGGCGAGGCCACCACGCAATACCGCCTGCGCGACTGGGGCGTCTCGCGCCAGCGCTACTGGGGATGTCCGATCCCCGTCATCAAGTGTGCGGCGTGCGGCACTGTACCTGTACCCGACGATCAGCTGCCGGTGCGGCTGCCGGACAATGCGGACTTCTCCGAGCCCGGCAATCCGCTGGCGCGCCATCCGACGTGGAAACACGTCACGTGTCCGAAATGCGCCGGCAAGGCGGAACGCGAAACCGACACGATGGACACGTTTGTCGATTCATCCTGGTACTTTGCGCGCTTCTGCGATCCGAAATCGAAAGAGCCGATCAACAGGGAAGAAGCCGGCTACTGGCTGCCGGTCGACCAGTATATCGGCGGTGTCGAGCATGCGGTTCTCCACCTGCTCTACTCGCGCTTCTTCACCCGCGCCCTGCGCGACATCGGCCTGCTCGACCTGCCCAGCGGCGAACCCTTCGCCGGCCTCTTCACGCAGGGCATGGTCACGCACGAGACCTACAGGTCTGCGGACGGCCAGTGGCTCCTGCCCGAGGAGATCGAGAAGCGCGACGGGGCGCTGGTCGAAATCTCGAGCGGCAAGCCTGTCACGATCGGCGGCGTCGAGAAGATGTCGAAGTCGAAGAAGAACGTCGTTGATCCGATCCAGATCATCGCCGACTACGGTGCAGACGTTGCGCGCTGGTTCGTCCTGTCGGACTCTCCCCCAGAGCGCGATTTCGAATGGACCGACGCCGGTGTGCGCGGCGCGTGGGGCTCGATCCAGAAACTCTGGTCGCTGGTTGAAGCTGCGCCTGCCGCAGACGATGGCCCGGCCGACAGCGGCGAGCCGCTGGAGCTGCGCCGCCTCGCCCATCGCACGGTGCGCGATGTGACCAACGGCATCGAGAAATTCCACTTCAATGTCGGCATCGCCCGCATGAACGAGCTGGGCAATGCTCTGCGCAAAGCCGAGCAATCCACGCTTCCCGGCATGGCCACGGCCCGCCGCGAGGCGCTGCGCCTGTTCGCCCAGATCGCCGCGCCCTTCGCGCCGCACCTGTCAGAAGAATGCTGGGCGCTGCTGGGCGGCGGCGGGATGGTGGCGACAGCAAAATGGCCAACCCCCGACCCTGCCCTGCTGGTCTCCGACACGCTCACCCTTCCGGTCCAGATCAACGGCAAGAAGCGCGCGGAAATAACCGTCGCCGCAAGCGCCGACCCTGCGGCGGTGGAAGCCGCCGCGCGCGAAGATGATGCGGTGACGCAACATCTGGCCGGTCTCACCGTGCGAAAGGTGATTGTGGTCCCCGGCCGTATCGTCAATATCGTCGCATCATGATCCGCGCAGCCTTCCTTGCCCTCGCCCTCCTGCCGCTCACCGCCTGCGGTTTCTCGCCCGTCTATGGCGGAGGACAGGCAAGCACCGGCCCGATCACGATCAACGAAATCCGCGCCACCGCGACCGCCGGCACCGCCTCGGGCCGCACAGGTCACTTCCTGCGCCAGGAGCTCGTTCGCTCCGTGGGACAGGGTGTTCCGGGCTTCAGCGCCGGCACGCTCGACATTGCGCTTCGGCAAGCGATCGAACGGCTCGCCTTTGCGCCCGACCAGGCAGCCTCGCGCTCCGACTATGTCGGCGTCGCCACCTGGACACTGCGCGGGACGGGCGGCGCCATTCTCGGCACCGGCACGGTGGAGGAACGGGCGAGCTTCAACTTCGCCGACGCGGCCTATAGCGACCTCGCAGCCCAGACGGCGGCGCAGGAGCGGCTTGCAACACTGCTCGCGCGCTCGATCCGCGCCGAGATGATCATCGCCGCGGGCAAGACGGTGGACCCGAAGACCGGCCGCTCCCCGGTTGCGCCTGCGCAGCCTGCGCAGCCTGCCCAACCGGCGCCCACCACGCCATGAAGCTCGCGGGCGCACGCGCCCTCGCCTTCTGCGACAAGCCGCAGGGGAAGACGCGCATCGCCCTCGTCTTCGGCGGCGACCCGGGACTTGTCTCCACGGCCGCCGACATGCTGGCGCAGCGCTGGGTCCCCGGTATCGATCCCTTCAACCTGGTCAAGCTGTCAGACGACGACCTGAAGCGTGATCCGCAGACGCTCGCCGACGAGCTGGTCGCACGCTCACTCATGGGCGGAGACCGGCTTGTCCGTGTACGGATCGAGCGCGAGACGAGCGCGAAGCCCGTCATCGAAATCCTTGGCGATATCGAGAAGGGTCTGCTCAGTCCTGAAGCCGCCTGGATCATCGAAGGCGGCGATCTTGGCAAGGCGAGCAAGCTGCGCGGTGCGTTCGAAGCCTCCGACGCCGCACAGGCGCTGCAGCTCTATGCCGATGATGAAGCGACGATCAACGATCTGGTGACCCGTCGCCTCGCCGCCGCAGGCGTCGCGATGGAAGAGCCCGCCCTCGCCGCCTTTGTCGCGGAACTGCCCGGTGATCGCCGCCTCGCACTTTCCGAACTTGAGAAACTCGAACTCTACGCCATCGGCCTCGGCCGCGCCGTGACGGCGCATGACATCAGCCTGCTTGCCTCGGCCGAACAGCCGCGCGGCGCTGACGACGCAGCCGATGCGGCGATCCTCGGAGACACCGCGCAGGCGACGTTGTCGATCAACCGCTATCTCGACGCCGGCGGCAATCCGATCTCCGCCCTGCGCACCCTGCACTTCCGCATGCTGCGCGTGATCGACGCGGTGGGGTCAGGCGCAGGATCCGGCATGCGCCTGCGCCCGCCCGTGTTCGAGAAAGAGTGGCCCGCCTTCTCGCGCGCCGTCCGCGACTGGCGCGGACCTGCGCTGCAGCGGACCATCGCCCGGCTCTACGACGCCGAGAAATCCTGCAAGCAGGCGGGAGCGCCATCGGACGCGATCATCCGCAACCTGATCCACCGGATTGCGACGCGCACAATCTGAGCGAGGACCTGTCCTCGCCTGCCAGGCGCCAGCCGGATCTAGTCCAGCCCGTCGTTCGCGACCACGGCACGCGGCCGCGAGAGGAGCCGGCAGATCTCGTCGAGCTGTTCCAGCTGCGCATACCTGATGCGCACCTCTCCGCCCTTGCCGTTCATGTGGCGGATGTCGACGTCCAGCCCCAGCGCGCGCTGCAGGTCGAGTTCCAGCGCCTTGGTGTCGACGTCCTTGTCGGCGTCCACCGCGGACTTGCCGCCCGATACCTTGTCCGCCTTGGACAGCGCCTCTGTCTCGCGCACCGACAGCTGCCTTGCGATCACCGTCGCGGCGAAGCCTGACGGATCTGATGTCTTCATCAGCGCGCGCGCATGGCCCGGTGTCAGACGCGCCTCGCGCACATGCTCGCGCACGTCTTCGGGAAGCGACAGCAGGCGCAGCGTGTTCGACACATGCTCGCGGCTCTTGCCGACCTGCTGCGCGACCGACTCCTGCGTCCGCCCGAACCGGTCGATCAGCGCCTTGTAGGCTTCGGCTTCTTCCACGGCATTGAGGTCGGCGCGCTGCACGTTCTCGATGATGGCGATCTCGAGCATCTCGCGATCGTCCATCTCGCGCACGACGGCCGGCACCATCGAGAGACCGGCGCGCCGCGCCGCGCGCCAGCGCCGCTCGCCTGCGATGATCTCGAACATTTCCGGCTGCGACGGATCGGGGCGCACCAGGATAGGCTGGATGACGCCCTTGGTCCTGATCGACTCGGTCAGCTCCTCGAGGTCAGCCTCGACGAAAGTGCGCCGCGGCTGCTTCGGGTTCGGCACGATGCGATCAATCGCGATCTCCGACGCCGACAGATCTTCCGTAGACGGAGCATTGGCTTCGGCCGCCACGGATTCGCCGCCCTCGATGGCGTTGCGTGCGCCGGCATAGTCGCCCAGCAGGGCCGACAATCCGCGGCCTAGTCTTGCCTGTTTCATAGGTTGGGTCACGCCGCCGCCCTCTCGCGTTCACGCTGCATCAGCTCCTGGGCGAGCATTATGTAGGCCTCGCTGCCGGAGCATTTGTGGTCATAGAGTATGGCCGGTAGTCCGAAGGACGGGGCCTCGGACAAACGTACATTCCGGGGTATGACTGTCTGGTAAACCTTGGAGCCGAGGTAGGTGCGCACTTCTGTGGCGACCTGGTCGGAGAGGTTGTTCCGCTTGTCGTACATGGTCAGCACGACGCCCTGCACTTCGAGATCGGGATTGAGGCCCGAGCGTACCAGCTCGATGGTGCGAAGAATCTGCGAGAGACCTTCCATCGCCAGGAACTCGCACTGCAGCGGAACGAGCACGGCGTTGGCCGCAACCATGGCATTGATCGTCACGGTCGACAGCGAGGGCGGGCAATCGATCAGCACCGTGTCGTAGTCACGGCCCAGCTTCGCGAACGCAGCGAAGGCTTGCCTCAGCTTGAAGTTCTTCTCCGGATCATTGTGCAGCATCGTCTCGACGCCGGCGAGGTTTTCATCGCCCGGGATGAGATCGAGGTTCGGCACTTTCGTTTTCACGATCGCATCGACCATGCCGCCATCGCCGACCAGCACATCATAGCTGGTCTTGGCGCGCGCCATCGGCTCGACGCCGAGGCCCGTGGAAGCGTTGCCCTGCGCATCGCAATCCATAACGAGCACGCGCTTGCCCACCGCTGCGAGCGCGGTGCCGAGATTGATGGCGGTCGTGGTCTTGCCCACTCCGCCCTTCTGGTTGGCGACGGCGATGACGCGCATCAGGCCCTCCGGGGTTCAATCGACGAAATCGTCAGCACGCGCCCTTCCGGACTGGAGAGGCTCTGCCGCTCGGCGACCTTGAAGGTCCAGGAGAGGCGGGCCTCCGCCAATTCGGCGGCGGTGTCCCTACCTTTCATCAGCAGGGCCTTACCGGAAGGTTTAAGCCATGCGTAACCATACCCCAAAAGCTTCGGCAGCGGCGCCAGCGCCCGCGCCGTGAGCAGATCGAAACGATCCCTGACAAGTGACGCCGGCGGGTCCTCGATGCGTGTCGTCAGAACCCTGGCAGGCAGGCCCACATGGGCAATAGCCGCTTCAAGGAATTCGGTTTTCCGGGGGCTCTTCTCCACGAGCGTCACCGATGCCCCTGGCCGCTCGAGCATGGCGGCTGCGATCAGCAGTCCGGGAAATCCGGCCCCGGAGCCGAGATCAACAATATTCCTGTGCTCCGGCCCGATCTGGTCGAGCAGCTGAAGGCTGTCGAGCACATGGCGCCGCCACAGGTGGCGCCCCTCTCCGGGCCCGATCAGATTGATTCGCTCGCGCCATACGTCCAGCACGGCAAGATAGGAACGGACGCGGGCCAGTGTTTCACGTGAAACACCGGTCAGCCCGGCTGCGTCTTCAGGCCCGAAGCCATCTTCATCGTGAGTGGGCCAGGGCATCAGTCGAACCTTCCGTAAGCACGTGCGCGTTGTTCGACGGATGGGCGCTTTGCGCACTGCTCGCCATCGCCGGCCGCAAGCCCATCACCCCTGAGCGGCACGCCCGACCTTCCTGGCCGTCCGCTTCAGATGCCCGAGCACGGCAGTAATCGCCCCGGGCGTCATGCCTTCGATCCGCGCCGCCTGGCCCAGAGTTGCCGGCCGCACGGTCGAGAGCTTGTCCTTCGCTTCGTTCGAGAGTCCGCCGATCGCGCGATAGTCGAGATCGGCTGGCAGGCGCATGTCTTCGTCCTTCCGGAAGGCGACGATGTCCGCCTCCTGGCGGTCGAGATAGCCTGCATAGGCCGCCTCGATCTCCATCTGCTCCGCCACCTGCGGCGTCACATCGGAGAGTTCCGGCCACACGCTGCGCAGCCGCGTGAAGTCGACGCCGACATAGGCCAGGATCTCCAGCGCATTGCGCCGCTTGCCATCGAGGTTGATCATGATGCCGTGGCCGCGCGCCTCGTTCGGCGTAAGCGTCAGCGCGTTGAGCCTGGCCCGCGCCGCGTCGATCGATGAACGTTTCACGTGAAACGCTTCACGCCTGTGGGCGCCCACAACTCCTGCACCGACACCCTCTTCCGTCAGCCGCTGGTCGGCATTGTCGGCCCGCAGGCTCAGCCGGTATTCGGCCCGCGAGGTGAACATGCGATAGGGCTCCGAGACGCCCCGCGTGACGAGGTCGTCGATCATCACGCCGATATAGGCGCGGCTCCGATCGAGGATGTATGGGTCGTTCCCGCCCGCAAAGCGCGCCGCGTTGAGACCGGCCACAAGTCCTTGTCCTGCAGCCTCTTCATAGCCTGTCGTGCCATTGATCTGGCCCGCCAGGTAAAGCCCGGGCAGGCGCTTCACGGCGAGGTCGGGCGTAAGCTCGCGCGGGTCGACATAGTCGTATTCGATTGCATAGCCGAAGCGGAGGATCTCGACGTCTGCGAGCCCATGGATCTTCCGGATGAAAGCCTCCTGCACGTCCTCGGGCAGAGAGGTCGAAATCCCGTTGGGATAGATGGTGTCGCCATACTCGGTGCCGGGCAGGCCTTCCGGCTCGAGGAAGATCTGGTGTTTGTCGCGATCGGCAAACCGCTTCACCTTGTCCTCGATCGAGGGGCAATAGCGCGGGCCACGCCCGGCGATGGCCCCCGAATAGACGGCGGACCTGTGGAGATTGTCGCCGATCACGGCGTGAACGTCCGCCGACGTCCAGGTGATGCCACAGGCGATCTGCGGCACGTCGATACGGTCATTCAGGAATGAGAAGGGGATCGGCTCGGCATCGGCCGCCTGCATTTCGAGGTCCGACCAGTTGATGCTCGAGGCGCGAAGCCGGGCAGGCGTTCCGGTCTTCAGCCGACCCATCTGGAGGCCAAGCCCGTAAAGCCGGTCCGACAATCCGATCGCCGGCGCCTCGCCGACGCGGCCTGCGGGGATCCGCTTCTCGCCGATATGGATCAGGCCTTTGAGGAATGTCCCCGTCGTCACCACGACCGCGCCTGCCCGCCACGACCGGCCCGACTGGCCGATGACGCCTGCGACCTGGCCACGCTCGATGACGAGGTCTTCGACCCCATCCTCGATCAGCGTCAGGTTTTCGTATTCGCCCAGGATCGACTGGACGGCTTCGCGATAGAGTTTGCGATCGGCCTGTGTTCGCGGCCCACGCACAGCCGGCCCCTTGGAACGGTTGAGCATGCGGAACTGGATGCCGCCGCGATCAGCCGCGCGGCCCATTACGCCATCCAGCGCATCGACTTCCCGGACCAGGTGTCCCTTGCCCAATCCGCCGATGGCCGGATTGCACGACATCTCGCCAATCGTCGAAAGCTTATGGGTGACCAGCGCCGTCCTGGCCCCGAAGCGGGCAGCAGCGGCAGCCGCTTCGGCGCCGGCATGCCCGCCGCCGATGACGATCACATCGAATGTTTCAGAGTGCGCGGTCATGCGGCGGCTGCCTGTGGATTGAGGCGGTCATTTAAGGGACCGCGCCACCGACGTCGAGGCGCCTCGGATGTTTCACGTGAAACGTTGCCACTGGAAAGTCGCGTCACGGGCGGAAACTCGGCAGTTTCCGTGAATCGGTCCCCTTGCGGGGTGAAAAGACAATTTAGTCCACCAATACAATGAATTAGCTGAAAAACCCGCTTTGTGGCCAAGCGATGTCCTCATTTCAGGGGTGCCACAGCCCAGGAAGCCATATCGGCGCTGGGCCAGGGACGATACCGGCCGCTTTGCGGCAGCCAAACCTCCAGGCGCGCCGCCCACGCTATGTAAGGGCAGCCCCCGTCGGCCAGTGTTTCACGTGAAACATCGGCCTACTTGCCGACGCAGAACTGGCTGAAGATCCGCTCCAGCAGGTCTTCTGCATCAATTGTCCCTGTGATGCGCCCCAGGGCCCTGGCCGCAAGGCGCAGGTCTTCGGATACCAGCTCGGCGCCGATCCCTGACTGTGCCCCTGCAAGCGCCCTTTCGACGTCGCGAAGCGCCTCCTCGACAAGCTCGCGATGCCTGGCCCGGGTCACCAGAGGCGCCTCATCCCTCTCCAGACGCTCGCGGACAATATGGACCAGACGCCGCTCCAGCGCTTCGAACCCGGCCCCGGTCCTTGCCGATACGACGAAGACATCTTCCCCGCCCGCCCGCGCCGGGGCCGTCCCGACCAGGTCGGCCTTGTTCAGGACCTCGATGTCGCCCGGCCGGTGAGAGGCCAATGTTTCACGTGAAACATCCGCCGACGCATCGCTGACCCAGATCCGGAGGTCGGCTTCCTCGGCGCGCGCCAGCGCCCGGCGCACCCCCTCGGCCTCGATCGCGTCTGTCGCCTCCCGCAGTCCGGCGGTGTCGGCAACCCAGACCGGAAAGCCGGCCAGAACCAGGCGAACCTCCACCACGTCGCGCGTCGTTCCCGCAATCGGGGACACAATGGCGGCCTCCCGCCGGGCAAGCCGGTTCATCAGCGATGACTTCCCGGCGTTCGGCGGCCCCAGGATGGCAATCCGGAAGCCCTCCCGCACAGCGTTAAGCCGGCCCGCATCACCAAGGGCCGCCTCGAGTTCGGCGGCCAGCGCCTCGATCGGCTCGAGCGCGGAGAGGTCGACTTCGCCGGGAATGTCAGCCTCGTCTGGAAAGTCGATGGAGGCTTCGAGCGCCGCCATCGCGGACATCAGAAGCCCCCGCCATCCCTCGAAGGTTCGCGCCGCCTCGCCCTGATAAAGGCGCCCGGCCTGGCGTCGCTGACCCTCCGTCTCGGCGTCGATCAGGTCGCCGATCGCCTCTGCCTGGGTGAGGTCGATCTGCCCTGCATCAAAGGCCCTCCGGGTGAACTCCCCAGGCTCGGCCACCCGACAAAGGCCGGTCCGGAGCGCGGCGTCCAGCACGGCCGCGATGACGGCCGCGCCGCCATGGACATGGAATTCGGCCGTGTCTTC
Organism: Hyphomonadaceae bacterium; assembly: GCA_022844475.1. GTDB lineage: Bacteria > Pseudomonadota > Alphaproteobacteria > Caulobacterales > Hyphomonadaceae > UBA7672. The sequence goes on along the minus strand of JALHLR010000007.1, from coordinate 30,933 downwards.
GCCGGTGTAGGAATTCGGCCCCGGCATCCAGAGAACCAGCGCCTCATCGAGGAATGCGCCATCGGAGTCATGGAGAGCGCGGATCGCGGCGCGGCGCGGCGCGGGCATCGGTGTTTCACGTGAAACACCCGGCTCATGGGCGCTGAGCTGGCGCAGTAGGGCCGACGAGGCCGCTCCTGATGCGCGTATGACCGCAATGCCGGCTCGGCCGGCGCCGGACGCGAGGGCGATGATCGTATCGGTAGGGCCGCGTCTGACAGTCATGTTGCTCCGGCCATACCGGGCCAAAGCGGCTTGTTGTGGCCATACCGAGCCCTACAACCCGGACAGCCAACAATCCAGAACGGGAGAGCCGGGCATGGGCCGCAGGATTACCATCCAGGGAAAAGACGGATCGTTCGGCGCGTATGTCGCTGACGGTAAAACCAGAGGCGGGCCGGCCATCGTGGTCATCCAGGAGATCTTCGGGGTGAACAAGGTGATGCGGGACATCGCCGACGACCTCGCGGAGGAAGGCTATACGGCGGTATGCCCGGACCTGTTCTGGCGTATCGAACCGGGCATCGACATCACCGACCAGACCGACGCGGAATGGGAGAAGGCCTTCTCCTACTTCAAGACCTTCAACGTCGACAAAGGCGTCGAGGATATCGCCTCCACAATCGCCCGGACGCGCGCCCAGGGGCATTCGAAGGTCGGGGCTGTCGGCTACTGTCTCGGCGGCCTCCTGGCCTTCCTGACCAGTACGAGGACCGATGCAGACGCAAGCGTGAGCTATTACGGCGTCGGGATCGACAACTACCTTGGTGAGGCCGGCAGGGCCCGCAAACCGGCGCTGCTTCACATCGCGGAGGAGGACGGATTCGTCTCGAAGGACAGTCAGGCCAGGATGAAGGCCGGGCTGACCGCGCCAACCTTCCAGCTCTACTGGTATCCGGGCCGCGACCACGCCTTCGCCCGTGAAGGAGGCAAGCATTTCCACCGGGATGACGCGCAGAAGGCCAACCAGCGGACCCTGGACTTCTTCGCCAGAGGCCTCAGCTGACCAGTAGGGCCATCCCTGGCCCGGTCCGGCGGGCGCTACCGGGGGGCGCTACCGGGGGGGGCGCAACGTTTCACGTGAAACGCTTTGGCAAGACGTGTGAACGGCGCCAGCCGGTCAGACCCGGTAGTTGAAGCTGATGCTGATCCTGGGCGTGGCCGCGCGGTTGACGGTCACCTCGTGGCGCAGCCAGCTTTCCCAGAGCAGGACCTCGCCGGCCCTGGGCGCGACGTAGACGAAGCGGCGGTGCTCATCGTCGGCATCCTCGCGCGGGGCGGGGGCGGCCATCATCATCGCCAGCCGCGGGTCCTCGAACTTCAGCGACGATGCGCCATCGGGCACACGCACATAGTAAGTCCCCGACATCACGCAGTGTGGGTGGATGTGGCCGGTGTGAGAGCCGCCAGGCTCGAGCACGTTGACCCACAGGCTGTCGAGCTTCAGCCGTTTGCCACGCAGGTCCATCTGCAGGTGAGAGGCGAACGTTTCCGTATGTGTCTTCAGTACACGGACAAGCTGGTCGAAGCATGTCGCGCGCTGCGGAAGATCGTTGAGCGAGGCGTAGGACGTGTAGCCCTGATAGCCGTGCTCGCGGCACCAGGCGCGGCCGGCCTTGTCTTCCTTCGCGAGCATCTTCGATGCATCGAGCAGGTCGGCGTTGAGGTCGGCGTCGCCGATGCTCTCGCGATAGATCTCTGAAACGAAGTGACGTGTGATCGGCATGCACGATCCCTAGCACGCTCGCAGACAATTCGACATCGGCCTTGCGCTGCAAGGCTTTGCTCATCGAAATCACGTCGTCGAGATTTTTTCCAGAACGTCTTCGCGTTCGGAGTTGGGTAAGGCTCGTCGCGCATTCTTCTCGTGTCGGGCGAGCGTAAGGAGTGGGAATGAACCAGCAAGTGCGTGAACCGGAGTGGGCGCCGGAAGCGGACGAGAGGAACGAGACAATGAGGCGAGCATGGTCGATCGAGGATCTGAGAAGCAGGCTGGGCGTGGCGGCGCCCGAACCGCGGGACAACTCCCGCAAGACTGAAGCGACGGTGACGACAATGGAGCGGCCGCGGATCGTGCGGCGAGGCATGGCCCCGGCGCTGGCGTAGCGCGGGCCGACAGGGCGGATGAAAAAAAGAAACCCCGCCTCCGGTCCGGAGGCGGGGTTTTGCTTTTCGTGAATGCGTGAGCGTCTAGTTGTTCATCGCAGCGAAGAATTCGCCGTTCGTCTTTGTCTGCTTGATCTTGTCGAGCAGGAACTCGATCGCATCCTGCGCGCCCATCGGGTTGAGGATGCGGCGGAGGACGTAGATCTTCTGCAGCTCCTTGGCGTCGGTGAGCAGTTCTTCTTTCCGCGTGCCCGACTTGAGGATGTCGATCGCGGGGAAGATGCGTTTGTCGGAAACCTTGCGGTCGAGGATGATCTCGGAGTTACCCGTACCCTTGAATTCCTCGAAGATGACTTCGTCCATGCGCGAGCCGGTTTCGATCAGCGCCGTCGCGATGATGGTGAGCGAGCCGCCTTCTTCCAGGTTACGCGCTGCGCCGAAGAAGCGCTTCGGTTTCTGCAGGGCGTTGGCGTCAACACCGCCGGTGAGCACCTTGCCCGAGGAGGGGACGACCGTGTTGTAGGCGCGGCCGAGGCGCGTGATCGAGTCGAGCAGGATCACGACATCGCGGCCATGTTCGGCGAGGCGTTTGGCTTTCTCGATGACCATCTCGGCGACCGCGACGTGGCGGGTCGCAGGCTCGTCGAAGGTGGAGGAGATGACTTCGCCTTTCACCGAACGCTGCATGTCGGTGACTTCCTCGGGACGTTCGTCGATGAGGAGCACGATCAGGTAGCACTCGGGGTGATTTTCGGCGACCGACTGCGCGATATTCTGCAGCAGGACGGTCTTGCCGGTTCTGGGCGGAGCAACAATCAGTGCGCGCTGGCCCTTGCCGATCGGCGAGACGATGTCGATCACGCGGCCAGAACGATCCTTTTTGGTCGGATCCCTGGGCTCCATGTGAAGGCGCTCGTCGGGATAGAGCGGAGTGAGGTTGTCGAACGGCACCTTGTGGCGGGCGCGCTCGGGATCCTCGAAGTTGACGGTCGCGACGCGGACAAGTGCAAAATAGCGCTCCCCATCGCGGGGGCCCCGGATCGTGCCCTCGACCGTGTCGCCGGTCCTCAGGCCCATTTTGCGGATCATCTGCGGCTGGACGTAGATATCGTCGGGACCGGCCAGGTAGTTCGACTGCGGCGACCGCAGGAAGCCGAACCCGTCGGGCAGGACTTCGACCACGCCGACGCCGATGATCTCGACATCGCGTTCGGCCAGTTCCTTGAGAACGCCGAACATCAGTTCCTGCTTGGACAGGAGCGAGGCGCCTTCGACCTCGAGCTCTTCCGCCATGGCCAGCAGTTCGGCCGGTGTTTTCTTCTTCAGGTCGTTGAGCAGCACGCGCTCGTGTTCCGGCTCGTGCGCTTCGATGACGTCGTCAGACATTTGGTAGGTACATTTCGGCTGTGGTTTGCCCGGGAGATGGCGCGAGGCGCGGGTCTGACGGACAAATTTTGAGAAGGGAAAGGGTATCGACCGGACGGCCGACGATCGCGGTTAGACCGCCAAATGCTTGGCGGGTCAAGCGAATATGGGTGTTCGCGCCGCTGCTAGAAGGGCTGCACCACGACCAGGATCACGGCCAGGATGGCGACGATCATGGGAATTTCGTTCATCATCCGAAGCTTGCGGGGCTCGATCGGACGCTCGCCGGCGGCGACCTTCCTGCCCAGGCCAAGCAGGTAGCCGTGGAAGCCCGAAAGACCGACCACGAGCAAGATCTTGCCCCAGAACCAGGCCTGCGTGACATAGAATTCCCAGTTGTCGCCGATCATGGCGAGACCCATCAGCCAGACGATGACCATGGTCGGGTTGAGGATTATCTTTCGCGTCGACCCGGCGGCCTTGTCCATCGCCGCCTCGAAGCGGGCATCACCGTGTGCTTCCAGCCGGTAGACCAGCAGGCGCGGATAGATCATCAGCCCGGCCATCCAGGCGATGACCCCGATGATGTGGATCGCGCGAAACCATTCGAACATCTGCACTGCCCCGATCGTTCAGGCGGCCTTGGTAGCCAACGCCCGGCGGTTCGGACAGTCCTTCCGGTCGGCAGGGCAGAGGCGCCCGCCGCAGGAGGAGCGAACCTTGTCAGGCCCATCATCTCCGACGGCATCCTCGACGAGATCGGCCAGGGTCTCGATGAAGCCCGGATCGACGCTGAGGGCGGGGGCGCGCAGATAAGTCTTCACGCCAAGCTCGTCGGCAAGGTGGCGATACTCGATGTCGAGTTCGACCAGCGTCTCGATGTGTTCGGACACGAAGGCGACGGGTGACAGCAGGATGTTCTTGCCGTCGCTCGCTGCCTTTCTGATCGACTCGTCGGTCGCCGGGCCGATCCATTTCAGCGGACCGACGCGCGACTGGTAGCAGACCTCAACCTCCCATTCGGGCGGCAAAAGGGGCTTGATCTTCGAGGCCGTGAGTTCGACCTGCCACTGATAGGGGTCGCCGGCCTGCACAACGGTCTCGGGGAGGCCGTGCGCCGACAGCAGGCAACGGATGTTCCCCGGCTTGCCGGCGGCCTCCCATGCGCCGATCAGGGCGCGGGCGTGGGCTGAGATGAATTTGTCCCCGTCGGGATAGCAGCAGACCGTAACGCCTGCCGGACCTTTGGCCTCTGCCCAGCTCTTGAGCGAGGAGGCCGTCGTGGTCGACGAAAACTGCGGGTAGAGCGGCAGCAGGACCACCCGGTCTGCGCCCCAGGCTTTGACCTCACGTACAACATCAGCGGCGTAGGGCTTCCAGTAGCGCATGGCGATGAAGCTCTTGGCGGTGTGGCCGCGCTTCGCCAGTTCGGCGTCAAGCGCCGCGGCCTGCTTCCGCGTTTCGGGGAGAAGGGGAGAGCCGCCACCCATAAGACCGTAATTCTCGCGTGCGCTTGCCGCGCGCGTCTTCGAGATCAGCCGCGCGATGAGCCAGCGAATGGGCGTCGGCGCGCGAATGATGGCCGGATCGCTGAAGAGATTCTTCAGGAAGGGCTGGACGTCGTCGGGGCCGTCAGGTCCGCCCAGATTGAAAAGGACGACGGCGAGTTTCTCGGGCTTCACACATGGCTCCGCAGGGCCTGAAGCACGCGTTCTACGTGAGGAATCGGCGTTTCCGGCGTGACACCATGACCCAGATTGAAAATATGCGGCCGGCCCTTGAGCCCATCGATGATGTCGTGGACGCGCGCCTCGAGCCCCGGCCCGCCTGCAACCAGCTGCATCGGATCAAGATTGCCCTGCACGGCCATGCCCCTGGGCAGCATGGCATTGATCCGCTTCAGCGGGATGGCTGTGTCGAGACCTACTGCGTTCACGCCCGTCCGCTCCGCATAATCCAGCACCAGCATGCCGGCGCCGCGCGGAAAGCCGAGGATCGGCTGGGTCACCCCAAGTGCGCGCAGGCGCTTTACGAGCTTCGCCGTCGGTCCGATCACCCAGCGGTCGAAAGCGTCTTCCGCGAGGCCCTCGGCCCAGCTTTCGAACAGCATGAGGGCATCCGCGCCCGCATCCGCCTGCATTTTCAGATAATGGGCGCTGGCCTCGACCAGCTGGTCGAGCATGCCGTCCAGCTCTTCGGGATGCTCATAGCCGAACTTGCGCGAATCCGCCTTGTCCGTACCGCCTCGCCCTTCAATGGCGTAGACACCGACCGTCCACGGCGAGCCGGCAAAGCCGATCAGCGTAACGCCAGGATCAAGCGCCGCCTTCACCCGCTCCACGGTCTCGCCAACGGGGGCGAGCTTGGCGAGCAGCTTTTCCATCGGAACGCCCGCAAGATCCTTCGCCTTCGTCGCCGGATCGACCCGGGGGCCCTCCCCTTCGAGAAAGCGGACATTCCGGCCCATGGCGTCAAGCACGAGCAGTATGTCTGCGAACAGGATTGCCCCATCCATCTTGTAGCGCCGGACCGGCTGCAAGGTCGCTTCGGCGGCGAGGGAAGGGGAATAGCAGAAATCGAGGAAGTCACGCGCACGCGCTCTCACTTCCCGGTATTCGGGAAGGTGACGTCCAGCCTGACGCATCATCCATACAGGAACGGGATCGATGCGTTCACCGTTCAACACTCGGAGCAGGGGCTTCCCGTTCACACATCACCCGGCGGACAAGAGAGAAGAGAATCTAGATTCTGAATCATATGGACTCTGGTGGTGATTAGTCGGTTCATAAGTCGAGGGGAATGCCGATCCCCAATCCACTCACACAACCGCCCACCGTGAATCACCAAATGTTCCGACTCCAGATGGAGCGTTTACGTTTCATTAAGCTCTTCGTTAACAGGACCTTAACGCGAGTCGAGTCCCCCGGGCCGGACTCATGGGCGCCGAATCGAAGAGTCTTCTCCAGTCTCTCCACCTGAGGACAAGCGTGTGGCTTGTTCGTGCGCCGAATCGATCCCGGTGCTTGTCCACAAACCGCTCCCAGCGGTATTGGGGATGAACGTCCACATCGGGGCAGGGCGGGGATGCCGGGGAGCGGATGACCTACGAGACGTATTTCAACGTGCACCTGGTCTCGGATTCGACGGGCGAAACGCTCAATGCGGTGATGCGCGCCGCCTGCGCCCAGTTCGACAACGTCGCGCCGCTGGAACACAACTACTATCTCGTCCGCAGCCCGAAGCAGCTGGAGCGCGTGCTCAAGGAGATCGAGAACGCGCCGGGCGTCGTCCTCTACACCATCACCGACCAGGAGTTGCGCGCGCGGCTGGAAGAGCGGTGCAGGGAACTCGGCTCGGCGACGCTGGCTGTCATCGATCCCGCCGTGAACATGCTGTCGCGCTATCTTGGTCTCGCCTCGGCGCACAAGGTCGCCGGCCAGTATCACCTGGACGCAGAATACTTCGCCCGCATGGAAACGATCAACTTCGCGCTCCAGCATGATGACGGCCAGCACACCGACCGCCTGCGCGAGGCGGACGTCGTGCTTGTCGGCGTTTCGCGCACGTCCAAGACGCCGACCTGCGTCTACCTCGGCAATCGCGGCGTGAAGGCAGCCAACGTTCCACTGGTTCCCGGCGTCGAGGTTCCCGAGATTCTCACCGGTCCAAACGCACCGCTCGTCGTGGGGTTGAAGATTTCGCCTGACCGGCTGGTGCAGATCCGACGCCATCGCCTGCTGTCCCTGAACGAGCAGCCCGATACCTCTTATGCGGACGAGGAAACCGTCCAGCAGGAGATCACCGAGGCAAATCGCCTCTTTGCGCGGATGAAATGGCCCACCATCGATGTCAGCCGGCGCTCGGTTGAGGAGACCGCCGCGGCGATCCTGAACATAATCCAGGAACACAACCGGTGAGCTCAAACTCGACGCAGACGGATCCGGCGCATCGCCTGATCCTCGCATCAAAAAGCAGGGCGCGTGCAGCGGTTCTGCGCGGGGCAGGGCTGCAGTTCGAGCAGATTGGCTCGGGCGTTGACGAGGAGGCGCTGAAAGACGCGCTTCGGGCCGAGGGCGCCAGCGTCGCGAAGCAGGCGGATTTACTGGCTGAAACCAAGGCGCTGAAGGTGTCGATCTCGCATCCCGGCGTGGTGCTCGGCTGTGACCAGATGCTCGATCTCGACGGGCAGGGGCTCGACAAGGTGGCGACACGCGAGGACGCCGCCGAGATCCTCCGCCGCCTGCGGGGCAAGACGCACATCCTCCAGGGCGCCATCGTCGCCTGCGTCGATGGCGTGCCGGTATGGCGTCATCTTGCTCAGCCCCGGCTGCGCGTGCGCAGTTTCTCCGAGGACTTTCTGCAAGCCTATCTCGACGCGATCGGCGACGCCGCGTTTGAAAGCGTCGGCTGCTACCAGCTTGAAGGGCTCGGCGCGCAGCTCTTCGACCGCATCGACGGCGACTACTTTTCCATTCTCGGCATGCCGCTTCTGCCGCTCATGCAGTGGCTGCGCGATCGTGGCTCGCTCCCCCAATGAAGAATTCGCCCGAGCCCGCGCGCTACGCAGTCGTCGGCGACCCGGTCGCCCACTCGCTCTCGCCGCTGATCCACAATGCCTGGATGCGCGAAGCCGGGCTCGATGCACACTATGAGCGCGTGCACCTGAGATCGGAGAATGCCGCAGCCGACATCCACGACATGGCGCGCGCCTATTCAGGTCTCAACGTAACGCTGCCGCACAAGATCGCTGCTCTTGAAGCGAGCGCGAATTCTTCGCCCGAGGCGCGCATCGTCGGCGCAGCCAACACGCTGGTTCGCAATGGCGAGGCATGGACTGCACACAACACAGATGTGGCAGGCTTCGAGATGGCGATGCACGCCGTCGCTGGCAAGGAGTTGCGAAATCTTCGCGTGCTGCTGATCGGCGCAGGCGGCGCGGCGCGTGCGGTGGTGGTTGCCCTCAATCGCGCCGGCGCCCACCTCACGATTGCGAACCGCTCGCCGGTGAATGCGGCAGCGCTTGCGAATGAACTGGCGCCCCATGCTGTCACCGCCGAACTCTCCGACGTCGAGGCGCTCTCCGCTTCGGCTGATATCATCGTGAACGCAGCAAGCCTTGGCCACGCCGGAGCCAGCCTGCCGCAGCTTGCGCGGGGCCAGGGGCGGCCGTTCCTCGATCTTTCCTATGGCAAGGCGGCGGCCCCGGCGCTGCAGGCAGCCGCAGGCGCCGGCTGGGCCGCGCATGACGGTCTCACCATGCTGGTCGGCCAGGCGGCTGCGGCGTTTCAGCTCTGGTTCTCGCTATCGCCGGATCAGGCCAGCGCGCTTGAGGCGTGCCGGGCAGCGGTCGCGGCGCGCGCATGATCAAACTTGCGCTCACGGGCTCAATCGGGATGGGCAAGTCCGCAACCGCGGCCATGTTCGCGGCGCGCGGCGTGCCTGTCTACGATGCCGATGCCGCTGTCCACGCTGTCTATGCGCCGGGAGGGGAGGCCGTCGCGCCGATCGAGGCGGAGTTTCCTGGCGTTACCGGCAATCTGGGCGGCATCGATCGCGCGAAGCTGCGCCAGCGCGTCATCGACGATTCCGCCGCGATGAAGCGGCTGGAGGCGATCGTACACCCGATTGTCGGCGGATTGCAGCGCGCTTTCCTTGAAAAGGCGGCGGCCGATGGCCACGCTATTGTTGTGCTGGACATCCCGCTCCTGTTCGAGACCGGCGGCGAGAAGCGCGCGGATGCAATTCTTGTGGTCAGCGCGCCGCCGGATGTGCAGAAGGCCCGGGTGCTGGCGCGCGGCCAGATGACCGAGGCCGAGTTCGAGGCGATACTTGCGCGGCAGGTTCCCGATTCGGTGAAGCGGGGCCGCGCCGACTTCGTCATCGATACGAGCCGGGGTTTCGCCCACGCCGAACAGCGGGTCGACGAAATCCTGGCGGAGTTGCGGGCGAGGGCGGCAGGCGGACAAGACAAGACAGGCTGATGCGCGAAATCGTCTTCGACACGGAAACCACGGGCCTCAACCCCGATCACATCGATCCGGCGCAGTGCGACCGGATTGTCGAGGTTGGCTGCATCGAGCTGTTCAACTACCTGCCCACGGGCCGCGAATTCCAGATGTACATCAACCCGGGCCGCCCGGTGTCAGAAGCGACGGTGCGCATCACCGGCATCACGAACGACACGCTGCGCGGCAAGCCTTCGTTCGACCAGGTGGTCGACAGGCTGATGGATTTCTTCGGCGACTCCCAGATCGTCGCACACAACGCTGAATTCGACCGCGGTTTTCTGAACGCGGAACTTGCCCGCCTTGGCCGTCCCACGCTGGCGAAGGAGCGCTTCATCGACACCCTGGTGCTGGCGCGCGAACATCGCCCCGGCTCGCCAGCCTCGCTCGATGCCGTGTGCAAGCGTTTCGACATCTCCATCAAGGACCGTGTCCTGCACGGGGCATTGCTGGATGCGCAGCTTCTGGCGATGGCCTATCTTGAGCTGCGCGGCGGACGCGAGCGCAAGTTCGAGTTCGCCAATTCCGGGGCAGGCAGCGGCCGCGCCGCCCACGTCATCTACGCCCCCCGTCTGCCACGCGCCGCACCGCTGCCTTCCCGCGTCCACCCTGAGGAAGCAGCCGCCCATGCGGCGTTCGTGGGGGCGCTCGGCGAAAATGCGGTGTGGAAGGCGTACTCCTGATCACGCAGCTGCTCTGGCTGTTTGCCGTTCCGCAGGCTTAAGTGCGCTTCTGACCGGAGGTGGCGCATGAAGGCCCTGACGTATCACGCACCCAAGGATATCCGCTTCGAGACCATACCCGACGCGAAGGTGACGAATCCGCACGCAGCACTCGTGCGCGTGAGGGCTTGCGGCATCTGCGGCAGCGACCTGCACATCTATCAGGGCCACGGTTTCAGCGATGATGTCGGCTTCTGTATCGGACACGAAGCAGTCGGAGAAATCGTCGAGATCGGCGCCAGCGTCGAGACGCTGAAGGTCGGGGATGAGGTAATGATCTCCGCCGCCGTTGGATGCGGGAGATGCGCGGCCTGCCGGGCAGGGGATGCGGTGCGCTGCACCAACAACGCGACCGGATGCTATGGCCTGAGCCACGCGCTGCCCGGCTGTCAGGCAGAAGCGGTGATGGTGCCGCATGCCGACCAGAATGCTGCGATCATCCCGGACGGGCTCAGCCATGAGCAGGCGCTGATGCTCACGGACAACCTGCCAACCGCCTATCTGGGCGCCCTCAACGCAGACATTCGTCCCGGCGGTACTGTCGCCGTCGTCGGCCTGGGGCCGATCGGGCTGATGGCGGTGGAGATCGCCTTTGTGCTGGGCGCCTCGCGCGTCTTCGCGGTTGACCTTGTGGCCGAACGCCGCGCGATGGCCGAACGCCTCGGGGCGGTTGCGCTGCCGCCGGGCGATGAACGCGCCGCGCTCAAGGAACTCACGCAGGGCCTTCTCGCAGACAGCGTGGTCGAAGCCGTTGGCGCTGACGCCACGTTGAAGCTTGCGCTGGCGTTAGCCGGCAAGCAGGGGACGGTCTCCACCATCGGCGTCAATCAGACAAAACAATTCCCGTTCCCAATGGCGCTCGCCTTCAACAGGGGGCTCACCTTCCGCACCAGCCTCTGCTCGGTGGTGAAACACTGGCCCGAGCTTGTGCCGATGGTGAGAAACGGCCGGCTGAAGCCGGAGCAGTTCATCTCGCACCGCATGCCATTGTCCGGTGGCGCGCATGCCTACGCGCTGTTCAACGATCGCCGCGATGGCGCGATGAAGATGGTGCTGACCTGCTGATCAGGCCGGCTGCGCAGCGGCTGCGGCGCGTTGCTGCTGCTGCTGGCGGTACAGGCCGACGAAATCGATGGGGTCGATCATCAGCGGCGGGTGGCCGCCTTCTCGTGTGATGTCCGCAATGATCCTGCGGGCGAACGGGAAAAGCAGGCGCGGGCATTCGATCAGCAGCATCGGCTCCGCGTCCTGGGGGTTGGCGTCCTGCAGCTGGACGACGCCGGCATAGACGAGCTCGACGATGAAAACGACGGTGTCCTGCCGCTTCGCACGGGCCGAGAGTTTCAGCTCGACAGCAAAAATCTTTTCCGCCGGCGGCCCCGGCTCGACCCGAACGTCGATGCCGAGCTCGATCTCTGGCGCGGAGCCGGCATTCTGGCCGGCAAACAGGCCCGGATTTTCGAATGAAAGGTCCTTAACGTACTGCGCCAGAACGCGGATCATCGGCGGTCCCGGGGGCGGGGCGGCGGGCGTTGCGGCTTGATCGGATCCCGGATTTGCGGCGTCGGTCATGGGCTCAGGGTCCGGAAAAGAGCAGTTGCACGAGGCAGGGCGGCTATCACGCTGGCGCGACGGCGGCAACAACGGGCTGACTCTGCGCGTTTTGTGTCTATATTAGCGGGACGGCCGCCAAGGACTGTGCCTTGTCTGCCCAAGAGAGTTGAAGGCCGGTCTTGAACATTGATCTGATCATCCTGGCGGCGATTGCGGTTTTCGTCATTTCCCGCCTTTACGCCGTACTCGGGCAAAAGACCGGGGCCGAGCCCCGTGCACGCCAGCTGCGCGAAGCGCCTGTACGCGCCGCCGAACAGGCTGACGATGGCGCCGCCGAGCAGGACAATCGCAAGTTGCGCCCGGCCTTCACCGGCCCGGCCGCCGCCGGTATGGAAGCTATCGCCAGCGAAGATCCGTCTTTTTCGCCCGACGATTTCGTCCGCGGCGCCCGCAAGGCCTATGAACTCATCGTCACGGCCTTTGCGGAAGGCGACCGGGATGCGCTGCGCGAACTCGTCGATCAGGATGTGTTCGAGGTCTACAGCGACGCGATTGCGGCCCGCCAGCGCGATGGAACCGAGCCAATGCGGCTGATGCGTGTGCGCCAGGCCCGGATTGTCGAGGCGTCGGTTGATGCAAGCCATATGGGTCGCGTGCTGGTCTCGTTCGAGAGCGACCTGTCTGATGGTGAAAACCTTCGCGCCGCCAAGGAAATCTGGACGTTCAAGCGTCCGCTGCGTTCGGAAGACCCGAACTGGCTGCTGGACGAGGTGGCCACCGCCTCCTGAGCGGTTGCGCCAGACCCTTGCATGACCCGCCGACTGACGCCTGAGGAACGCAGGATCTGGTCCCGCGTCGCGCGAACCGTTCGCCTCGCGCCGGGCAGGGTCATCGAGGACGAAGCTGAACCCGTCGACGCGACAGAAAACGCCCGTCGCGCCGCCGCTCCGCTGCAGGCTGCGCCAGCGAAAGCGCCGCGCGCCAAACCCAGTCCGCCTGAGGACATGTCTGGCCAGCGCAAGATCCGCCGCGGGCAGAACGAGATCGACGCCCGGCTCGACCTGCACGGCCACACGCAGGACACCGCCCACCGCGAGCTGACCGAATTCCTTCTCCGCCAGGCCGGCAATGGCGCGCGCTGTGTGCTGGTCATAACCGGCAAGGGCCGGCTGGGAACCGGCATCCTGCGCACGCGCCTGTTCGACTGGATCGCGCATCCGGACCTTCGTCCGTTCATCGCCGGCTATGCGCCCGCCCATCCGCGCCATGGCGGGGCGGGGGCCACCTACATCTTCCTGCGATCGAAGCGCTAGCTCATCGCGTGTCGAAGCGCTTGCGGATGCGATCCACCGGCGCGCCATTCCTGAGCGGCACGCCGACCAGCCGGTCGTAGTCGACGAAGCCCTGTCGCGCATAGAAGGCGAGGCCGCCCGTGTTGTCCGCGCGAATCGTCGCGTCGATTACGGTGATGCCGGCCTCGCGCGCCGCGAGGAGCGTCCGCGCGAACAAGGCGCCGCCCACGCCGCGTTGCGTCAGTCCGACGCGCGCAAACGTTCCGATCGTCGCCCAGCCGTCGGGCAGGATATCGTCCGGATCGAATGAGCGCATCAGACCCTGAAAGCCGACGATCTCGCCCTCTGCTTCAGCGACAAAGCACGACACCAATTCCGGCAGGGAGATGTAGGACGCATCCATCGATGCCGCGTCGAAGGGCTCTTCATAGGCTGTCGTGCCGCCGATGGCGATGATCGCGTTTATCAGCTCCGCCATCTCCGCTGCATCTTTGCGCGTGGCGTGGCGGACCGCGATGCTCATGCCTTCACGGCCGGTGTGGCAGCCGCGAACTCGTCATAGGCCCGCAACGCATCCGCCGCGTAGACCATGCCGGGGCCGCCACCCATCTGCAGCGTCACGGCCAGCATCTCGGCAATCTCCTGCCGCGTTGCGCCGGCGCGTACAGAGTTGCGCGCATGATAGGCGATGCAGCCATCGCATCGCGTTGCGACGCTGATGGCCAGCGCGATCAGTTCCTTTGTCCTTGTATCAAGCGCGCCGGGGGTCTGCGCCGCTTTCGAGAGTCCGCCATAGGCCTTCACCGAGTCCGGAACCAGCTTCAGCAGCTGACCGACATGGCCGTCCACGTCCGCGATGCGTTCGGCATACTTGCCCGACATGTCGGAGCTCCCTGATTGACGCGCGATCAGCCGCGCGAGGCTTTCTCGGCGATGCCCGATGCGCCCTGGCGATCTGCCAGCACTTTCGCAACTGCATCCAGCGGCACGCCCCGCGAGCGCAGGGCGACGAGCAGGTGATAGAGAACGTCGCCCGCTTCCTTCGCGACCTCGGCATCGCTCTGCGAGGCGACGGCCAGCGCCGCTTCGACCCCTTCCTCACCAAGCTTCTTCGCGGTCACGGCAGGCCCGCCTGCGAGCAGCTTCGCTGTCCAGGATGTCGAGGGATCATCGCCGACGCGTGCGTCGATCGTCTTGGCGAGATCGTTCAGAACTTCGCCAAGATAGGCGGCGGGCCCGAGGGGGTCATGTGGCATCACGCATTCTCCGTCATGCGTACGGGTGCGCCGGCCGCCGCAAGCGCGCGCTTGGCGTCCGCAACTGACGCCTCGCCAAAGTGGAAGATCGATGCGGCCAGCACGGCATCGGCGCCGCCTTTCATGACGGCGTCAGCCATGTGCTGCACATTGCCTGCGCCGCCGGAGGCGATGATCGGGACGCGCACCACATCGCGGACAGCCCGGAGCAGTTCGATGTCATAGCCGTTCCTTGCGCCGTCACGGTCCATCGAGGTCAGCAGGATTTCGCCCGCACCGAGTTCAGCCGCACGCCGGGCAAACGCGATCGCGTCCATGCCGGTCGAGTTGCGCCCGCCATGCGTGTACACCACCCATCTTGGCGGCGAACCGGCATCACCCTCGCGCTTCACGTCCAGCGCCATGACGACGGCCTGCGATCCGACCTTGCGCGCGCACGCGGTGAGAATGGCCGGCTCCAGCACGGCGGCCGTGTTGATCGCCACCTTGTCGGCGCCGGCCTTCAGCATCGCCACCATGTCATCGGGCGTTCGCACGCCGCCGCCGACGGTCAGCGGCATGAAGCAGGCGTCTGCGGTGCGTTCGACGACCTCGATCATCGTGCCGCGCTTTTCATGGCTTGCAGTGATGTCGAGGAAGCAGAGCTCGTCCGCCCCTTGCGTATCGTAGGCCCGGGCAAGCGCGACCGGATCGCCCGCATCGCGCAGGTCGACGAAGTTGACGCCCTTCACGGTGCGCCCGTCCTTCACATCGAGACACGGAATGACGCGTACTTTCAGCATTTGCTTCTAGTCGCGCGCCAGAGGCGTCGCGTCAACTTACCCGCCACCGGCCCCGATATCGCGACGAAGGTGAGGCGGGAGGCGCGTGCGAAGGCTGCGGGCGGCGAGAGCCCGGTCGCGTTGGTCGTCCGGTTCGGGTGGGCTGGGCTTAGGCCAGCGCAACCTGGAGGCGCAGCGCGCCAGCCAGCGAATAATGTCCATGTGATCCTGAAGCTGTGAGATGGAGGCGAGCGGTCGCGCAATGAGCGTGATGCATCGGCGTCTCCTCTTCAGGCTTCAGGTCGCGCGCTGGACTGCGCGGACAGAACGACAGTCTTTTTTATCTGTGTTTCAGCGCGCCGGCAACGCAAACGTCGCAAACAGCGGGAGGTGATCCGACCCGATGTTGGGCCCTGCGCGATAGTCGGTGAGCACCAGGCCGCCGCCGAATTTCACGTGATCGATCGGCAGGCCGAACCATCCGGCGAAAGAGGGGAAGGTGCCATCGAACCGCGGATCGCCAGCGCGCACGCCAGGCGTGGCCTGATAGGCGCGACCCCACGGCGTCGTGTTGAAGTCGCCGACGATCACGAATGGCCGCGATGCATCGAGACCTTCTCCGAGTTGACCAAGCTGTGTGTCGCGATCGCCTTTCAGGCCGGGGTCGCCCGGGGAGGGCGGATGGGTGGTCACAAGCTGCACGTTGCCAAGCTGCGCGCGCATGATGACGCCATGGCTGCTCGGGAACGCTGTGTAGCCGATCGCATCCGCTGCGCGCGCCGCGAGCATGGAGCGCCGGATCAGCTTCAGGTCATGCCGGCCGACGCTCGGCATCCCGCGATCGGGCAGATCAGGAAACAGGCGTGCGATGTCGTCCGCCGTCAGATCGTCGGGGACCTCATATGCCGAGACAACATCCGCACCGTATGATTGCGCCTGCAGCGCCAGCTGCTCCAGCGCCGTGATGGATCCATGCACATTCGCGCTCACCACGCGTATCAGTCTTGCGTCGGGCGGCGCGGCCTGGGGCAGAGCAAAGCCGCCGGGCCCGAGCACCAGCGCAAGATTGATCGCCGCCGCTGCTGCTGCGGTCCCGGCCGCCCCGGCCAGCCGCCGCCATCCCGCCAGCGCAGCTGACAACAGCGCCAGCAGGAACACATGCTTCGGCCAGTGCGCGACAAGGTCGAGCACCCAGCCCGGGCGCCCGTCGAGCCCAAGCCTGTCGCCGAGACCGAGCAGAGTCAGGCCGGCTGCAAGCAGAGCCAGCGCCCACAGAATGATACGAACAGGATCCCGCACGGGTGCAGCCTACAGCAGGATCAGAGCGCTGCCAGCAGCGCCGCGGCCGGGTCGATATCGCCATCATAGAGCGCCCTGCCAAGGACAGCGCCCGCGATCGGTTTGCCTGCGCGGCTCTTGAGCGCCTTGATGTCGCCGACATTCTTGAGCCCGCCCGAGGCGATGATCGGGATCGACACCGCATCCGCCAGCTCTCCCGTCAGCGCGACGTTCACGCCGGTTTTCAGACCATCGCGGGCAATGTCGGTGACGATGATGGCCGCGACGCCGCAGCCTTCGAACGCCTTTGCGAGTTCCACCGCATGCATGTCGGTCGCTTCAGCCCAGCCCTGCACGGCCACCAGCCCCTCACGCGCGTCGATGCCGACAGCCACCTGATCCGGGAACGCCTTCGCGGCCTCCTTCACGAAGGCCGGATTGCGCACCGCCGCCGTGCCGAGGATCACGCGCGCAATACCGGCGTCCAGCCAGCGCTCGACGCCTTCCATGTCGCGGATGCCGCCGCCGAGCTGCACCGGCGCCTGAATGCTGTCGAGAATGGAAGAGACCGCATTGTGGTTCACTGAATGGCCAGCGAATGCGCCGTTGAGATCCACGACGTGGAGCGCCTCGAAGCCCATTGCGGCAAAGCGCATCGCCTGGTCGGCCGGATCATCGTTGAACGAGGTTGCGCTTGTCATCTCGCCGCGCAGAAGGCGGACGCAGACACCGTCCTTCAGGTCGATCGCAGGATACAGTTTCATGACCGTGCGCCTTCTCCGGGCGTTGCGGGGGGAGGTGGCCCTTGGAAGGGCGAAAGCTACGCTTGTCAACGGAAATGGATAGCCAATTCCGCGTGTTGGGACGCCTCAGGGTTTCCAGCGCAGGAAATTCGCCAGCAGCGTCTGTCCGGCAACCTGGCTCTTCTCGGGATGGAATTGCGTGCCGAACATGTTGTCGCGCGCCACTGCGGCCGTGAACTTGCCGCCGTAGTCGCAGCGCGCCGCCACGTGATCGCGGCGTTCGGCCTTCAGCGCATAGGAGTGCACGAAATAGACGTGAGGCTCGGGTCCGAGCCCGTTGAGGCAGGGGTGATCGCTCATGTCGGTGAGAACGTTCCAGCCCATGTGCGGCACCGGCAGGGGCGGCGTGGGCGTGATGCGCTCGACCGTGCCGGGTATCCAGCCCAGCCCGCGCGTCTCCACATCTTCGCGGCCGACGCTCGCCATCAGCTGCATGCCGACGCAGATGCCAAGGAAGGGCCGCTTCGAGCGGAACACCGTTTCGGTCAGCGCCTCTGTCACGCCCGGGCGGCTGGCGAGCCCCGCCGCGCAATCGGCAAAGTGGCCGACGCCGGGAAGCACAATCCGGTCCGCCTGCCGGATGCGGGCAGGCTCGTCGGTAAGAACAATATCCAGCCTGATCTCATGATGGTTCGCAGCCGCTTCAAGCGCGCGCTGGACGGACCGGACATTGCCCGAGCCGTAGTCGATGATTGCAAGGCGGGTCATGACGCGGGGATAGCGCGTTCGCCCCGAACTGTCAGGCGCCTTCGACGAAGATAACCTTCGCGCGGGCCGTCCTCTGGCGCAGGGCGAGGAGGGGTGCGTATTCCGGCGATGCATACCACGTCTTCAGCGCCGCCATGTCGGGGAACTCGAGAACCACCTGACGATGCAGCGGGCCCTCGCCCTCGACCATCTCGGCGGCGCCGCCGCGGACGACATAGCGACCGCCATAGCGGGCGATCACGGCAGGAGCCTGCCGGGCATATTCTGCGAAGTCGGCAAGGTCGGTGATGTCGAGACTGCCGATCAGGTAGGCCGCCATATCGCACCCTTGTCGTCTAGAGGCTGCCCTTCGTGCTCGCCACCTGGCCCTTCAGCCGGTCGTCCACCACAGCGGCCGCGCGCAGCGCACGGGCCAGCGACTTGAAGCTGGCCTCGGCGATGTGGTGCGAGTTCTCGCCGTACAGAAGTTCAAGGTGCAGGCACACGCCGGCGTTCATCGCGAAGGCGTGGAAGAATTCCTTGAACAGCTCGGTGTCGACAACGCCGACCTTGTCGCGCGTGAAGCTCACCTTCCAGATCAGGTAGGGCCGGTTGCACAGGTCCACCGATGCGCGAACCAGCGTTTCGTCCATCGGCACATAGGCGTGGCCGAATCGAATGACGCCCGAATACCCGCCGACGGCTTCCCTGAACGCCTGGCCGAGCACAATTCCCACATCTTCCATGGTGTGATGCTGGTCGATGTGAAGGTCGCCCTTCGCTTCGACGTTAACATCCATGGCAGAGTGCTTGGCGAAGCTTTCCAGCATGTGGTCGAAGAAGCCGACGCCGGTGGAAACCGTCGACTTTCCAGAGCCATCCACGTCCAGGACGACCTTGATCTGGGTCTCCTTGGTGGTGCGGACAACTTCCGCCTTGCGTGATCCGTCCGCCATGGGCGGCCCTCCGGTATTAACTGTGCGTTCGCTATCGAAACCTAGCTTAACCCGCGAACGGTCGAGGAATCCTGAATGCGCCATCCATCCAGGGGGGCCATTTAAGGGCTGGCTGCCTCGAGCGCCACCTGATTCACGAAAGAACGGCGCCAGATGACTGCCCAGATGTCGGCCCGCAAGCCGGACAAGACCGACAAGGCCAGGTCCGCCCCGAGACGGCGGCGGGCGAGGCGCATGGGTCTTGCGGGCAGGGTGGCGATGATCGCGGTCGCCGCAGCTTTCTTCGCCGCTCTGGCTCAGTGGGTAATCACTCCATTCCTCGCGCAGGGTGAAATCCGCAACCAGCGGCAGATCGCTGTCGATTCCGGCGCCAATCTTCTCGCCGACATCGCCCGCCTGCATGCCGAAGCGGGCCATTGGGACGAGATACCGGCGCTCGTCGATGCTCTGTCGGTTGGCATGCCTGACGGCCAGTCAGCGGTGTTCGACGCACAGTGGAAGCTGATTGCGCAGGATGGCGCGCGAGATTCGCTGCCATCTCCAGAGGCGATGGACGAACTGGTCAGCACGCCGAACGGCATTCTCGTCATTGGCGAACGCTACTACGCCGCGCGTCAGATCCGCGTTGGCGACCAGACGGCGGGCTATGCGGTCTACTCCTTCATCCCGCGACCGTTCGTGAACACGTGGCTCGGCGTTGTCGGCCTCAACGCAATCGTTCTCTCGCTCGTGCTTCTGGCGATCGCACCGCTGATCTATCGCCTCGCACGTCTGGCGCTGAGGCCGGTGACCGTGCTCGAACGCGGCATTCGCGGCCGCGACCCGAAGGACAAGTCGAAGCTTGCGGACTCCTCTGACGACCGGCTGCTGAAGCCATTGCTTACCTCGATAGACGAAGTCCATGAACGGTCCGAGGCGGCCATGCGGCGGGCTCTCACCATGGCCTATACCGACCCGGTGACGCGGCTGCCCAACCGGCTGCGCTTCCTGTCCCGGCTCGAAGCTGCCGTTGCCGCCGGACAGGGCGCGCACCTTGTGGTCTGCGATCTTGATCGCTTCCGGCAGGTCAATGTCACCTATGGCCCACGCGTCGCCGACATCGCTCTTGCCGGCGTGGCGGAGCGGTTACGCGCGGTGCTGTCGCAGTCAGGCCTTTCGGGCGGCTTCATGGGGCGCATCGGCGCGGATCAGTTCGGCATCATCCTTCCAGGTTCGTCTCGCGAGGCCATCGACGCCCTGATGACAGCCTGCAGCCGCGCCATTGCCGAAGGCTTCACGATCGAGGGCCAGGCGATGCGGCTTGCGGCATCGTTCGGCGCTGCACATGCGCCAGGCGATGCAACAAGCGCCGCAGATATCCTCAAGCTTGCCGAAGTCGCACTCAAGGAAGCGAAGAAGCAGACAGAGCCACGCACAGCCTTCTTCGACCAGCGGCTGCTGGACAAGGCGCGCGCGCAGTCGCGCCTTGAGGACGAGTTGCGCGATGGCCTCGACCGCGGCGAATTTGTCGCCGTCTTCCAGCCCAAGGTGAAGCTCGAAACGGGCGAACTTGTGGGCGCAGAGGCGCTGGCGCGCTGGCGGAGGCCCGATGGCGCAATCGTCTCGCCCGGCGTGTTCATCCCGATTGCCGAGGAGCTTGGCCTGATCGCGAAGCTCGGCAAGCAGGTGATGCGCGATGCATGCTTTGCCGCCGCAGGCTGGAACCGGAAGGGGATTGTTTCGTCGGTCGCCGTGAACGTCTCGCCGCACCAGTTCGACGATCCGGATTTTGTGAGTTCCGTCTACAAGGCGCTCGACGATTCAGGCCTGCCGCCCAACCTGCTCGAACTCGAGATCACCGAAAGCGCTGCCGTCGCCGATGGCGATCGCGTGGCGCGCACGATGTGGCCGTTGCGCAATCGCGGCGTGCGCCTCGCCATCGACGATTTCGGCACCGGCCATTCCAACTTCGCTGCGATCACCCGCCTGCCGTTCGACGTGTTCAAGATCGACCAGCAATTCATCCGCGCGCTCTCGACCGACCCGCACGCCCCCGCCATCGTCGAGATGATCCTCGCCATGGCCGAAGCGCTGGGACAGGAGACGGTCGCGGAAGGCGTGGAGACCAAGGAGCAGGCAGACTTCCTGCTCCGCCGCGCCTGCACGATCGGGCAGGGCTACTACTATTCGCCGCCGCTACCGGCGGAGGAGTTTGATGCGTTCGTGCGGAGCTACAGGCCGCGACCGGCGGACCGGTTCGCCGCTTAGAGCCGGCTGCAAAGACCGACAACCGTCTCCCCCATTTTCGCCTCCTATTCTCCCAGTGTGCGCTGGAAGAAAGCGAGGGTGCGGGAGATGGCGTCGGATTCACTGCCGAGGATGGAGTGGCCGGAGCCGGCGTAGACGATGTTCTCGACGTCGTGAGCGAAGCCGGAGTTCAGGAGGCGAGCTTCGATGCTCTGCGCCATTGTGGCGGAGGGCCAGACGCGGTCGTCCTTGCCGGACATCAGGAGGAGCGGGCCATGGATCTTCTCGACGGGGAGCAGGACTTCGCTGCGTGTGCCCAGCTTCGCAAGCGCGCTGACGAACATCGGCGCCTGTGGGCCGTTGGGGTCGTAGAGCGCGGCGTCGGCCACGAGAAAGGGAAGCGGTTGGCCGCCTGCGGTCCACGCCGCCACGGTGGCTTCGGGCGTGGCGGGATCGTAGCCCTGCCAAACGACGGCGCTAGGCCCCACCGCGACGATGGCGCGGATATCGTGATGGTCGGCGGCCAAGAGGATGGCGGGTTCGCTGCCGCGTGAGACGCCGAGCACGCCGATCTTGCCTGGATCAATTTCGCGGCGGGCTTTCAGCGTGGCGAGGGCGGTCTTGAAGTATTCGAGGCGGATGTTCGTCATCGCAGATGGCAGGCCGGTCTCGCCAAAATAGGCGAGGGCGAGGGCGGCGACGCCTTCGCGCGCATAGGAGGCGGCGAGGACGCTGACGCCATCGAGGCCTGGAGTCGATCCGTCGATGAGGATGACGGCGGGCACGCGGCCCGTGGCGTTCTTCGGCGTGTAGAGCTGGCCGTAGAGACCATCGTTGCGGATGTCGGTGCGGACGACGCCTTCGGGCGGATCGATTCCGCGCGAGCCCGTGCGCGTTACACCGTAATAGTTGAGGCTCACCGTTGTAGCCCTATCGCCGGCAACCTCGAAGGACGAGAGGTCGAAGATGGGAGCGGGCGAGTTGTTGCCGAAGCCATAGCCTTCCGGCGGGACTTCGGTGCGGCCATTGCCGTTCTCGTCGTGGACGGTGGAAAGCGAATAGCGGCCGGGCGCAACACCTTCAAACACCAGCACGGAGCGGCCAGGGGCCGCTTTGGTGTGCGCAACGTAGGTTGAACAGAAGGGCGTCTTCGGATCGTTGCACAGGCTGCCGGTGACCTGACCGCCATCGGAGCGGACGCTCTCGACCGTCACGGTGACGGTGGCGCCTGGCGTCTGCGCGAGCGATGTGCAGGAGCAGAGCGTCATGGCGAGAAGGATGGCGGCCGTCAGGTGACGCGCGGGAATGAGGGCGGTCATGTGCTGTTTCCGGGTTTGCGGCTGTAGAGGGCGCGCGCGGCGTCGACGTCGGTCCAGTGGAACAGGCTGTCGACTTTGCAGCCGAAGACGGTGGCGAGGCGCATCGCGAGTTCGAGCGAGGGAGCGTAGCGGCCGGTTTCGAGCGCCACGATGGTCTGGCGCGTGACACCGACGATGCGGGCGAGATCGGCCTGGCTCATGCCGTCATGCTCGAAACGCAGGCGGCGCAGGTTGTTGCCGATGGGCGGGGCAGTCATGACGCGGGTCGCTCCGCCGCCAGCGCCTGACGCGTGTCGATGGCGTAGTCGATCAGCTGGCGCAGCAGCATGACGCCGTACGACGCCAGTATGAGAACGAGCATCAGGTTTGCGAGCACGAAGTGGGAGAGCGTGCTGCGCTGGGGCGGGGGGGCGTAAGCGAGCCAGCCAAGCAGCACGACGAGGCAGACGATCAGCACGGTGTAGCCGGCGCGGACGCCACGTGCCGCGATGGCGGCATGACGTTCGTCACGCTCCTTCTCGTCGCGGCGGAAGAGGAGTGTGGCGGCAAGCTGGCCCAGCGCGATCGTCCAGGAATCGATGGCGAGGGTGTTGTCGTGGCCCAGCCGCAGGTCGTCGCGCACGAGCAGGACAGAGGCGGCGACGTGGCCGAGGATAAGCGCGTTGCCGGCGGTACGAAGCCAGAGGATGCGCTCGGGCGCGCCGGGTTCGAGACCGCTGGTCGCTTCCAGTTGCAGCCAGCGCCGCCGGGCGATGAAGGCCCATGCAACCAGCGCAGCGGCCCCGGCCCAGCCAGTCGATATGCCGACGGCAAGCGAGACGAGAGCGAGCCCGGCGCCCACGGCGAGGCAGGGGAGAAGAAAGGCGATGGGCTTGAGGAGCGGCATTCGTGTCTGGTATAACGGACATTATGTCGGGTCAAGCGGACATGCGTGAGCGCGCGGAATTATCGAAAGTCGATAAATTTGCTTGTTGCGCGATCTGACCCGACATAGACTGCCCAACGGTCAGGAACCTGAGCAATGTCGTCTGAGCCCACTTGGCATTCAACCACCATTCTCGCTGTGAAGAAGGGCCGCAAGCTCGTCGTCATGGGGGATGGGCAGGTGTCGATGGGGCAGACGATCATGAAGGGCAATGCCCGCAAGGTCCGGCGTCTCGGCGAGAAGGGTGAGATTCTCGCAGGGTTCGCAGGCGCCACGGCGGACGCCTTCACGCTGTTCGAAAGACTTGACCAGAAGCTTGAACGATTCCCCGGCAATCTTCAGCGCGCCGCCGTGGAACTCGCCAAGGACTGGCGCACTGACAAATACCTCCGCAACCTCGAAGCCCTCATCATCGTGGGCGACGCGACTTCCCTGCTCGTCATCACGGGCAGGGGCGACGTGCTCGAGCCGGAGCATCCGATCGCGGCCATTGGTTCAGGGGGCAACTACGCGCTGTCCGCCGCACGAGCGCTGTATGAGTACGAAGACGACGCCGAAAAGATCGCACGCAAGGCGATGACGATCGCGGCGGAAGTCTGCGTCTACACAAACAGCAACTTCGTCCTGGAGACACTGGATGTTTGACAAGACCGACATTCGCGCCGCCGTCGAGGCGGGCGCGATCAGCGACGAAGGCGCCAAGCGCTTCGAAGCCTTCCTGAAAGCGCGCAACGATCCCGAGCGCATGCTCGATCCGGAGAACCTGCGCTTTCTTTCCAACTTCAATGACGTGTTCCTCACCATCGGCATTGTCGTTCTGATGACGGGTCTGGGCTTTCTGTCGGCGATCTCCGTCATCAACGTGCTGGGTCTCGGCGCACTGTCGGAACCGCAATCGCTCGCCGAAGGGCGTGCACTTGCTGACTCGATCCGCCTCGCCATCGTGCTGTCGCCCGTCCCCGTGGTTGTCGGCGCATGGCTGCTGGCGGAATACTTCTGCGGCAAGCGGCGGCTTCTCCTGCCGTCGATGGCGCTGGCGATCGCCATCGTCTGGGCGTCGGCAATCATGGCTGCGGGCCTCGCCAGCTTCTTCATCGACCCGGTCGACACGGCGATGCGCGCAGAGAGCGGCGATGTCAGCCCGTGGGACATCATCACCAGCATCAGCTATGCTGGTTTCGCTGCTGCGGCGCTGGCAGCTGGCGCGATCTTCCTGCGCTTCAGGCTGCCGTTCTCGCTCTTCCTTCTGGCTGGTTCGTGCGCCGGCCTCTTCTATACCGCAGTCGTTCAGTTCAGCGGTATCGGCCAGATCGGCAGCGGTCTTGCCATGCTGGTCATCGGCCTCGCCACGCTTGCCGCGGCCATCGGCTTCGACATGAAGGACCCGACGCGCTCGACACGTTCGTCGGATCACGCCTTCTGGCTGCACATGGCGGCTGCGCCGCAGATCATTTTTGGCGTGCGCGGCCTCCTGCTTGGATCCGGATTTGCGCCGGCGAGCATGGCGGAAGCGACCATGATGCTGTTCGTCCTGCTGGCCTTTGCGCTCCTCTCGCTGGCGCTCAACCGGCGCGCCCTGATCGTTTCGGGGCTTGTCACCTTTGCGGCGACGCTTTGGGTGCTGGTCAACGAGTTCGGCGGCGGCGGGGTCAACACGCTGATGCTGACGGCGCTGATCATCGGCGGCGCGATCGTCCTGCTGGGCGGCGGCTGGCGCACGGCGCGGCGTGGGCTGCTGAAGGTGATCCCGCAGGAAGGAATGCTGGGGCGGATCTTCCCGCCGGAACCGGCGTAATCTTCTTGCTGACATGAGCAGGCATGAGCTAGCGAAGCTGACCCGGCATCCCTAGCTCATGCCAGCTCTGTCTTGCAGGAAGCCATGTCTGAATTCACTCCGCGCGAAATCGTCTCCGAGCTTGACCGCTTCATCGTCGGCCAGCCTGACGCCAAGCGCGCCGTCGCCCTGGCGCTGCGCAATCGCTGGCGCCGCAAGCAGCTGGCCGAAGGGCTGCGCGAGGAAGTGACCCCGAAGAACATCCTGATGATCGGGCCGACGGGCGTCGGCAAGACCGAAATCTCGCGGCGTCTTGCCCGGCTGGCGAAGGCGCCCTTCCTGAAAGTCGAAGCGACCAAGTTCACCGAGGTCGGGTATGTCGGCCGCGATGTCGAGCAGATCATTCGTGATCTCGTCGAGATCGCCATCGGCATGGTGCGCGACCGCCGGCGCAAGGAGGTCGAGGCCAAGGCTGAAGCCGCAGCCGAGGAGCGCGTCCTCAGCGCGCTGGTCGGCGCGACAGCGCAACCATCAACGCGCGAAAGCTTCCGCACCAAGCTGCGGGCAGGGCAGCTCGACGACAAGGAGATCGAGGTCGATGTCGCCGACGCGTCGAACCCGCTCGGCGGCTTCGAGGTTCCCGGCCAGCCCGGCGCATCGATCGGCATGATCAACCTGTCGGACATGCTGTCGAAATCCTTCGGTGCGAGGAGCAAACGCGTCCGCACCACTGTGAAGGAAGCGTACAAGCCGCTGCTCCAGGAAGAATCCGACAAGCTGCTCGACGCGGAGTCCGTCACGCGTGAGGCGCTGCGCGTGACCGAGGAGGATGGCATCGTCTTCCTCGACGAAATCGACAAGATCGCCTCGCGCTCCGAGCGCGCCGGCGCGGACGTTTCACGCGAAGGCGTGCAGCGTGACCTTCTTCCGCTGATCGAGGGCACGACGGTTGCGACCAAGCACGGGCCGGTGAAGACCGACCACATCCTCTTCATCGCGTCCGGCGCCTTCCATGTGGCCAAGCCGTCTGACCTGCTGCCCGAACTGCAGGGCCGCCTGCCGATCCGTGTCGAGCTGAAGGCGCTGTCGCGCGATGATTTCAAGCGCATCCTCACCGAGCCCGAAGCCAACCTCATCATGCAGTACACCGCGCTGATGAAGACAGAGGGGGTCGATCTGTCGTTCGACGCCGATGCAATCGCGGCGATTGCTGACATTGCGGTGCAGGTGAATGACACGGTCGAGAACATCGGCGCGCGTCGGCTGCACACGGTTCTCGAGCGCGTGCTGGACGAGATCAGCTTTTCGGCCTCGGAGCGCAATGGCGAGGCGTTCAGCATCACCGGCGCATATGTACGTGAAAAGCTGTCCGCCATGGCGGGCGACAAGGACTTGTCGAAGTACATCCTGTAGCC
>JALHLR010000007.1:0-4350 GCA_022844475.1 Hyphomonadaceae bacterium | reverse complement strand
GCGGAGGCGAAGTTTGCCCAGCACGGCTTCCACGCCGTGACCATGCGCGACCTGGCGGCGGGCATGGGCGTGTCGTCGATGACGCCCTACCGGTACTTCAGGGACAAGGACGAGATCATAAACGCCGTCCGGACGCGCGCCTTTACACGGCTGGCGGACGCAATGGACGCCGCCGAGGCCACGCTGCGCGACAGCGACTGGATCCAGCCGGGCGAGGCGTATTTCGAATGGGCGATGGCCAATCGCGACGCCTATCGCCTGATGTTCATCCAGCCGCCGGGCGCCGACTATCCCGAACTGGGGGCGGCGATGCATCGCGCGCGCGAGACGATGGCTGCAGGCTGGCGCCGGGTCCAGGAACAGGGCCTGTTCAGCGGCAATGTCGAGGACGCGGCCCACATGTGCTGGACCGCAACGCACGGCGTGCTGGTGCTCGAACTGTCAGGCATGCTGCGGCCGCCGGTGCAGGCGCGCACAATTGCGATGCGAGCTGTCGAGGCGATCGCCAGGGGGCTGAATGCGCCCGTTCAGCACGCTGCGCAGGGCTAGACGAGGAGGCTATTGCAGCCCGGCAGATCCCCCGCTCACCGCCACCATCGCTGCGCGCAGGACGCGGTCGCCGATGCGCCAGCCGGTCTGGTAGAGTTCGGCGACCGAGCCGGCGGGGTGTTGCGATGGCACCTGCGTGACGGCCTGGTGCAGGGCGGGATCGAAGGCGGCGCCGGGAGATGCGTCGATGGCGGAGACGCCATGGCGCGACAGGACGGTGACCATTTCCTTCTGCGTCAGCTCGACGCCTTCGAACGCGGTCTTCACGGCTCCATCGAGCGCATGGCGCGCGGCAGCCGGCACTGCCTCGACGGCCCGCGCCAGATTGTCGGAGACGTTGAGGAGGTCGCGCGCGAATTTCTCGACGGCGTAGAGCCGCGCTTCCTCGATCTGCCGGTTGGCGCGTTTGCGGACATTGTCGGTCTCGGCAAGGGCACGCAGCATGTTTTCCTTCAGCACATCGCGCTCCTTCTCGAGCGCTGCGTAGGCAGCTTCCAGCGGATGCGGCTCCGCGCGGGGATGGCCTACCGCTTCGTCCATGCCTTCGTTCTCGGCCGCCAGGAGCGAGTCCTCATCCGTCTGGCCATTTTGCGGCGTCTCGTTCGTCATAACAGGCTCTACTCTCTCTTTGTGTCGGCGCGGGCCCCGCCGAGAATCCGGCCGACGACCTGTGCGGTATAGTCCACCATCGGAATAACGCGGGCATAGTTCAGCCGTGTCGGTCCGATCACGCCCAGCGCCCCTACAATCTTCCGTTCCCCATTCATATAGGGGGCGACGATCATCGCGGAACCCGACAGGGAAAACAGCGGATTTTCAGAGCCGATGAAGAGACGGACGCCGTCGGCCTCGCGTGCGGTATCGAGCACGTTGAGCAGGTTTTCCGAGCGTTCCAGCTCCTTGAAGAGATCGCGTACCTTGTCGAGGTCCTCGCCGGCGCGCGGGTCGTCTAGAAGCTTGGCCCGACCACGCACGATGAGGGAGCGGCCACGGCCGGGATCCTCGCCGGACCACTGGGCGAGGCCGTCCTCCACCAGCCGGGCGGCGGTCTGGTCGAGCAGGGCGCGGCGCGAGCCGACTTCTTCCAGCACGGCGGCGCGCGCCTCGGACAGCGTGCGCCCCTTCATGCGGGCGTTGAGATAATTGCCGGCCTCGAGCAGCGATGATGCCGGCAGGCCGGGCGGCAGGGCGAGCACGCGGTTCTCGACCTCGCCCGACTCCGCGACGATGACGGCGAGCGCCTGCTCGCTGGAGATGCGGACGAACTCGACATGGCGGATCGGCGCGTCGGCTGCGGGCGTCGAGACGAGGCCTGCGCCGCCGACCAGGCCGGAGAGGATTTCGGAGGCTTCTCCGAGCACGTTCTCCATGCGGCGGCCCGAGCTGGCGAGCCGGCTTTCGATCTGGCGCTTGTCGTCCTCGCCCGGCTCGCCGAGCTGCAGGAGCGAATCCACGAACATGCGCAGGCCCGCATGGGTCGGCATGCGGCCGGCGGAGGTGTGCGGGCTGTCGATCAGGCCCATCTCGGCAAGGTCCGACATGATGTTGCGGATCGATGCCGGGGAGAGGGCGACGCCCCGGCGCGAGATGGTGCGCGAGCCGACGGGCTCGCCGGTGTCGAGATAGGACTGCACGATCTCGCGGAAGATGTCGCGCGAGCGCTTGTCCATGGCGGCGAAGGCCGAAAGGGGTGCGCCGGACGGGGCGGCGCCCGATCCGGGAGGGTTGCGCGGGGTGCTGGTCATCGCGGGGAAGGTATGGGGCCGGTCAGCACGGTTCAACCATGTAATGATTGCCCGTTCCATCCGGGTTGGCCTGTGCGGGGCGACTTGCGGGCTGTCTGCCGCAGGGCCAAGGTCGGTGGACGGAATGTGACAGGGGTCAGATCGATGAAAGTGCTCGGCAGGATCGGGATTGCGGCGGCGATGGCAGCAGCCATGGGGTTTTTCGCCGCGCCGGCGCTTGCCTGTTCGATCATGCCCCCGCCCCCGCCGCCGATGCCGGCGCCGGGCACGCCCGAGGCGGATGTCTCGGCGCTGAACCAGGCCTGGTGGGAGGCGCACGGGTTGAAGTACGCCGAGGAGACACGCGACTGGAAGCTGAGGCAGCAGGTGCGCCTGTTCGATGAGGCGGGAGCGCTCGTGCTGGTGCGCTATGTGCGCGAGGACAAGACGAAGGGGTTGCCGAAGGAGTTCGACTACATGAACGGCCAGCCTCTGGCAGTGCTGAAGCCGATACGCTGGATCAGGGGAAGCGGCCCGTCGGCCGAGATCAACCTTGGTTCCAGCATTCCGCCGCCGTGCGGGCAGATGACCGGCCAGGACGCCCTCTATGGCAAGCCGGGTGATGTGTTCCTTGTCTATCTCTCGGGAGACGCGCAGCCGACCGTGCTGGAAGCCTATTCGCTCGGCCGCATCATCGAGCCGCGCACGATCGCGGCGTTGACGACCGCGCCCCAATAGAGACCAGAGTAGGAACCTCGCCCAGCCTCTGCTACCAGCCGCGCGGTATCTGATCAGAGGTTCTTCATGCGCCCGTCCGGCCGTACGCCACAGCAGCTCCGCCCCATCACGCTGGAGGCAGGCGTCACGCGTTATGCCGAGGGGTCGTGCCTCGCCAGGTTCGGCCACACGCATGTCCTCTGCACGGCGTCGTGGGCTGGCGATGTGCCGCGCTGGAAGAAGGGCAAGGGCGAAGGCTGGGTCACCGGCGAATACGGCATGCTGCCGCGCGCCACGCATACGCGCGGGCGCCGCGAAGCCGCCGAAGGCAAGCAGTCAGGACGCACACAGGAAATCCAGCGCCTGATCGGCCGCGCGCTGCGGAGCGTCACCGACATGAAGGCGCTTGGCGAGAACACGATCACGCTCGATTGCGATGTGCTGCAGGCCGATGGCGGTACGCGCACGGCGGCGATCACCGGCGCCTACGTCGCGCTTGCGCTGGCCTGCCGCTATCTGGTCGAGGAGGGTGTCATCAAGACGAACCCGTTGTCGGCGCAGGTCGCGGCGGTATCGTGCGGCATCTACAGGGATGTGCCCGTGCTCGATCTCGACTATCCGGAAGATTCCGATGCGCAGGTGGACGCAAATTTCGTGATGGCCTCGGGCGGCAAGCTGATCGAGATCCAGGGCACGGGCGAACAGCGCGCCTTCTCGCGCGATGAGTTCGCCGCGCTGATGGATCTTGCGCATGCTGGTTGCGAGGACCTGTTCACGGCGCAGAGGAAGGCGCTGGGCCTCTGATGCTGACGCGGCGCGAGGTTGTTTCGGGCGGGGCTGCCCTTCTCGCTGCGGGTTGCACTCTGGTCCCCGAAGGGCAGCGCGCTGCCCTTGGATTTCGTTCCATCGAGCGTGTTGTCGGGGGGCGCGTTGGCGTTGCCGCGCTCGACACGGGCGCGGGCGCGATGATCGGCTATCGCCAGCATGAGCGCTTCGCCATGGCGTCCACATTCAAATGGCTGCTGGCGGCAGGCATCCTCAAGCGCGCGCAGCACGGAATGAGCCTGGACGATAGGGTCCTCTATGGCCGCAACGATCTGGTGGTTCATTCGCCCGTTTGCGAAGCGCGCATCGATCCCGCAACCGGGATCGGACGGATGACGCTGAAAGACCTGTGCGAGGCAACCGTCACCGTCAGCGACAATTGCGCAGCAAACCTGCTGCTCGTGCCAATGATGGGACCGGAGGGG
The DNA here is from genome assembly GCA_022844475.1 of Hyphomonadaceae bacterium. Lineage (GTDB taxonomy): Bacteria > Pseudomonadota > Alphaproteobacteria > Caulobacterales > Hyphomonadaceae > UBA7672. The sequence goes on along the minus strand of JALHLR010000007.1, from coordinate 110 downwards.
CTGACGCGCTTCTTCCGGGAGGCGGGCGACAGGGTCACGCGTCTTGATCGCAACGAGCCTGCGCTCAACGAGAATGCGCCTGGCGACGAGCGCGACACCACCACGCCCGA
>JALHLR010000006.1 GCA_022844475.1 Hyphomonadaceae bacterium | reverse complement strand
ATCATCTGCAGGGCCAGGCTGGCGTACTCGTCGGGGGCGCCGAGGCGTTTGGGATTGAGGACAGTGGCGGCGAGGGCCGCTTTCACGTTCTCCGGGGCGCCGGCGAGGAGCGGCGTGTTGAACAAACCCGGGAGGATAGTGTTGACGCGGATGCTCTCGGTGGAGAGGTCGCGGGCGATCGGGAGTGTCATGCCGATGACGCCGCCCTTCGAGGCGGAGTAGGCGGCCTGGCCGATCTGGCCGTCTTCGGCCGCGACGGACGCCGTGTTAACGATCGCGCCGCGGTCGCCATCGGGCAGCACATCGAGCGTTAGCATGCCGGCGGCGGATTTCGCGATGCAGCGGAAGGTGCCGACGAGGTTGATCTGGATGATGCGGTCAAACTGGTCAATCGGGAACGATTTGATCTCGCCGGTTTCCTTGTTGCGGCCGGCCGTCTTGAAGGCGTTGCCGGTGCCGGCGCAGTTGACGAGGACGCGCTCCTGGCCGTTTGCGGCGCGGGCCTGTGCAAAGCCGGCGTCGACGGATGCTTCGTTGGTGACGTTGACGTTGCAATAGACCGAGCCGGTTTCGGCGGCGAACGGCACGCCGGTCTTTTCGTTCATGTCGAAGATGGCGACCTTGACGCCATGGGCGCGCAGCGCCCTGACGGTCGCGCCGCCGAGTCCGGAGGCGCCGCCGGTGACGATGGCCGAGATCGAGCTGTCGAGTTTCATGGGTGTTTCCTGCGCGACGATTGACGTTCGCGGCAGGTTTAGTTCGGCGAAGCGCCCGCGCCTAGCCGTGACGCGAGGTTAGCCGGGTGAGGCGCTTTCGTACGTGTACAGGACCGATTGGTCATCGTCGGGCATGAACCAGGCGCGCAGGCCGTCATCTGTCGCTTCGAACCAGGCCGGGTTCTGGAGCATGGAGCGGCCCGACGGCGACCACAGGAGGATCGGGGTCTGCCAACGCGGGAGAAGATCGGATAGGTCTATGAGTTCTACGCTGCCGAGTGAGAATGAACCGCCTGCGCCCGGCAGCGAGTAGTTCGCGAGACCGGTGCAGGCCATCATGCGGCCGTCGAGGCCGTGGCAGTCCTGCCAGGAAATGTAGTGCGAGCGGGCGCGGCTGATCGGCGGTGCGGTGAGATCGGCGGGGGCGACCGAGCCGCCGGGTTGCAGTGGCCAGCGATAGATCCGTGATCCACCCCAGCTGACGCCGATGAGGGCGCGGCCTTCGCGGTCGACGGCGATGGCGCCGATGTGATCGGGCACGCGGAAGGCTTCTGAGACTTCGCGTGTTGATGGATTGATCCGATAGATGATCGAGCGGCTGTTAGGGCGGTACTCCGCGACCGGGACCCAGAGCCAGCTTCCGTCGAAATCGAGCCCGCCGGGGTGATAGGTGTCGCCTTCGCCGAGCGGGATATCCGCCTGGAGAGCGCCATCGGCGCCGACCAGGAAGAGGTGGCCGCGCCCCTCGCCTGCGTCGCGGTCCATGCCTTCGATTGGCTGAGGATGGCGCTGGGTCGGGCGGATGATCTCGACTGAGGTGAAGAACACCTGCTCGCCGATGCGCACCATGCCCTGGGGATGGTGTGTATCGAAAGGGATCGCGGTTTGGGTGACCGCGCGCCATTGCGTTGTCCGGTCGAGCTGCATGATGCGATCGGCAAGTATGGATGCCTCGGGACGCGGCGGCGGCGTGGCCGCGCAACCCGCGAGTAAGCAGACGGCTGTCATCGCGAAGGATCTGAGCAAGAGCGACTCCTGTCTTTGAGACAGAGATAACCCGGAACTTCGAACATCAGCGCCTCCCGGGTTGGCGTGCATCGCTCACTGATGGTGAGCATTCAAGAGACAAAATCCATGATCGTGACGATGCTGGCGGTGCCGGCGGCGGAGCCCGTCGGGCTGGCCGAGGCCAGGGACTATCTGCGGATTTCGGGGACGAGCGAGAACGGGCTGGTCTCGCACCTGATTGCGACGGCGCGGTCGCGGATCGAGGAAGCGACCGGGTTTGCGATGATCACGCGCTCGCTGCGAATGGTGCTGGACTGGTGGCTGCGCGGGACGGCGGACCGGCGGTGGGTACGGCTGTGAGTTCGGCCCAGTAGGCGCTGGAGAGCGCGATCATTGCGGCGCTGAACGGCGATGCAGATGTGTTGGCGTTACTCGGGGATCCTATGCGCTTGCTGGAAAAGACGGGTTCGAGGCTGGCCTGTCTCCATCTCGAGATCGCAAGGCATTTCTCGGAGCCGACTGGGGCAATGGGCGTGGAAGCCAGCGAGCATCGTGTGGTCCTGGTGGTCGTGAGCCGGATGGAGGGCGGGATAGAAGGCGTGCGCCCGATTGCGGCGATCCGCGATGCGCTGCGTGCCGCGGAGCCTGAGATGGAGGGGTGGCGGTGCGTGCTGCTCGTTCCGGCGTTTGCGGACACGCTGAGCCGAGGGCGCGGGATCTGGCGTGCGATCCTGCGGATGAGGGCGGTGGTGGAAGCCGCCTAGCGGCCGAAGCGGCCGGCTACGTAAAGTAGCGCGCCGCCTAAGAGGCAGCCGATGGCGAGTTCGGCGGAGAGGTGTAGCGCCGGCATGCCGTTCATTAGGTCAGGCCGCGCATGCACCATCGACGCATAGAGGCCGGCGAGGCTTCCGATGATCAGACCGGCGACGCCAAGGATGATGCCGACCGTTCGCGCATCCTCGACCAGATTACGGCGGCGGCGGGAACTCTGCATCAGGTATTTGCGACCCACGTCGCGGCGAAGGTTGACGAAGTGCCAGATGGCGAAGAGCACGGACAGGACTGACGCCATGATCACCGCACCGCTCAACGCGGTCAGGCCGGACGCGTAAGTCGCCAAGATTCCCGGCGGTTGGGCGGAAGGATCCGGCACGAAGCGCGTCAGGCCCACGATCATGGGCAAGCCGGTCAGGAGCAGCAGGACGCTGGCGACCGAGATGATGCGCAGTCTTTTTGGGTCGCGAAAGCGCATAATGATGTCCGTACAGAGTTCCTGCATCGCACATGACGGTTAAGGCCACCTTGGCGGCTCGCCGAAAATTGCCGCGAGGTACAGAGGTCGCACGATTTTCTTTGCATTCGGGATTGGCGATCTGCGAAGGTTGGATTCGTTCCGCACAAGCAGAAGGGCCCCGCATCGGTGACGCATGACTCCCCACTGATTGCGCTTCTGGCTGTGGGGTTTGGCCTTGCCTTTGTATTGGGCGCGATTGCCAGCCGGCTGAAGCTTTCGCCGCTGCTGGGCTACCTTCTGGCGGGCGTCTTGATCGGACCATCGACGCCGGGCTTTGTCGCAGACGAGGGACTGGCGCAGGAAGTGGCCGATGTCGGCGTCATCCTGCTGATGTTCGGGGTGGGGCTGCATTTCTCTCCGCGGGACCTGATGTCGGTTCGCGGCGTGGCTGTGCCGATGACGCTCCTGACGATCATCCTCACCGTGGCTGCCGGGATCGCCGCGTCGATGCTGATCGGGTGGGGACTCGAGGCGGGGGTGGTGTTCGGGCTGTCGCTGTCTGTGGCGTCGACTGTCGTGTCGCTTCGCAACCTGCAGGACAAGCGGGTGATGCAGACGGAGCGCGGCAAGCTGACGGTCGGTTGGCTTGTGGTCGAAGACCTGGCGATGGTTCTCGCCATGGTGCTGCTGCCGACATGGGCGCAGATCCGCGGCGGGACGGAGAATGGCGAGGTAATGACGGTTCTGCAAATGCAGGATGTCGGGATCGCGGTCGCGCTGACGCTGGGCAAGGTCGCGGCGTTTGGGTTGATCATGCTTCTGGCGGGTAAGCGCCTGGTGCCGTGGATCCTGCGTCGCGTCGTGCACATGGGGTCGCGCGAGTTGTTCCGGCTGTGCGTGCTGGCAATTGCGCTGGGTGTGGCTTATGCGGCGTCGGCGGTGTTCGGGATCTCCGTGGCGCTGGGCGCGCTGTTCGCAGGGCTGATCATGGCGGAGAGCGAGTTGTCGCAGCAGGCGGCGAACGAGACGCTCCCCCTGCGCGATGCGTTCGCGGTGCTGTTCTTTGTGTCGGTGGGTATGCTGTTCGATCCGCGCGTGTTGCTGGGAAATCCGTGGCCGCTGATTGCGACTGTTGGCATCATTGTTGTGTTCCGGTCCGCTGTGAGTTTTGCGCTGCTGCGCGCGTTCGGGAAATCGCGCGAGGCGGCGGCCATGGTGACTGGGGCGCGGGGGCAGATCGGCGAGTTCTCGTTCATTCTTGCCGGCATTGGCCTGCAGCTGGACCTTATCCCGGAGGAAGCGCGAAATGCTATCCTCGGCGGAGCGATCATTTCGATCGTGTTGAACCCGCTACTGTTTGCTGTTCTCGACCGCGTCAGCGGAAAGGTTGCAGGAGCAACGCCGCCAGTAGTGGCGCCGGCGGCGGCGCCCAAGCGGGCGGTGCTGATCGGCTATGGCCGCGTCGGATCTCTGATCGGGAAGGCGTTGGATTCGGCGGGCGCCACATATTCGGTGATCGAAGACCGGCCGGACCTGGTCGAGATGCTGCAGGGGCGCGGGATTCCGGTGGTGCTCGGAAACGGGATTTCGCACGAAACGATGATCGCGGCCGGAGCGCCGCAGGCGGACCTGATCTTCGTGACGGTGCCGGATGGATTTGAGGCGGGAGGGATCGTTGAGCTGGCGCGGAAGCTGAACCCGAAGGTGAAGGTCTACGCACGGGCGCATTCGGATGCCGAGGTGGAGCACCTGCGCGGGCTTGGCGCCGATCTGATCGTGTCGGGCGAGCAGGAGATTGCCGACGCGATGATCGACAAGGCGACGGCCTTCATTCCGCGCCACGTGGTGCAGCAGGCCTAAAGCAGCGTCGCAAGGACGCCGAGCATCTTTTCCCAGCCGGCGCGGGAGCGGTCCATGAACTCGGCCCACTTTTCGTCCATCTGGTGGATGAGGCGCAGGAGCAGGACGAAGCAGCGCGCGCAGCGCGAGACGCGCTGGAGGCGGTGTTGCCTAAGGCGACGCAGACCGTGGAGCGGGAGCTTATGCGGATTGTGAAGTCTGGTGATGACGATCTTGACCGGCTGGCGCGACGGATCGCGGAGACGCTGGCGCAACTGGCGCTGTATGGATTGCCGGGCGGCTATATCGAGAGATCGACCCCGGGCCTCTGATACAGGAGCATCGTCGATGAATCGGGTTGCGGGGTCCGTCGGCGAAGCCGGCGCGACGCGGTTCACACTAGCGCGTTTCATGAGGCAAGTTTGGCGTTGGCGCTGGCGATCGGCGTGGGTGGCGGGTCGGAGCGGATGACGGATGCTGTACACTTGGCCTCTGGCGCGGAGAGTCGCAACGGACGTTGGGCGCAGTCGCTGCGGCGGTGGGAGGTTGGTGGCGCGGCGATGCGTGCAGATATTGCACACGAGCTGATTGCCTTTTCCGAAGCGCGGCAGGGGCGCAAGCATGGCTTCCGGTATCGCGATCCGCTGGACTGGAAGAGCTGTGGACCCGGACGGGCCATTGCGGCGACAGAACAGCCGCTGCTGACTGGCGACGGGTTTTCCGCCGCATTCCAGCTGTTGAGGCGGAACGCGAGCGGCGGGGCATGGGCTGGTGTTTGCCTGGGAAGCTGGTGCGTGGATTGGCGTGGTCATTCACGACGCGCGGGCTGCGGAGCCCCGGTCGCCGGCGCATCTGCGGGCGGTGCGGTCAGGTGACGATCTTGCGCTGTCCTGGATGCGCCGTGCACGGAAGGATGGGGATGACTGGGGCGCAGGAAATCCGCCGGTCGAGGCGGTGGAGGCGTATCGGGGCAGGCTGACGGGTGGCGCATCGATTCGCGAGTGGGAGGTGGTTTCCCCTGACGCTGATTGTCATGGAGCTGAGCAGGTCACGGACTTTCCAGCGGGCGGGCTGGCGCTTGTCGAGGTGACGCAAATCGGTTCGAATGGCGTGCCGGGACCGTGGACAGGGGTCCAAGTGACGATTCCCGAGTCATAAACGTGAGAAACGTCCAGATTTGCCTCAATATACCCATCTTCCGGCTTGTCTTGCAGGGGTATCACGTCCCACGCTAGGGCAAGGTTTTTCGGCAAGGATCAACAGTTGAGCTGGGATCCCTACGCTGCGCTTGGAGTGCCCAGGGCCTCCACCGCGGAAGAGATCAGGAAGGCATACCGCAAGCTCGCCAAGGAGCTGCACCCGGACGTGCGCCCGAACGACAGCGCATCCGAGGAGCGTTTCAAGCGAGTGACGGCGGCGTTCAACCTGCTGACAGATGAAAATCTGCGCGGTCGTTTCGATCGCGGGGAGATTGACGCCGAGGGGAACGAGCGTCCGCAGTTCCAGCCGGGAACCGGATTTGGAGGCGGGTTTGCGGGCGCTGCCGCAGGCGCGCGCGGGCGCGGCCAGCGCGGCGATGTCTTCGAAGATCTGTTCGACGGCCTGTTCAGCCGCGGCGGCGGCAGTCGCGGATTCGGCCAGCAGCGCGGCGAGGATGTCCGCTATCGCATGGAGGTCGACTTTCTCGACGCGGTGAATGGCGGAAAGCGCCGGGTGACGATGTCGGATGGCCGCACGCTGGACCTAGCGATTCCCGCGGGGCTCACCTCTGGCCAGACTCTCAGGCTGAAGAGCCAGGGTCTGCCGGGCGCTGGGAATGGCCCGGCCGGCGATGCGCTGGTTGAGATCAAGGTTGGCGAGCATCCTGTTTATCGCCGCGACGGCGATGACATCCGCATGGATCTGAAAATCTCCCTGGCTGAGGCCGTCGAGGGCGGCAAGGTGCCTGTCAGTACGCCGTCTGGAATGGTAACCATGTCGGTGCCTGCGGGCGCCAGTTCGGGCGATCTTCTGAAGCTTCGCGGCAAGGGCGTGCAGACGCGGCCGACGCCGGGCGACCTTCTTGTGCGGCTCATGATTGTGCTCCCGCGCAAGGAAGATGCGGAGCTGAAGGAGTTCATTCGCAACTGGTCCGGACGCAAGACCGATGTGCAGCGATGAAAGCGGGCATTTTCAGTGAATCGCAGCGGAAACTGCGTCGTTTTGGCGTGACCCGCACCTGTTCAGACGAGGTTCACGGAGTCGGGACTAAACGTGTTCCCATGTTGCGAAGAACCCTGATTCCCTTGATGGCTGCCGTGCTGATGGCGAGCGCGGCGATTTCGCCTGCCTACGCCCAGCGTGGCCGCGATCGCGATCAGTCGTTCGACAATCCGTTCCAGCGCGGCGACTCGTGGGATAGTCCGCGCGATGATCGCGGGTCGCAGCGCGAGGTGTCACTTAGCGATGTGCTTCGCGACCTACGTTCAAAGTATGGCGGTCAGCACCTCGATGCGAGGAAGTCCGGCGGCTACTACATGATTGCGTGGATGACGGAAGATGGTCGTCGCCTCAACCTGCGCGTCAATGCGTCGACAGGCCGAGAAGAGTAAGGGCTGGAATTGCGATGAGAGTTCTTGTTGTCGAAGATGATCCCGATCTCGGTCGGCAGCTGAGTGAAGCACTGTCGCAGGCGGGCTACGCTGTGGATCTGGCGCCGGACGGCGAGGAAGGGCACTTCCTTGGCGAGACCGAGCCTTATGACGCGGCCGTGCTCGACCTTGGTTTGCCGAAGATGGACGGCGTGCGCGTGCTCGAGAAGTGGCGGACGAGCGGCAAGGACATGCCTGTTCTTATCCTCACGGCGCGCGATCGCTGGAGCGAGAAGGTCGCAGGGTTCGACGCCGGCGCTGACGACTACCTCACCAAGCCCTTCGTGACGGAAGAACTTCTGGCGCGCTTGCGTGCGTTGATGCGACGCGCGGCAGGACATGCGTCGGCGGCGCTGGAGTGCGGCGACCTGCGTGTTGATACACGCGCGGCGCGGGCGTCGGTAAATGGTGAGCCGATCAAGCTGACAGCCCATGAATATCGCGTGCTGTCCTACCTGATGCACCATCAGGGTCGCGTCGTGCCGCGCACAGAGCTGGTCGAGCACATCTACGATCAGGATTTTGATCGCGATTCGAACACGATCGAGGTGTTTGTCGGCCGTCTGCGCCGCAAGATCGGATCCAACCGCATCTTGACGGAACGCGGCCTCGGGTATCGGTTGATCGACCCTGTAGCGGAAAAGATCGTCGACTAGCATGACTGAGACGGCAGGCGCCGAGAGCGACGGAGCGCGTGTGCGCGGCTCAATCGCGCGGCGCATGCTTGTTGCTGCGGCGATCTGGAGCGCGGTTGTGCTTCTGATTGCAGGCTGGTCGCTGCAGGCGTTCTATCGCACAGAGACCGACCAGCAGCTTGACCTGTCGCTCGACGATACGCTGCGAACGCTGGCGGGGGCGGTCAACTCCGAACAGGGACAGATCGCCGTCGACGATGCGAAGCTGCCACGCGACGAGCGCTTCAGCCTTCCCCTGCTGGGCCGCTATTGGGCCTTCATCGATCTGAGCGCCGAAAATGAAGTCGTGCGGACGAGGAAGTCGCTGAGTTTCTTCGATGAGGATGCCGGCGTTGCTGCGGATGTGCGCGCCGAAGCCCTGAAGCAGAGAGGCGCCGTGCTCCATCTTGATGCGCCGGGGCCCGACGACAAGCAGATGCGCGTCGGACTGCAGGCTGTGACTTTTCCGGACCGGCCTGAGCCGCTACTGCTGTATGCTGCAATCGACCGCACGAGCGCCGATGCATCAGTCGGCAGCTTCACGCTTCGGCTCGGCATCGCGCTTGGCGTGCTTGCGATTGGTCTGATCGGCGGCGTGCTGGTGCTGATCCGGTACGGGCTGCGGCCGCTGCACGAGATCGAGGACAAGTTGGGTGATGTCCGGGCGGGACGCAGGGACAAGCTGGATGGCGAGTATCCCAGCGAGCTGTCGCCGCTGGTGCGGGAAATCAACACGCTGATCACGCACAACCGGAATGTGGTGGATCGAGCGCGCACGCATGTGGGCAATCTTGCGCATGCGCTGAAGACGCCTCTGGCGGTGCTTAAGAACGAGGCCAAGGGTAGCGACAAGCTGTCCGACCTCGTCCGGCGCCAGACCGAGGCGATGACCAGCAATGTGAACAGCTACCTGAAGCGCGCCCAGGCGGCGGCGCAGGCGGAGGTGCTGGGCGTTCGCACGGAAGTGAAGGAGCCGGTCGAGGGCATTGCCCGGATGCTGGAGCGGCTGCACAGGGACAAGGGCGTGGCGATTGATGTGGATGTCGACCCCAAGGCGGTTTTCCGGGGCGAACGGGGCGACTTCGATGAACTTGTTGGGAACCTGTTGGAGAACGCTGCCAAATGGTGCAAGTCGCGGGTTAACGTGACGGTGACCCGGAACGATGACGGCATGGAAGTGAAGGTGGACGATGATGGTCCGGGCCTTCCTGCCGAACATCGCGCAAAGGCGCTGGAACGCGGCAAGCGGCTGGACGAATCCGAGCCGGGAACAGGTCTGGGACTTTCGATCGTGAGCGAACTCGCTGACATTTACGGCGGACGCCTCCATCTGGAGGACAGCCCCATCGGCGGGTTGCGGGCGCGACTCGTATTGCCGGCGGCGCCGCTTTGATCTGGCTTATTCTCGTTGCTGTCGTGTTTGTCGCGGGCGGGACGTGGCTGGTCGCCAAGTCCTTGCCGATGCGCCTCGCCGTGCTGGGACTTGGTCTGGCGGGCGCGGGCGCTTACTGGTTCATCGGCCAGCCCGGCATGAGTGACCGGCCACTGGAAATGCGGCTCGCCGAGATCGAGCAGATGATCCGGACATCGCCGGAGCGGTTGACCGAAAAAGAGGCTATCGCGATCGCGGAGCGCCGTGCGCGCGAACAGCCGACGGATCCGACACCGCACCTGATGATCGCGCGCATGTACGAGAGCCTGGCCCAAAGGGCGCAGGCGGAAGGCGTGCGGCTGGTGGAGGGCGGAGATGAGCCAGCCGCCGCCGCGCAGGCTGCGGTCATGCAGGAAAGCCTGCTCAAGGCCGAAGAGGCATTCACCGAGTCTCTGCGCCGCGACCCCAGCAACGCCGAAGTGATCGCCGAGCTGGCGGATTTGCGCTTCAAGACGACGGGTGAGGTCGACGCGCGGACGACGCGGCTTTACCAGGCGGCTTTCCAGGCCAACCCGGACCGGTTTCGCTATGGCTACCTCGCAGGGATCGGGCTCTGGCTTCAGGGGCAAAAAGCTGAAGCAGAAGCGCTCTGGGCCGATATCGACAAGCGTGCGCCAGTCGAGGGGCCAGAGCGCGGGATGTTTGCTGCGTTGCGGCAGATGTTTGGCATCGACCCGCCAACAGCCCCGCCGACAACTCCCTGAGTTCCAGCTTAAATGTGACCAGATCTCGCGCCATCGTGTCGCTGGCGCGATGACGCGGCGGCCCATATAGTCTGCTGGCTCATCGGCTGGGGCCAGTCGATCAGGAGGCATCGTTTCCATGCGCAAGCGTTCGCAGAGGCTCTGGCTCATCGGAGCGGCCGCTGTTCTGGTGACCGGCGCGGTTGCGCTCGCGGTCGTTGGCCTTCAGGGCGCGGTCGCGTTCTTCCAGTCGCCATCCGACATTGCCGCGAAAGGCCCGTCGGCCTTCACGCAAGCCCTGCGGGTTGGCGGGCTGATCGAGGTCGGCAGCCAGAAGCACGAAGAGGGCGGCAAGCTGCTGACCTTCACGATCACCGATGGCAAGCACACCGTGCCGGTGCAGTTCGAAGGCATCCCGCCGGACATGGTGGTGGAAGGCAAAGGCGTCGTGGCCGAGGGCAAGTTCAACTCGAACGGCGTCCTGGTGGCAGACCGGGTGCTCGCCAAGCACGACGAGAACTACATGCCGAAGGAAGCGTATGACGCGCTGAAGCGGGCTTCGGATTCCGAAGGTGAGTCGACCTACAAAGAGCCCACCACGTGATCGCCGAACTGGGTCACCTCCTTGCCTTCCTGGCGCTCGCGGCTGCCATTGGGCAGAGTGCGCTTGGCCTTACGACCGGCGGAGAGGCACCAAGGCGGCTGGCGTTTGCCTGCGGGATTTTTTCCGTACTGGCGATGCTGACTCTGATCATCAGCTTTGTGCAGCTGGACTTCTCGGTCTCCTTAGTCGCTGAGAACTCCCACACGCTGAAGCCGCTGATCTACCGGATCGCCGGCGCGTGGGGGAACCATGAAGGCTCCATGTTGCTGTGGTGCATGGTGATGGCCGGTTATGGCGCCGCCGCTTCCGTGTTCATGCGCGCGGGTCCGCTGCGCGACAAGGCGCTGGGCGTGCAAGGCCTGCTGACCACGGGTTTTTTCGCCTACCTGCTTTTTGCGTCCAGTCCGTTCACGCGGCTGATCGATCCACCGTTCGATGGCGGCGGGATGAACCCGCTGCTGCAGGACCCGGCGGTCGCGCTGCATCCGCCGGCTCTGTATCTCGGCTATGTCGGCATGTCGTTCGTGTTCTCTCTGGCGGCGTCCGGCCTCATCAATGGACAGATCGACCAGGAGTGGGCGCGCCGGACGCGGCCTTGGGCGCTGTTTGCCTGGAGTTCTCTGACCGTAGGAATCGCGCTGGGCGCCATCTGGGCCTACTACGAACTCGGCTGGGGCGGCTGGTGGTTCTGGGATCCGGTCGAAAACGCATCTTTCATGCCGTGGCTCGTCAGTGCGGCGTTGATCCATTCGCTGATCGTCACAGAGAAGCGCGGCGGAATGGCGTCGTGGACGGTCTTCCTGTCGGTGCTGACTTTCATTCTCGCACTGCTGGGCACATTCCTGGTTCGCTCCGGCGTGATGACGTCCGTGCATGCCTTTGCGACCGATCCGACGCGCGGGCTTGTCCTGCTGTTCGGGCTGAGTATCGCGGGCGGCGCTGCGCTGGCCCTGTTTGCGTGGCGCGCACCGACGCTGAAGGCCGGGCCGGAGTTTGATCCTGTCAGCCGCGAAGGCGCGCTGGTTCTGAACAACCTGTTCCTTGCGGTCGCGGCGGCCCTGGTGCTGGTCGGCACGGTGACGCCTATGATCCTGCAGTGGCTGGGTGAGTCCGGCATCATCTCGCGCGAGGCGGCTTCGATTTCAATCGGCGAGCCGTATTTCCAGCTGACGCTTGCACCGATGATTGCGATGCTGCTGCTTTTCATGCCGTTTGCTCAGGCGGCGCCGTGGCGCAAGGCCGAGCTTGGTCCCCTGATGAAATGGTTGATGCCTGCGGCGGCGGTGGCGGTCGTTGCTGCGATTGTGGCGCTTGCGATGGGCGGCTGGGGCATCTGGCTTGGCTTTGGCGTTCTGGTTGGCGTGTGGGTTGTTGTCGGCGTCGGGATGGACGTTGTCCGCCGCGTCGGACCAGGCGGGTTCGGGCGTTTCTTGCGGCTGCCGCTGACCGTATGGGGCATGGCGATTGCCCACATCGGCATGGGTCTGTTCGTCATTGGCGCCACGGTGGAGACGGCAACGCGGACGGAGCAGACTTTCCCCCTGCGTCCTGGCGAGATTGCCGAGATGGCCGGCTGGACGTTCCAGTTCCAGAATCTGGAAGAGGTCGAAGGCCCCAACTATTCAGCCCTGCGCGCAAACATCCTCGTGACGCATGACGGCAGGACGGAAGTCATCCAGCCCGAGACGCGTACATTCCAGGTCGCGCGGACCAGCACGACTGAAGTCGCGATCCGCAAGACGCTCGGCGGCGACGTTTATGTGGCGCTGGGCGACCAGGTGCGGGAAGACCCGGCGGCCTGGCGCATCCGCATTGCCTATCATCCGTTGATCGACTGGGTGTTCGGCGGGGCAGGATTGATTGCGGTCGGTGGGTTCCTGTCGCTTGCAGCGAGGGTGCGGCGGCGCTCTGCGGCGACAGCTCCTGAAACCGAGGCCGCCGTCGAATCGCCGCCTGCCCCCGCGAGCGTTCCGGCATGATCGCGCCGCTCATCGCGCTTATCCTGCAGGCAGCCCAGCCAGCTGCGCCCGCGGAGGCGCCGTTGCCTGATCCGGCGCTGGAAATGCGGGCGCAGGGGCTGATGCGCGAATTGCGGTGCACCGTCTGTGAAAACGAACCGGTTTCCCAATCCACCGCCGACATGGCTGTCGATGCGCGCAAGCGTATCCGCGAGGAGATCGCGAAGGGGGCGAGCGATACGCAGGTTCGCGAGTTCTTCGTGTCTCGTTTCGGGCAGTACGTCTCCTTCCGTCCGCCCCTGGAGGGTTGGACGCTGCTCCTCTGGGGCTTTCCCTTTGCCCTGCTCGCCGGTGCGGGGATTTTCATGGGGATGCGCGCATTTGGCGGCCGCAAGCGCGATCTCGCGCCCCTGCCGGATGATCGGGGCGATGGCGCAGTAGGGTGAATCAGGCAAAACCGATCGATATCGATGCCAATTGCACCGCGTAGCCTCTGGCATCGCCGTATGATTGCCTTAAACTAGGGCAAAATCGACCATCGTCCCCCGGTGCAGCAATAGGTGTTCGCGCCGGGCGGCGCAGGCCGGGAACGATGTCTTTGCGGTTGCGGAGCTTCTGCTGTTGCGAAGATCGAGCCTGTCTCTAGTTTCAACATCGCATGTCGCGCAGGCGAACGCAGTGAGAGAGAGCGAATGATGAAGGTTGCAGTGGCACGGACGCCTCGCATGGGTATCGCAGCCGGACTGATCGCCGTGCTGGCCGCGAGCGTTTCGCTGGCCCCTCTTGCTGCCTCCCAGAACGGCAAGCCGATTGCTGTGACGCCGCCGGGCGGCGCGCCGGTGAGCTTTGCGGACCTGATCGAACGTGTTTCGCCAGCCGTGGTAAGCGTGCAGGTCACCACCGAGATGAAGCCGGCGGAGCGCAACAGCGCTTTCAACCCCTTCCGCGGACTTCCAGGTTTCGACGAGTACGAAGACGAGTTTGGAGATGACACCGAGCCGAGCCCTGATGAAGGCCGTGAGGGCGAAGCGCTGGGGTCAGGCTTCTTCATCTCGGCTGCCGGCTACATCGTTACCAACCACCATGTCGTCGAGAATGCGCGCGAAGTGACGGTCACCCTGAAGAATGGCGACCAGCTTGAGGCGCAGATCGTCGGTTCGGACGAGCAGACCGACCTTGCCGTGCTGAAGGTCAAGAAGAGTGGCTCCTACCCGTTCGTGGAGTTTGCCACCCGGGCAAAGCCCCGAGTTGGGGACTGGGTCGTTGCGGTTGGCAACCCCTTCGGCCTGGGCGGCACTGCGACGGCGGGCATCGTCTCTGCCGATGGCCGGGAGCTGCTCGGCGGCAACTACAATGATTTCATCCAGATCGACGCGCCTATCAATCGCGGCAACTCCGGTGGCCCGACATTCAACCTCAACGGCGAAGTCATCGGCGTGAACACGGCGATCTTCTCCGACACCGGCGGCGGCAGCGTTGGCATCGGCTTCGCGATCGAAGCCAATGCGGTCAAGCAGATCGCCGAAACGCTGATCCGCGACGGCAAGGTCGTGCGCGGCTGGCTAGGTGTTGAAATCCAGAGCATGAACCAGCGGCTTGCCGACGCGTGGAGCCTGAAGACGCCGAACGGCGCCATCGTACGTTCAGTTACATCGGGCGGGCCGGCGGAAGCGAGTGGCATCAAACGCGGCGACATCATCATTTCGGTCAACGGCGAAGAGGTGAAGGACAACCGTCAGCTGACCCAACGCGTCGGCAGCCTGCTTGCGGGCTCGACCAATAACTTCCGGGTCATTCGAGACGGCAAGGAGCAAACAGTTCGCGTCACGGTTCGTGCGCGCGACGACCGCGCGCTTGCAACCACGGATCTCGATCCTGCCCGCGCGGACATGAAGCCGCCGCGTCCCGGGCCGGACGACGTGAAGGTTGCTGGCGGTACGATCCGGTCCCTCACTGCGGAGGAGATCAAGAAGTTCGACGTCGGCGCCGCTGGCGCGGGCCTGATTGTCGTTACGGTGGAGCCTCGCGGCTCGCTGGCGCGCTCGGACATCTTCCCGGGCGACGCCATTCTCGAGATCAATAACAAGGCCGTGAAGTCGCCGAAGGATTACCAGGATGCGGTGGCCGCAGCGATTGCTGCCGGCAAGCGCGATGTCATTGCTCGCGTTGGCTGCGGCAATCAGGAGCGCTGCGGTGACCTGACCGTGCTGCGCCCCATCGAAATTGCCGCGGCAGGATAGTTCCATGAAGGTTCTTGTCATCGAGGACGACTCCGACGCGGCAGCCTTCGTAAAAGGCGTGCTCAGCGAAGCCGGCCATTTTGTCGATGTATGCGGCGACGGCGACAGCGGCTTGAAGAAGGCTAAAGGCGGCGAGTACGACGCGCTGGTCGTCGACCGCATGCTTCCCGGTCTTGACGGCATTCAGCTGATGAAGGGCTACCGGGACTCCGGTGGTCGGGCGCCGGCGCTGTTCCTGTCTGCGCTCGGCGAGGTGGATCACCGCGTGGAAGGTCTTCAAGCCGGTGGCGACGACTACCTTGTGAAGCCTTACGCGCCGAGCGAGCTGGTTGCGCGCGTCGAGGCTCTGGGCCGCCGCGCGACGGGCGAGATTCCGACAACCAAGCTTGCTGTTGGCGGTCTGGAGATGGACCTGCTGGCCCGCACCGTTCACCGCGACGGCCAGAAGATCGACCTGCAGCCGCGTGAATTTCGCCTGCTTGAATTCCTGATGCGCCATGCCGGTCAGGTGGTTACGCGTACCATGCTGCTGGAGAAGGTTTGGGACTATCACTTCGATCCCCAGACCAATGTGATCGATGTTCACGTCTCGCGCCTACGCGGGAAGATCGACAAGGATTTCGAACGGCCTCTGCTGCACACGGTGCGCGGCGCGGGATACCGGCTCGAAGCCTAGGCCATGAAGCCTTGATCCGATGAAGATTGGCAGCCTGCCGGCATTGGTCCGGACGACAACGTTCCGGCTGGCGCTGCTGCACGCATCGATCTTCATCCTCTTCTCCGCATCGTTGCTGGCGTATCTCTACTACGAGACCGCAGGCCATATGAGCCGACAGGCGGAGACTGAGCTCAACGCGGAATTCCAGGAACTTTCGGCCGCGTACCGCGGCGGGATCGATCGCCTAAATCAGGCGGTGACGGAACGATCGCAGGCACGGGGGAAATTCTACTATCTGCTGCTCGACGGTAACGGGCAAAAACTGTCCGGCGATTTCGATGTCCTGCCTGCCGCGGCGCCAGCTGGGCAGGTGGTGGATGTCCAGTTCGAGTACGACGCCCGCACGCCCGACGGCGAGCCAAGCAGGCTGTCCGCGGAGGGCCGCATTTCGAGGCTCTCGGAGGGCGGCGTTCTGATGGTGGCCTACGACGTTGGCCAGCTCGGCGAGATGAACCGGCGGATCAGCGAAGTGGTTTGGCGGTCGGCGGCTGTAGGATTCGTGCTTTCGCTGATCGGCGGCGTGGTAATCTCACGCTCGGCCGCGCAGCGGGCCGAACAGCTGGCGCGCACGACGGAGGGCGTCATGGCCGGAGACCTGACGCGGCGGGCGCCGGTGCTGGGCTCGGGCGATGAATTTGACAAGCTTTCCGAACAGCTCAACGCGATGCTCGCCAAGCTTGAACGTTTGGTTGTCTCGTCCCGGTCCGCAGGAGATTCGATCGCGCACGACCTGCGCTCCCCGCTGACGCGCCTGCGCAATCGGCTGGAGGCAGGGCTCAAGGACAATGCCGATGAGGGGCCGCGCGCGGCGCTTGCCAAGTCGATCGACGATGTCGACGGCCTGCTCGAAACGTTCAACGCCGTACTTCGCCTGTCGCGCGTGCAGGCGGGCGCGACGGGATCGTTTCGGCGGACGGATGTACGAGGAATGGTGGATGAGCTTGCGGAGCTCTATCAGCCGGTGTGCGAGGAAAAAGAGCTTGGCTGGCTCTACGAGGCCAAGGGTGAGCTCTTCGTCCTCGCAGATAGCCATCTCATCGCTCAGGCGCTCTCCAACCTCCTCGACAACGCCGTGAAGTACACGCCGGTCGGCGGCGCAGTTCGAATGACGGCGAGCCATGATGTGAATGGCGATGTGGTGATTTCCATCGTCGATTCGGGGCCGGGCATTCCACCGCAGGATCGGGAGCGGGTGATCGAACGCTTCGTGCGGCTGGAACAGTCGCGAAGCGAGCCGGGCAGCGGCCTCGGCCTCAGCCTGGCGTCCGCGGTGGCCGAGGCGCATTCAGGCAAGCTCGTCCTGGCTGACGGAAATGGCCCACCTGGCAAGCCTGGCCTCAAGGCCAGCATTGTGCTGCCAGCCGCATGAACCGGAAGTCCGGACGTGATTTTACGCCCGGTATGGCTAGTTTCTCTCCATGACAGAGCGACTCGAACTCTCCGGTCTCCGTGCCCTCGTTGGCGACCCGTCCGACCTGCTCGGCGCGCTGACGGTTGCAGCGCAGCATTCCGATCATATCGCCCGCATGGTGAAGCGGCGCGGCGACGTGATGGAGCAGCTCCCGAACGGTCCCGAGTCCTCAATGAGTGCTGCGCTGGCGCACATGCAGCAGGCAGGCGCGGCCTCAAGCATCGACAGTTCAATGCGCCACATGCGGCTCGCCAAGGAGGCCGGCCAGCTCGTTATCTCGGCTGCGGACCTTGCAGGCGCTTGGACATCGGACCGCGTGACCCAGGAGCTGACGCATCTCGCAGACGCTGCCGTTCGGTCTGCTCTGCGCGTGTCTGTTCGCGAAGGCTGGGCGCAAGGATGGTTCGACGAAAAGGGCGAAAGCGACGACATGCCAGGCCTGTTCGCCCTCGCGATGGGCAAGATGGGTGCTGGCGAACTTAACTATTCGAGCGACATCGACCTCATCCTTCTTTTCGATCTCGACGTTCTGCCGATGAAGGGCCAGCGCGTGAAGGAGGCCATGAGTCGTGTTGCGCGCTGCCTTGTCCGCTGTCTCGATGAGCGGACGGTCGATGGGTACGTCTTCCGTACGGACCTTCGCTTGCGACCTGATCCGGCCTCCACCGCGCCTGCTGTCTCGACGCAGTTCGCACTCGGTTACTACGAGAGCGTTGGCCAGAACTGGGAGCGCATGGCGCACGTCAAGGCGCGGGTCTGTGCGGGGGATCTGGCTGCGGGCAAGGCCTATCTCGATGACCTTGCCCCCTATGTCTGGCGCCGTCACCTCGACTACTGGGCGATTGCCGACGTGCATTCCATCAAGCGCCAGATTCACGCGCATGGTGGGCACGCTGAGCTGACGTCGCCAGACTTCGATGTGAAGCTTGGCCGCGGCGGCATCCGAGAGATCGAGTTCTTCGCGCAGGTGCAGCAACTCATCCTTGGAGGCCGGGTGCCGGCGCTTCGTGCGCCGCGCACCAAGGATGCGCTTGCGGCGCTGGTTGCGGCGGATGTTGTTGCCGCGGATGCTGGCGCTGATCTCTGCGTGTCCTACGATTTCCTGCGCGGAGTTGAGCACAGGATCCAGATGCTCAACGACGAGCAAACTCACAAGCTTCCCAACGCGGCCGACCGTCGCGAAGCTGTTCGAGCGCTTTGCGGTTATGCCGATGCGGGATCCTTCGAGCACGACGTTGCGTGTGTACGCCAGCGCGTCCACGGCATTTACTCCAACCTCTTTGCTACCGAGGAACGGATTTCCGGCGAGGCGGGCAACCTCGTCTTCACGGGCGTCGACGACGATCCCGGGACCGTCGAGACTCTGCAGAAGCTCGGCTTCACCGATCCCTCTCACATCATCCATGTGTTTCAGCAATGGCACAGGGGCGGCATACCCGCGACGCGGTCGGCGCGTTCTCAGCAGTTGCTGACTTCACTTGGGCCTCGGCTGCTGGAGGCCATGTCAAAGGCGGGCGAGCCGGATGCGGCGTTCCAGCGTTTTCTCGAATTCTTCTCTGCGCTGAAATCCGGAGTGCAGGTGATGTCGTTGATGCTGGCAGAACCGGCGCTCACACGCGAGATCATCCGCACGATGGCGTTCGCGCCGAAGCTCGCAGCTGATCTCGCCCGACGCCCAGCCCTGATCGACGCGATGCTGGAGCCGTCTTTCCGCGCGCCTGCCAGTGGTGACCGACCCGGCGACCGCGAGACGCGGCTTCGCGCACAGCTTGACCGTTCGGTTGATTTTGAGGGCAAGCTCAACGCCGCCCGCCGCTTCCACCGCGAGGAAGCCTTCCGGATCGGCTACCAGTTGCTGCAGGGTGCGCTCAGCGCCCCTGATGCCGGCCTTGCCTATGCCGACCTTGCCGACGCGTGCGTTAGCGCACTGGCATCCGCGTGCGAACAGGATGTCTTGTCCCGCTTTTCCGGGTCCATCGGCCGCTGGTCCATCTGCGCGCTCGGCAAGTTTGGCGGCCGTGAACTTACCTCAACCTCTGACCTCGATCTCATTCTCATCTACCAACCAGACGAGGAGACCGGGACCAACCTTGCCGCCCGGTTTGTCCAACGTCTCGTCGCCGCCCTGTCTGCGCCGACCGAAGAGGGGACACTATACGAGGTTGATCTCCAGCTTCGTCCCTCCGGCAAGGCGGGCCCGGTGGCTGTAAGGATCTCAACATTCGAGCATTACTATCGCGAGGAGGCCTGGACGTGGGAATTCATGGCGCTGACACGCATCCGGCCAGTCGCCGGAGATGCGGACCTGGGCCGGAGAATAGTAGAGTTTGCGCATGAGGCGCTGCGCCACAAGTGCGCTGACCCCAAGATCACCGAAGACATCGCCGACATGCGCCGTCGCCTGGCGCGGGAGCGGAAGCCGCGGTCGGTATGGGATGTGAAGCTGGCGCCTGGCGGACTTGTTGATATCGAATTCGTGATCCAGCACGCTATCCTGCGCTCGGCCAACGAGGCTCCGGGCGCGATTAAGCCAGGCTCGCTTGACGCCGTAAAGGCGTTGGCCGCCGCTGGCGTGCTCGCTCCTGCGGCGGCGGCAACGCTTCTTGAAGGTCTGACTTTCCAGTTGCATCTGCAGCAGGCGCTTCGCATCGCAACTGGCGACCAGTTCGACCCCGGATCGGCTTCGCCGGGTCTCAGGTCATGGTTGGCCAATCATCTGGGGCTAAAGGAGTTTTCAGCACTCGAGTCTCGGCTCGCAGAGGTGCAGTCCGCAGTAGCCGCCTTGCGGAACCGCATGCTCGGGCCGCTTACGACGGATCAGGAGACGCCGACCGTTTGAAGACAGGCTGAACATGACTTGGTGCAGGTGCGATCGTTGACGTTGCCGTGAGCAGGAAATGCTCGGCAAACGCGGGCGCACGATGCATAAGGTGGAGAGCGGATTACTTGCAGACCATTCTGCCGTGCGTCACGGCGCGCCGCTGCGCGGAGTTGGCTTTCAGGCCATGCGGGACCCAGACGAGGACCTCGTTCGACGTGTTGGCGCCGGCGACAGACGCGCGGCGGCCGAGATCGTTCGTCGCCATCTCCCACGCATGGTCGGCCTTGCCCGCCGCATGCTGGGCGACGCCTCCGAAGCCGAGGATGTCGCGCAGGAGGTGTTCCTCCGCGTCTGGAAGCATGCAGCCGCGTGGAAGCCTGGCGCTGCCAAGTTCGAGACATGGATGCACCGCGTGGCAATGAACCTCTGCCTCGACCGGTTGCGCCGTGTCGGCCGCAATGCGGGCGATGTACCGCCCGATACCGTGGATGGCCGGGCATCCGCCACGCGCGCGCTGGATGAACGCCAACGGCGCGAGCGCGTGCGGGACGCCTTGCAGAAACTGCCTGAGCGGCAGAGGGCGGCCTTGGTCCTGTGTTACTATCAGGACAGGACAAACATTGAAGCGGCGGAAATCCTCGGCGTCAGCGTTGATGCTCTTGAGAGCCTGCTGTCGCGGGCGCGGCGGACGCTGAAATCGGCCCTCGCGGCCGAACGGGCGGACCTGCTCAGCGGGCTGGAAACGGGTTGAGGTTGAGATGAACGAAGCGCGTTTCGTGGAGTTGCTGGGCGTCTATGGCGCGGACCTCGTCCGCTGGCCGGAGGAGGATCGCGGCTCAGCCGCCGCTTTCCTCGAGATCGCGCCTCACCGAATCAAGGATATCTGGGAAAGCGAGCGTACGTTCGATCATCTTCTGGCGCTGGAAAAGGACGGCCCGGCGTCGATCGCGCTGGAGACCCAGATCCTGTCAACCGCTCCTGCGCGCCGGTCGCTGGTTGGTGCGTCGCCGGGCCTAAGCCTCTGGTCACTGCCCAAATGGGCGACGGGAGGAGCACTTGCTGCCTCGCTCGCGCTGGGAGTTGCCGTTGGCTATGCCGGCGAGCCGCCGCGGCGTGCGGAAACCGACTATGCGAGCATGCTTACGATCTCGAGCAGTGGCGGCGGATCGATGTACCTGACGGCCATGAATGACGGCGGACACTGATCGCCGATGATGTCCAAGGTCTCCATCGTCCTGGTTGTGTCTCTCGTTACGAACGCTGTGCTGATCGGCGTCGTCGTGGGCCGGTTGCTCAGTCCGCCGCAGCCTGGCGAGCCTACCGTCCAGATGCAGCTCGAGCGGTACGGCCCGACATCGGACGTTGTGAACGCGGCCTGGAAGCAGCTGCCGGAAGGTGATCGCACCGTGCTTCGTCAGGAGCTGCGCGAACGCTGGATTGCAATGAACGACGAGCGCAAGCGTCTCAGCGATGCCGGCAGGCGGGTCTACGACGCAGCTTTCGAGGAACCGTTCGATGAGACGAAGCTGCGTGACGCCGTCGCGCTCTTTCAGCTGCGCGAAAATCGGTTGCAGCAGACGGCCGAAGACGTCCTGATCAGCCATCTCGGTAAGATGCCGCGTGAAGCGCGCGCAACGGCCGCCGTTGGGCTGTTGACCCCGTTCAATGCGCGCATGCAGCGCGCCGACGATCAGAAGCCAAGGGTTGGCGCGCCTGCTGAAGGCTCGGCAGCCTTACCACCAAAGCCGCCTGGCGCGGCACCTCGATCCAACTGACTTGCTGCGGTTCAGGCCGTCTCGTGGCTTTTTGCGCGTGCGGGTGCGGCGTCAGCGGCCGGTGATGCCTTGGCGATCGGCAGGAAAATCGAGACCTGGGTTCCTTTGCCGAGCTCGCTCTCGATCAGCATCCGGCCGCCATGCATCTCGGCGAATGATTTGGTGAGCGCGAGACCGAGCCCCGTGCCGCGGATGTTCCGTTCCTTGGCTTCGGGGGAGTTGACCTGCTCAAAGGGCTGCGCCAGACGGGGCAGGTCTTCGGGTGAGATGCCGATCCCGTTATCCTTCACGCGGATCGCGATCCAGCCGTGCTCCTCGGTCACGGTGACGCGAATTTCGCCGCCGGGATCGGTGAACTTGATAGAGTTGGTGATCAGGTTGAACGTCATCTGCTTGATGGCGCGATGGTCGCCGGTGATGTCAGGCACGTCGTCATCCGGATCGAATATCAGCGCCACTTCGCGATCCGCCGCCCGTCGCCGCGAGAGCTTCACCGCGCCATCGACAGCATCGACCGGATCGATCCGCGCCGCTGACAGCCGCATCTTGCCAGCCTCGAACTTCGACATGTCGAGGATGTCGTTGATCATCTCCTCAAGATGTTTGGCTGCCTGCATGATGACTTCGGCGTATTCCTTGTAGCGCTCGCTGCCGAGCGGCCCGTAGATTTCGTTGGCCATCATCTCGGCGAAGCCATTGATGTGGTTGAGGGGCGTGCGCAGTTCGTGGCCCATATTGCCGAGGAACGCCCCCTTGGCCTGGCTGGCGCGCTCGGCGCGGGCCTTGGCTTCGGAATACTTCTCGGCAAGTTCCTGCGCCTGTCCCTTTGTGCGCTGCAATTCTTCCACCATGGAACGCAGGCGGCGTTCGCTGCGCTGCAGGTTGGCTTCCTGACGCTTCAGGGTGCTTATATCGACGCCTACGGTGATCAGGCCGTCAGATGATGTCCGGCGATCGACGAGCCGGATCCAGGTGTCCGATAGCAGAAGCATCTCCCGCGCATTTGCGTCATCGCCCAGCGGCCTCTCCACGCGCACGAACTTCGCCAGCTCGGCCATAACGAGGTCGTAGGATGCTCCGGTCTGCGCGACGTCCTTGTCGAGGTTGAAAACGCGCGCAAAGGCGGCATTCCAGTGCGTCAGCCGCTTCCGGCTGTCCCAAAGAGCGAATGGGCCAGGGTGCGCGTCGAGCGCCGTGCGCGCGAGCGCCTCGGCACGCCGCGATATCAGATGGGCCTGCACCCGGTCAGTCACATTGAGAATGGCGCCGGAGAATACACCATCCGCGACGCCTCCCATGAGTTCGAAGTGGCGACCGGATGCACGGCCGACGCCCTGAAAGGACACGCTGACCTGCCGGCCGCCGCCGGGGGTTTCGAGCGCGTCGCGAACACGGCGGCGCGCATCCTCGTTCACCACCGAGACAAACTCATCCAGCGTCATCGCACCGTCATGGTTGGCGCCGAGCAGCGCGCAAACTTCTGGTCCGATCGTCAGCAAGTGTGTTGCGGGGTCCCAGCGCCACAGGCCGAAGACGCCACTGACTTCGAAGCTGCGCCATTCATCTGCTTCTGATCGCGTCGCGGTCCTAGCAAGCCGTGCTTCAGCCTCCTGCTTCTCGCGTTCCACGCGCCGGATCACGCTGACCAGTCCGAATACGGCCAGCAAGGGGGCCGTGAGAAGCAAGCCGTAGATCATCAGCCGATTGAGGTCGCCCACGCCGAACAACGGTGCTGGCCGGAAGACGCAAGCGCTGATGCCGGCGCCCTCCACCGGAGCACAGGCGACCGCCGAGCGTTCCAGGTCGACGGTTTCGAAACGCGACTCCACCGGGATGCCGTCCGCCGGAGCCAGATGGAAGGTCCGCCCAGCGAGCGCTTCGGGGACGATCGATTCCTTTGTACGGAGCCCGGACACCCAGCGGCCCTGTGAGTCCGTTGCGAACACGCGCACGCTGCCCGTGTCCGTCAGTTGCGCCCATCCGCCCGTTGGCGGCGCGCGCTCCGCAACGGCTTCGAACTTCATCCCGCGGCGAATGGCCTCCAGAGAGGCGCCCGAAAGCAGAAGTCCCTCCATGCGGGCGCGGGAAGCAATCAGGTCGGCGCGGACATGGCCGGATAGGGCTTCTGCTTCTCGCGCTTGCTGCGCCAGGATGGCGCTGTCGGCGAACTGGCGTTCTTCAAACGCCTTCAGCGCCAGCGACCCGCCAAACGCCAGCATCAGCAGGCTGAGCATGCCGAGGGGAACCGCGCTGCGCGGTTTGGTCGGCGGCGCGGAAACCCGCGCCTTGATGCCCAGCCTGGGCTTAGTCGCCACCTTCAGCCCCCGAATATTCCGACTCACCAGTTCTGGAGTCGAAACGCTGCGAAAGGGTTAACGTGAGATTAACTGTGAGCCATCAGGCGCTACGCCGCAGGGGAGCGCACGCCCTGATTTTAGGCTGCCGCGCGAGGGCCGAACAGGCTTTCGCGGCGTTCTTTGCCGCCATAGCTGTCGTTGTTGCGCCGCCTGCGGTCGGGTCCGAAATAGATCGGTGTCCGAATGAACGAGCGGGGCGCGTTTATCACGGCGCAGACTTTCCTGTAGAGTTCAGTGGCGGTCACGGGCTTGGCGCAGAACTCGGTGACCCCCGCGTCGCGCGCGGCTTCCACCTTGGACCGCTCGGCATAGGCGGTCAGCATGATGATCGGCGCAAAGGTGTGGGAGCTGTCGGTCCCGGTTCGGATAATCCGCGTCAACTGACACCCGTCGACAAGGTCCATCGCGTAGTCGAGGACGATCAGGTCGACGGGTTGCGACCGCAACAGGTCGAGCGCGTCATCTGCGTTGTGCGCTTCGAACGGATCCTTGACTTCGAAGCTGCGCAGGATCGTCTTCACGATGCTGGTCATGTGCTGGTTGTCGTCGACCACCAGGACCTTGAGTTTGGCAAGAGACGGTTCCATGCGCCCGCGCCTACGCTGCGCTGCGGAGCGCCCGGGGCCCGCGCGCAAAAAAGCTCTCATCGATAATCGGACGGCCATACAGATAGCCCTGGGCGTAGGTAACGCCCGCTTCGATCAGCAGCCGGCGGTCCGATTCCGTTTCGATGCGCTCGCCGACGGAGCTGATCCCCAGCTCTGCACACATGCGCGCTACATTGCGCATCAGGGCGAGTCCGCGCTTGTTCGTTTCAGTCGCCTGCAGGAAGCTCCCGTCAAATTTCAGCCCGTCCACATCGAGCGCGCGCAGGTAGCCGAAAGAGGCCGAACCTGCGCCGAAGTCATCCAGCGATACGCCGCAGCCGATGCTGCGCAGCAGGCTTACCGCCCGCGCTGCCGTCTCAATATCGCTGATGTGGGCTGATTCCGTGACCTCGATAATCAGCCGGCTGCGCTCGAACTTGTGGCCGGAGATCACGGCGCAGAGTTCGCGGATAACGTCGAGCCGCTGCAGCGACTCTCCCGAAATATTCACCGCAAGCCGGTAGGTTGGGTCCGTCTTCACTTCCAGCTGCGCGGCGGCGGCGCTGACCATTATGTAGTCGAGATGGGCGATCTGGCCGCTCTTCTCCGCTGCCATGATCATTCCGACGGGCGAGTCCTCGCCTGCGAAGCGCGCGAGGATCTCGTAGTGGCTCAGAGCGCCGGTGCGGGTTTCCACGACAGGCTGCCTTGCCGCCATAAGCCGGCCATTCATCACCGCGTCGCGGAACCGCTCGGCGAGGATATCGTCGGAGCGCTCCGCCCTGATCCTTGTGGAGGTGGGCATGCGTGAGATGGTGAAACTGAAACTGTTGGGGGACGCCGTGCTGCGCTGGACAACGATGCGCCGTCCGCCTTCCATCGACGAGGGGTCTTCCCACGAAACGCGGCGGCCTGGCCCGAGCGCCCAGAGTTCCTCGCGCAGCCGGCTGCCCTCGGCGCCGCTGATCAACTCGATCGCATTGCGGCCGATGAGCCTGTCGGCCGTTGGATGAAACAGCAGGGTGGCGTCGCCTTCGGCGTCGATGATGCGACCGCTCGCGTCAGCCGCGACCATGAGGTCAGCCGCTGCAAACGCGAAATCGCGAAACCTGGTTCCGTTTTCCGTCGTAGCCGACATTCCCGCCCGCCAGTCGCATCAAGGCAAGCTCGACGCTAGGCGCGGGGCGTTAGCTATCGGTTAACGATAGTCCGCACGCACTCTGTTCTGAGAAAATCGATTCCCGTCAGAGGCTTAGACGGGGTCCGCGAGGGCGCGACCGACAATGTCGAGTGCGTTGCGCGACAGCCCGGCTTCGGAAAGCTTCTTGAGTTCCGAATTCGCATGCTTGCGGCGCTCCGCGCTGAACGAGCGCCAGCTCTCAAACGCCGTCGATAGCCGCGCGGACAGGGCAGGGTTCAATGGGTCGACCTTCAGGATCAGGTCAGCAAGGAAGCGGTAGCCCCAGCCATCGGCGGCGTGGAACGCCACCGGATTGCTCATCGCGAACGAGGCCGCCAGCGCTCGCACGCGGTTCGGATTGCGCAGGTCGAAATCCGTGCGGGCCATGAGCCTCTGCATCCGGTCGCGGAGGTCGGCCCGTACTGACATGCCCTGGATGCCGAACCACTTGTCCATAACAAGCGGCGACGCCGCCCATTTTGCTTCGAAGCTCGCAAGCGCTCTGTCGAACGCTGCTGTTTCGATGTTGGACAGCGCCGTCAGGGCGGCGAGACACTCAGTCATCGTTGAGGCCGCCTCATATGCCCGCGTGACCAGCATCTCGTGTTGATTGCCCAACGTGGACAGCAACGACAGGGCCGAGGCGCGAAGGGCGCGCCGTCCGGCGGCTGCAGCCGATGGATCGAACGTGGGCGGCTCAGCCTTCGCGAGCACGTCGAGCAGAAGCGGCTCCAGCGCCGTAGCGATCGCGACACGTACGGCGAGCCGGATCTCATGGATTGCGCCGGGATCTGCCTCGCGCACATCCATCACTAGCTCGCCGACCGTCGGCAGGTAGAGCAGCAGCGCGGCATAGGCCGGGTCGGCAGGCGCAGCGCGCCGGACGGAATTCCCCAGCGACCCAACGAATGCATCGAGCCGCTGGCGATCCGGCGTATGGCTGCCGACGCGCACGGCATCGAGGATCAGCGGCCGCGCGATGGACTGCAGCGCTTCCCACTGCGCGAACGGATCGTCGTCAACGCCTGCCAGCGCCGCACGGTCGCCTTCGGACAGGTTATCCGACAGACGTACGGGTGCCGAGAAGCCGCGATTGAGCGACGGGCGTGGGGGCGAGGCGACGTTCGAGAACAAGAATGTGTTCGATGCCTTCTCGAGCAGAACGACGTGGTCTTGTGACGCTGCGCCGCCATCGAGCTGAGTTTCGAGCTTGGCTCCGTTGTCGTCGAACAGCGCAACGCGCATCGGCATGCGTACCGGCGTCTTTTCCGGCTGACCCGGCGTCGGGGCAACCGACTGAGTCAGGGTCAGGCGATATTGCCTCGTCGCTGCATCGTACGTTCCCTTGGCGTTCACAGAAGGCGTGCCCGCCTGCGCGTACCAGCGCGAGAAGGCCTGAAGGTCATGTGGCGTGTGTGGCTGGAAGGATGCGATGAAGTCTTCGATTGTGGCGGCCGTACCGTCCATCGTGTCGAAATACTGGGTCATGCCCGCGAAGAAAGCGGCGTCGCCGATCATCAGGCGCAGCATGCGGATCAGCTCCGCGCCCTTCTCGTAGACTGTGGCCGTGTAAAGGTTGTCGATCCTGGCGTATTGGTCCGGCCGAACCGAATGGGCGAGCGGGCCCGCATCCTCGGGGAACTGCCGCGTGCGCAGACGGATCACTTCCTTGATCCGCGCCACGGCCGGCGAGCGCATCGCCTTGGTGAACTCCTGGTCGCGATAAACCGTGAGGCCTTCCTTCAGGCACAGCTGGAACCAGTCGCGGCAGGTGATGCGGTTGCCGGTCCAGTTGTGGAAGTACTCGTGCGCCACGATGCTCTCGATGGCTTCGAAATCGGCATCCGTCGCCGTCTTGCCGTCGGCCAGCACGTAGGACGAATTGAAGATGTTGAGGCCCTTGTTTTCCATCGCGCCGAAATTGAAGTCGCGCACGGCGACGATCTGGAACACGTCGAGGTCATACTCGCGGCCGAACACCTCCTCGTCCCACTTCATCGATTCCCTGAGCGAGCGCATGGCGTATGCTGCGCGGGGCGCGTCTCCCGTCTCGACGAAGATCGAGAGCTTCACTGACCTCCCGGACATTGTCGTGAAGTCATCACCCAGCACATCGAACGCGCCGCCGACCAGTGCAAAGAGGTAGGACGGTTTGGGGTGAGGATCTGTCCACTCCGCAAAGTGACGCCCGCCTTCGAGATCGCCCTTGGCAGTCGGGTTGCCGTTGGAGAGCAGGTAAGGGTACTTCGCCTTGTCCGCTTCTATGCGCACGAAGAACGGTGCGAGCACGTCTGGTCGGTCTGGATAGTAGGTGATGCGCCGGAAGCCTTCGGCCTCGCACTGCGTGCAGAAGCGGCCGCTGGAAACATAGAGGCCGGACAGTTCGGTATTTGTCTCTGGAGAAATACTGGTTTCGATTTCGAGCCTGAAAGCATTGCCGGGGCTGAACACGGTCAGGCTTTCTTCGTCGGCCATGTAGTCGTCGACGCCGAGCGCCATGCCGTTCAGCTTGATGGATCTCAGCGTCAGCTTCTCGCCATCGAGTCGCAGCGGCGTGTCATTCGCGCCGGTCTGCGTCACGCTGAGCTCCGTCACCACGCGCGTTTCGGAGGGGTGCAGGCGGAACAGCATCCGCACGCCATCTATGCGGAACGGGAAGGGCTGGTAGTCCGCAAGCTTTACGGGGGGCGGCGTTTCGGTTCGCATGGGCGGCTGCTCGGTCTTCACCGCACGGAAGCTGCGGCTCGCGAATGCCTACAGGGTTTGCGCCCAAGATAAAGGGCGCCACGCGGCTTTCTGCACCTGTGAGGGCTGGGCTATTCCGCCGCCTGCGCGGGAATGGACATGTCGCCCGCGCGGTCGTGGATCCGGCGCAACAGCATCGTCGCCTTTTTCGAAAGGTCGAGCAGTTCGGCCGGCATGTCGTCGGAATAGTGGTGGCCAAACTTTGCCAGCGCCTGGGCAATCTGCATCAGCTGCGGCGATGACTGGATGATCCGCGCCTGGAACTCGATGCGTTCGGGATCGCGATCATATTCCGAGCTCGGCACGCGCCAGCCGCCCCAGTTCTTCTCGTCCGTCGTCACGACCGGGAACGTGCCTGGATAGGGGTGGCTTGTCGTGTCTTCTGTATCTTTCCAGCGATTGCGCGCGCGGTTGATCCGCCAGTTGTTCAGCACGGCGACATCGTCGATGGGTGCGCCCGATTTGTCGGCGACGAGTTCGCTCGCAGAGAATTCACGGCCTAGGCCGACGTCGTAATGAACCTTCAGCGGCTCATCGAGCCCCTTGACCCACTGCGGCAGAACCTGCTCGACGACGGCCCACGTGCCCACGGGCTTCACGAACACTTTCTGGCTCTTGTGGAACGCGGCCTTGGCCATCGGACGAAATCCTCCCGCAACGGCCATGGTTCTAGCAGGGATAGGTTAGGTCCAAATGAATCGGCCGGCGCGTGTCGGAGCGCGCCGGCCTTTTCAGGTTTACAGATGATTAGTGGCAGCCGGCATCATACGGAAAGAGCTGTTCTTCAGGCGCCGCGAATTTAACCTCTTCCGTCGGGTGGCCCGTTTTGCTCCTCGGGTCGAAGTACTGATAGGTCATCGAGGCGTATGCAATCTCGATGTTCTCCGTTTGCTTGCCGGCGTTCATCGGGTCGGGACTCGAACCGATGCTGCGAACTTCCGCGCCCTCGATGATCCAGCGCGAGGTGATCGCCTGCGTGGTGTTGTCCGTGAACGTGATCTCGACACGGCCGAGCGGCACGCCTTCAACAGCGAAGGAGGTCAGCTTCGGCGAAGAACGGTCAGGCGCCTTTGAGATGAAGAGCGGCGAAACCGACGTCGTGCGAACTGTATCGCCCAGGCCGCTTGGGTCAGGCGCGGTCCAGCTCGAAACGCTCATCGCAGCGCCGGTCAGCTGGATCTGGCCTTCGAAGCCACGTTGTATCGCATCGCCCTGCAGCGACTGAACTTTAAGAAAGACATCGGCGTTCGCAGCGCCAGCCCCGGCCAGCGCGACGGCCGCCAGAATGCCGAAGCGCGCGACGTTACGGATGCTCATGGTTCCCTCCAGGCCGCGCGCCGTTCCGGGGATCGGGTGGTGTTGGCGGCCGACTCGCGGGTTCGTGACCCCGCTTGAGTGCAGTTGTGAAATCGGGCGGCGTTCGCCGTATGGCGGCCGTTCTGTTTGTTTGCGGCAAACGTGACGGGACTGCGGCGGAGCTCCAGAACACCCAAAAAACGCTGTTTTGCGAATACTTAAGCCAACCTTGCTAGGTTGCCCCGGATTTCGGCGACCAGCAGGCGGCATGCACCTTCAGCGCGATCAAAACAGCAACCGGGTCTGGCTTTTCGGCTGGGCGATCGCTGCGATCATCCTGATCGTTGGCGCTGGCATGGCCGCGATCAACCAGGATTTCTCCGAGCCAGACAACGGCATGCGCCTTGTGCGCGTTCGAGACATGCTTGCCGGCCAGGATTGGTTCGACAACATCCAGCATCGCCTCAACCCGCCCGTCGGCACGCCGATGCATTGGGCGCAATGGATCGACGCGATGCTCGCAGCGCCCATCGCACTGCTTGCGCTCATCGTGGGGCAGGTGAATGCCGAAATTGTGGTCGCGTTCGCCTGGCCGCTCGTCCTGCTCGGCGGTTTCATGTTTTTCGTCGTCCGAATTGGCGGTGAGCTCGGCGCTACGGAGGGGCTGAAGCGCGAGGCACAATGGGCCGCCGCCATCATCGCAGCACTCGCCTTCCCCGCAACGGAGAAATTCGCGCCGGGCTCCTTCGATCATCACAACGTCATCCTGGTGCTCGTGCTTGCGAGCGTGTGGGGGCTGCTCTGCATGCGCGAGCAACCGCGCGCCGGCCTGTGGGTTGGCGTAGCGCTCGGCCTTGCCATGGCGACAGCGGCAGAGGCTGTGCCGCTCGTCATGGCCGGCCTCGTGATCGCCGGCTTCCTCTGGCTGCTTCATCCTCAGAACTACAGCGCCGGCTTCGCCCGTCTCGGCGCAGGCCTGTCAGCCATGTCTTGCATCGCCTTCGTTGTGCTCGTGCCGCCTGCCGACTGGGGCGCACCCGTGTGCGACGCCATGGGCGCGCCCTTCCTCGGTCTCGGCCTGATCGCGGGCGGCATAGCGATGGCGCTCGCCCGTGTCCCCGCGCGCGCCATCTCCACCTTGTGGCATCGCCTTGGCTTAGCTTCCGCGCTCGGCCTTGTGGGTGGCGTTGCACTTATCACCCTGTTTCCCCAATGCCTCGGCGGCGGCTATTCCACGCTCGGCGACGACATGAACACCCTTTGGATGGCGCAGATATCGGAAACGCGCTCGCTCGCAGCCCTTCTAGGCGACGATCCGGGCATGTTGCTGTCCATTGCAGGCGCCGCCTTCGCCGGCCTCGTCGCTGCGGTCGTCCATTTGCGTCGCCACTGGCGCCAGCCAGTGGGATGGATCTTGCTGGGTTTCCTGCTGGTGGGCTGGCTCATTCTAGCATGGCAGATTCGCGGGACGATCTTCGCGACGGCATTCGCCATACCCTTCGGCGCATGGGCTGTGGCGGTTGCGCGCCGGGAGTATCGCGTGAAGGCTTCCGCCCTGCGCGCCCTGGCCTTCGCCGGGATCGCTGCTGGTTCAGCTGCGGCAGCATGGGCCAGTGCAGGCGAAGCACTGCAAGCGCGCCTTACCGACCACTCAGTCCTGAAGGACTATGATTCCCGCGTAGCCGGATCTAGAGCCTGTACGACGCCGGATGCGTTTCGCTCACTCGCATCCGCTCCGCCCGGCGTTATGCTGAACCAGTTCGCGCTCGGCGCGGGCGTGCTGGTGTGGACCGACCATAGCGTCTTGTCCGGCCCCTACCATCGCAACGTTAGCGGCACGATGACTGCGATAGACGCGCTGCGATCGTCGCCTGAACGCGGCCGCGCAATCGTTGAGGCGTCGCCGGCCGATTATGTGCTCGTATGCGAAGCCGCGTCGGAAACGACTTTCTACGCGCGCAACAGCGCCGAAGGCGTCGCAGCAGATCAAACTCTGTCTGCGATCCTTGGGCGCGGGGAACATCCCGACTGGCTTGTGCCGGTCGATCTCGGCGCGTCGCCGCTCAGCCTCTATCGCGTGGTTCGCTAGACTGCCTCGCCGCGGCCCACGGCTTTCGCGCCGGCGGCATCGGTTGGCGCAATCGTCGGTGACAGGTCGGCAGCCGCCTCCGCTGCTCCCGGACCGCGACCGCGAAGCGTGATCACCGGGATGAACAGGATCGCCACGAACGCTACCGCCACGATCAGCAGGCTGCCCATGAAGATGTAGCTCATTGCATCCGAGATGGCCTTCGCGATGAACTCCTGCATACCAGCCGGTACAGGCGCGCCGGTTTCCGACGCCATCAGCGCCATGCGCTGCATCTCGCCGAGATCGACCTTTGCGCCCGGCATCAGCTTGCCGATGGAGTCAGAGATGTGCGCCAGCAGAAGCGCGCCGAAAATCGACACGCCGATCATGCCGCCGCACTGGCGCAGGAACATCGTGGTCGATGTCGCAACACCGATCTGCCGCATCGGAGCTGCGCTCTGTGACACCATGTTGAAGAGGCTTTGCGACGGTCCAAGCCCCACGCCCAGCACGAACAGCCGCCAGATCACGTCCCATTCCTGAGCGTCCGGCCCGAGCTGGGACATCAGCAGAATGCCTATGAACTGGAGGACTGCTCCCCCAAGCATAAGTCCCTTGTACTTGCCGGTATTCGTCACCAGACGACCCGACAGTGTTGCTGCGATGATCAGCCCTGCCATCAGCGGAAGCAGCAACAGCCCGCTGTTCGTCGCCTGGAATCCCAGACCCAGCTGCAGGTACAGCGGCATGTAGATGACCGTGCCCATGAACGCCATCGCGATCACGAAGGATGCAATCGTCGACGTCGAGAACGCGCGTATGCTGAAGAGAGCCAGCGGCAGGATAGGCTCGGGAACCTTGCTTTCGATCCATATGAACACGGCGCCGGTTGCAACCGAGATCGCGAAAAGCGTCAGCACATCGGGGTGCAGCCAGCCGCTCTCATTGCCCATCGTCAGAGCGAGCATCAGCGCCCCGATCGAAATCACGACGAACAGGCCTCCAAACCAGTCGATCTTGCCGCCGCCGGTGTGGCCAAGGTTCGGCATCTTGAACCAGATCATAGCCAGCGCGATCAGAGACGTCGGAAGGTTGATGTAGAAGCACCAGCGCCAGCCAGCGATCTCCATGCCGGCAATTGTTGTCGTGCCATTGTCCGTGAAGTAGCCGCCGACGATCGGTCCAACGACGCTTGCCAGGCCGAACACGGCCCCGAACATCCCCGCATACTTGCCCCGTTCGCGCGGCGGGAAGAGATCACCGATCGTTGCGAACGCGGTGGTGAACAGGGCTCCGCCGCCAATCCCCTGGATGCCGCGGAAGATGATCAGCTGCATCATCCCGTCGCCCAGAACCGGCAATTCGCCGAACTCCCCCGCCAGCCCGCACAGCGCCGAGCCGCCGATGAAGATCGCAATCCCGATCAGCAGGATCAGCTTGCGGCCATAGAGGTCACCCAGCTTACCCCAGATCGGCACCATGACGGTTGAGGTGAGCAGATAGCTCGTCGTCACCCACGCATACAGTTCTAGCCCGTTCAGTTGCTGGATGATCGTGGGCATCGCTGTGGACACGATTGTCTGGTCCAGCGCGCTCAACAGAAACACGATCATCAGCGCCCAAAAGGTCAGCCGCTTCTCGTCTGCCGTCGGCTCACGCCTGGCGGGCGGGTGGTTTGAGGGCAGATCATGGGTCGCGGCCGCGTCCATGCGGATGGCTCCGTCCTGAGGCGAAACTCGCAAGTTTCCCGCCTCCATATACAGGTCGCGCGCGACTCGCCAGTGGGCCGGATTGTCGCTTTGCGCAAAATTCCGCGTAACGGCAAGCATTTGAAACGGTCGCGGCCCCGGCTAGGCTGACGAAATGATCGAGAAGGCCCCCGCATGCTCGCGCTGATCGCAAGGGTGAAAGCCTTGCTGCTGACGCCGGGCCCCGCGTGGGAGGCGATCGACCGCGAGGACGCCGATCCCCGTCACCTGACGTTCCGCTACGTCGCCCCGCTGGCGGCCATCCCGGCTATCGCAATCATCATAGCTCTCTACGTCGTCGGCGTGCAGGCGGGAGGAGACTGGCACCGCGCGCCGATCGTCAGCGTGCTGTTTTCCGCCTTTATCTTCTTCGGGCTGACCGTCACCGCTGTTTTTGCCTTCGCGCACATCATCAACTGGCTCGCCCCCCGCTTCGGGGCGGAGCGCAGCTATCGCCAGGCCTTCAAGGTTTCGGCCTATTCCATTACCGCCGCGATGGTGGCGGGCGTCCTTGCTGCCTGGCCCGCGCTGCAGGTGTTTGCCCTGCTCGGCGCCAGCTACAGCCTCTACCTCCTCTTTCTGGGCGTCCCTCGCGTGATGCACCCGCCGCCGAAGTCCGCGGTGAACTATTCCATTGTCGTCATCTTCGCTGCGATCGGCGTCGCGCTGGTCGTGGGCATGTCGGCAATGCTTGTCGCCGGCCCCACGGGTAATCCCTTCCCGCATTTCCCGCGCCTGCAGCTTCTCGAACGTTCAGCCGCGCCCGTGCTGCGCGGCTCAAATGCAGCTCCGCCCGATTTATCCGGCGTGCTCAGGCCGGGCGGCGGGGGGCAGGTCAGCAATGGCGATCTCAGGGGCGCCGCGCCGGCGCAGCTAGCTGGTCTCGACCGCGTCGCCGCCGGCGTCGAACGCACGGGCCAGCCCGGCCAGCGCACCGTACGGCTCGAAGCCGAGTATCGCGGTGGCGCAACCAGCTTGTCCCTGCAGATCGTCTACTCGCCCTCGATCGCGCAGGTCATCGGCTTTGGCGGCGTGAGCACGTCCGAATTCGATCGTGAAACTGCCGACGGCTATTCCCGCCGCCGCCGGGTGGGCGACGCGATCATTGTCGAGGACTGGAACGAGGCGTCCCAGTCCGGCAGCTATGGGCGTCTTGTCGATGACAGCTTCTACGTCCGCGCCACAGGCCGCAACGTAAGTCCATCTGACCTGCGCGCCGCCGTTGAAGTCTTCGGACAGGAGACTCTGGCGCAGTTCGCCGCCGGGAGCTAAGCCAGCGCCATGAGTAAAGCGATCGTTCGCCCCGCGACCCGCAACGACCTTGACCGGCTCGACGCCATGATTGCGCGGGTCGATCTGGGCATGCTCACAATGCCATCTTCGCGCGACGCCATGGCAGCGCGCATCGAGCGTTCGCTGACGGCCTTCGTACGCCCGTCAGCTGCGCCGCAGAACGAATGCTATTTCCTGGTTATGGAGGAGGATGGCGAGTTGCTTGGCACCGCCAGTATCTTCACCAATCTCGGCGTCGAACGCCCGTTTTACTCCTATCGCATCTCGCGCGACGCCAAGGTGTCGCCCGAGCTTGGCGTGAAGATCGAACTGGACCTGCTGTTCCTCGTCAACGATTACCACGGCGACAGTGAGCTCGGCACGCTGTTCATCGAGCGCAAGGCTCGCGGCGGCGGTCGCGGCAGGCTGCTGTCTTTCGCGCGACTGATGCTGATCGCCGCCGATCCGATCCGCTTCGGCCCGAAGGCGATGGCCGAGATCCGAGGCTTCACGGACGAAGAGGGCAAGTCGCCCTTCTGGGACGCGGTCGGCTCGAAATTCTTTCACATGGAGTACCGCAAGGCCGATTCGCTCAGCGCGCGCGACCATCGCTTCATCGCGGACCTGATGCCGCGTTATCCAATCTATGTTTCGCTGTTGCCCGACGCCGCGCGCCACGTCATCGCACGCCCGCACCCAGACGCCGAACCTGCGCTTGCTATGCTGAAGTCGCAGGGCTTCCGCTACAATGACGTCGTCGATATCTTTGATGCGGGCCCAACTGTCGAGGCTTTCATCGACCATCTCGATACCGTCCGCGAAGCGCGCCTCATGAAGGGCTCGGAATTCGCCGCCAGCCTCCGCCCGAATGTCGGGCTGATCGCCAATCCCAGCATTGGCCAGTTCTCCGTCACGCAGTTCGCGCGCGAGGACGACCCGCGCGAAATCCTGCGTCGCATCGGCGCAGGAGATAGCGACGATGTGCTGGTCTACCGCCTCAAGGGTTCGCGCGCATGAGTTCACGATCCTTGACAGGGGAGTGCTTGATCGGTGGCCGCTGGCAAATGGGCGGCGGTGCGTCCTTCGTTTCGATTTCTCCTGCCGATGGCTCTGAATCGTGGAAAGGCAATGAGGCGAGCCACGAGGACGTCAACGCTGCAGTCGTCGCCGCAAATGCTGCGCTGCCTGGCTGGCGACGCCGGCCGATCACGGAGCGCATCGGTATCGTCCGCGCCTTCGCCAAGCTGGTCGAGGCTCGCAAGGCCGACATGGCCGCCATCATCTCCCGCGCCACGGGCAAGCCGCTGTGGGACGCCGCCACCGAAGCTGCCGCCATGGTGGGCAAGGCCGAACTCTCGGTGAAGGCGTACGAAGAACGCACCCCCATCAAGGAAGCGCCCTCCGGCGCATTTATCGCGCGCGTCAGTCACCATCCGCACGGCGTGATGGCCGTGCTCGGCCCGTTCAATTTCCCTGGCCACCTGCCCAACGGCCATATCATGCCCGCGCTGATCGCGGGCAACACGGTTATCTTCAAGCCGTCCGAACAGACGCCTGAAGTCGCCGAGTTCACGCTCCGTCTTTGGGAAGAGGCAGGCATCCCCCCCGGTGTCATCAATCTCCTGCAAGGCGCCCGCGCGCCTGCCGAACAACTCGTCGCGCACGACAACGTTCACGGTATTCTCTTTACAGGCGGCGTACCGGTCGGCAGGTCGATCCACCGCGCGCTCGGCGGCAAGCTGGAAAAGATCGTCGCCCTCGAACTCGGCGGTAACAACCCGCTGGTGGTGTGGGATGCTGCAGACTTGCAGTCCGTCGCCAAGCTGATCGTCAAGTCCGCCTACATAACCTCCGGCCAGCGCTGCACCTGTTCTCGCCGCCTGATCATCAAGGCAGGCGTGGACGGCAATGCCGTGCTCGATGCACTCACTACGCTTATCGACCGCCTCACCATCGACAGACCTGACGCGCAGCCTCAGCCCTTCATCGGCCCATTGATCTCGGCCCACGCGGCGCAGCAGGTTCTCGCCATTCAGGCCGAATGGCTCCGCAACGGCGGCATCGCCATCCGCGAATCAAAGCGGCTTCCGATTGGCCCCGCCTATCTCTCTCCCGGCCTGATCGACGTAACCGCACTGCCGGAACGCCGTGACGAGGAAACGTTCGGCCCGCTGCTCCAGGTTATCCGCGTCACTGACTTCGAAGCCGCCATCGACGAAGCCAACAACACGCGCTTTGGCCTTGCCGCTGGCCTGATCTCCGATAGCGCTGAACTCTTCACCCGTTTTGAATCCGAGGTCCGCGCCGGCGTGCTCAACTGGAACCGCCAGACCACTGGCGCATCCGGCGCCGCCCCCTTCGGCGGTGTTGGCCAGTCCGGCAACCATCGCCCAGCCGGCTACTACGCCGCCGACTACAGCGCCTGGCCCATGGCCAGCCTCATCGCGCCTGGCGCCGTGAAGGATGATGAGGCCATAGTGGGGCTGAAGCCATGAGCGCGACGGAAATCAACTTCGACGGTCTCGTCGGCCCGACGCACAATTATGGCGGTCTAGCGCAGGGCAATCTCGCCTCGGCAAGCAATGAGGGAAAGGTTTCCAACCCGCGCCAAGCGGCTCTGCAGGGCCTCTCCAAGATGCGCGCGCTTCTGCGCATGGGACTCGTGCAGGGTGCGCTGCCGCCGCAGGAGCGGCCTCACATTCCCAGCCTCCGCAAGATGGGATTTACCGGCTCCGATGCCGGGGTGTTGGCCTCGGCCGCGCGCGCCAATCCGCTTCTCCTCGCCAACGTCTCGTCCGCGTCCTGCATGTGGACCGCCAATGCGGCCACCGTGTCGCCCTCGGCGGATGCTGGCGACGGCAAGGTCCACTTCACACCCGCAAATCTCTCATCACATTTCCACCGCTCGCTCGAGGTTGACACGACCACGCGTGTGCTGCGCGCCATCTTTGCGAGCGACAAACACTTCATCGTTCACGCCGCCGTTCCGTTTCACACCTTCGGCGACGAGGGCGCGGCCAACCACTGCCGCCTCGCGGCGTCTCATGGCGAGCCCGGGGTCGAAATCTTCGTCTACGGCAAGTCCGCTTTCGCGAAGGACGGGCAGGGCGGCTTCAGCGCGCGGCAGGCAATGGAGGCCAGCCACATCGTCGCCACGCAGCACCAGCTCTGGACCGGCGGCGGTGCGCTGCTCGCACAACAGTCGAAGGTCGCCATCGACGGCGGCGCCTTCCACAACGACGTCGTCGCGGTATCCAACGGTCCCGCATTGATGTTCCACGCGCAGGCTTTCGAACAGCGCGAGGCCTTCCTCGAAGCCCTCAAGCGCGCCTGCGCAGGGAAGAGCTTCGATCCCGTCCTGCTCGAAGCGACGGAAGAGGAACTGACACTTCCCGAAGCCGTGAAGTCCTACCTCTTCAATTCGCAGATCCTGACGCTGCCCTCCGGCGTCATGGCGTTGATCCTCCCCCACGAAGTCGAGGAGACGCCCCGAGCGAAGGCTTTTGTCGATCGCGTCCTCGCCACCAATGGCCCCATCCGCGAGGCGCACTATTTCGACCTGCGCCAGTCCATGCGCAATGGCGGAGGGCCGGCCTGCCTCCGGCTCCGCGTCGTACTCACCGAGGACGAACGGGCAGCCCTCGGCAATCGCGGCCTCGTCGATGAAGCGCGCATCGACGCCCTTGAGACCATTGTCCGCCGCCACTATCGCGACCGCCTGGCGCCCACCGACCTTGCTGACCCGCTTCTGCTGGACGAGAGCCGGGCGGCGCTTGAAGCGATCGGAAACGTGCTGAACCTCGGGCCGGTGCATGACTTCCAGCGGATTTGATCGGGCGCCCATCGTCGAGACAGAAAGACTTCGCCTGCGTGCGCACACCGCCGAAGACTTTGACGCCGTCAGGCCGATGTGGAACGACCCGATCGTCACCCGCTTTATCGGCGGTCGCGCCTACACCGGCGAGGAAGTCTGGCAGCGGGTGCAGCGATATGCCGGCTCCTGGGTGCTGTTGGGGCACGGCTTCTGGGTGATCGAGGAAAAGGCGACAGGCAGGTTGATCGGGGAGATCGGCATCATGGACGCGCGGCGTGATATCGACCCGCCCTTCGGAGAAGACCGCGAACTCGGTTGGGCGCTGCTGCCGGAGGTCCATGGCCGTGGCTATGCTTCCGAAGCGTTGCAAGCCGTGCTGGACTGGGAACGGCAGGTCTTCAACGCGCCTTGCCTTGTCGCGCTGATCGACCCTGACAACTCCCGTTCGATCAAGCTCGCGAAGAAGTTCGGCTTCACCGTCCGCGCCCGTTCGACCTACAAGACTGTCGCTACCATCCAGTTTGAGCGCAAGCGTCCCGCATGACCAAAGGCGTCATCCTCGCCCTCGACCAGGGCACCACATCCAGCCGCGCCATGGCCATCGGCCTGGACGGGCAGGTGATCGCCTCTGCTCAGGAGGAGTTCGCGCAGATATTTCCGCAGTCCGGCTGGGTCGAGCACGACCCTGAAGCCATCTGGCGAACCCAGCGTCGCACTGCCGAGCAAACTGTCGAGCGCCTCGGTGGCCGAAGGATTGCCGCTATAGGTGTCACCAACCAGCGCGAGACCGTGGTTGTGTGGGACCGCAAGACAGGCGAAGCGATTCATAACGCCATTGTCTGGCAGGACCGCCGCACAGCTTCGCGGACGCAGGACCTCGCATCCCTCGGCCACGAAGCCATGGTGAACGAGCGCACCGGCCTTGTCCTCGACCCATACTTCTCCGCCTCCAAGATCAGCTGGATCCTTGACATTGTGCCTGGCGCACGCGAACGCGCCGCGCGCGGCGAACTCGCTGCCGGAACAATCGACTGCTTCCTCATCTGGCGCCTGACGGGCGGCCGCGTCCATGCCACCGACGCCACCAACGCCTCCCGCACAGCCCTCTACGACATCCGCACCTGTCGCTGGGATGACGATCTGTGCAAGCTCTTCAATGTCCCGTCATCTCTTCTGCCGGAAGTGAAGGACAGCGCTGACGACTACGGCGTTACAGATCTCTTCGGCCCTACGCTTCCCATCCGCGGGGTCGCAGGCGACCAACAGGCAGCGCTCGTCGGCCAGGCCGGCTTCAACGCAGGCGACGTCAAGTCTACCTATGGCACCGGCGCCTTCCTCGTCCTCAACACCGGCGCGGAACGTAAGCGCTCCACCTCACGCCTGCTCGCCACCATAGCTTACCGCGTAGCCGGCAAGACGACCTACGCCCTCGAAGGCTCCGTCCTGTCCGCCGGCTCCACCATCCAGTGGCTGCGCGACGAACTGAAAATCATCCGCGACGGCGCCCATGCTGGCGAGCTCGCCGCCAGCATCGAGGATACCTCCGGTGTTCACCTCGTCCCCGCCTTCACAGGGCTGGGCGCGCCTCATTGGGATTCGGATGCACGCGGCGCTGTCCTGGGCCTGCAGCGAGGTACGACCATCGCACATATCGCCCGCGCCGCTCTCGAAAGCGCCGCCTTCCAGACCGCAGAGCTTCTCGAAGCGATGTCCAAAGACGGCGTCGCGCCGCAGACCCTCCGCGTCGATGGCGGCATGTCGCGGAATGACTGGTTGCTGCAGTTCATGGCCGACATCCTTCGCATTGAAGTGGTTCGCCCGAAGAATGTAGAAACCACCGTCCTCGGCGCCGCCATCCTTGCGGCGGTTGGAGTGGGGGAGTTCTCGTCCCTTGATGAAGCTGCGGCGCTCTGGAGGCTGGATCGGAACTTCGCGCCGAAGATGCCGGTTGGCGAACGTGACCAGCGCCTCGCCGCGTGGAAACAGGCCGTCGCTCGGATCAGTACGCAAGCCTGATCTCACATCCTTGAGACCCCTTACTCGTCCTCACCAGCTTCCCGTTGACTAGCGCGCGCACCAGTACGACTTATCGCCCATGACCCACCACATAGAACTGGTCGAAGTCTCCGCCCGCGATGGCCTGCAGAACGAGCCTGGCGTCTTTCCCACCATCGACAAGGTCGAACTGATCACGCGCGCGCTCGTCACGGGCATCCGCCGGATTGAGGTCGCCAGCTTCGTACACCCCGGCCGTGTCCCGCAAATGGCGGACGCCGAAGCTGTCGTCGCGGCCCTGCCGAAGCGCAACCCGAATGACGTCACATATGTCGGTCTCGTGCTCAACAAGCGCGGCGCTCTACGCGCGCTCGAAACGCAGGTGCATGAACTCGGCGCGGTGGTGTCCGCCAGCGACGGCTTCGGCCGCGCCAATCAGGGCCGCACGGCCGACGAGACTGCCGACGACGCCATCGAGATCATCCGCCTCGCGAAGGAACACGGTCGATCTGTACAGGCGACCATCTCCGTCGCCTTCGGCTGCCCCTTCGATGGCGAGATCGCAGTGTCGCGCGTGGCGGATCTTGCTCGAAAGATCGCAGCCGCCGGCCCACGCGAGATCGCCATAGCCGATACGATCGGCGTCGGCGTGCCCAATCAGGTGAAAGCGCTCATGGTCGCGGTGAAGGCTGCCGCGCCCGGCCTGCCGGTTCGTCTCCACTTCCACGACACGCGCAACACCGCCATCGCTAACGTCTGGGCCGGGGTCGAATCTGGCGCGGCGACCATAGACGCCTCCATCGGCGGCATAGGCGGCTGCCCGTTTGCGCCCAATGCCACGGGCAACGTCGCGAGCGAGGATGTTCAGTTCATGCTGCAACGCTCCAGCGTCGAAACCGGCGTTAGCCTCAACGGCCTGATCGATGCGGCTGTGTGGCTCAGCGGCAAGATGGGCCGCAAACTCCCCGGGCTTGTCAGTCGCGCGGGCGGGTTTCCGAAAGTCGACGCATGAGCGGTCCGCTAGAAGGCATCCGCGTCATCGAGATGGGCTCGCTCATCGCCGGTCCCTTCTGCGGACAGCTCATGGGCGACATGGGCGCCGACGTCATCAAGATCGAACAGCCCGGCGAGGGCGATCCGATGCGCCAATGGGGGCAGGGCGCAAAGCCCGCCTGGTGGCGCGTCATTGCCCGAAACAAGCGATCCGTCACCCTCAACCTGCGCATGCCCGAAGGCCAGCAGGTCGCCCGCGATCTCATCGCGAGGGCCGACATCCTCATCGAGAACTTCCGCCCCGGTACGCTCGAGAAATGGAGCATGGCCCCCGAGGTGCTCCATGCCATAAACCCCAAGCTCATCATCGTCCGCGTCTCCGGATACGGCCAGACCGGACCGTATTCAGACCGCGCCGGTTTCGGCCTCGTTGGCGAGGCGATGGGCGGCTGGCGCTATCTCGTCGGCGAGCCCGATCGCCCGCCCGCGCGCATGGGCCTCTCAATTGGCGACACACTCGCCGCCACCTATGGCTGCATGGGCGCGCTTGCAGCTCTCCACCAGGTTAAGCACACCGGACGAGGGCAGGTGGTCGACAGCGCGCTTTACGAAGCGGTGCTGCAGGTCACCGAATCCCTGCTGCCCGATTATGGCGCCAGCGGCCACATGCGCACGCGCTCCGGCTCCATCCTCCCCGGCATCGCGCCCTCCAACGCCTATCCATGCAGCGACGGCGACATCGCGATCGGCGCCAACCAGGACAAGGTCTTCGCGCGCTTTGCCGAGGTGGTCGGAAAACCCGAATGGGCCGAAGACCCGTGCTTCAAAACCCACCATGCGCGCGGCCAGAGGCAAATCGAACTCGACACTCTGATCGGCGAGTGGACGCGTCAGCGCACCGTCGCTGAAGTCGACGCCATCATGGCCGAGGCAGGCGTTCCCGCCGGCCCCATCTATCGCCCTGACGGCATGGTCCACGACCCGCAATTCATCGCTCGCGACGCCATCCACTGGGAAGATCACGCAAGCCTCGGCCGCATCCCCATGCCCAATGTCATGCCAAAGTTGTCACAAACGCCGGGCAGCATCCGCCGTCC
This sequence comes from Hyphomonadaceae bacterium, assembly GCA_022844475.1. Taxonomy (GTDB): domain Bacteria; phylum Pseudomonadota; class Alphaproteobacteria; order Caulobacterales; family Hyphomonadaceae; genus UBA7672. The sequence goes on along the minus strand of JALHLR010000006.1, from coordinate 67,770 downwards.
CGCGCCCGACACAGTCGGCCAGCACACCGACGAGGTACTGACAGAGGTGCTCGGCCTCGATTCTGGGGCGATAACCGCGCTCCGTGAAGCCGCCGTCATCTGAATCCCCTGCAAATCAGGTGAGCGGCGGGGCTTTTGCCCCGCGTCCCGCCCGGTCTATGTTCAGCTTGCAGATTCCAGGGACCGGAGACCTATCCATGTGTGACAACCATCTCGTTGCGAAACCGCAGGTCGTCTCGCTCGACGGTATGCCCCGCCGCGATGTGTTGCGCCGCCTGATTGCGGGCACGATGGTGCTTGGCGTCGCGAGCACCGGCGCATGTTCCAGCGTCGGCGAATTCCTCGCGCCGTCTGATGCTGATCTTGTCCCCCTCGCCGCCGAGGCATGGGAGCAGACCAAGAAGGAGACACCGATCTCGCGCGACGCCCGCGCCAATGCGCGCCTCCAGGCGGTCGGCCAGAAAATCTCCCGCATCGCCCCGGTGCAGAACGCGTCGTGGGAATTTGTGGTGTTCGACTCCAAGGAGCTCAACGCCTTCGTTCTGCCGGGCGGCAAGGTGGGCTTCTACAAGGGCCTGATCGACTTCGCGGACAATGACGACCAGATCGCCGCCGTCATGGGTCACGAGGCTGGCCACGTTGTCGCCCGCCACGCCGCACTTCGCGCAGGCCAGCAATCAGCGACACAGCTCGGTGTCGCGCTTGGCGGCGCTGCCCTCGGCGGCCTCCCGCGCGACCAGCAGGAAATGGCGATCGGCGTCCTCGGCGCCGGCGCCACCATCGGCATCCTCCTGCCGTTCAGCCGCAACAACGAACTCGAAGCCGACAAGCTTGGCGTCGACTATATGCACACCGGCGGCTACGACGTGAAGCAGGCCGTGCGCCTCTGGGAAAAAATGGGCGCGGCGTCCTCCGACCGCCCGACGGAGTGGATGTCGACTCACCCGAACCCCGAGACCCGCATCGCCGAACTGCGCAGCTACATCACGGCCAAGGGCTACGCGACCTTCTAGCGATGGGCGTCATTCTCCGGTAATCCGACGCGCATACCAGCAGCCTTTGCCAGCGCCCCGTCGGGATTACGTGCAGTCGTGTGAACAGAAATGCTCGGGACAAGACCGAGCATTACTCCGCCAGTTGAGTGTGAGCTCACGCTCGCTCCCGCACCTGCCGCGGCTCATAGATCGCCCAGTGCCGGCAACTCATCACGTGGCGAGCGCCCGCCAGCATCTGCACGTCCAGCGTGACGATCAGGTGCCCCTTCGAGTCGGTATTGTCCGCCACGACCGCGCGTACTTCCAGCGCTTCCCCGTCCATCAGCAATGAATGCATGTCGATTGTGCTCTCGACATGGATCCAAGGTCCCAGCTTCACATTGTCGGCCAGCACATAGTTCGCCCGCCGCAGCAGCCATGCCGCGTTCGCAATACGCCCGTCATCGTAAAGCGTCGCGTCGTCCCGCACAGCCGCAATATGCTCGAGTCCAACCTCCCGCGTGTAGACGTCCCTCAGCGTTCCCAGCGTTGCGCCAACCTTCAGGCTCTCCATCGATGCCTTCGGACGTGTCTCCATCGCCGGCATCCCGGCCACGGCCAGAAGCTGCTTGGGCGCGGGAGCGCCCGTCTGCTTTGCTGAACCAGCCGCGCAAGCCTCGCCCCGCGCGGACAGGCGCATCACCATCCCTTCGACACCGTCTGCATCCGACTCAACCGTTGTAGGGTCGCCATCGTAGACAGGCCGGGTGAACCGCGCCCGCATATGCCCGCCCGCGAGCCAGTCTCTGCCCCACGCAGCCATCGGGGGGTGCGCAAGATACGCGAATACATCTACCCCCGGCACCAGCCCGCCGGTAAAACCGAACCGGCTAGCCACAGCATCGTCGTGAATCTTGTTCTCGCTTTCAGTTGCCGTGTTGAAGGCGATCAGCGTGCGCGTGTGTGTCATGACGTCCATCCTAATGCCTCTGGTCTCAACTGTCATTCCTGCCAGTCGACATCCCGCCCACGCGCGCTAGTCTCCTGACAAACGCAGGCTAAAAATGGCCGCGCCCAGGGGAGCCGCACCATGACGCCAGACGAACCCCACGATGCCGTTGTCGTTGGCTCCGGCGCTGGCGGCGCCATGGCCGCCTGGGTCCTCACGAGGGCCGGCGCCAGCGTCCTGATGCTGGAGGCGGGCAGGGACTACAGCCCCGACGAGTCGCCCATGCTCAACATGGCGATGGATGCCCCCCTCCGCGGCGTCGGCACGCCCGACAAGCGCTTCGGCTATTACGACGCCACGGTCGATGGCGGCTGGGACATGCCCGGCGAGCCCTACACCATGGCCGAAGGCTCGGAGTTCATGTGGTGGCGCTCGCGCATGCTCGGCGGCCGCACCAATCACTGGGCGCGTAATTCCTTCCGCATGGGCCCCTATGACTTCAAGCCCAGGACGCGCGACGGCCTCGGCGTCGACTGGCCCGTCACCTACGACGACATGGCTCCGTGGTACGACAAGACGGAAAAGCTCGTCGGTGTCTACGGATCGAACGATGGCCTCGAGAACCATCCCAACTCTGGACCCGGCGTGCTACAAACGCCGCCGAAATTCCGCGTCTGGGAAACCTTTCTCAAGGCGGGCGGTGATGCGATCAACATCCCTGTCGTCGCCGCCCGCCGCGCCATCCTCACGAAGCAGATTGACGAACGCTCGCCCTGCTACTGGGCATCCGCCTGTGGACGCGGCTGCTCCATCGGCGCCGCTTTCCAGACCACCACCTCGCTGATCCCGTGGGCGAAAACCACTGGCAAGCTCACCATCGCCACCGGCGCGATGGTCTACGAAGTCATTCTCGATGCGACCGGCAAGGCTACGGGCGTCCGCTACATCGACAAGGCCACCGGTAGCCACAAGGAAGCGAAGGGCCGCGTCGTCGTCGTCGCAGCCTCTACGGGCGAGACTGCCCGCATACTCCTCAACTCCAAGCCAAACGGGCGTTCGGAAGGCCTCGCGAATTCCAGCGGGCAGGTCGGGCGCAATCTGATGGATACCGTCGGCTCCAACATCAGCGCCTACTTCCCGCAACTCGAAGGCCGCCCGCGCTACAATGAAGACGGCGCCATGGGGCTCCACGCCTACATACCCTTCTGGGACTACAAGCGCATACAGAGCGGCGAGGTCGATACGCCCCGCGGCTACCACGTGGAAATCGGAGGCAGCTTCGGCGACCCTGGCATGGGTGTCGGCTCGGGCCTGGATGGCTATGGCTCATCCCTGCGCGCCGACGTGAAACGCCGCTACGGCTCGCGCATCGGCTTCACCCAGCGCGGCGAAATGATCCCGAACGCGAACTCGTATTGTTCGATCGATACCGAGACGAAAGACAAGTTCGGCATCCCCGTTCTCAAGTTCAACTTCGCCTGGTCCGACAACGAGCTGAAACAGGTGAAGCACTTCCAGACGTCCATGAAGGAGTTGATCGACAAGCTCGGCGGCACGCTCGTCTCCGAGCCGGACGAACCGGCCAAGGCAATCTCGAAGGGTGGCGAGATCATCCACGAGGTCGGCACGTGCCGCATGGGATCGGATGCACGGGACTCAGTGACCAATCAGTTCGGCAAGACGTGGGACGTCGACAATCTCTATCTCACCGACGGCTCAGTCTTCGCCTCCAAGGCGCACAAGAACCCAACCATTACCATCATGGCCCTCGCCATGCGCTCGGCGGACAACATCGCCACGCGCCTGCGCACCGGCGAGCTGTAGGAGGTGGAAATGCCAATCTCGGAGTCCTCAGACCTCGTCATGATCGATCGCCGCGTCACGCTGAAATGGCTGATGGGCGCCATGGCCGCGGGCCAGCTCGCCGCGTGCGGCGACGGCGCCAAGGGCGTCACCTGGGCCGAGATGGAAGCCATCAAGGCGAAGGGCTATGGCACGGACCCCGACTTCAACAACACGGTGGCGCCATGGCCGCTGACGATGACGCAGGCCGAACTCGTCGCGGCGTCCAGCCTCGCCGACATCATCCTGCCGGCAGAGGGCGATTATCCCGCACCGTCAAAACTCGGCGTCCCCGCCTTCATCAACGAATGGGTCAGTGCGCCCTATCCCGACCAGCACAAGGATCGCGTGCTGATCATCAATGGCCTCGCCTGGCTCGATCAGGAATCGCGTGCGCGCAGCGGCGCCATCTTCGCCAGCGCAGACACGGCTGCGCAGAAGGCTCTGCTCGATGAGATCGCCTACAAGGACAGGGTCAAGCCTGGCCTCGAAAAGCCCGCTGAGTTCTTCAGCCGCTTCCGCTCGATCACACTCGGCGCTTACTACACTACGCCCGAAGGCTGGACCGAGATCGGCTATGTCGGCAACCAGCCTGGCACTGGGGACTATCCCGGCCCGACGCCGGAAGCGGCAGCCCACATCAAGGCGGTCATCGAAGGTATGGGTCTGAAATACACTGCGCCCTGATTGAGCCGTCCTGGTTGCGCCTCTCTCCGCGATTGCTTCGGCGCTAGACGCGCTTGATCGCTGGAATCTTCCAGCGTCGATCGCGCAGCTCCGCCTTCGGCAAGTACGCGCGCAGGGCGAGCCGCAGCGTACCCGCCGGTGCAGGCAGCCAGTTCGCGGCCATTTCGCCATCAGGCCTGTCGCGCTGGATCAGGATGTCGATCGAACCATCAGCGTTCCTCACCAACCCGTCAGTCCGATCTCCAATCGAATAGCGGTTGATCGGATTTTCCGTGAAGAAGTAGCGCCCGTCCTCTTCGGGCTGGTACATCGTGAGCGACCAAAATGCGTCAACGGGAACGCCGCCCGACGGGACGCGCCAGACATACTTCCGGGCGCCGGTCAGCACCGCAGTGCTGTTGGATTCAAAAAGGCTGTGGAAGTACATGGCCTCGTTCTCCGGCAGCGCCGCAAGGCCACCCAATGCAATCGCGGCGCGAACCTTGTCGCTCGCAGCGAACGCGCCGACCCCGCGTTCCTGATAGCTCCAACCGTCCGAGATCAGGTGCCGGAACTGGAACGCCTCGCGCAGCATCGCCATGCCCTTCGGCAGGTAAGCGCGCCAGGCTTCGATCATCTTCTCGGTAGGCTTGGACTGCACGCCGCCGCTGATGCCGGCATCCATGTAGAGCCCCCGCCGCGCCAGATGGCCCTTGCCGCCCGGCGAGCGTGCCAGCATTTCGTTGACGACAGCGAGGAAGTTCTCCGCGTCTTCCGCGTTCGTCGCCTTCACGGCAAATGGGCGCGGGGGGTTGTCGCCCGCCGGCAGAATCGTGATCTGTGACTGCAGCGCCTTTGCCGCTGCGAGATCGTGCGGGCCTTCAACCACGATGCGGCCCAGCATCCAGACGTCGTTGGTGCTCGATCTGAGCACCTTGATGCTCGCGGGCGCTTCGCCTGCCCAGTCCGGCCCCGCGATCCAGAACCGCCCGCCACGTCCCCCGGTCGGGCCAGTGCCGATGGCGGCGAAGTTGTCGGTGAAGGCGTCCATGAAGGTTATGTTGAAGTATCGCTTGAGGTCGGTCGGAGCGTTGACCTCGACCGGCCCTGCCGAGAGTTCGAGCTGCGCGGAGGAGTAGATCGTGTCGTTGTTGGGGGCCGTGATCTGGCGCATCGAAGCATCCGTCAGGGTCGCGCGGTGCCCCATCCGGTTTAGCCCCGGCTGCGCGGCGCGGTTCTGTCCGGTCCGCGCGATCTCGTAGAGCGGATAGGCGTAGAGGAAGGCCTGCTCCAGTGCCGCCTCGCCGAGGCCCGTCGCCGCAGGCGGAGCCATAAGCGAAGATTGGCAGCCGGCAATCGAGACAAGGCCAAGCGCCCCAGCGCCCTTGATCATGTCTCGACGACGCATGCGCTTATCTCCGCGATACCCAATGGTAACATCGTTGATCATACGACCGGAAGCGGCGCACGGAAGCCCTCCAGCCATACGAAAAAAGCCCCGGGCGCGAAGCCCGGGGCAGTTCCGCCTTTGCCTCCCACAGGAAGCTTGTCAGTCAGCATCCAGAACGTTCGAAACGCAACCGCGATGCATTGCGACGTGTCACGCCTTGAGGTCGAAGCGGTCGGCGTTCATCACCTTGGTCCAGGCGGCGACGAAGTCCTTCACGAACTTCTCCTTCGCATCGCTGGCGCCGTAGACTTCGGCGAACGCACGAAGCTGCGAGTGCGAGCCGAAGACGAGGTCGGCGCGGGTGGCGCGCCATTTCACGTCGCCCGACTTGCGATCGCGGCCTTCGAACAGATTGTCGTTACGGTCTTCCACGGCTTCCCACTTCGTGCCCATGTCGAGCAGGTTGACGAACCAGTCGTTGTTCAGCGTACCGGGCGTCTTCGTGAGCACGCCGAGCTTGTCGTCGCCGACCTGCAGGACGCGCAGGCCGCCGATCAGCACGGTCAGCTCCGGACCGGTCACGCCAAGCAGTTGCGCGCGATCGACCAGATGGTCCTCGATCGCCATGATCGGCTTGCGCACATAGTTGCGGAAGCCGTCGGCCTTGGGCTCAAGCCAGGCGAAGGATTCGACTTCCGTCTCTTCCTGCGTGGCGTCGGCGCGGCCCGGCGCGAATGGAACCTTGATGTCGACGCCGGCCGACCTGGCCGCCTTCTCGATCGCCACCACGCCGCCGAGCACGATAAGGTCGGCGAGTGAGACCTTGCTCGCGCCGAAGTCCTTCTGGACGCCTTCAAGTGCGGCGATGACCTTGGCCAGCTGAGCCGGCTTGTTGACTTCCCAGCTCTTCAGGGGCGCCAGTCGAATGCGTGCGCCGTTGGCGCCGCCCCGCTTGTCGGAACCGCGGAAGGTCGAAGCAGAGGCCCACGCTGTCTCAGCGAGTTCACGAACCGACAGGCTTGTCGCGGCAATCTTGCCCTTGAGCGCATCGATGTCGGCAGTCGAGATCGTTGAGGGAGCGCCCGAGATCGGGTCCTGCCAGATCAGCGTTTCCTTCGGAACAAGTTTGCCCTTGTAGAGCGACTTAGGGCCCATGTCGCGGTGGGTCAGCTTGAACCATGCGCGAGCGAAGGCATCGGCGAATTCGGCCGGGTTGGCGAGGAAGCGGCGCGAGATTTTCTCGTAGGCCGGGTCCATGCGCATGGCCATGTCAGCCGTGGTCATCATCGGCTGGTGCATTTTGGTCGGATCGGCGGCGTCGACCACGTTGCGGCCCGCGTCGCCCTTGGGCTTCCACTGGTGGGCGCCTGCGGGAGACTTGGTAAGCTCCCACTCGTAACCAAACAGGGTTTCAAGATAGCCCATGTCCCACTTGGTGGGGTTCGGCTTCCACGCGCCCTCGATGCCCGAAGTGATCGTGTCGCCAGCCATGCCGCTCTTGAAAGAGCTGATCCAGCCGAGGCCCTGCAGCTGGATGTCGGCGCCTTCCGGCTCCTTGCCGACATTGCTTTCCGGGCCGGCGCCGTGGGCCTTGCCGAAGGTGTGGCCGCCAGCGACGAGCGCCACGGTCTCTTCATCGTTCATCGCCATGCGCTTGAAGGTTTCGCGGATATCGCGCGCAGACAGAAGCGGATCAGGATTGGCGTCCGGGCCCTGCGGGTTGACGTAGATAAGGCCCATCTGGACCGCGCCGAGATCGCCCTGCAGTTCGCGCTCGCCCGAGTAACGGCTCGCGGGATGCTTCGAGTCTGCGAGCCAGGCGTCTTCCGCGCCCCAGTTCACATGCGTCTCGGGCTCCCAGACGTCGGCGCGGCCGCCGCCGAAGCCGAATACCGGGCCGCCCATCGACTCGATGGCGACATTGCCGGTCAGGATCATGAGGTCAGCCCATGACAGCTTCGCGCCATACTTCTGCTTGATCGGCCAAAGCAGGCGGCGCGCCTTGTCGAGGTTGCCGTTGTCGGGCCAGGAATTGAGCGGCGCGAAGCGCTGCTGCCCGCGACCACCGCCGCCACGGCCATCGCCTGTGCGGTATGTGCCGGCCGCGTGCCAGGCCATGCGGATGAAGAACGGTCCATAGTGGCCGTAGTCAGCCGGCCACCAGGACTGGCTGTCGGCCATCAGCGCCTTGAGGTCTTTCACGACCGCGTCGAGATCGAGGCTCTCGAACTCCTTGGCATAGTTGAAACCGACGTCCATCGGGTCCGAGTCGGGCGTGTTCTGGTGCAAGGCGCCAACGTTGACCTGATTGGGCCACCAGTCGCGATTTTGCCTGCCGCGCGCATGGGGGACGGGGCATTTACCGGTGTCATCGGCCATCGAGTTTCTCCTGTGAATCGCCCAGATCGGCTGAGCGGGCGGCGTTTACCGCGTCTGAATTAGAACCGTTCCAAAAACTGCGCAAGGTCAGATGGGAACAATTCAGCGTCAGCGAGGCCAGGAGGTCGACCAGCCGGAACGGACTACAGCGCCCGCTTGCTGCGGATCGTGCCGAGCGTTTCGAGCACATAGGCGCCCGGGGCTGGCGCGTTTTTCTTGAGCGCACGAGGCGGTGTCACCTGATCGCCCGAGCGCCCTTTGAGCCAGTCGGCCCAGAGCGGCCACCAGGAGCCGGGATGCTCCTTCGCATAGGCCATCCAGCCATCGCTGCTGGGCGGGAGGACATCGCTGATCCAGTAGCGGTACTTGTTGGCGGCTGGCGGGTTCACGACGCCGGCGATGTGACCGCTATCTGCGAGCAGGAAGGTTACGTCACCCCTGAAAAGCTTCACACCCTTGTAGACCGATGCGAAGGGCGAGATGTGGTCCTTGCGGGCGGCGTGGATGAAGGTCGGCGTCGGAACGCGGCCGAGATCCACCTTCGCGCCCTCGACTTCGAAGGTGCCTTTCGCCAATGCGTTTTCAAGGTAGAGACGGCGCAGGCTTGCGACGTGCAGAGGGCCCGGCAGGTTGGTCTGGTCGGAGTTCCAGTAGAGAAGGTCGAAAGCCCTGGCCTCGTGGCCAAGCAGATAGCGGTCCTCGACATAGCGCCAGATCAGATCTTCGGGCCGCAGCAGGTTGAACGCATCCCGCATCGCCTCGCCGGGCATGACGCCGCCAGCCTCTGCGATCATCTGCTCAATGCCGCCGATCGAGCCGTCGTCGATGAACAGTCCAAGATCGCCTGGCTCGGAAAAATCCGTCTGGGCTGCAAGCAACGTCAGCGACGCCATCCGCGCGTCGTTCTCATCTGCCAGCCGTGCTGCGAGGATCGACGCGAGCGCGCCGCCAACGCAGTAGCCAGCCACGTTGACCGGGGCCTTGTGCTTTGCATGCACCCAGTCGAGCGCGGCGCGCCCGCCGAGCTTGAGATAGTCGTCCCAGCCAAAATCCTTCGTCTCGTCATCCGCCGAGCGCCACGAGACCATGTAGACGGTGAAGCCCTGATCGCGCAGCCAGGCAACCATCGAGTTCGCGGGCGTCAGGTCGAGGACGTAGTATTTGTTGATCCATGGCGGGAAGACCAGGATCGGGCTCGCGTGCACGGTCTTTGTCGTGGCCTTGTATCGGATCAGTTCGATCAGCGGGTTCTTGAGTACGACCTCGCCCGGTGTGACAGCGAGATTGCGCCCAGGCGCGAAAGCGTCCGGATCGGACTGGGTAACAGAAAGACGTCCGCCGCCAGCATTGAAATCGTCCTGCAACTGGGCGAGGCCTTTCTGGATCGATTGGCCATCGGACTCGAACAGCGCCTTCAGCGCCTTCGGATTGCCCATCAGCATGTTCGACGGCGCCATGGCTGCCGTGGCTTGCCGGATGAAAAAGGCCGCGCGGCGGCGTTCGGTCTCGGTGAGGTCCGGAGCATTCCAGGCAAGGCTCTCGGCCCAGCCGGATGAGGCCAGGAACACGCGGCGCACGAAATCGAAGAATGGATTCTCGCGCCAGGCGGGGTCAGCAAAGCGCGAGTCGGCGTCGCCATCGATCGAGGGCATGCCGGCAGACATCTCCTGCATTGCCTGGCTGTGGCGGCCGAACAGGTCGAGCTGGGCTTCGTTGAAGGCCTCTGGCTTCTTGGAATAGGATTCTGTCAGCGCCTTGAAGGCCGACGCCGCGGCCTCGAGTTCCAGCTTCCGGGGAGCGGCTGCCCCGCCCGCGATCTGCGTTATGTCCGAAAGTTCACGGCTCAGATCGGCGATCTTCTGCCCGAGGCGCGCGAAGCTGACATCCGCAAAACCCTCGCCCTTTGGCGGGATTTCCCCGGACTTGTCAGGGTCTGCAGGAGGTTTGCCCCCGGTCTCGCTCATTCCGGCAATCATCTCATGTGCCGGCGGCGGCTGAAACTGCCGCTCGCCAAATCGAATGACTTTCCCTAGGTAGTAACCGACACAAGCGCAATCGCGGGTCGCCACGACCCAGCCCGGAAGGATCGGATGTACCGCCGCCTCGCGATCATTGCAGGACTGGGCGGCCTGACGCTGAGCACAGGCTGCGCGAACATCATGGAGCAGTCGGCGATTTCGCAGATCGCGCCGGAGTGGTTCGAAGAAAAGGCCGGCGAAGTGAAGGGTGAAGGCTATCCCGAACTTGCCGATATCCCCGAGATCCGTCCCGTTGCCGGCTCCGTGGCCGAGTGGAAACAACAAGCTGACACGCTGAAGACGTCGGCCGATCAGCTGGAAGCAATTCCCGCCGGATCGGAATCGACGCGCACGCCGGAGGAAATCCGAGCTATGGCGGCGCGGTGGCGCGCCCTGGCCGAGGGGACGGCCGTTCCGCCCAACGGAACGAGCAATCAGTAGCCGAATTCCTGCGGTCGAATTTTCCCGATAGCTGCCGGTCTCAACCGGCTTTAGAGAATGATTTGCCTCGCTTCCGGTGATTCCGGCGCGGGGCCAGAGACAGGTGAACCGACATGATGTTGGATTTCCACAAGATCAGGCGCTTGCCGCCTTACGTGTTCGAACAGGTGAACGTCACCAAGGCCGGACTGCGCGCTGGTGGCGCAGATGTCATCGACCTCGGCATGGGCAACCCTGACCTGCCGACGCCGCCGCACATCGTCGAGAAGCTGCGCGAGACGGCGCTGAACCCCGACGTGCACGGCTACTCCGCCTCGCGGGGCATCATGGGGCTACGGAAGGCGCTGGTCGGCTATTACGGACGCCGCTTTGGCGTGAAGCTGGATCCGGCGAAGGAAGTGGTCGTGACGCTGGGGTCTAAGGAAGGCTTCGCCAACCTCGCGCAGGCGATCGCGGCGCCGGGCGACACCATTATCGTGCCGAACCCGTCCTATCCGCTGCATTCCTTCGGCTTCATCATGGCCGGCGCCAGCATCCGCTCGGTCGAGGCGCATTCGCCGGAGCAGTATCTCTCCAACCTGGGACGCGCCGTTCGTCACTCGATCCCGTCGCCGACCGCGATGGTGGTCTGCTATCCGGCGAATCCGACCGCGCAGGTGGTCGATCTCGACTTCTACAAGGAGGTCGTGAAGTTCGCGAAGAAGCATGAAATCTGGGTGCTGTCTGACCTCGCCTACACCGAAATCTATTATGGCGATCCGCCGCCCTCGATCCTGCAGGTGGATGGCGCGAAGGATATCGCGGTCGAAGTCACCTCCATGTCCAAGACCTATGCGATGGCCGGCTGGCGCGTGGGCTTTGCGGCGGGGAATGAGAAGTTGATCGCCGCGCTGGCGCGCGTGAAGTCTTATCTCGACTATGGCGCTTTCACGCCGGTGCAGGTCGCTGCCGCAGCTGCGCTGAATGGGCCGCAGGATTGCGTGGACGAGCAGCGCGAAATCTATCGCACGCGCCGCAATGCGATGGTCGAAAGCTTCGGCCGCGCGGGCTGGGACATCCCGGAGCCGAAGGCGTCGATGTTCGCCTGGGCGCCGATCCCCGAGCCATTCAAGGAACTGGGCTCGCTCGAATTCTCGCTTCGCCTGATCAAGGAAGCGCACGTCGCGGTAGCGCCGGGCGCAGGCTTTGGCGAGCATGGCGACAACTATGTGCGACTCGCGCTTGTCGAGAATGAGCAGCGTATCCGTCAGGCTGCACGCAATGTTCGCAAATTCATGGAAGCGAACGGCGTGAAGATCAAGCCGGACAAAGAGCCCAAGCCAAAACCTGAAGTTGCGACACCAAGGAAGGCTGCGGGATGAGCGGATCGGGGAAAACGCTGAGGTTAGGCGTCGCCGGGCTCGGCACGGTGGGCGGGGGCCTGCTGAAGCTGATCGAGCGGCAGGCTGAGCTTCGGCTTCCAGGCAAGCTGGAAGTCGTGGCGGTGTCAGCCCGCAACAAGAACCGCAATCGCGGCGTCGACATCGCGAAGTTCCGGTGGGTCGATGACCCGGTGGAGCTGGCGCTGTCGGATGACATCGATGTCGTCGTCGAGCTGGTCGGTGGATCGGACGGGCCGGCCAAGCGGACGGTCGAAGCCGCGCTTCGTTCGGGCAAGTCAGTGGTCAGCGCCAACAAGGCGCTGATCGCGGAGCACGGCATGGAGATTGCCGCGCTTGCCGAAAAGCACCAGGCGCACCTGCTGTTTGAAGCGGCCGTCGCAGGCGCGATCCCGATCGTGCGGGCAGTCAAGAACTCTCTGTCGGGCGTGATCGTCAGCCGCGTCTCAGGTATTCTGAACGGGACGTGCAACTACATCCTCAGCGAGATGCTTCGCACCGGCGCTGCCTACGAGACGGTCTTGGCTGAGGCGCAGCGGCTTGGCTATGCCGAGAGCGATCCATTTCTCGACGTGTCGGGCGGTGACGCCGCGCACAAGGTTCTGATCCTTGCCGCTATCGCATTCGGCGCGCAGCCGGACTTCACGCAGGTTCAGGTCGAGGGCATCGACAAGATCGAGGCTATGGACATAACGCTTGCCAACAAGTTCGACTATCGCATCAAGCTGGTGGCCGAGGCCTATCGTTCAGGTGGCAGTGTGCGTTGCCGCGTGGCGCCGGTGCTGGTGTCGCGCGACCATCCGCTCGCAAGCGTGAATGGTCCGCTGAATGCCGTCGTGGTCGAGGGTGAGCCTGTGGGCCGCCTCACTTTCACCGGTCCGGGCGCAGGCGCTGGACCGACGGCGGCGGCCGTGATGGGCGACCTTGCGCGCCTGTTCGAGGGACCGGCAACGCCGCCGCTGGGCAAGCCATCGCGCGAGCTTGCGGCCGTCATCACCGCCGCCGACAGCACAAACGATCAGGGCTCATTCTTCATCGGCGCCAAGCTGGCCGACAAGCCGGGCATGTTCGCAGCCCTGACCGAGGAGCTGGCGGAGGCGGGTGTGTCGATCGACAAGCTGATCCAGGAATCGGCCGGCGACACGGGCGCAGCCCCGGTTGCGATCATGACGCATCCATGCCCGCGCGCATCGGTGGAGAAGGCGCTGGCCAAGATCGCTGCGCTGAAGATCACCGCCGATGAACCGCGGCTGCTGAGAATCGAGACGCGGGCGTAGGCTATTGGCCCGTCACCAGCTTTTCCTCGATCGCATAGAAGGCCGAGCGGCGCCCGGGGTCGGCTGGGGCATCCGTCGCGAAGAACGCGACGCCGGTTCCAGCGGCCATATCCACCCACAGGCCTGACTTGAGACCGTAGGCGTCGCCGGAATGGCCGACGCGGCGGACGCCGTCTCCGAACGGGTCGTCGCGACAGCCCGAAACCGGCGTAGCCAGCGTATGAGTTGCGTGGCCGTAGGCGCAGAACACGCCGTCGGATGTTGCATCCGCAGTATCCGCCTCGAAGGTTTGGCCGTTGCCGCCGTCGAACGTCCAGACGGGCGTCAGCACAACATCGACCGATGCGGGCGACAGCAGGCGTACACCGTCGACCTCGCCGCGCCCCAGCAAAAGGCGACCGATCACGGCAAGGCCGTTCGCCGAGATGCGCAGCCCGCCCTGCGGCGAGAAGGTCGCGCCATTCGCGCCTGCCCGCCACGTCGTGAGATCGCATGATCCGTCTGCGGCCGGCGTGACGGAGCATTCGGGTCGTGCGCCGTGATTGTCGTCAAGCACCGGTTCGCCGTCGCGATAGAGCACAACGCCGCGGGCAACGGCCGCGTCGCTGCAAGTGTCCCAGTTGAAACAGGCGTCCAGTTGGAGTGGCGCCAGCACCAGACGGCGCATCAGCATGTCGAAGCGCTCTTCGGTTGCCCTCTCCATGACGGAGGCGACGACGGGAAAATTGAAATTGACGTAGGCGAAGCGATCTCCCGGCCCGTGGTCTGGATCCCACGCCGCCGGGTCGGCGAGCACGGTCTGGAGCGAGGCATCGAGAGGAAGGACGTACGTCACATTGTCGGTTAGGCCGGTGCGGTGCGAGAGTAGCAGGCGCAGGGTGATGGGCCTGTCGGGAAAGGCGGGATGGCGCAACGTCCAGCCCAGGCTCGCCGACACGTCTTCGTCCAGCGACAGCAGGCCCTGCTCGACCAGACGCATCACGCCGATGGCGACGACCAGCTTGGAGATCGAGGCGATGCGAACGGGATCATCCGCGGTGATCAGGCGACCGGCGGCGAGATCGGCATGGCCGGATGCTGTCGCACCGCGGATGCCAGTGCGATCGAAGGCGACACGGACTTCGGCCATGGACCCGCGCGGAGCCGCGGCGCATGCTGATGCAAGGAGAAGGATGAAGCTCACGCCGCTCAGAAATCGTGTCATCGGACCAGCCTAGGCGAACTTGAGGCTTTGGCCAGTGCGGCGTTGCCGGGAGTCGCCGGTCCGCGTACCAATGACATTGTGTTTGACCACGATTCATTCAGCGGCAGGTATCCAGTTGGGTATGCGTCACATCTCTGTCTGCTTTCTTGCCGGCGCCTTGACGGCGTGCGCTGGCCTGCCAGCTGACGGACAGGACCGTTCAGGATTTGCCGACGCCGGAAAGGCGATCCCGAGCCTCGTCGTCGAGATTCGCTATGCGGGCAGCGAGAATTTCACAGGGCGCCCGATCGCGGGCTACGATGCGCCGGTCTGTCTTCTGACCAGCGACGCCGTCGCTGCGCTTGCGCGTGTGCAGGTGAAGTTCTCGGAGTTCGGCCTCGGTCTGAAAGTGTTCGACTGCTATCGGCCCGCCCGCGCGGTCGCTGACTTTGCAGTGTGGGCGGGCGATCCGGCTGACCAGAAGCGCAAGGCGGACTACTATCCGAACGTCGACAAGTCGCGCCTGTTCGAGCTTGGCTATATCGCGGAGCGTTCGGGCCATTCGCGCGGCTCGACGCTAGATGTCACGCTGGTCGATGTACGCAGCGGCGAGGAGCTGGACATGGGCGGGCCGTACGATCTCTTCGACACGCGTTCATGGCCGCGCGAACCTGAGGTGGCGCCGCAGGCGCGTGCGAACCGGATGTTGCTGCAGGACGTTATGATTGCGAACGGCTTCCGACCGCTGAAAGAAGAATGGTGGCACTTCACGCTCAATCAAGAGCCCTATCCGGACACGTATTTCGATTTTGCGGTCAGGTAGGTGGAGGCGTTGGCGCGGGGGCTTCCGGGTTGGGCGGCGCCTCGTATCTTGGCTTCACCGCATTGATCCTAGCTTCGAGCGCCGCGCGTTCCGATTCCGGCTTCGCGCTCCACCAGGCCGGCAGGTCGCTATTTGGGATGGTCACCACCCTGCCTTCATACTCCGCCAGTTGCGGCGCTGGAAAGTTGTTGGCTTCACCTTTGAGATGCTTGTCGAAGAAGCCACGGATGAAGGCGTTCTGGGCGCCGAGCATTGTCTCCGCCGAGGCGTCGCCGAACAGTATGCCGCGCACCGGCTGGCCGACGAACCAGGCGGAGTCGGAAAGGCCAAGGTGCTGCGTTTGCTTCAGTGAAACGCGGTAGACGTCCGGACGCGATCCAGCGGTTGCGATGCGCTCGTATGAAAACTCGTTGAAGCTGCGCGGCGCCCCCTCCTCGGGGAGCGGTCGCTCTATCGCCTTGTAGAGGTAGGCAGGATCGGAGTGGAACATCAGGAAGGGCGCCGGAATGTCTGCGTTGAAGGACGAGAACGGGAAGTTACCGCCATCCATGTTGACGCCTGCTGCGCAGCGTCTGTCGATCATGCAGATCTCGCCCGAGATGGCGCCGCCGAACGACATCCCTGCCTCGCCGACCCGGTCGAGATCACTGGCCTGCGCTATGTCGGCAGCCTCCGCGGGAGGATCATTCTGCAGCGTATCGTGCAGGAAGAGCCGATCGGCGACCCAGTGCTTCGTACTCGCGATGGCGATACGATCGCCGTTTTTCACTGCGAATTCCTGAAAGGCCAGGGCGGCGTTGATACGCTTGTCGAGCGTGTCGCCGCCGAAGGCATCGGCTTGCGAGGGACGGACGGACTCTTCCGACATGGGCTCCATCAGTTTCGGGTCCGTCGGCGCGACGTCCCCGTTCAAAAATGCGGTGTCTGCCGAGTCGTAGGTGTGCTGGACCGAGAAGACGACGTACCCGTTGCTGGCCAGCTCTTCCATCAGCGCTGTGTTCTGGTTCAGGTAGGACGTGTAGCCGTGGCTGTAGATGACGACGGGCAGGTCCTTCGCGTCGGCAAGCAAGGGCGCATTCTGGAACGAGTTCGTCTTCACGTGGCGCGCATAGCTGAAGAAGAACGGCACGCCAGCCAGCCTGCCTAACGAAGGAACCGTGCTCGTCATCTCAGCGGCGCTGAAATAGGAAGCAGGATCGCCTGACGTGGACTGCGCCGGATACCAGACGCGGACCAGCAGGCGGCGCGGTGCATCGGGCTTTGCAGCGAAGACGCCCTTGCGGCTGGCGTCGCTGATCTCGAATGACCGGACGCCGACCGCGTACTGACCTGACGGTTTCGGAAGCGGCCAGACGGGGAAGATGAGAATCGTTGCGGTGGTCGCCGCAAGTCCCAGAGCGATGAAGACGCCGGAGAGCCATGGAACGCCGCCGGTGCGGTCTGTCTTTGTGAAGCGGTTCTTCAGCACAACGCCACCGAGGCCGGCCAGGAACATCGCGCCGACAATCGCGCCGCCGATGTTCTGCCAGCGATCATCGAGATAGCCTGCGATGCCGATCACGAAGGCGGCGGCCGCTGATGCGATCAACACGATGCGGCGCGCGGGTGTCTTGCGTACCCACCAGGCGATCACAAAGACAAGCAGTGCGGCGATCAGTAGGATATCTGTGAGGGTCACGTGTTGACCGATTTTCTGCTATTCAAGGCGGTTGAGAACGTTGCGGATCGTGTCGACCATCTGGTCGATCTGCGCCTTCTCGACGATCAGCGGAGGTGAGAGGGCGATGATGTCGCCGGTGACGCGGATCAGCAGGCCCTGGTCGAAGCAGGTGCGGAAGGCTTCGAGGGCGCGGGTGGTGGGCTTGCCGGGGCGGGGTTCGAGTTCGATGCCGCCGATTAGGCCGAGATTGCGGATGTCGATGACATGGCGGGCGTCGCGCAGGGAGTGAAGCGCATTCTCCCAGTAGGGAGCGAGTTCGGCGGCGCGTTCGAAGAGGCGCTGTTCCTTGAAGACGTCGAGCGTGGCGAGACCCGCGGCGCAGGCGAGCGGGTGGCCGGTCATGGTATAGCCGTGGAACAGCTCGATCGGCGTTTCGGAGTTGGCCAGAAGCGTGTCGTGGACCTCGCGGCTGGCGGCGACAGCGCCCATCGGAACGGTCGCGTTGTTGATCGCCTTCGCCATGGTGATCAGATCGGGGCTCACGTCGAAATAGTGCGAGGCGAACGGCGCGCCGAGGCGGCCGAAGCCGGTGATGACTTCATCAAAAATAAGAAGGATGTCGTGTTTGGTGCAGAGTTCGCGGAGGCGTTGGAGATAACCTTTGGGTGGGACGAGGACTCCCGTTGAGCCGGCGACAGGCTCGACGATGACGGCGGCGATGGTTGAGGCGTCATGCAGGAGGATGAGGCGCTCGAGCGCGTCGGCGAGTTCGGCGCCGTGTTCGGGCTGGCCGCGGGTGAAGGCGTTGCGGGCAATGTCGTGCGTGTGCGGCAGGTGATCGACGCCGCCGACCATCGGGCCGAAGCCGAGCCGGTTGCGGCCGATGCCGCCAACCGAGATGCCGCCGAAATTTACGCCATGATAGGCCCGCTCGCGGCCGATAAGGCGGTACTTGTTCGGCCTGCCCCGCGCGCGCTGGTAGGCGAGCGCGATCTTGAGGGCGCTTTCGACGCTTTCCGATCCGGAATTTGAGAAGAAGATACGATCGAGGCCATCGGGCGTGAGTCCGGTGAGGCGATTGGCGAATTCGAAGGCGAGCGGGTGACCGAGATTGAAGTTGCCTGCGTAGTCGAGTTCGCCCGCTGCCTTGCGGATAGCGTCGACAATCTTCGGCTGGTTATGGCCAGCGGCGACGCACCAGAGACCGGACGTTCCGTCGAGAATTGGTCGCCCGTCCGAGGTGAAGTAGAACATGCCATCGGCGCGCACGACCAAGCGCGGGTCGGCCTTGAACGCCTTGTTGGGCGTGAAGGGCATCCAGAAAGCGTCGAGCGAATTGGGGCGCAGCGTATGGGTCATAGTGCGATTGTTGGGCTGGCTGGATGCGGTCGGCAAGAGGGTGGCCGTGGATCGGCGAGGGGTATAGGCTGCCGTCAGAAAAGCCGGACGGTGATCCGGCTTCGTGTGGGAGAGCATCGCATGAAACGCCTGTTCCTTGCTTCCGTGGTTGCGTCCGGCCTGTTCCTGGGCGCGTGCGCGACCGAGCCGATGATGCCGGAGGCACCGAAGCTTCCGAGCTTTTCGGCTACGCTTGCGCCCGGCGCCGGCATCACATCGAGCGGCAAGGGCGCGGGGACGTTCACCTATGATCCGGCGACGAAGGCGCTAAGCTACATGGTGACTTATGAGGGCCTGACGGGACCGGCGATGGCCGCGCATATTCATGGGCCGGCAGAGCCGGGCGCGAATGCCGGGCCGGTCGTGCCCTTCCCGTCGGCAACGAGCCCGATCACCGGAACGGCGACATTGACCGATGTGCAGGCGGCCGAACTGGCGGCAGGCAAATACTACGTCAACGTCCACACTGCCGCGAACCGTGGTGGTGAAATCCGCGGGCAGATCACGGCCAACTAGCGCCTGCTTCAGAGTGCAGCGCAGCATCAGGCAGGAACCCCGGAAGCGGGATTTCTGCTTGGGTGCTGACTCCGCGAGGCGTATGCCTGTCGAAGTTGATTCGGGGCAGGAGACCATATGGGCAAGCTGACAACGTCCTGCTCTACGCTCGGCTTTGCGATGGCTGGCGCGACGATCGCGGCGGCGACAGCGGCGGAAGGCTGGGTCGGTCGCGGAGATGAGATCGGGGCGGAGCGTGCGGCGGTGGCCGCGATGCGCGAGGCGTTGGGCGCGATCGAATTTTCTGGTCGTGTCGTCGTCGGCGAGGCCGATGGCGACATGCTCAATGTCGGCGCGATGGTTGGCACAGGCGAGGGGCTCGAGCTCGATGTTGCGCTTGAGGCGCTGGAGGGCACGACGCTGACGGCGAAGGCGATGCCGAATGCGCTTGCGGTGATCGCTGCGGCGCCGCGTGACGGGTTGCTGCAGGTTCCTGATCTCTACATGGAAAAGCTCGCTATAGGTCCGGGATACGAGAACGGCGTGGTCGATCTTGATGCGGACGCAGGCGAGAATGCGATCAGACTCGCGAAGGCCAAGGGCGTCGATGTACGCGAGATCACGGCGTGCGTGCTGGACCGGCCGCGGCACGAAAAGATCATCGCCGATCTGCGTAGGGCCGGGGCGCGGATCAATCTTATTCCGGATGGCGATGTGGCCGGCGTCATCAATACGGCGATGCCGGGGACGGGTATCGACATGTATGTCGGCCAGGGCAAGGCGCCCGAGGGTGTGCTGGCGGCGGCTGCGCTGCGCTGTGTCGGCGGGCAGATGCAGGCACGGTTCGTGTTTCGCAGCGAGGCGGAGAAGATCCAGGCGCAGCGGGCCGGGGTCAAGGATCCAGGGCGGCGATATTCGATCGGCGATCTTGTGTCAGGCGACGTGATCTTTGCGGCAACGGGCGTGACCAAGGGAACGCTGCTCGATGGTGCAGTGCGCAGGCGCACGGTGGTGGAGACGCACACGATGCTGATGTCTTCTGCAGATGGGGTGGTGCGGACGATAAAGTCGCTGACGCCTCTGCGTATGTAGCAGCCGCGCACGGCGTTCGCATCGACGCGGGCGCGGATGTGGTGGCGGCGGTGTTCTTTGAAGAAGAAGGTGACGCTTGCATGCGGGTCCATCATCGAGAGGCGATAGGCCTCGAAGCGGTTAGCGACTTCTGACGAGTGGGCGATGGGATCGGGCTGGTCGAGCCTGGTGATGCGCGGATACCAGCCGAGGACGCGGCCGGCCTGGCGGTCCTGCGCGAAGCGGAGCTTCGCTTCGGCGATCGCTGCTGATCTCCATGATCATCAACGGCCAGAAGCTCCACGCGATGCCCACCAGTGCCGGCAGGTCACACAGGAGCCACAAGGGGACATATCCACGCTTCATGCGGCTGATCATGCGGCCGCATTTCCCCACCCCTGCCGATTTGGCGGGAGTGTTTTCCTCAAACTCTTGAGGCAAGTGGTTGATCGGGTTGGAGTTCGTCGCGGCGTTTCCCCTAAACTCGAACAACGGTAGTCCGCCAAGTTTTGGTATCCGCCTGCTCCGCAGACGCCGCCTCCGTCCCCTTCGCGTCCACCTCTCCTCTGCTTCGCGTCGAGGGCGGACGCCCTCTCACCGGGTGAAAAGGTCCTGCCTCGGCGAAGCCGGTTCCGCCTCGCCCTGCAGGTTAAAGGGTTTGCGGATGGGCGCGGGATGGTAAGGGAGGGGCGAAGAGGATGAATCGATGAAGTGGCTGGTGCTGGCTGGTGTGATCGTGATGGCTGGGTGTGGGGAGGCCACGCCGCCGCCGAGCGAGGCGCATCTGGCGTTCACCAAGGCCTGCGTTGCAGCGGGGGATTCCGCCGCCGTGTGCGAGTGCCGGGCGACCAAGATCGATGCGCTGGTGGCCGACGGGTCGGTGAGTGAAGATGTTCAGCGCGCCTTCCTGCTGCAGGCGCAGGGCAAGGAAGATGAGGCAGACGCGATCATGGTGACGCTGCCGCCTGGCGACCTGTTGCATCAGCCCAGCCTGATTGCCGAGGCCCAGCTGGCGTGCGTTGCGCCGAGCTAGCCACAGCGGGCGATTGGCGTTGAGCGTGGTTCGCAAGCCGGATAGAAGCGGTTATTCCTTTTTCTCAGACAGGTTGACGACCGCCATGAGGCGCTACGCAGCATCGCTTCCTGGACGGGTGGCCTTCGCACTGGTGGCCGTCGGGCTTGCTGCCTGCAGCAGCGAGAACGAGCAGAGCCGCAAGGTGATCGAGGCGCAGTGCATCGCGGGTGGCGGGGCCGAGGACGTCTGCGCCTGTCTCGGCAAGACATCGGCCGAGCGTCTGGACCGCGAGCTGCTCGACATCGTGGTGTTGGGCGCGCAAGGCGAGGATATCGAGACCGCTGAGCGGATCGCGGAATTGCCGCCGGAGCTGGAGAACAAGCTGTCGGTCGTGGTGCCCGAGATCATCAAGCAGTGCGGGGCGGAGAGTTACCTCGTTACGGGCTAGGCCCCGGTGAATTGAGCGCTCCGCAATCGTCTACCTGGCGACCAATCCAGGATGCGCAGCACCCTCAGCTTGGACTGGCGGTCCAGGCAGGCTCACATATGGAACCTGCGCGGCGCCATGGGTTCGATCGAGACAGGGATTGTGTACGACCAAGCCGGGTGATGCGCCGTGGTCAGTTGCAGATGCATCCATCGAGCGCGACGAAAAAATCACGCTGCAGAATTGAATCGATCCGCGCCCGTTTTGAGTATTGCGGTTCATCCGCCGGGAGTGCACCAAAAATGCTCGTACGCTGCGAAGCGTATTCCGGGATCCGCGCCGTTCTTCGGGGCTGTTGAGCGGACGGATCCCGGCTCGCTGCATCTCTTCAAATCGAATACGAAATGATCTGGTCGCCGGGGACGTACCCGTGCTGGCCCGGATGGTTCGCGCCTATAGAGTGCAGCCAGCGTGATGTGGTTTGCAGGGGTTGGGCATGAGCAACTGGGTTCTTGGCGTCATCGGCGGCTCTGGCCTCTACAACGTTCCCGGCATTGAAGGCGGGCGCTGGGAAACCATCACGTCGCCCTGGGGCGTGCCGTCGGACCAGGTGTTTCGCGGCCAGCTGCACGGTGTGGACGTGGTGTTCATGCCGCGTCATGGACGCGGGCACAGGCTGGGACCGACCCAGCTGAACTATCGGGCCAACATCGACGTGATGAAGCGCGCGGGCGTTACGGATGTCATTTCCCTCTCTGCGTGTGGTTCGTTGAAGGAGGAGATGGCGCCGGGCGATTTCGTTGTGGTCGATCAGTTCATCGACCGGACATTCGCGCGAGAGAAGAGTTTCTTCGGCGATGGCATGGTGGCGCATGTGTCCATGGCCCATCCCGTGTCGTCGAGGCTCGCCGGGATGGCGGCGGAGGAGAGTGAGGCGCTGGGCGTGAAGACGCACCGGGGCGGGACCTACCTCGCGATGGAGGGACCACAGTTTTCCTCGCTGGCGGAATCTGGGCTCTACCGTTCGTGGGGCTGTGCTGTGATCGGCATGACCAACATGCCCGAGGCCAAGCTGGCGCGTGAGGCAGAGCTGCCCTACGCGACGGTGGCGATGGTGACGGATTACGATTGCTGGCATGAGGAAGTCGAGGCCGTATCTGTGACCGACGTGTTGAAGGTGCTGCATGGCAACGCAGAGCGGGCGACGGCGCTGATTTCGCGGATGGCGAAGCGGATGGCAGCGGGGCTGCGGACACCTGATCCGGACGGGATCGACACCTGCCTCGACCACGCGATCATCACCGCGCCGCAGCATCGCGATCCGGCGCTGGCGGCGCAGCTGGATGCGGTTGCAGGACGGGTGTTGAGGGCTTGACGGCGCCGGGTGCGTCCTTCCACATCCCCAGTGTGACGGGCCGAACACGGCGGTAAGAAGAAAGCCTAGATGCCCGACAATCTCCTGTTGTTCATCGGGTTGACCACGCTGGTCAGTCTCGCGCCCGGCCCGAACGTGATGTTTATCATGTCGCAAGCGGCGCTGCGCGGGCATCGCGCGGGCATGATGGCGGGCTTGGGAATACAGGTCGCCAATGTCGTGTATTTCGCGCTGACACTGCTTGGCCTTGGGGTCCTGATTTCAACCTCCGAGTTGCTGTTCTTCATCCTGAAGTGGACTGGGGCGGGTTATCTGGCGCTGATCGGCGTCCTGGCACTCATCCGGTCCTTCAGGACGCAGCCGGTGGTCGATCCGGCGCAGCCGGCGCCGGTCATCGCGGTGCATCGTGGCGCGTTCTTCGATGGGCTGGTGATCGGGTTCGGCAATCCGAAGACGATTTTCTGGTTCCTGACCTTCCTGCCGCAATTTATCAGCCCGCAGCAGAGCCTTGCGAACCAGATGCTGACGTTGGGGATCATAGGTACAGTGATCGATCTGGCGATCCAGTGGATGTACACGCACGTGGGCGGGGCGATGTCGCGTTTTCTGGGGCAGCCGCAGATCCGACGCTGGTTCGAGCGCGGCGTCGGCGTGGTGTTCATTGCGATCGCGCTGCTGGTGGCGTTCGGGATGCAGCAGCACAAGTGAGGGGATAAGCGAATGACGCCGAAGCTGCATATCGGGGACAGAAACTATTCCTCGTGGTCGATGCGGCCGTGGCTGGCGCTGCGGGTGGGCGGCGTTGCGTTTGACGAAGTGATGCATCAGCTGCCGGAGATGGGCGGGAAGCCGGTGTTCGGGGCGGTGTCACCGAATGCGCGGGTGCCGGCGCTGGATCTCGGCGGCGGCGTGGTGATCCCGGAGAGCCTTGCGATCTGTGAGTGGGCGGCGGAACAGCAGCCCACGCTGTGGCCAGCCGATGCGACGGCGCGGGCGCTGGCGCGGGCGGCGAGCGCGATCATGCATGCGGGTTTTGCGAGCTTGCGCAACGATGCGCCCATGAACATCCGGCGGCGTAGTGATGCGTCGCGAATGACTGTTGACGGGCTGGCCGATGCAGCGCGGGTAGACGCGCTGTGGCGCGAATGGCTGGCGCGGTCGGGCGGGCCGTTCCTGTTCGGGCGGTGGTCGATTGCCGACGCCATGTACGCGCCGGTGGTGACTCGGTTCGTGACGTATGCAATCCCCCGCTCGGCCGGAGCGCAGGGCTATATCGATCGGATGTGGGCGGAGCCGCACTTCGCGGCGTGGGTGAAGGGCGCGGAGGCGGAGACGCGGAAGCTGGCGCGCTCAGACCAAGCCTAGCCTGTCACTTTCCCGATATCCGCAGATGATCTACCTACCGTTTCGTCACACAGGGACGGACCATGGAACTGAAAGACGCGATCCGCACTATTCCGGACTTCCCCAAGCCGGGGATCATGTTCCGGGACGTGACCACGCTCATGGGCGATCCGCGGGCGTTTCGGCAGGCTGTGGACGAGCTGGTGCAGCCTTGGGCCGGCGCCAAGATCGACAAGGTGGCGGGGATCGAAGCGCGCGGCTTCATCCTTGGCGGGGCGGTGGCGCACCAGCTGTCGGCGGGGTTCGTGCCGCTGCGCAAGAAGGGCAAGCTGCCCCATCATGTGATCACCGAAAGCTATGAACTGGAGTATGGCGTCGACTCTATGGAAATGCATACGGACGCAATTGCGCCGGGCGACCGCGTGCTTCTGGTGGACGACCTTATCGCGACCGGAGGTACCGCCATGGCGGCCGTGAAGCTCCTGCGGAAGGCTGGCGCAAAGATCGCGGGCGCGGCCTTCCTGGTTTGCCTGCCGGAGCTGCAGGGTGACACCAAGCTCTCGGGCCAGGGAATAAACGTCAGCTATCTGGTGTGGTTCGCCGGTCATTAACCCTTGGCGTTTCAATGAAGTAGCGCGGGCATTGACCCGGACCGCCCGGACCGCCACCTATGGCGGGCACGATCCATCGGAGTTTCCATGACGAATCGCCCCAACTTCTTCCACCTCGACGAGGACGACGAGGACGAAGGCCCGGACTCGAAAAAGGAAGAGAGCAGCTCATCCCAACTGGACAAGGCGCTGTTCGATTCGCGAACGATCCTGCTGACGGGCGAGATCAACGACAAGATCGCGCGCTCGGTATGCGCGCAGCTGCTGGCGTATTCGGCTGTAAGCGACAAGCCGATCCTGCTGGTCCTGTCCTCGCCGGGTGGACATGTGGAATCAGGCGACATGATCCACGACATGATCAAGTTCGTGCGCGCGCCTGTGCGCATTCTCGGCACGGGCTGGTGCGCCTCGGCAGGCGCGCTGATCTATGCGGCGGGCAAGAAGGAGAATCGGTTCTGCCTGCCCAACACCCGCTTCCTCCTGCACGAACCCCGCGGCGGCGTTGGCGGCCAGGCCTCCGACGTGGAGATCCAGGCGCGCGAAATTATCCGGATGCGCGAGCGGCTGAACAAGATTTTCGCCGCGGCCACCGGCCAGACGCTTGAGCAGATCAAGAAGGACACGGACCGGGACTACTGGATGAGCGCCGAACAGGCGCTTGCTTACGGTCTTGTGGGCAAGATTGTGACGACCCACGCCGAAATCGCCTGAGGGCGGACGGATTTCTTGATTCCGCGATCGTCCGCTTTCGGGGCATAATCCCGGATGGATGATCTGGCGGGAACGCATAAGACAGTTGTTGGGCTCGCCCCGCTGGCGCAAACATGCGCCGGCCGGCGCCTCTGTGCTTGCGCACGCGGTCCTGCTGTTGGCTGTGAGCGGGATGATCGCGGGTGCGTTGCCACCACCGCCTGATACCAGCCGTCAGGTGGTGCTGGCCGTCGAGCTTCTGCCCGACCTGGAGTTCACCGAGCCTGAGCCCATGGCGGGCGTTACGCCGCCGCGGGCGCGGGCGCCGCGCCCTCCAGAGACCCTGCCACAAAGCGCGGAGGCGCCGGCGCCGCGGTCTTCCGGTCCAAGCGCGCCATCGGCTGATACGAAAGACAGGAAGGCGGGGGAGGACAGCGTCTATCTTGGTCCGCCAGCGACCCTCAATGATCGCGGGGTTCCGCCCGGCCTCGCAAGCCTGATGGGCAAGGATCCCTGTGAGGCGCAGTTTGGGCCGAAGGCAAAGGAATGTGCAGGCAGGGAACTGGCTGCGCGGACGGGGAACATGGATTCCGTGATGTCGCGCTCGAAGGAAGACCTGGCCGAGCACTTCGCCGCGTATATGCCGAAATGTCCGTGGCTGGTCGGATGCGACGGAGGCGAGTGGGTATCGACCAATGGAACGCGCAGCGTTGCCAAGGCACCACCTGGCTCCGCCGACGACCGCGGCCAGATGGCGGCCATGGCTGGCGGCGCGGCTAGCCTGGGCGGGCTCAACACGATTGTAGGCCGGCTGTCGCAGAAGCCGGATTTCGTCGATCGCGGCTTTGGCGACTGATCAATCGAAAATGTCGAACAGGTCGAACCCGCCGCGACGTTTGCGGTGGCGGCTGCGGTCGTCGTCATCGTCGTCGCCGTCGTAGCGGTAGCGCTTGCGCTCGTCGTCATATTTGTGGCTGCGCTTCCAGTCGTCGGGATTGCGCTCGAAGCTTTTCACCTCTTCCTGGAAGCGGCGGTGGGCTTGCACGGATTTCTCGGACTCTTCGCGCTCGGCTACGAGCAGCTTGTCGAGTTCACCGCGGTCGAGCCAGACGCCCTTGCAGCTCGGGCAGATGTCGATGTCCACGCCTTCGCGCGAGATCTTCTGCATCTGGGAATTGTCGTTTGGGCAGAGGAAGAGCGGCAAGCGGGACTCCGGGGCTGAAATGCACTCGAATGAAGCACTTAGGATGCCTGCGTCGTCGCGCAAGTTTCATCGTTGAAAGAGCGATGATAAGTGCGTCATCGAGCAGGGCAAGGAGTGTAACTTGAATTACCGGCATGCCTTTCACGTTGGGAATTTCGCGGATGTGGTGAAGCATGTCGCGGTGGCGCTGTGCCTTGACCGGCTGAACCAGAAGGCAGCGCCTTACCGCTACATCGACACGCATGCGGGGATCGGGATCTACGATCTTGAAGGCGATGAGGCGGAGCGCAGTCCCGAATGGAAGGATGGCGTGGGGCGCGTCTGGGGCGCGGTGGGGGATGCGCCTGATCCTGTCCGGGCGGCGCTGGCGCCGTGGCTGGGCGTGGTGCGGGAGATGAATTCGGAGGGGCTGCGGCACTATCCCGGCTCGCCCTTCATTGCTTCGCGCATGGCGCGGCCGGACGATGCGCTGCGATTGTGCGAGTTGCATGAGCCGAGCGCCGCGCTGCTGCGCGAGGCGATGGGGCGGGACGGACGTGTGAAGATCGAGCAGCGCGACGGTTTCGATGCGCTGCCAGCCTATCTGCCGCCGCCGGAGCGGCGTGGGCTGGTCCTCGTCGATCCGCCGTTCGAGGTTGCGGCGGGCGCGCGGAAAGCGGACTTCGACTGGATGCTGAAGGCTGCCCGTGCAGGCGTGAAGCGGTGGCCGCAGGGCGTGTATGTGTTCTGGCGGCCGATCAAGGACCTCGACCAAGTGGCAGCGTTCGATGGCGAACTGGCATCGATGCTGATCGAGGAAGGCGGGGTTGCTCCGGAGAAAGTGCTGGTCGCGGATCTCTGGGTTCGTGCGATTGGCGAGGGAAAGCTGGGCGGGGCCGGCGTGGTGATCGCGAATGCACCGTTCGGCGTGGCGGAGCACTTGCGTGCGGCGTTGCCGTGGCTGTGCGAGTTGACGGCGCAGGGCGCGGGCGCGGGGTGGCGTGTGGAGAGCCCGTCGGCTGAGGTCGAGGACTAACGGCGGCTTGCGAACCAGATCGTATGACGCGGCCCCTTGCCATTGCTGCGGGCGCGGACGGTGACTTCTTCGACACCGAAGCCCACGTGCTTCAGGCGCTTGGTGAAAGCGGCGTCGGGGGCGGCGGACCAGATAGCGAGAATGCCGCCGGGCCTCAGCGCGGACATCGCGGCGCCGAGGCCCTTCACCGAGTAGAGGCCGTCATTGGCGGCGCGGACCAGGCCTGATGGGCCGTTGTCGACGTCAAGCAGGATGGCGTCGTAGCGATTGGTTGCGGTGGTGATCGCTGCGGCGACATCGCCTGCGAGTAGGCGGACACGAGGATCCTCGAGGCAGCCGGCGGTGAGGGTCGCCATGGGGCCGCGCGCCCAGGCGATTATCTCGGGTACAAGTTCTGCGACAGTCAGGTTTGCCTTGGGGCCGAGCCTCGCCAGTGCAGCGCGCAGGGTGAAGCCCATGCCATAGCCGCCGATGAGCAGGTGAGGCGCGATGCTTTCGCGGAGGCGGTCGCATGTCATGGTTGCGAGCGCTTCCTCCGAGCCACCAACGCGGCTGCTCATGAGTTCGTTGTTGTCGACCATGATGATGTAATCGTCGCCATGGCGCACCAGGCGAAGTTCGACGCCGCCCGGGACTTTTGCCGTGGCGATGAGTTCGCGGGGGATCATGTGTGCGCCGTCCCGAATGCGAACCAGATTGCGACGCCTGCCAGCGCGAGGGCGAAGATCCGGCGGACGATCCTTTCGCGGCGCGGATCGGCAAGCGCCCTCTCGAAGCTGCCAGCGAAAGCGACGATCAGCACGTGCGCAAGCGTCGCGATGGCGAGGTAGGTCAGCGTCATTGCGATAAGCGCGCCTGCCGGGGCATCCGAACCGGCGAAGCCGGGGATCATAACGATGAAGACGGCCGCCGCCTTGGGGTTCAGGAGGTTGACGATCAGGCCGCGCCGGAATTGGCGCTCCGGCTCGACGGCCTTCCCGTCATCCTTCTCTCCGACCCAGGCCTCCCAGGCCAGGAAGAGTAGGAAGAGCACGCCACCCCAACGCAGCGCGGTGTAGAGGAGCGGCCATGTCGTGATCAGCGCGGCGGCGCCGATTGCGGCGAAGATGGCAAGCACTGTGAGGCCCGTTGCGATGCCCGCAACAGCATGGAATCCAGCAACGCGTCCTTCGCGCGCAGACAGCAAGGCCAGCCACGTCATGTTGGGGCCTGGCGTGATCTCCATCACGATGGCGGCAATCAGGAATTCTGCGAAGGAAGGGGGCACGCCTCAACTCGCATAGTCATAGGGGCCGCCCTTTTTGAGAGCGTTGATGTAGGCGGGGCGGGCGTGGATGCGGTCGAGGAACGCTGCGATCATCGGGCGCGAGCGGCCACCGGCGCGGCTGGCTGCTGCCTCGAGCGGGAAGCTCATCATGATGTCGGCGGCGGTGAATTCATTGCCCGCAAACCATTGGGATTTCGAGAGTTCCTCGTCCCAGTAGTTCATGTGCAGCAGGACCTGGGGATCGGAGACGCGTTCCTGCACCTTGGACATCACCGATCTGAGAAGGCCGCGCACGAGACCCGGCGCGCTGTTCGGGATGTGCGTGAAGATCAGTTTCAGCAACAGCGGCGTCATCGCCGAGCCTTCGGCATAGTGGAGCCAATAGGTGAAGCGAAGGCGTTCGGGCGTGCCGGGTTTCGGGATGAGGCGGCCGTCGCCGTAATTGTCGAGGATGTATTCGATGATCGCGCCGGTCTCCGCGATGGTCTTTCCGTTGTCGGTGATGACGGGCGACTTGCCGAGCGGGTGGATGCGCGTCAGCTCGCGGGGAGCCAGCATGGTCTTCGCGTCGCGCTGGTAGCGTTTCACCTCGTAGAGCGCGCCGAGTTCTTCCAGCAGCCATAGCACGCGCTGGGAGCGGGAGTTGTTGAGATGGTGGACGGTGATCATGGGCTAGCCGCCGCTCAGGAGAAATCAGGGTGTTGAAGCGGACGATTGCATCAGGCGGCCTCGCTCGGTGATGAAGATGACCAGCAGCGCGAGCGCGCCAAGGACAAAATGCCCGACGAAGATTGGCGTTATGGTGCAGTCGAATTGGCGGGCGATGAGGCCGCCGATCGAGGCGGACACGAAGGATGAGGCAAAGCCAATGAGGGCTGCGCCAGAGCCCGCGAAGGCTCCGAGCCGCTCCATGGCGATGGCGTTATAGTTCGGTCCCTGGAAGCCGATGCAGAAGAAAGCGGCGAGCAGGAGGGTGTAGAAGATCGGGAAGTCGACCGGGCCGGCGAGGGCGAAGGCCGCGTGGATGGCGCTGACGATCACGAAGGCGATCAGCGCGGCGTGCGAGATCTTTCGCATGCCCTGCTTCTCGACAATGCGCGAGTTGATCAGGTTGGATGCCGTCATCGCAATGGCGGCGCCTGCAAACCAGAGCGGGAACTGGTCGCCGGTCGGGTAGACGTTGTGGAAGAGTTGTTCGGACGACGAGATGTAGCTCATCAGCGCGCCGAACAGGAAGCCGGAGGCGATTGTGTAGCCCAGCGCCTCGCGCGTGCGGATCACCTGCCAGTAGCTGCGTAGCATCGATCGCGGATTGAGCGGGATGCGGCGCTCGGGCGGGAGAGTCTCCGGCAGGCGGATCAGGACCCAAAGGAACATGAACACGCCAAAGGCGGCGAGGACCCAGAAGATGCCGTGCCAGGTCATGAACTGCAGCATGACCTGACCCATGAAGGGCGCGAGGATCGGCCCCACCATGAAAACGATCATCACAAGCGACATGACCTTGGCCATCTGCCGGCCGACATAGAGATCGCGTGCGGCAGAGACAGCGATCACTCGGCTGCCACCTGCGCTGGCCCCCATGAAGACGCGGGCTGCAATCAGCAGATCGAAGGTCGGGGCGTAAATGCAGAGAATGGCGGCGAGGACGTAGAAGAGCAACGACACGAACAGGACTCGCCGGCGGCCGAAGCGATCGGTCAGCGGCCCGTAAATCAGCTGCGAGACGCCGAAGCCGAGCATGTAGGCGACGATGATCAACTGCTGGTCGTTGGAGTTCGGGTCCAGAACCGCCGGGCACTGGATCGGATGCTCGAGCGCCTGCGCTAGGCCAAACGACACCGCCATGTCGGGCAGGGCCGGCAGCATGATGTCGATTGCGAGGGCGTTGAGCGCCATTAGCATCGCGGTCATCGCGACGAACTCCCAGAGCGGGAGCCGGCGAATGGGCGGCGATGTCGCCAGTTGAGGCGAAGCGTCGGGCAAGATGTGTACGCTCAAGGCTGAAGGGTGGGGCGGGTGTAGCCATCTTCTGACGTGCTGGGTAGGGCGCTGGCTTGCGCGTGCGACTATATTTTGGGAGATCGAAGCCTCTTTCCCGCGGCTGCGGGGCAGGTCTATGCTTGCACCAGCGCCGGAGGGGTTTCATGAAGTTTCGACTTATGCTTGGCGGGATCGCCGTGGTCGCGGCTGCGACGCTGGCGGTTGCGCAGGAAGCGCCCCAGCCGCCGGCGGAGGAGAAGAAGGACAAGCCCAAATGGGATGTCGCCGCCCCGCCGCTACCGACGCGGCTGGTCAACATCAATGTCGATGAGGGAACGTGGATGGACGTCGATGTCAGCCCGGACGGGCGGACGATCGCGTTCGACATGCTGGGCGACATCTACACCATGCCGATCACCGGCGGGACAGCGACGCGGATCGCCGAAGGGCTCCCCTACGAAATGCAGCCGCAGTTCTCGCCGGACGGCAAACGCATTGCGTTCACCAGCGACCGTGGCGGTGGCGACAATATCTGGCTGATGAATGTCGATGGATCTGACAAGCGCCAGCTGACCAAGGAGGAGTTCCGGCTGCTGAACCAGCCGGCGTGGAGCCCGGATGGACGTTTCATCGCGGCACGGAAGCACTTCACCACGGCGCGCTCGCTCGGTACGGGCGAGATCTGGATTTATCATGTCGGCGGCGGTGACGGCTTTGTCGCCGTGAAGAAGGCCAGCGAGGCGCTGCAGAAGGAACTTGGCGAACCGGTGTATGCCCCGGATGGCGGCAGCTTCTACTACACGCGCAACGTCTCGCCGGGCCCAATCTTCGAGTATGCGCAGGATTCCAATGGCAGCCTGTTCGAGATCGAGAAGTACGAGTTCGCGACCGGCAAGGTAAGCACGGCCGTGCAGGGCGCGGGTGGCGCGACGCGGCCCGCGCCATCGCCGGATGGGAAGAAGCTGGCGTTCGTGCGACGCGAGCGAAACATGTCGAAACTCTATGTGAAGGACCTGGAGACGGGCGATCTCACCAAGCTTTACGATGCGCTGGATCAGGACCTGCAGGAGACGTGGGCGGTCAACGGCCTCTATCCGAACATGGACTGGACGCCGGACTCGAAGTCGATCGTGTTCTGGGCGGGCGGCAAGATCCGCCGCGTCGACATGAGCGGCGCATCGCAGGTGATCCCGTTCCGCGTGAACGACACGCGCGTGGTGATCGATCCGCCGCAGCCGAAGATCGATGTGGCGCCGGATACGTTCCGCACAAAGATGCCGCGTTTTGTCTCTGTGTCGCCGGATGGCAAGCGCGTCGTGTTCGAGAGTCTCGGCAAGCTCTATGCGAAGCAGCTTCCGAATGGCTCTCCAGCGCGGCTGACGCAGACGCGTGGACAGGAGATGGAGCTGTTTCCGTCGTGGTCGCGTGATGGGCAGCGGCTGGTCTATGTCGAGTGGACCGATGCTGGCATGGGGCGCATCCGGGTCGTGAACGCCAATGGTTTGGGCGGGCGCGTGGTAACGGCTGTGCCGGGTCACTATCGCCGGCCGCGTTTCTCGCCGGATGGGCAGACCATCGTGTTCGAGCGCGGATCGGGCGGCTATCTGCTGTCTGACCTGCGGTCGGATGATCCGGGTGTCTATCGCATCGCGACGGCGGGCAGCGCGATCACCAAGGTGACGGACGATGGCGCATTTCCGCATTTCGGCGTTGGCAACGACCGTGTTTTCCTGACCCGATCGGAGCAGCAGCAAGGTGTACTGGTTTCGGTTGATCTCAACGGCGAGACGGAGCGCACGCATGCCAAGGGCGATATGGTAGCGGGGTACGATGTCTCGCCGGATGGCCGCCATATCGGCTTTCGCGACAACTATGCGGCTTATGTGATGCCGCTTGCGGCGGGGCCGCAGGAGATCGGGGCGGGCAAGGGTGGATCCGCCATGCCGGTGGTGAAGGCGAGCGCTGGCGGGGCGACCTATCTGTCGTGGACCGACGGCGGGCGGCAGCTCAACTGGAGCCTCGGGCCGACGCTGTATTCGGCCAATGTCGATGCGATGATGCCGCTGGCCCCGACGAAGGACGAGGAGAAGGCTTCCTACAAGCCGCCGGAATCGGGTGCTGATCTTTCGATCCCGGTAACGGCGGCGAAGCCGTCCGGAACGCTGGTGCTGACGGGCGCGCGTATCGTGACCATGGCGGACGCCAATGGCGGCGTGATCGAGGATGGTGTGATCGTCATCACCGACAACCGCATCACACGGGTGGGGCCTGCCGCGTCCGTGCCGGTGGCGCTGGGCGTACGGACGATCGACCTCAAGGGCAAGACAATCGTCCCGGGCCTTATCGATGCGCATGCGCATGGCCCGCAAGGCGATGATGACATCATCCCGAACCAGAACTGGAGCGCGCTGGCGCACCTGTCTTTCGGCGTGACGACTGTGTTCGACCCATCGAATGCGGCCAGCGAAGCGTTCGTCTCGGAAGAGATGCAGCGCGCCGGGTTGATTGTCGGGCCGCGGACGTTCTCGACCGGCGAGATTGTGTATGGCGCACGCAGCCGCGGCACTCTGAACGACATCAAGGACTATGATGATGCCCTGGCGCATGTGCGCAGGCTCAAAGTGCAGGGCGCTGCGGGCATCAAGAACTACAACCAGCCGCGACGTAACCAGCGCCAGCAGGTGGTCGCAGCCAGCATTGCGGAAAACATCCAGGTTGTGGCCGAAGGGGCTTCGCTGTTCGCGCAGGACATCGCGCTGATCGCCGACGGCAACACGGCGCTGGAGCACAACATCCCGCAGATGGCGCTGTATGAAGACGTGGTGAGCTTCTTCGCGCAGACCAAGGTTGCCTACACGCCGACGCTGGTCGTCACCTATGGCGGGCTGGCTGCAGATCCATACTGGCGCTCGCACATGGATGTCTGGCGCCATCCGATCCTGTCGCGGCACGTGCCGCCGCATATCCTGCAGCCGAACAGCGTGCGGCGGACACAGGCGCCGGAAGAGGATTTCGTTGACGGCAAGTCGGCCGCGACGTCGAAGCAGTTGTTCGACCGGGGCGTCAACGTCTCGATCGGCGCGCACGGTCAGCAGGAGGGGCTCGCGGCGCACTGGGAGATGTGGTCGTTCGCGCGCGGCGGCTTCTCGCCGCTGGATGCGCTGAAGACCGCCACCATCATGCCGGCGCGCAAGCTTGGGTTCGAGAAGGACATCGGCACGCTCGAGGCGGGCAAGCTGGCTGATCTTGTGGTGCTGGATGCCAACCCGCTGGAGAACATTCGCAACTCGGACAAGGTGTCCGGGGTGATGGTGAATGGGCGCCTTTACAACCCGATGACGATGGACGAGATCGCGCCGGGCAACGCCAAGAAGGCGCCGTATTACTGGGAGTGAGGCTCGGTTAGTGAGCCCGGTCCCATTCAGAGGCGCCGCGCAGCGGCGTCTCGAAGGGCGAGGGCAGGCTTTGCGCCATAGACTAGACGTTGAACCGGAAGTGCATCACGTCGCCGTCCTGGACGATGTATTCCTTGCCTTCCTGTCGAGCCTTGCCGGCTTCCTTGGCGCCGCTCTCGCCCTTGAACTTGACGTAGTCGTCGTAGGCGATTGTTTCGGCCTTGATGAAGCCCTTCTCGAAATCGCCGTGGATGACGCCGGCGGCCTGCGGGGCGGTCGTCCCCTTCTTGATGGTCCAGGCGCGCGCTTCCTTCGGGCCAACGGTGAAGTAGGTCTGCAGGCCGAGCAGTTCGTAGCCCGCGCGGATGACGCGGTTGAGGCCGGGCTCTTCGAGGCCGAGGCTTTCGAGGAATTCCTTCTGCTCGTCGTCGGACAGGACAGCGGTTTCGCTTTCGATCTTCGCCGAGATGACCACAGCGGCCGAGCCTTCGGCCTTGGCGTGGGTCACGACAGCATCGGAAAACCTGTTGCCGGTTCCGGCCGAGTTTTCGTCAACGTTGCAGATGTAGAAGACCGGTTTCGACGTGAGGAGCTGTAGCATCTTCCACGCCTTCTGATCCTCGGCGGGGATCTTGGCGCGGCGGGCGGGCTTGCCGGCGTTGAGCTGTTCGAGCGCGAGCTTCAGGAGTTCAAGCGTCTGGATGGCTTCCTTGTCGCCGCCCTTGGCCTTCTTCTCGACGTTGAGGCGGCGCTTCTCCAGCGAGTCCATGTCGGCGAGCATCAGCTCGGTCTCGACGACTTCGAAGTCGGAGAGCGGATCGATCTTGCCGGAGACGTGCGTGATGTCGTCGTCCTCGAAGCAGCGGAGGACGTAGGCGACGGCGTCGACTTCGCGGATGGTGGCGAGGAACTGGTTGCCGAGACCTTCGCCCTTGCTCGCACCTTTGACGAGGCCGGCGATGTCCACGAAGTTCATCCGCGTCGGGATGATCTCCTTCGAGCCGGCGATCTTCGCCAGCACGTCCAGGCGCGGCTCGGGCATCGCCACGTCGCCGACGTTGGGCTCGATGGTGCAGAACGGATAGTTCGCCGCCTGCGCCGCCGCCGTGCGGGTCAGGGCGTTGAACAGGGTCGACTTGCCGACATTCGGCAGGCCCACGATTCCAGCCTTGAAGCCCATCAGTTCGGTTCCTTGTCATCAATTGGCGGCTTACGCGGGTCGCTCTTCGGCGCGGGTGCAAGGCGCATCACTTCGGTCTGGTATTTGTCGTCGCTGTTGGCAAGCAGCAGGGGCAGAGCCTCGGCGCAGGCGTCGATCAGGGCGGTGAGCCAGGGCTGATCGGCCTTGGCGAAATCCGACAGCACGTGGGCGTGTACGAGTTCCTTCACGCCGGGATGGCCCACGCCCATGCGGGCGCGGCGAACCTCGGGGCTTGCCTGGGCGATGATCGAGCGGATGCCGTTGTGGCCAGCTGCGCCGCCGCCGGTCTTCATGCGGAAGCGGCCGGGCGCGAGGTCGATCTCGTCATAGAAGACCACCGTGTTGGCCGGCGTGATCTTGTGGAACCGCATGGCCTCGCCGACCGAATGGCCGGAATTGTTCATGAAGGTCTGCGGTTTGAGCAGCAGCGCTTTTACCTTCGTGCCGTTGTCGGCGGTCAGCGCGCCTTCGGCGACTTCACCCTGGAAGCGCGTCCGCCAAGGGCCGAACGCGTGTTTCGACGCGAAGCGATCCACGGCCATGTAGCCGATGTTGTGGCGATTGCCGGCGTATTTCGCGCCGGGGTTCCCAAGGCCCACGATGAGCAGCATCAGAGCCGTCCCGAAGAATGGGCCGGCGCATCGGATGATGCGCCGGCTCTACATTCCTACTTCTTCTTCGGCGCAGCAGGCGCAGCCTTGGCCGGAGCAGCGGCGGCTTTCGCGCCAGCAGCCGGAGCGGCCGCCTTGGCGCCAGCAGCGGGAGCGGCGGCGGCAGGCGCGGCGGCGTCGGCGGCCGGTTTGTCCTCGGCCACGTCGTCCTTGGCCTTGCGGCCCGCGATGGTGATGATGGTGAAGTCGCGGCCCTCGATGGTCGGGCGAACGCCTTCCGGCAGCTGGATCGCAGAGATCTTGAGCGCGTCGCCGATTTCCATCGACGAAACGTCAGCCTCGAGATGTTCCGGAATGTTGTCGGCCGGGGCATAGAGCCAGATTTCGTGGCGAACGATGTTCATGGCGCCGCCACGCTTGATGCCGGGGGACACGCCCTGGCCGGTGACATGAACCGGAACGGCGACGCGGATGATCTGGCCTGGCTCGACCCGGTAGAGGTCGAGGTGCGTCGGCTCATCGGTGACCGGGTGGAACTGAATGTCCTGCGCGAACACCAGCTGGCGCTCGCCTTTGTACTCCAGCGTCACGGTGTGCGACAGGAACTTGCCCGACTTGAGGGCGATGTTGATGGTCTTCTTGTCGATCGAGATCGGAACCGGTGCCTTGTCGCCGCCGTAAAGCACGGCGGGTACCCGGCCCGTGCGGCGGACTTCGCGCGCGCCACCGCGGCCGGTGCGCTCGCGCACGTCGACATTGAGAACGATCTGGGGTTTGGACATCTTGCTCTCCGTTTCGCCCTGATGGCCGGCCTCAATTGAAGGAGCGGCTGCCACCCTGACTACACAGGCCGCGACAATCGCGTCCTTTCGGGAAGCGGGGCTTATATGTGAGGGGCCGGAGACCGGCAAGACGCGGTTTCCCGAGTTTTTCACCTAAATGGGCTACAATCCGGCGATTTCGCGCCAGAAGAGACCGGCATCGGCTTTCCCGGCAGACTGCTGCATAATGGGATGGTCGGCCAGAAGGGCCGGACGGGATGGCTCATGGACACACCGCCCCTGCCAGATGCGCCCCATTCGCGCCTGCCGGTTCGCACCGCTGTGCGGGCTGCGAGCCGATATCCGTTCATGCCGTACGGGCTGCTCCCGCTCGTTGGGTTGGGGCTGTTGATGATCGTGGCACTGGTCCCGTTCGCTTTCGGCGAGGTGCAGGCGGTGACGGAGGCGTCGGCGCGGGCGGCGCTGCAGAGATCGGGGGCGACATGGGCCACGGCGTCGGCGTCTGGCCAGTGGGTGGTGCTGGAGGGGCGTCCCCCCTCGCGCGAGGCTGCCGCTGCAGCAGAGCGGGTCGTAATGCAGGCCCAGGCCGAGACCCTGTTCGGACAGGCTGCTCCGGCGACGTGGGTGATCAGCCAGTTCACGTGGGTCGATCAGCCTCTGCTGCCGGGCGCCTTGAGGCCACGGATCGATGTTCCCGGTGCGGCAACGCCGCCTTCGCCCGCGGAAGCTGCGGCGTGCGATGAGACGATGGCGGGCCTGCTCTCCAGCGCGCGTATCGAGTTTGCAACCAACAGCGCCGCGATCGGCGCCGGCAGCGATGCGCTGCTCGCGGCGATAGCTTCTGCTGCCGGATATTGCCGCGGGTCACTCAGCATAGCGGGCCATACCGACAATGTTGGCCGGGCTGCGGCCAACACGAGCTTGAGTTTGCGCCGTGCCGAGGCGGTGCGCGCAGAACTCATCGCCCGCGGGGTAGCCGCCGAGAGGTTGGTCGCTCAAGGGATGGGCGCCGCCGATCCGATCGCAACCAACGGCTCCGAACAGGGTCGCGCCCGCAATCGCCGAATTGAAATCCGCACACTGCGTTCACCGCCTACCTGACGGACAAGATCATGTGGTTCCTGCTTCTCCAGATCTTCATTCTCATGCTGCTTGCCGCAGCGTTGGGCGCTGCCTTGATGTGGTGGTGGTTGAACCGGCGCTTTGAATCACTGGCGCAGAGCCGCGAGCGGCTGCTGGAGCAGGCCAATCACGTCGCAAACCTCGCCACACGTGATGACGTAGCGACGCAGGCGGCGACTATGCTTGCAGCGCTGGCCGGACAGAAGCCCGTCAACCTTGCGCCGATCGACGACACGCTCCAGGGCATCCGCCGCTCGGTCGCCGATATCAGGTTGCCCGAGACGGACCTGACGCCGGTGCAGCAGCGCATCGATGCGCTCGAGGCGCGTCTTGCCGCCTTCTCGCTTGATCCCGTGCTGGCGCGCGTTTCCGAGGTCGACACTGCCGTGTCGCAAGTCCGCCCCGCACTCGAGGAACGCCTTGGTCGGCTTGAGGCGGCGCTTGAGAAACTGAAGGATGTGGACCTTGGACCTGTGCATGCCGGACTGGCTTCGCTTGGCCTGACCATCAACGCGCTCGAGCCCCGGATGACCGATCTCGGCGCGAGACTTGAGACGGCGCTTCGCGCCGACATGGATGCGATCTCTGGCCGCTTTGCGACGATCTCCAGCGCTATTGGCGCGGTGCGCACGCCTGACCTCGCGCCCCTCCAGCAGCGCCTGTCGGAGATCCATGCTGCCGTCGCCAATATCCGCATTCCCGATGTCGCGCCGATCCAGACGCGGCTGGGCGAGGTCCAGGCCTCGATCGCGAGCCTGCCGCAGCCGAACCTTCAGCCGCTGCATGCATCTCTGGCCGATCTCGAAGCCTTTGTCGTCGCCCTCGACAAGCCGCCTCAGGATCTCGGGCCCCTGTTCAGCCGGCTCTCGGCGCTTGATGCAGCGATTGCCAGCCTCCAGTCGGAAGTTCGCAGCGCGCAGGCGATGAAGCCGATCGACCGGCGTCTGGCCGGGATCGAAGAAGCTATCGGCAGCATGCCAGGGCCGGACATGTCGCCAGTCATCGGCGCTGTTCGGGCAATCGATAACCGGCGCGATCTGGTGGCGCTGGAGAACCGGCTGACGGCGATCGAGTACGGTCTCGCCGCTGTGCATCACATGCTTCGTTCGCGGGCGGATGCACTTGTGCAGCGCGCGGACGGGTCTGACGGACGTATGGCGCCGCCGCTCCACGTTGTACGCCAGCCCGAGCCGCAACCCGCGCCAGCCCGGCCCGAGCGTGAGACTGATCCGATCAACGCCTTCCGGCGTGCGAACGACGAAGCCAACCTGCTGTCGGAGCCCGCTTTTGGTCCGCCGGACGATCTCGAAGCTATCGATGGCGTCGGGCCCATGCTGCGCGCGTTGCTGCACGATCTCGGGGTCTACTATTTCTGGCAGGTTGCGGAATGGACGCCGCAGGAGATTGACTGGGTCGAGAGCAAGTTGATGCACTTCCGCGGCCGTATCCGCCGGGATGACTGGGTCGGACATGCGCGCGTGCTGGCGCTGTCGCCAGTGGCGGTCAAGCGGCCGAGTCACTCGCGCGCAAGGGGCGTGGGCGGCGGGCTCTAGCTGCCTGACTTAGCCGCCGATGCCATGCCAGGCGCGTTCGCCATGCACGTGCATGTCGAGCCCCTCGACTTCCGCCTCAGGCTTGGCGCGGGCGCTGACCAGGAACGCGGTGGCCTTTGCGATGGCGAAGGTGACGATCACCGACCAGGCCACGACGGCGAACACGCCTTGCACCTGGACCCAGGCCTGTTGAGCAATCGTGGCGTCGCCGATGCCCGGCGCGAGGGGGCCAAGCGTTGCAAGGAACGGCAGAATGAGAACGCCGAGAATGCCGCCGACGCCGTGGACGGCGAACACGTCGAGGCTGTCGTCGATTTTCAGCATCGTGCGGATCAGCGTGACTGCGTAGAAGCAGACCACAGAGGCCAGCACGCCGATGATCACGGCGCCCATCGGCCCAACCGATCCGGCTGCAGGAGTGATCGTGGCAAGACCTGCGATCAGGCCTGTAACCGTTCCGACAAGACCGGGGCGGCCGAACCTGATCCATTCGATCGCCATCCAGGTGAGCGCCGCAGCAGAAGCAGAGAGGTGAGTGACCAGCATGGCGTTTCCGGCGGATT
This sequence comes from Hyphomonadaceae bacterium, assembly GCA_022844475.1. Lineage (GTDB taxonomy): Bacteria > Pseudomonadota > Alphaproteobacteria > Caulobacterales > Hyphomonadaceae > UBA7672. The sequence goes on along the minus strand of JALHLR010000006.1, from coordinate 27,667 downwards.
GCCCGGCGCTCAGAGCAGAACCTGCGTTGAAGCCGTACCAGCCGACCCACAGCATTGCCGCGCCGATCATCACCAGCACGGGGCTGTGTGGCGGGCGCATCTCATGCGGGAAGTGCTTCCGCCTGCCGACGACCGTGGCGATCACCAGCGCCGAAGATCCAGCGGTTGCGTGGACGACAAGGCCGCCCGCAAAATCGCGCACGCCCTGTTCGAACAGCCACCCGCCTGACGCCCAGACCCAGTGGCACACAGGCGCGTAGACCAGGAGCATCCAGGCGGACGAAAAGATAAGGACGTAGGCAAATCCCGCTCGCTCCGGATAGGCTCCCACGATCAGCGCGGGCGTGATGATGGCGAACGTCATCTGGAACATGAAGAACACGGATTCCGGGATCGTGCCGGTCTCGCTGTCCGCCGTGACGCCGTTCAGGAACGCCTTGTCCAGCCCGCCCCAGAAGGCGTTACCCGCACCGCCGTCGCCGAACGCGATGGCATAGCCGACGAAGAACCAGAGCAGCGACATGAGGCAGGCAATCACGACGCACTGCGACAGCACGGAAAGCACGTTCTTCGACTGCACCAGTCCGCCGTAGAACAGGGCCAGCGCCGGCAGCGTCATCAACAACACAAGCGCAGTGGCTGTGAGAACCCAGGCAGTGTCGCCACTGTTGGTCTCGGCGAAGGCTGCAGGGGCGGTCAGCAAGGCGATGGCAAGGCCAGCGGCCGCAGCGCGGCCGGCTTTCAGTATGGTCATGGGGTCCCCTCAAGAGGTGATCGCCGACTATCGCGGCGTTGCCTGTTGTTTAGGCGGTCCTATAGATTCGCGCCCATGAGTTGAGCGTGAGATTGCTGGCGCCGAACGAGACGCCAACAATCTAGGCAGAAAACGCGATTGGTGACTTGTTTTCGAGCAGTCACGCCCTGCGCAAAGCAAAAGGCCCGCTGTTTCCAGCGGGCCTTTTTTCGTTTGAGCAGTTGAGGCCGGATCAGCCGTCGATCGGGCCGCGGTCGAAACCGGCTGCCTGTGCGGCGGCGGCGATTTCCTGAGCGGCTTCGATGTCGGCCGCACGGTCAGCAGCCTGGCCGGCGGCGATGACGTTCTCGCCCTTGGCCTGACGTTCAGCTTCGTCCGGCGAGCGGGCGACGTTGAGCGTAACTTTGAGGGCGACTTCGGGGTGCAGGCGGATCGTGACGTCGTGCATGCCGATTGTCTTGATCGGCTGCTGGATCGCCACGTGCTTGCGTTCGACCTTGTGGCCGGCGGCGTTGATCGCGTCCGCGATATCTCGGGCGGCGACCGAGCCGTACAGCTGACCGGTTTCGCCGGCCTGACGGATCAGCACGTAGGTCGTACCGTCCAGCGCCTGGCCTTCGCCTTGCGCTGCTGCCTTGGCTTTCTCGTTGCGGGCTTCGATCGCAGCGCGCTCGCGCTCGAACCGGGCCTTGTTGGCGTCGGTGGCGAGGAGAGCCTTGTGCTGCGGGAGAAGGAAGTTGCGGGCGAACCCGTTCTTCACTTTGACTACGTCGCCGATGGCGCCGAGGTTTTCCACGCGTTCAAGGAGGATAACGTCCATAGGGTGTTCCCTCCTATTTCACGAGATACGGAAGCAGCGACAGGTGCCGCGCGCGCTTGATCGCTTGGCTGAGGAGGCGCTGTTTCTTGGCCGACACCGCGGTGATCCGGGCGGGGACGATCTTGCCCTTCTCCGAGATGTAGCGCTGGAGAAGCTTCACATCCTTGTAGTCGATCGCTGGGGCGTCAGCGCCAGAGAACGGGCAGACCTTGCGACGGCGGCCGAACGGGCGGCGCGACGGCAGGTTGGCGATATTGATTTTGACCTGTGCCATGTGCGTTGCTCCTACCGGTCACGCGGCGGACGGGGCGGACGATCGCCACGATCTTCACGGGGGGGGCGGTCGCCGCGGGGCGGACGGTCGTCGCCGCCACGGAAGCCGCCGCCCGAGAAGCCGCCGCCGCCGCCGAAGTCGTCACGGTCGCGCTTGCGGTCGTCACGGTCCTTGCGGGCGATGACAGGCGAAGGGTCGGCCTGCAGTTCTTCGACCTTCACGGTCAGGAAGCGCAGCACGTCTTCGTTGATGCGGTGACGGCGCTCGATCTCGTGGATCACCGGGCCGGGGGCGTCGATGTTCAGCAGAGAATAATGCGCCTTGCGGGATTTCTTGATCGGATAGGACAGGTTGCGGAGGCCCCAGTATTCGGACTTCTCGACCTTGCCTTTGCCTTCGGTGACGATCCTGGTGATGTCTTCCACCAGCGCGTCGACCTGTTGTGGGGAGATATCGGGTCGCGTCACGACCACGTGTTCGTAAAGTGCCATTTTTTATCCCTTCTGCGAGGGGCGGCGCAGTCAGTCCGAAGGGCGGACTGGCCACGATGGATCCCTTGCGCTCGAATGAGCCTCGGGACCGCCTCTCTTTGCGAAGGGGGCTCAATACAGGAAAAAGGCCCGAAATCAAGCGTTGCCGAGGGCCAAAGACCGTTCTCCTTGCGCCCAATCGCCCCAGTTCATAGGAAAACCAGCTCTCCTTCCTGATTCCAAGGCGTTTTCCATGTCCCGCATCGCTTTCATCTTCCCCGGCCAGGGCTCGCAGGCTGTCGGCATGGGCGAGGAACTTGCGGATGCTTTTCCGGCCGCGAAGGCGGTGTTTGACGAAGTGGACGCGGCGCTTGGCGAAAAGCTGTCGGACCTCATCTGGGGCGGCCCGATAGAGACGCTGACGCTGACGGCGAACGCGCAACCCGCGCTTATGGCGGTCAGCCTTGCCGCGGTTCAAGCGCTAGAGACCGGGTTTGGCGTGAAGATTTCCCAGGCGGCATTCGTGGCGGGGCACTCGCTCGGCGAATACTCCGCGCTCGCAGCGGCAGGGGCGCTCTCCATCGCCGACGCTGCACGACTGCTGCGCAAGCGTGGCGAAGCAATGCAGGCCGCTGTTCCTGTAGGTCAGGGCGCAATGGCAGCCCTGATCGGCAAGGTCGATGTGGAGATCGCCGAGACCATCGTGCTGGAGGGTTCGGCGGCGGGAACGGTGGTGGTCGCCAACGACAACAACAACGGAAACGTCGTGATTTCAGGTACGAAGGCGGGCGTTGAGGCGGCGATTGCCGCCGCCAAGGCGAAAGGCGTGAAGGCAATATCGCTGCCGGTTTCAGCGCCCTTCCACTCGCCGCTTATGGCGCCGGCGGCTGTCGAGATGGAGAAGGCGCTCGCTGCTGCGAAGATCATCAGGCCGGTGGTGCCGGTTGTCGCCAACGTCACGGCGCGCCCCATCGAGGAGCCCGTGGACATCCGCCGGCTTCTGGTCGAGCAGGTCACCGGTCGCGTGCGCTGGCGAGAGAGCATACAGTGGATGGCCGAGGCGCCGGACATGGGCGGCGGCGGCGTGACGAAATTCGTCGAGACCGGGGCCGGCAGGCAGCTGTCCGGTATGGTGAAGCGGAATGCGCCGGACGCTGAGACGATGGCGCTCAACGTGCCGGGTGACCTGGAAGCGTTTGCGAAGAGTTTGGCGTGACCACCGCCGTTATTCTCGGATAAGCCTTCGCGGCACGAACCGAGATTCTCGGTTCGTGCCTGATTATGAATAAGTTGATCTGGAGATACAGATGTTCGACCTGACGGGCCGTTATGCCCTCGTCACCGGCGCTTCGGGCGGTATTGGCGGATCGATCGCCAAGGCGCTCAGCGATGCTGGCGCGAAGGTGGCGCTGTCCGGCACGCGGGTCGAGGCGCTCGAGAAAGCCGCTGCGGAAATCGGTGGTTCGCCGGCTATACTGCCGTGCAACCTGTCCGATCCGGCTGCGACCTCCGCCCTGGTCGGACAAGCCGAGGAGGCTCTCGGCGGCCTCGACATTCTGGTCTCAAATGCCGGCCTGACGAAGGATGGCCTTCTGATGCGGATGAAGGATGAGGACTGGGATACCGTCCTCAACGTCAATCTGGGCGCCTATTTCCGGCTGGCGAAGGCCGCCATGCGCGGGATGATGAAGCGCCGGCATGGCCGGATCATCGGAATCACGTCGGTGGTCGGCGTCACCGGAAACGCCGGCCAGACCAACTATGCCGCCTCCAAGGCCGGGATGATCGGATTCACAAAGTCGCTGGCTCAGGAAGTGGCCAGCCGGAACATCACCGTGAACTGCATCGCCCCTGGCTTCATCGCCACGCCCATGACGGATGTGCTCAAGGACGACCAGAAAGAAGCGCTTCTGAAGGGAATTCCAGCAGGGCGGCTCGGGACGGGGGCTGACATCGCGGCGGCGGCGCTCTATCTCGCATCCGATGAATCCGCTTACATGACGGGCCAGACCCTGCATGTTAACGGCGGCATGGCGATGATCTAGGCCCCCGCGCTTTTGGCGGCTATGGTCAAAGAAATTCAGGCGTGTTACCGCGCCGCAACGATGGTTTTTCTCGGTCCGTGAGGGCCTTGATTCTGGAAGGGAATGACATGTCCGACGTTATCGAGCGCGTGAAGAAAATCGTGGTCGAGCGCCTGGAAGTGGACGCCGAGAAGGTCAACGAGAAAGCCTCGTTCATCGACGATCTGGGCGCCGACTCGCTTGACCTCGTCGAACTCGTCATGGCGTTCGAAGAAGAATTCGGCATCGAGATTCCGGACGATGTCCAGGAGCAGATCGGCACCGTCGGCGACGCTGTCCGCTTCATCAAGGAACGCGTCTAACCGGCGCGTACTCCGGCCGGGAGTTCTCAAATGCGGCGCGTCGTCATCACCGGCATGGGACTCGTGACGCCTCTGGCCAATGGCCGGGAAGCGTCGTGGAAGAAGCTCATCGCTGGCGAGTCCGGTCTCAAGAAAGTCGACCTGTTCGAAACGGGAGACCTTGCCTGCAAGATCGGGGGACAGGTTCCCTGGGTAAGCGGCCGCGGCGGCGGGTCGGCTGACGACCCCAACTCGTTCAATCCCGACAAGACGATGTCTGCTAAGGAACAGCGTCGCGTAGACGAATTCATTCTCTACGCGATGGCGGCTGCTGACGAAGCCATCGCTGATGCCGGCTGGACGCCCGAAGGATACGAAGACCGCGTGCGCACGGGCGTGCTGATCGGCTCGGGCATTGGCGGCCTCAAGGCGATCGCGGATACGGCTGTCGAGCTACACGAAAAGGGCCCTCGGCGTATCTCGCCCTTCTTCATTCCGAGCGCACTGATCAACCTCGCCTCCGGACAGCTCTCGATCAAGTACGGCTACAAGGGTCCGAACCACGCTGTGGTTACGGCTTGTGCCACAGGCGCTCACGCCATCGGCGACTCGGTGCGCCTGATCCAGTGGGGCGATGCTGATGTCATGATTGCCGGCGGCGCCGAGGCCTCGGTTTGTCGCATCGGTTATGCCGGCTTCATCGCCTGCCGCGCCATGTCGACCAGCTTCAACGACACGCCCGAGAAGGCTTCGCGCCCGTACGATAGGGATCGCGACGGCTTCGTTATGGGCGAAGGCGCAGGCATCGTCGTGCTGGAAGAATACGAGCACGCGAAAAAGCGCGGCGCGAAGATCTACGCGGAGGTCGTCGGCTATGGCCTTACGGGCGATGCGTTCCACATCACCTCTCCCGACGAGTCTGGCGATGGCGGTGAGCGCGCGATGCGCACTGCGCTGCAGCGTTCGGGGCTCGACGCGTCCGAGATCGACTACGTGAATGCGCACGGCACATCGACGCCTGCCGGCGACGAGATCGAGGTTCGCGCCGTCGCGCGCGTGCTGGGTAATGCAGCGGCGACCGCGCACCTGTCGTCGACCAAGTCCGCCATCGGCCACCTGCTGGGAGCTGCTGGTTCGGTCGAAGCGATCTTCTGTGCGCTTGCAATCCGCGACGGCGTCATTCCGCCGACACTGAACCTCGACAATCCGTCTTTTGATTCCCCGATCAACCTCACCCCGCACAAGGCGGTGAAGAAGAAGGTTCGGGCGGCCCTGTCCAATTCGTTCGGCTTTGGCGGGACGAACGCCGCGCTGGTGATGAAAGCCCTGGACTGACGGCGCGACGGCCTTCAGCCTTGACGATCGGTTGCGGCGCGTGTCGGGATGCCGTCGTGCATGGGATAGGCCGGGCGGCTTCTGGAGTTCGAGTGTGGGCAAGCTATTCGGCATACTCTTCACGCTGTCGCTGTTCGGCGTTGCCGCCGCTGCCGGCGGATGGTTCTGGCTCGATGGCGTCTACGCTGGCGTTGGACCCGCCACCCCTGACGGCAAGCCTCGCGTCGTGATGATTGAGCGCGGCGCTACCATTCAGAGCATCGCGACAAAGCTCGTGGAGGCCGGCGCCATCGCCGATGAGGGCCAGTTCCGTCTCGCGCTGCGCGTGCGGGAGTTCGCGGGCGAAAAGCCCGTGATGAAAGCCGGCGAGTATGAGATCGGCTCGGGCGCCAGCATGGCCGACATCGTGACGAAGTTATCAGACGGCAAGGCGCTGCAATACGCGGTCATCGTACCCGAAGGCCTGACCAGCGACATGATCGTCAAGCTGCTGGCGGAACGCGAATGGAAAGCCACGGGTGGCGCGCAGAATGCGTACAAGCTTGACGGGGAGCCGCCGGCAGTTCCGGCTGAAGGCGTGCTCCTCCCCGGCGACTATGCGGTGACGCGGGGCGACACGATTGAGTCTGTGATCGAACGGATGAAGAAGGCTCAGGAAACGCTGCTCGCCGAGATCTGGGAGTCGCGGCAGCAAGGCCTGCCGCTCAGTTCGCCCAAGGAAGCGGTCATCCTTGCCTCCGTGATCGAAAAAGAAAGCGGAAATGCGGACGAACAGCCATTGATTGCCGCTGCCTTCATCAATCGCCTGCGCACCGGCATGCGCCTGCAGGCTGACGCCACCATCGTCTACGGCATCACCAGGGGCTATCCGATCGGCCGCACGATCACGAGCAAGGAGCTGGCCACGAAGGACAGCTGGAACACCTATCAGCGCGACGGACTGCCTGAGACCCCGATCTGCAATCCCGGCGCTGGCGCGCTTCGCGCAGCGCTGCAGCCCGCCAGCAGCAAGGCGATCTACTTCATGGCCGACGGCAAGGGCGGCCACCTCTTCTCTGAGACCTATGCCGAGCATCAGCGCAACGTCGACGCCTACTGGAAGGTCCGCCGGGAGAACGCTGCGGCCGGCGTGAATACGCCTGCGGTCCGGCAGCCATGACACGGTTGTGGGCATGATCCGGGGGATGACAGGTTTTGGACGGGCCCAGGGGCAGGCGCCCTGGGGCGTCTGGGTATGGGAGGCGCGTTCCGTCAACGGCAAGTCCGTCGACATCCGCACCAACTATCCGCCCGGTTGCGACGCGATTGATTTCGAAGCGCGCAAGCGCGTAAAGGATCACTTCCAGCGTGGCAGTTTCCAGCTCCAGCTGCGTATCGACTGGACTCGCGATCCCGGCGCGAGCGCAATCGACACACGCGAACTGGCCCGCCTCGCGCGGCTCTCGCGCCACTGGACGAAGTCCGGGGTGGCGGCCGCGCGGTTCGATGGGCTGCTCGGCGTCCCCGGCGTCGTGAAAGCTGCATCCCGCACGGGATCATCGGTGGACGACCTGGTTGCGAAGGATCTGCTGGCAGGCCTGGATGCCGCGCTCGACATGCTGACTGCAGCTCGCGGGAAAGAGGGCGAGAGCCTTTTGCAGCTTTTCGGAACCATGCTGACCCAGACCGAACAGTTGCTGGCGCACGCCGGAGCGTTTGCGGCAAAGCAGCCTGAACTCGTCCGCGAGCGGCTGAAGGCGCGGCTGGCCGAGCTAGGCAAGGATGTCGCCACGGACCCTGACCGCATCGCGCAGGAAACCCTGATGATGGCGACGCGCGCCGATGTACGCGAGGAGCTTGATCGCCTTGCGGCGCATGTCGCCTCGGCCCGATCCATCCTCGCATCGGGCGAAGCGGTCGGCAGGAAGCTGGACTTTCTTTGTCAGGAGCTTAACCGGGAGGCGAACACGCTGTGCTCGAAAGCGGCCAGCCTCGAGCTGACGAATGCCGGCTTGGCGCTGAAGTCCCTGATCGACCAGTTCCGGGAGCAGGTTCAGAATGTCGAATGATCACGCTGACTCGACGCCGACGCAGAAGGTGCGGCCGCGCCGCGGCGTGATGCTTGTGATTTCCAGCCCCTCAGGCGCCGGGAAAACCACGCTCTGCCGCCGGATCATCTCCGAAGTGCCGGGCGTCGAGCTGTCGATTTCGGCAACAACCCGCTCACCGCGTCCCGGGGAGCAGGACGGCGCCGACTATCACTTCCGGTCTGTGGAACAATTCCACGACATGATCGACCGCGACGAGTTTCTCGAGTGGGCGAAGGTCTTCAAGAATTACTACGGCACGCCGCGAAGCGAAGTCGAAGCGCGGCTGGTCGCCGGCATGGACGTGGTGTTCGATGTCGACTGGCAGGGGGCTCGCGCACTCAAGACGATCCGCCCGGGCGACGTGGTGTCCGTGTTTATCCTGCCGCCGTCCCTGCCGCAGCTGAAACAGCGGCTTGAGGGTCGACCCGGCGCAGATGAGAAGTCGGTTCAGTCACGGCTTGATGGCGCCGGGCAGGATATCCTGCGCTGGGGCGAATACGACTACGCCATCGTGAACGACAATCTCGACACTGCTTTCAACGAGTTGCGCGCGATCCTGATAACGGAACGCAACAAGCGCGTGCGGGCCTCGCTCGGCATCATGGTGGACCAGCTGCTCAAGGACGCGCGCCTCGCGACCAAGACTCAGAGCGGCAGCGCGACCGGCGAGGGGCACTAGGCGCGGGCGCGCCACGCCGTCGTTAGCGCACGGAACTCAGCCTGCGTCAGTGTCTCGGCGCGCCGCGTAGGGTCTATTTTGGCAGTCGCCAGAGCCTCAACCGCCCCCGGCAGAGATTTGAGCGCAGCGCGCAGCATCTTGCGGCGTTGGCCAAACGCAGCTGCGGTCACCTTCTCGAGCGAGGCGAGATCGCTGAAGCACTCCGCTTGGGGTAACGGGTCCAGAACAACGACCGCGCTGTCGACCTTCGGCGGCGGCCTGAAGGCTCCCGGCGGAAGCGTCAACGCAATGCGCGGCCGTGTGACGGCCTGCGACAGGACGGCGAGCCGGCCATAGTGATCCTCATCAGGCGCAGCGCAGATACGCAGCGCCACTTCCTTCTGAAACATCAGAACCATCGTCCCACGCCAAACTGCCCCCTGGTGCTGGCCAGTCTTCAGCCACTCGACCAGCATCGGCGTTCCGACATTGTAAGGCAGGTTTGCGACGATCATCGCGGGGAGACTCCCGCCAATAGCCTGCACCAGCGCGGGCAGGTTGGCGGCGAGCGCGTCGCCGTGGTGAATGTGCAGCCGCGCTTCCTCGCCATTGCGTGCGCGCGCCTCAGGCCACAGCGAAAGACCCTCGGCGAAGCGGTCATCGAGTTCGACGGCGAGAAGCCTTGCAGCACCGCTGTCGAGCAGCGCGCGCGTGAGACCGCCCGGCCCCGGTCCAACCTCGATGACGGTCTTCCCTTCGACGCTGCCTCCGGCGGTCGCGACGCGCGCCAGGATCGACGGATCGAACAGGAAGTGCTGGCCGAGGGACTTCTTCGCCGGGCCCGGCGTTAGCGGCGTACTCATTGCGCTGCTGCACGCCCGCGCGCCATCTCGTCGGCCAGATTCAGCGCGGCGATTAGGCTGTCGGCCTTCGCCTCCCCCGAGGCGGCGGCGTCGTAGGCGACGCCGTGGTCCGGCGATGTGCGGATGAAGGGAAGGCCGAGGGTAACGTTGACGCCGCCCCACATGTCCAGCGTCTTGACGGGAATGAGGCCCTGATCGTGATACATGGCGATGACGGCGTCCCACCGGCCCGCGCGCGCCTCATGGAAGATGGTGTCGCCGGGACGCGCGTCAGAGATGTCGAGACCGCTTCGGCGCAGAAGGGCGGCTGCCGGATTGATGATGTCGATCTCCTCGCGGCCAATCTCGCCATCTTCCCCGGCATGTGGGTTGACGCCGCAGAGCCCAATGCGCGGGCTGGCAAAACCAAAGTCGCGCTTGAGCGCCGTTGCCACAATGTCTCCGATCTCGGCGATCAGCAGAGGCGTGAGCGAGGACACGACCCTGGCCAGCGGTTGGTGGATGGTCACCAGCGCCACGCGCAGTCCGCCACCGACCAGCATCATCACCGGGCGCGGAGCAGCGCCGCCATCGGCCGAAAGTTCAGCGAGGTACTCAGTATGCCCCGGGTGCTTGAAACCTGCGCGGTATAGCAACGCCTTGGCAATCGGGTTGGTGACGACGGCCGCCGCCTTGCCGGCGCGCGTGTGTTCCACGGCGAGCCGGATTGATTCAATGATGGCAGGCGCGGTGGCCGCCGAGGGCGTCCCGGGCGTGATGAAAGCGCCGTCGATCGGCATGACCGGCAGAGCGTGCGCAAACGTGGTGAGCGCGTTGCCGGTTTCAGGGATGATTTCAAGCGGACCTGCATTGCGGGCGCGCGCCAGGACGTCCGGCGGAGCAATGACGTAGAAGGGTCGGCCGCCAGATGCGCGAGCGTGCAGCCACGCTTTCCACGTGGCAATGGGGCCAACCCCGGCGGGGTCGCCCATCGTCATGGCCAGAGGGAGAATCGGGGGAGCCATTTACTGCGCGAAGTGTGTGGTGTTCGGTTTGTGGTTATCATGTACCACGATTTGTCGCCCCGGCCGCAGCGAAGAACGTGGACGTGTTTCTGGAGCGCAGTATGCCGGGAAATGGGTCCCGGATGCCGCTCGGCTCCACCAGGATGACAGCTGGTGCGTCAGTGAAGGGGCGCCGAACGTCCCAACCTACCGGCGCACGACCGTCGACTCACGCTTCAGATCGCGAAGATAGCGTTCGGCGACGAGCGCCAGTTCCTGGTTGAACAGGCGATCCTTGATCTCCGTGCGGGCGGGCAGGTCGGCATCGCCCGAGCGGGAGCTGCAAACGAAGAAGATCATCTTGCCGCCATCCGTCAGATCGATGATCTGCGACGCCTGGTTGGCGCCAAGGCCCTCAAGCGGCGTGCGGAATTGTGGTGCGACCTGCATCAGGCCGACGTCCTTCATCGGCGTGCGGGTGACGCCTTCGACGCCTTCCAGAGATTTCGACAGGTCAGCGCACGTTTTCGCGCCGGCCTTCACGGCTTCGAGCTTTGCGACGGCGCCTTCGCCACGCGTGATCAGCTGTTCCATGTCGAGGATGATCGACTTCGAAGGGTCGCTCGGTTCGCGCTTGCCGGTAAGGGCAATGACGTAAACGCCGCTGTCGCTTTCGATCGGCGGCAGGACAAGCGGCGGCTCGCCGGCCTTCAGCACAGCATCGGCGATTTCCGGACGCATGTCGCCCGGAGAGAGCCAGTTGAGATCACCCCCTGCCGATGCCGAGGGCGCGGCAGAGAATTGCTGCGCGAGGGCCTGGAACTCGGCGCCCTGCCTGACGTTCTCGATCAGGGTGGCGGCGCGGGTCTTGGCGAGTTCGCGCGAAGCCTGGTCAGGGGCGTAGAGGAAGATCTCGGCGAGCCGGTATTGCGGCTTGTCGAGTGACGATTTGATGCGCTCAAGCATGTCGTCGATGCGCCCCTCGGAGACGCGGACGGTCTTGAAGTAGCGGCCTCGGATCAGGGCGGTCCAGGCGATCTTGGCCTGCTCCATGTCGCGGATATGCTGCATCGGAATGCCTGCCTGGCCGAGTGCCTGGGCGAACTGTTCCGGTGTCATGCGGTACTGGCGGGCGACGTCGGCGACGCTCTCGTCGATCTCGGGGCCGGAAATGTCCTGATCCTTCACCAGCTTGCGGAATTCGCCGAGCTGCACCCTCTCGTCGATCAGGCTTTCAAGCGCCTGGCTCTGGAGTTCGAGCAGAATCTCTTCGTCCTCTGGCGGCTTCTCGAAGCGAAGCAGCATCCAGCGCATGCGGTTGCGCACGTCCGACTGCGAGATCACCTGGTCGTTGACGGTGGCCATTACCCCATCGACCATGCGTCCGCGGTTGGCGGTCGGCTGGGCGGCTGCTCCAGGTTGCTGTGTCTGCTGGGCTATTGCCACGAGGCTGGTTGCGGCCACGGATGCTGCTAGCGCCAGTACAAGAAGTCGTTTCATCAGGTCACCCTACCACCCTGACCCTGAGACAGGGTGAAGGCAAAAACATGGCCGCCGGCAAGGCCGGACGCTAGCGCATATACCTGCGGAAACGGGCAATTGCGAGCCTGCGGATGCAGCCCGAAGTGCGGCGGTTAATCGAAATCGTCAGGCGTGACGCCGCCCAGACCGGTCAGGGCGAAGGTGAAGCGAATCGACTCCGATGGTCCCAGCGTCCTGTCCCGGGCACCTGAACGCTCGTAGGCGAGCATGAAGTACGAGCACTCGTCCATATAGCGAAGCCCGAGCGAGAACTGGATGTCCTGGCGCTGGGTGATGTTGCGGGACTGCTGGACGACAGCGGCCCATTTGTCGTCGAACTCGAATGCGCCATTCCAGACGAGGCCTTCGTCATCCGTGGAGACGCCCGGCGTCGTGCTCGCACCTTCGACACGGAAATAGCGCGCATCACCTCGGATGCGCCAGAAGTCCACCGACGCGTCCACGTCGACCCGGCGGACGTCCAGCTCGTCATTCGTCCGGAAGCGGGCGCCGACCTCGAAGAGACGGCCAAGGTCAGCGCGGACGGAGGCGACATAGTCGGACTCTTCGCCAGACAGGTTGCTCAGCTGATTGAAGGCTGGATCGGGGTCTTCCCGCCAGCGGCGTCCGACGAGCGCTGACAGCTCGATGTCATCGCCGATGCGGGCCACCGTGTTGATGCCGACCGCGCCACGGGCGCCGCCCTCCCAGAGATCGTAATTGGAAACGGCGCTCGGCTTGAACAGATTGCTCTCGTCGGCCTCGAACACCAGCGAGTCCTCATTGGGAATGAGATTGCGGCCGAAGTCTGGGTCCGTGGGCAGGGCGGCGGGGTTCAGCCGATCGTTCGCGTCTGGCGTGCCATAGGCGGCCATCGCGATCGGTTCGATTATGATGTCCATGCCCGGGCTGCGGGCGATCCAGGGATAGCTGACGGTCGCGCCCGCGACGCCAAGGAAGCGCGACACGTCCCGCGCGCCGCCCGTACCGCCATCATCAATGCGATAGGCGTCGCCCCGGCCCGAGGCGAAGGGCTCGAACACAAGGCCGGGTCCGAAGATCAGCTGCGTTCCCCACTCCGCTTCGGCCGTGGCGCGTGCCGTGTCGAGCGCAAGATCACCGGCGAAGCCGAGCGACGGATCGCCATTGGGAAGCCTCTGCTGATCCGCGCGGAAGAGGCCGACGGCGCTGAAATCTGTCGCGAACTGGCCCGCCGCGCCCAAATCGAACACCTTCTGCGTATAGATGGAAGGAAGGACTTCCGGGATCTGCGTCTCGATATCGTTGGCGCGCAGGCCCTGGAACGCATAGGCGCCCGTCTCGAAGTAGAAGTCCGGCGTCTGGCCCGTGACGTACAATTGCGACAACAGCTGGCGCGGCTGGCTCGCGATCAGGCCACGCAGGTCGTCCTCGCCGTCAATGTCATAGCGCTGGTCGTAAAGATCGTCGGTCTGGCGCTCGATACCGAAGCCCCATTGCCAGTCCTGGTTGATGTCAAAGCGGCCGACCGCATACAGATGGCCACGCCATTCCTTGTCGTCGAACTTGTCGCCGTCGGAGTTGAAGTCCTGCTCGTAGGTGAAGCTGCTCTCGGCGTCGATGAAGCCGGAAAAGAACCGCCGCCGCCAGTCAACCTTCACGAGCGGATTCACCCCGGTCGAGATCGTCGGCGCCACCGTAACGTCTTCGGAGGGCGAAATCACAAAGAGATAGGGCTGCTCGTAATAGGCGCCGATCTTCGATGAGAGGCCGATATCCGGCGTGAGCAGGCCCGAGCGACGCTCAGAATTTGGGTCGGGGTGGGCGAACCACGGCACGTACAGAACAGGCACGCCGCCGAGTTCGAGCACAGCGTCCTGATAGGAGATCATCTCCTCTTTCTGGTCGAGTGTCGCGCGCCGCGCACGCAGCGCCCAGGTCGGATCGACGCCCTTTTCCTCGCAAACCGGGCAGTTGGTGAAGACCACCTGCTCGACCGAATTGCGTATACCATCGGTGCGAACGGCGGAGGAGGCCGTCACCAGTCCGGTCTCGCCGAGGCGGGCCGAGAAGCGGGTTGCGAAGCCGTTGGTGAAATCCTCGTCAGCTTCGATCTCGTCTGCGAACTGGACCTGTCCGGCGCCATCTGTGATCTGGACATGGCCCTGCGCGCGGAGCGTCTCCGTCGTGCGATCATAGATCACGCGATCGGCCCGCAGCGTCCGCTGGCCAATGCGGACTTCGACATTGCCCGACGCCGTGACGACGCTGCTGTCGCGGTCTTCCTCGAATTGATCCGCTTTCAGGATGACTTCGTCGTCATCCGCGGCAGGTGCAGTGGGGGTAGGCGTTGGGACGGTAGGTGGCGTTTGGGCGAATGCCGTGCCGCCAGCTGCAAGAGCTGCAACGGCCACAGATGCCAGGGCGCTTAGCCGCAAAACCATTACTCTCCCCTCGCGCAACGGTTGCGAGCGACTCCCAGCCTTAGACCGATACGCAATGGACTTTGAGGCGTAAAGGCGGCTGGCCGTCCTGAAACATTCCGAAACGCAGCGCGGCCCGGAAGCCACATAGCCTCTGTCGGGCATGAAACCTGGTCGATCAGCCGTCTTCGGCATGCGCCAGGAACGTCAACACCGCAAAAAGAGCGAACAGAGGCGGGCACCAGGCTGCCGCCTCAGGCGGTGTTGCCCCGGAAGCCGCCATTCCTGAAGCGAGCCGGGTGGCGAAATACAGGACGAAGCCTGCAAGCGCGCCTGCCCCGATGAGTCGCGACAGTCCGCCTGACCGCGCCAGCCGGAGGCACACAACCGCGCCAATCAATGACATGGCAAGCATGAATACCGGCGTAGCCAGCAGTGTGTTGTACTTGAGGACGTAGTCGCCGATCTCCATGCCTGCGGCGCGTCCATCCTTGATGAATCCCGGCAGGTCCCAGAAGGGAATCGTCTTCGACGACGCAAAGCGCGACAGCAGCGTATCGCTGTCGAGATTGGTCGGCAGGGCCAGAGTCTCGCTGCGCTGGACTTCCCCCGCCAAGCGATTCTCGATCACCCCCGTCAGCTGCCAGAAGCCCGGCGTGAGTTGCGCCTTCTTGGCGTCGATCCGATGCGTGAACTCCCGATCGGCCGGTCCGCCAGGTCCCGGGCGGAAATACCAGAAAGTAACGTTCTCCAGCGCCTGACCGCGGCCGACAACGCGGCGGCCGTGAATGATAGCCTGCTGGTTCGAGCCCGGCAGCTCCGCAGCCTCTTCAGTGGCGCCAGCTTCGAGGTCGCCCTGGCTCAGCCAGACGCCCTCAGTTACCGGCGTGCCGCCGCCAAGAAGCCGGGCGCGCGCAGACTCGAAATCCTGGTTGAGCTTGGTCGCCAGCGGATCGAGCACCGTGACCATCAGCACGCCGAGCAGCACGGCCAGCACCATCACCGGCCCCAGAAAGCGCCACGCGGACACGCCGGCTGCGCGAATGGCGGGAATCTCGCTGCGGCGGCCAAGCTGCGAATAGGTTAGGATCGAGCCGACGAGCATCGCAAACGGAAGCGTCTCGAGGATCAGCCCCGGCGTTTTCATCATAGTAAGGGTGAACGCGACATCGATGCCGATCTGCGTGCGGTCGCCGATGGTGCGCATCTGTTCGACCACGTCGACCAGGATGATCGCGAGCAGGATAATCGACAGCGTCAATGCCAGCGAGGCGACGCATTCGCGGAAGATGTAACGCTGGATCCGTCCGGCGATCACCATGTCAGGCGGGCCCCATCAGCGGCGACCGGGTCGTCCGCGCGCTGACGCGCCGTCGTTTCAGGATTGGCTGAAGGAAGTAGAGGAATGAGACCAGCGCGATCACGAAGATCGGCAGCAGGTACTGTACGATGTTGAGGTCAGGATCCTTGCTGGCGGAGGAAGTCGCCCCGAACGCGGCGAGCCGCACCAGCAGGGCTACGCCCGACGCGATCGCGATGCGCTGGGCATAACCCCGGCGGCTGAAGTCTCCACCCAGCACGGCGAGAATCGCGAGCATCGCCATCGCGATATTCAGCAGCGGCGTTGCAAGGCGCGCATGTCCCTCGGCCGCCAGCATGTCGACATTCGCGTTGTCATAGTGGTTGGTCATGTCCGGATAGAAGAGTTCGGGCAGGTAGCGATCCGACTCTTCGAGGATCACCGCCTTCTGGTCGTTGACGAACGCCCCAAGCTCCAGCGGCGACTGCTGGAAGGTCAGCGATTCTGTAGCACCGTTGGCGCGAACCGATTGCCGGATGCCGTCGCGCAGGATCAGCGCAGGCTTGCCTTCCAGTTCCGACAGGAACGCGGACTTCGCGATATAAGTGACTTCGTTGTTCGGGTTGCGGCTGTCGTTCGCCACGAGGAAGGTAATCTCCGACCCCTCCATGTTTCCGGCGAAGGTGGTCAGGCCATCATTGTGGGTCATGAAGGTGCCCTCGCGAACCAGCGAGGAAGCGAGGTCGGTTGATGCGGACGTCAAGGTCGTACGCAGCTCGCGCGAGGCGGAAGGCTGCACCCACAGGTTCAGGCCGAGGTGGAGGATCGCCGCCAGCACCGCCAGCCGCAGCACGGGAGAGGCAACCTGCCAGTTCGACATGCCGGAGGCTTGCGCTACGACAACTTCATTCTCCCGGTGGGCTACGTTGAGCGCCGCCGCCGTCGCGATGAAGAGTGCGATTGGCATGAGCAGGGCGATGATCTGAGGGGTCGCCAGCAGGCTCGCCCACAGGAAGGTCAGCATCGAGGACCGATTCTGAACGATCGTATCCTGAATCTGGCTGAGACCTTGCGTAAGAATGGCGATCAGCGCAAGACCGCCGACGATCGCGATGAGGGTTCTCAACACGTTGCGGAAAAGATAGCGTTGGAAACCGTACATTCGAAAACCCGGGGCCGGCGCTTCCCGTCGGAGCCAATCTTTCGGTGGAAGGGCCACGGCGGAACGGTTCAGTGCTAGCCGCGTCCGGGGCGTTCGTCGATGACCATGTGTAGGCAATAGGCAGGACCGATTTTCCCCATGCAGATCAAGTTTTCCGCAGAACCCACCGGGGATGCCATCGCCTATCTGTGCTATGAGGGCGACAAGGGCGTCGAGTTCGCCGCTGACCTCGATAAGCCGGCGGAATCGGCCATTCGCCGCGCCATTGCTGCCGGATCGTTCAAGGGCGGGTCGGGTCAAGTCGTTGAGATCCTCGCTCCTGAATGGAGCGACGCGTCGCGTGTGCTGGCTCTGGGCGTCGGCAAGAAATCCGCAGCCTCTGACCTTGGGTGGCAGAAGGCCGCAGCCGCACTTGTCAAGCGCGTCCTGCTGGGCGGCGCCAAGTCGCTGGCCATCGTCGGCGCGCCGGATCGCGTCGTCGCAGCGCATCTCGCGCTTGGCGCACGCCTCGCCGGATACCGCTTCGACCAGTACCGCCTTAACCTCAAGGCCGAGAAGAAGCCGACGCTGACGACGGTCTCGATCGTGACGGACAGCGCCGCTGGCGCCCGCGCCGACTACGCGCCGCTTGCAGCAAAGGCGGAAGGCGTCGAGTTCGCGCGCGATCTGGTTAGCGAACCGCCAAACGCGCTGCACCCGGAAAGCTATGCTGACCGGATTCAGGAGCTGACAGAACTCGGCCTCGAAGTCGAGGTGCTAGACGTCGCTGCGATGACAAAGCTCGGCATGGGGTCGCTGTTGGGCGTGGGGCAGGGCTCGGTGCGCGGCTCGCGCCTGGTCGTGATGAAGTGGATGGGCGCGAAGGACAAGAAGTCCGCGCCGGTCGCCCTCGTCGGTAAGGGCGTGACGTTCGACACGGGCGGCATCTCGCTGAAGCCTGGCCCCGGCATGCAGGACATGAAGGGCGATATGGGCGGCTCGGCCGCCGTCGTCGGCGCGATGATCTCGATAGCCAAGCGCAAGGCCAAGGCCAATGTGGTGGGGCTTGTCGGCCTCGTCGAGAACATGCCGGACGGCAACGCCCAACGTCCCGGCGACATCGTGCGCGCCGCTGCGGGCAAGACGATCGAGATCCAGAACACGGACGCCGAGGGCCGCCTCGTCCTGTGTGACGTGCTCTGGTACGCGCAGAAGAAGTTCCATCCCAAGGCGATGATCGATCTCGCAACGCTGACCGGTGCGATCATCATCTCGCTCGGCAACGAACACGCTGGCTTGTTCTCGAACAACGACGATCTGGCTGCTAAGCTCATTGCTGCGGGCAAGGTTGAGGGGGAGCCTGTCTGGCGCCTGCCACTTGGCGCTGGCTACGACAAGCAGATCGACAGCGACGTTGCGGACATGCGCAACATCGGCAATGCGGGCAATGCCGGGTCCATCACGGCTGCGCAGTTCCTGCAGCGTTTCGTCGATGAAGGGCGCGCCTGGGCGCACCTCGATATCGCGGGCACGGCGTGGAAGCCGGGCAATGACAACCCGCTCGAGCCGACCTGGGCCACTGGCTGGGGCGTGCGAATTCTCGACCGGCTGATCGCCGACAACTACGAGGACTAGCGGGATGCACGGCCCAGGCTCCGCCGAGTGGTGGTTCTACCACATCGAGCAGGGCTCGGTTGACGCCGCCATCGCACCGCTCATCGAGAAATGCCTCGAACGCGGCTGGCGCGTCGTCATCGTGGGCCATGAGGAAACCATGGAGCGCCTGAATCGAGCGCTGTGGACGTGGAAAGACGAGAGCTTCATACCCCACGGCCGCGCCCGTACC
Source organism: Hyphomonadaceae bacterium (assembly GCA_022844475.1). Classification (GTDB taxonomy): domain Bacteria; phylum Pseudomonadota; class Alphaproteobacteria; order Caulobacterales; family Hyphomonadaceae; genus UBA7672. The sequence goes on along the minus strand of JALHLR010000006.1, from coordinate 8,866 downwards.
GACGCCGCCAGCCAGCCAGTCTTGCTCTCCACCGAAGCCACCCCGACCAACGGCGCAAAAGTGACCATCCTGCTCGATGGCTCGGATGCAGACGCCACGCTGTTCGAACGCATCATGGTCGTATTCGACGGCGGCGACGAGAACGCGCGCGCAAAGGCGCGCCAGCAATACAAGTCAGCCCTCGATGCGGACGCCTCGGCTCGCTACTTCCAGCAGGAACGCGGCGGCTGGAAGGAGTTCAAGCGGCCAGAGTCTGCCGCAGGTCCCGCCTGAAGTTTTCGGTTGGCGCGTGAGGGAAAATCAGCCAGCTTTTCTCGCGGTTTTGGGTGTGGGCATGGATCGGCGGTCACTTTTCAAGGGTCTGGGGGCGGGCGTCGCCATTTCGCTTGCCCACCCGGCGGCGTGGGCGGCCCCTAACGCCGGGCGCTGGCTACGCCTCGAAAGCGCGAACTTCGTCATGTACTCCTCGGCGAGCGAGGAAAGCAGCCGCGAGGAACTCGCCGCGCTCGAAGGTTTCCACGCACTGATCACGCGCATCATGCCACGCAAGTCGCTGAGCCCGGCCAAGCTGCCGATCTACGTGACCCGCACCAACCCAGATTTCGATCTGACGGCGCCGTACTACCGCAACTCGATGGTAATGGGGTACTACTCTGCCGGCATCGAAGGCACAGTTGCTGTCTCGAAATCGCTTCGCTACCAGCCACGCCAGCGCGACATGCCGCGCAACGTCCGCGCCGACGATGCGCGCGTTGTCCTTTTCCACGAATACACGCACCACTATGTGCTTGCGAACAATCGCACCGGCTATCCGGCCTGGTACATCGAGGGGATCGCTGAATTTCTCTCCACCGTGGAGTTCACCACAACCGGCGTCGAGGTCGGCAAGTTCACGCAGGGCCGCGCCTATTCTCTGCTTCGCGGCGACTGGCTGGATATCGAGAAGTTTCTCGACCGGCCGGACAGGATGACGGGCGAGGAAGTAGGTGCATTCTATGCGCAGTCCTGGCTTGCGACCCACTACATGATGTTGGGGCGCCCAGAGCGCGCAACAGGTTTCGACAGATACATCAAGCTTCTTCAGGAAGGCGGCAACGTGCTGGCGTCGTTCGAACCTGCGTTCGGCATTACGCCGGCGCAGTTCGACCAAGAACTGCGCGAGTACAAGCGCAAGCCGATCGAGTTCGGACCCATCAACGGCATCCTGCCAGTGGAGACCGGCATCCAGACCACGCGGCTCGCTTCGTCATATGACAACCTGCTCTTGCCGATGGTCTACCTGCAGCGTCTGCCGACGGCGGAGAGGGCCAAGGACACGGTGAGGCAGGTCAAGGAAGAGGCGCGGCGCAACAAGGATGATATCGACGCCCAGCGCGCGGGTGCCTGGGTTGAGACTTGGTACGGCGATCTCTCCCAAGCCCGCAAGCAGATCGATGCGCTCCTGGCCGTGAATGGCGAAAGCGCGGCGACGCATCACGTCAGCGGCCTCTGCGATCTTCGGGCCGCTTACGCCGCCTCGGATGCATCGCTCTTCGAGCGCGCGCGGAAATCCTTCGGCCGGTCGCACGCGCGTGACGATACTCGAGCGTCAGCGCTGTTCAGGTATTTCGAAAGCGGCATGAATGCGACAGGCACCGTCGATGATAACCTCACTGAAGTTCTGATCAAGGCTTACCAGCTAGCCCCGCAGGTCGACTCCATCGTCGCCACGACGGCGCATGCCCTGATGGCGCGGGATCGCTTTGAGGAAGCCGTCATCGTCCTCCGGCCGCTGGCCGCCAATCCACACGGCGGCAAGCTCGCCGAGAAGGCGGTGGAGTGGCTGGCCTCGGCGAAAGCGAAGCAGAAAGTGGACTTCGCCATCACGGGCGCGGCGATGGTCGTCGAGGGCGAAGAGGAAGGCTAGTCCGCGCTCGCCGCGGCGTTGCCGCGTATGATCTGCGCAAGCGGGCCCTTCACGTCGGCGAGGGCGGCCTTCATGTCGTTGTAGCCGGCTTCGACGGCGGGCTCGTAGTCCTTCCAGTCGCGCAGTTCGATGTCCTTCATCTGCGGCACGATCAGGATGTCGGTAAGGTTGCGATGCTTGTTCGGGTCCATGCTGACTGTGGCTGCGCGCATCAGCAGGTTGGCGATCGGCGGCGCCGACTTGAAGCCGTGGCGCATGGTCCATCCGAAGAAGCCCGGCGGGTCGATGAAATCATCCGGGAGAAGCCCTTCCGGCGCCACGGCCACGTCGACGCCTACAATTCTGCCGCGATGCATCTCGCGCATGACGTCGACAGGGAAGTTGTTCAGCACGGCGCCGTCGACCAGCACCTGCTTGTGAGACACGACCGGCGGGAGGATGCCCGGCAGCGAGATCGTCGCACGCAGCGCCTCGCGCAGCAGGCCCTCTGTATGCACCTGGAATGAGCCCTGTGTGAGGTTGGTCGAGACCGCGAAATAGGGAATGGGCAGGTCTTCTATCTGCACGTCGCCGAAATGCTCCTTCAGGCGTGCATCGACCTTATGCCCTTTCACAAGGCCGACAACAGGCAGGCGATAGTCTGAGAGCGGATTGCTCTCGACGAAGGCCTTGCGGATGCGTCTGTCGATCTCTGCATCATCCCAGCCGCACGCGACGGTTGCTGCAATGACCGCACCCATCGATGTCCCGCCGACGAAGTCGATCGGGCAGTTGGCTTCGCGCAACGCCCGAATGACGCCAATCTGGGCGTAAGCGCGAGCGCCGCCGCCCGAGAGAACCAGACCCACGGATTTGCCGGCCATCGTGCGCGCAAGCCTGCGGCACTCGTCCTCCTCCATGCCGTTCCAGTGGAACACCCGCGCGGCTTCCGACGCGTACTTCCATTCCAGCGTCCGCGCCGCCGAGCGTTCGCTCGCATGGTGCAGCAGGACAAGGTCGACAAGCTTGAACTGCCGGGCAGGCGAGGGATCGTCCGGCAGAAGCGGGATGGACGGCCGCGCATCCGACCGCGCGAACATCCAGAGGCGATCCGAATGGCGCTGGGTCATCTTGAACCATGGCGTGTCGCCAAGGGTCGAAAGCAGCATGACGATCTCGTTGCGCGTCTCGAGCTCGTCGAAATATGCCGCGGGCATGCCTACCGCTTCCTCGCCGACAATGGCGACGCGCAGGCCCATCGCCTGCAGGTCGTTGGCGATCATGCGCGCACGCTGCTTGAGGTCTATTGTCGGCGACGTGGCAACCAGCCCGAACACGCGCGGCTCCGCGGACCGGACCACTTTCTTTCGCGCCTGCCGCATGCGGATCATGATCACGCGGGTCAGCCGCTCGAGAATCTGCGGGTCCGAACGCACGAGTTGCATGAACCCCTGGCGCGACATCGACAGCAGTTCGGTATCGCGAAGTGCGTACACCGCATGCTCATGCGGTTCGCCCGCGATCATCGACATCTCGCCGACGGGCTCGCCAGCGCGGATGTGGCCCGCCAGTTCCATCGCGCCAGACGGGTTGACCCGGAATGCGCCCAGTGAACCGGACAGGACGAAATAAATCTGGTCGGAAGCTTCGCCCGGGCCAAACAGCTGCCAGCCGCCAGGAAGTCCGAAATATCGCGTCTCGTTCTCGGCGGCTTTCAGAGCGCGCGGCGGCGCGTCACGCAGGAAAGGAACCGTCCGCAGCGACGGAAGAATGGAAGGGGCGTCTCCGCCAGCCTTCGATTTTGTCTTCGTACCCATGGCCGACCCGGCCGTCCTGTTGCCCGTACCCGACTTACCCTAACGCAGAACCCTGAAAGAATGGTTTGAGTTTGCTTCCCGGCGACGCTTTGTCTTGCCACGGAGGCCCTTGCAGCCATTAATGCCCCGGAATCAACAAGGACTGCATGCGCATGGCGCGACTACACTCTCAGATAAGTGCTTCCTCGGAGCGCTTTCAAGGCAATGCAGCTGCAATGCAGCGTCTGGTGGACGAGCTGCGCGCGAAATCCGCGAAGGCGGCGCTCGGCGGGCCGGAAAGCTCTCGCACGCGGCATGCGGCCCGCGGCAAGCTTCTGCCCCGTGAGCGCGTCGAACAGCTGGTCGACCCCGGCTCGCCCTTCCTGGAGCTGTCCCCGCTCGCGGCCGACGGCATGTATGATGGCGAGGCGCCTGCCTCCGGCGTGATCACGGGCGTCGGCCGCGTCTCGGGGCGCGAATGCGTGATCGTCTGTAACGACGCGACGGTGAAGGGTGGGGTCTACTTCCCGGTCACCGTGAAAAAGCACCTTCGCGCGCAGGAGGTCGCCTTCGAGAACAACCTGCCGTGCATCTACCTGGTCGATAGCGGTGGTGCGAACCTGCCGCACCAGTCGGAAGTCTTCCCCGACCGGGAACATTTCGGCCGCATCTTCTACAACCAGGCCAATATGAGCGCGCGCGGCATCCCGCAGGTCGCCGCCGTGATGGGCTCGTGCACCGCGGGCGGCGCGTATGTACCGGCGATGTCGGACGAGACCGTCATTGTCCGCAAGCAGGGCACCATCTTTCTTGGCGGCCCGCCGCTGGTGAAGGCGGCCACAGGCGAGATCATCTCCGCCGAAGACCTCGGCGGCGCGGATGTGCACGCCCGCCGCTCCGGCGTGGCGGATCATTACGCTGCCAATGACAGCCACGCGCTGCAGATCGTCCGCGACATCGTGAAGAATTTCAATCGCCCCAAACGCATCGGGCTCGATGCGATAGCCCCGCGCGATCCAGCTTTCGACCCCGCCGAACTCGACGGCGTCATCCCGCTCGATGCACGCGAACCCTACGACGTGCGCGAAGTCATCGCCCGCCTCGTCGACGGCTCCGAGTTCGACGAGTTCAAGAAGCTCTACGGCGAGACGCTGGTCACGGGCTTTGCCCACCTGCACGGCCTGCCCATCGGCATCCTTGCCAACAACGGCATCCTGTTCTCTGAAAGCGCGCAGAAGGCCGCCCACTTCATCCAGCTTTGCGACCAGCGCGGCATCCCGCTGGTCTTCCTGCAGAACATCACCGGCTTCATGGTCGGCTCGAAATACGAGGCGGGCGGCATCGCCAAGGACGGCGCCAAGATGGTGACCGCCGTAGCTACCGCCCGCGTGCCGAAATTCACCGTGGTCATCGGCGGCAGCTATGGCGCAGGCAACTACGGCATGTGCGGCCGCGCCTATTCCCCACGCTTCCTCTTCATGTGGCCCAATGCCCGCATCTCCGTCATGGGCGGCGAACAGGCCGCCAGCGTCCTCGCCACCGTCAAGCGCGACGCCATGGAAGCAAAAGGCCAGGCTTGGCCCACCGACGAAGAAGCAAAATTCAAGCAGCCCATCCGCGACCTCTACGAACGCGAAGGCTCCCCGTATTTCTCAACCGCCCGCCTCTGGGACGACGGCGTCATCGCGCCAAGCGACACGCGACGTGTGCTGGGTCTCGCGCTGTCAGCGTCGCTGAACGCACCGCATGGCCGCGCGACTGATCGCGAACCAGGGTTTGGCGTTTTCAGGATGTAGCCCGGCAGGATTGCCATGAACCGCGACGCCCTCAACGCTCTCGGCCAGGCCGTCGCCATTGCGCGGGAGCGGGCAGGCGATCGGGTTGCGGTTGTCGGGGTCGCCGGTCCACAAGGCTCAGGCAAGACCACGCTCGTCAAAGCCTACGCCGCGTTCCATCCGCGCACGGCCCATTTCTCGCTCGACGATGTCTACCTGCCGTCGAGCCTTCGCCGCCTCATCGCAGAGAGCGTCCATCCCCTGTTCGCCACGCGCGGCCCGCCGGGCACGCACAATGTCGTGCAGCTCAATGAAACGATTGGGGAGCTGACCGCAGCAAGCGAAGGCGCGCAGACTGTTCTGCCCGCGTTCGACAAGGTGACCGACAACCCCACGCGCGCAAGCCACCGCCCCGTGTTTCACGGGAAGCCCTCGGTGATCCTTGTCGATGGCTGGTGTCTCGGCGCCACAGCGCAAACGGATGACGAGCTGGTTTCCCCCGTCAACGTTCTGGAAGCCGAGCGAGACAAGAACGCTATCTGGCGCAAGGAGGTGAACGCCAATCTCGCCGGCGCCTACCAGCTGTCCTTCGACATGCTCGACGCCATCGTCAGCCTGCAGGCGCCATCCTTCGCGATCATTCAGGGATGGCGCTGCGAGCAGGAAGAAGGCCTCCTGAACCGCGACCTGACCGACGCCGACCGCGCCCGCGTCGCCCGCTTCATCCAGCATTTCGAGCGCATCACGCGCCACATGATGTCCGGCGGCCGCCGCGCCGACATCGAGATACAACTGGATGCCGAGCGCAATGTGACCGAGGTCAAGCGCATCTAGCCCTGCCGGGCTACGTGACGGGATGGCCTCGCCGGTCTACATCAGGCGCAAAGGAGTTTCCCCATGGCTTACGAGCACATCCTTCTCGACGTCTCGCCCGAAGGCACTGCCGTCCTCACGCTTAATCGTCCGGCCAAGCGAAACGCCCTCAATGCCGAGGTGATCGCGGAACTCACTGATGCCTTCGAGATGCTATCGAAGAACCCCGAATGCCGCCTCGTCCTTCTGCGCGGCAATGGACCCGTCTTCTCCGCCGGCGCTGACCTCGAATGGATGAGGGCTGCCCAGCACTATTCGTCCGGTGAAAACGAGGAAGATGCTTACGGCATGGCGGAGATGCTCCGCCGTCTGTTCGAGCTTCCGCAAGTCACCATCGCGCTTCTGCACGGCGCAGCGATGGCTGGCGCGTGCGGCATGGCCGCTGCCTGCGACATCGCCATCGCCAAGCGCGGCACGGTATTCGCGTTCTCCGAGGTGAAGCTCGGCATCATCCCGGCAACGATCTCGCCCTACATCATCAACGCCATCGGCCCGCGCTGGGCCCGCACGCTGTTCGTCACCGGCGAACGCTTCGAGGCGGACGTCGCCGCAAAGCTCGGCCTGATCAACCACGAGGTCGAGGACGAGATGGCGATGGAGAAGCTGGCCGAACACTACGCCGGCCTTGTCTACGGCGCGTCCCCCGCCGCGATCGCCGACACCAAGGCGCTGGTCGCTGATGTGACAGGCGAAGTCATCGACGCCAGCCTCGGCCGCATGACGGCCAAACGCCTCGCCCACCGGCGCGTCAGCGAGCAGGGCAGGGAAGGCCTTTCCGCCTTCCTCGAAAAGCGCAAGCCGAGCTGGTCTCGCTAGGCTGGGCGATCGCCGCAGGGGACATGTCGCAACGCCTCAATCTCGAACTCTGGATGCAGGCCTGCCGCGAGGCATGGCCCTTGCGTCCCTGACTGCTGATCAGACCGCGCCGAGCGCCGCATGCCTCTTCTGGTCGGCCTCATCCTTGCCGCCACCTTCATGTTGCTTGCCAAGAATCTCGCCACTTTCACCCGGGCGTGGACCTATCCCCGCCAGAATGGCGGGGGGCATCCCCTATCGATTGAAAAGCTTGGCTCCTGGTACCTTCTCATGATTATCAGCTTCGTGCTGGTCGCCGCCGTGCATCGGGAGCGGCGCCTGGCACAGGGGACGGATGCATGAGCGGGGAAATGGAAGCCGCAGGCGCGGCTGTCACGGCCGGTCTTGTTGCCGGAGCGATCGACAGCGACAAGCGCGGCCATCACGACCTCCACGGCGCCTGCCCCAATTGCGGCGCTGCCATCGACGGCAAGTTCTGTGCAGTATGCGGACAGCCGGCGCACCTGCATCGCACGCTCGGCCACATGGTGGAGGAGTTTCTCCACGGCATTATCCACTTCGACACTCGCGCCTGGCGCACCCTGCCGCTGCTGGCGTTCCGCCCGGGAACGCTGACGCACGCGTACATCCACGGCAAGCGCGCAAAGTATGTTTCGCCGCTGGCGATCTTCCTGCTGACCGTCTTCACGATGTTCTTCGTGTTCGCCTTCACGGGCGACATGGTCGTCAACGCCAACACCGAGGAAGCCGCTATCGAGCTCGCCGAAGCGCGCACAAACATCACGCAACTCCAGGCGGAAGTGACGGAGGCAGATGCTGCGCTGATTGCTGCCCGCGCGGCAGAGGCAACCATCCCGGAAACGGCGCCGGCAGGCGATCCTGCGCGCGAAGCTGCACGCGAAGCCGTTGAGGACGCAGAAGAACTGGCAGGCGACAAGGCTCGTGACCTGCGCATTGCCGAACGCACTATCACGACCCTTGAGAGGGTGATGGCGGACTCACCCGTGACGATGGACGATGACGGCGTCACACATACGGCGAAGATCTCGGGTCTCGATGTGGTCTATGACCAGGTGGCCCAAGCCGCGCGCGCGGGCGAGGTAACGGTCAACACCGGCTTCAAGGCTATCGACAAGAAAATCCTCGAGAAGCTCGAGAACCCCGAGCTCGCGGTCTACAAGATCCAGAACACCGCCTACAAATTCTCCTTCCTTCTGGTGCCGATCTCGCTGCCCTTCATGTGGCTGCTTTTTGTATGGAAACGGGGCGTCACGCTGTTCGATCACGCCGTGGTCGTTCTCTACTCCCTGTCCTTCATGTCGCTGCTGTTCGTGGTTGGCGCGCTGACGGCGATGTGGGCGGCGGGCATCTTCGAACTTGTGATGTCGGTCATCGCCCTGGCCATTCCGGTGCATGTTTATTTCCACATCAAGGGCGCCTACAGTCTCAGCTGGTTCTCCGCTCTCTGGCGCACCGCATTCCTGCTCGTCTTCTGCGTGCTGGCCCTGAGCCTGTTTTTCCTTGCAATCGTTGTTCTGGGGCTGACCGGCTGAGGGCAACTAGACGGCTTGTGGCGCGTCGCGCATCTCTCTAGTTTCGCGCGATGTTCTCATCGCTCCTGATCGCCAACCGCGGCGAAATCTCCCGCCGGATCATGCGTACCGCCCGAAGGCTCGGGATAGGCACGGTCGCTGTCTATTCGGACGCTGACGCCGGTTCAG
>JALHLR010000005.1 GCA_022844475.1 Hyphomonadaceae bacterium | reverse complement strand
CGAGCGCCGGCGAATCAGCGTCGAGAATTCGCGCAATTCGCCCCGGCTCACGCGCGGCCGGGTCCGATTCAGCCGTGCAGCCTGCAATCAGCCCACCGAGGCCGGCCATTGGCAGCGTGCGCCGCTACCCCGCGCCCGCTGCCCGCGCCCTGCCGAAATCCCCCGCCATCAGCCCTTTGTGAGCAAGCAGAGGATCGGCCCGCTCAGCCCGCCAGCCATGCTGGCGAACCCGCGTGTTTGCAGGCATAACGCCCCCGCCGACTCCGTAGCTCAGCAGGATAGAGCATCGGTTTCCTAAACCGGAGGTCGCAGGTTCGAATCCTGCCGGGGTCGCCATTAACCATGCGTTTGGTCGTCCCTAGGTCACAGCATGACAGGCCGGTAAGCACATTCTCTCGTCAGGTGTGGCGCCAGCAGCCGTTGCGCGGAAATTGCGACGCCCGTAGATATTGAAGCTGCAGAGCCGCACGGTGGACGCGGCAGGACCGGTCGATGGACTTTCTCACGAGCATTCTGAAATCGCTGTCCGACGCCTGGACGGGACTTGAACAGTCCCTCGCAGGCTCGCCCTTGCTTGCCGGCATTGGCGTGCTTCTCGCGGCCGCCGTCGGCGTGATCGCCCTTGTCGTCCTGCTGGTCTGGACCATCCGCGCGATCTTCGCGATGCGCCGGAGCGGCATGGCCGCGAAAATCCGTCGCGATGACGAAGTCGGCGCACGCGTCATTGTCGTGCGTGGCGGCGGCGGCCGCCGCAAGGCAATCTCCGCCTTCCTGCGCCGGTCAGTCGATTCCTATCTCAAGGACTACATGTTCGGTGGCCCGTTCCGCATCATAGCCTGGCCAGGCAATATCGACGGCGACGAGCAAGCGCACCTTCTGATGAAGCGCACCGAAGCCGATCTCATCCTCTGGGCCGAAGAGCCCAAGGGATCAAAGGGCGTCGCCCGCATCCTCGCCCGTCCGTCCAACACGTTCGATCCGCCGCGCCAGCCCATCACCTTGGCCATGCCGAAGGAAAAGCCGTCATGGAACGAGGCGCTTGCCCGCGCCACGGCCTATGCCGCCGCGAAACAGTATCGCCCCGCCCTCGGCCGCCCGCAGGACTTCCGGCCAGAGCGGCTGCAGCCCGTCGTGGAGTCGGTACTCTCCATCCTTCACCAGCGCCCGCGTGCCGATCAGGCTCTGCTCGCCGAGATGGTAGATGACTCATCCGCCGGCGCGCTCCAGCTCGCCTTCTCAGGCAATGACGCATGGATCGACCGCTCGGTCGAAATCGCGCGCGCCACGCTATCCGAGATCAACCGTTCCGCCGCGCCCGACCGCTGGATCGCCGCCAACATCACGCTCGGCCGCGCGCTCCGCCTCAAGGCGGAAAAGCGCTTCGACCCCGTGATGCTACGCGAAGGCATCGCCCACCTCACCGAAGCTCTCGAAGCCCTCCGCTCCGAACCCCGCCTCAAGCTTGCCGAGTCCGCCGCTCAAGCGATTGGCGAAGCGCAAAAGCTGCTCGGCACGCGCCGCAAATTCTCGATCTCCGGCGGCGGGATCTAGTTTCGCAATCCAAAAGTTCTTAAAGCCAGAGCCCTCCAGGTTCGACGGCCGCGCAATGCGCGCGCTGCTCACAATGGCTGCCTCAGCCCTGATGATGAGCAAGCGGCGCAACAGCCGCCCGTCGAGCCACGAGGGCGGGACTGGCACTCGGTATAGCGCGATCCCTAAGCCGCCCTTGCTTTCGGCGCGCATGCAGCACACAGGCACTTGCCCGAGAGATACGCCTCAACGTACGCCTCGCCATAGTCGTACCCCAGCTCCTCGCCGGGCTTGATATTGCGACGCGCGAAGATCCACACTCGGCCCTTGTAGATCTCGATCTCACAATTGGGCCGGCAGGAATGGTTGATGTAGCGGGCCGTGTTCCAGCGCGGGCTACCGTCAATCGTCTTGCGCGAGCTGATCTCGAACAGGTAGCGCGAATTGCTCGTGTACATCTGCTCGCGCGTGATCGGGGTGCCCGTATACTCGATCAGGCAGGCGCCCTTCGGAATGGGCGAGGCCGCAAACAGCCCAAGCCCGGCGCTTGCGCGCTTCACCTTCAGGTCGAAGTCGCCCGGCTTGTAGCGGCGGCGCGGCGGGGCCTCAGTGCTCATGTCCGTCATTCAACTCACGCATCGATTGTCCACCCGCCCTTCATGCCGATGACAGCGCGGCCCGCCAAGCCGAAATGCGATGCGAGCAAACGTAAACAAGAGGACAGGCGCACCCGCGACGCATCGCGAGGCTCCCGTCCCCATCCCGGCCTAGCGGTTGTCGACCTGCGCCCGCACGGCCGCCAGCCCGTCGCGCGTCACGCGGTAGGGGCCACCGCCTTCGCTGCGGATGAGCCGCCGCTTCCGCAGCTTTCGGAAGACGCCAAGCGTGCAGTCCGCCAGCCGCCATCCATCACGCGTGATGCAGTCAACGGCGATGATGTCGCCGCGGTCGTCCTTGATTTGCAGAATGCGTCCGCCCTGCGCGAGCGCGTGCAGCGTGCGCTGCTCGTGTTTCGAGATGTTCAAGGGGTATTGCCTTGTCTGAACGTGGGATCCGCCCGCGGCCGTGAGGCTGGCGGGTCGTTCAGCGCGAGCGGCAGCCATTGATCCCCGAAGGGATCAGCTACGGCTCACGAGGCAGAGACAATCTCGAATGGCATCCATGACTCCGCTGGATCGGAGAAGGCGCGCGGTATCGCCCAGAGACACGCCGATCGTCAAGCACCCCGCCCCGCAAGCCCCATCCCGCAACGCAGCAATTCCCGGAAACGACAAAGTCTCGCCATTGACAGGTCGGATTACATAGATAATCTCAACCCAGATTACAGGTGTACCATGACGCAGATCTCTGACGCCGAAAGCCGCATCATGGAAGCGCTGTGGCGGAAATCCCCGCTCACCGCCGATCAGATTTTCTCGGCTGTCGGCCCGGACAACGGTTGGGCCCCAGCCACGGTCAAGACGCTGGTCACCCGCCTGCTCAAAAAGAACGCCATCGCCGGCGCCCGTGAGAGTGAGGGCTACTTCTACCGGCCGCTCGTCGCCCGCGCCCAGTACGTGCAGTCGGAAAGCCAGGGCCTGCTCGACCGGCTCTTCAAGGGCGAGGTCGCCCCGCTGGTGGCCCACTTTGCCGAGCACCGCAAACTTTCCGCGCGCGACCTCAAACAGCTGAAGGCCCTGATTGCGAAGATCGAGGAGGACAAGAAATGAGCGGCCTCCTCACCACGCTGATCGAACTCAACGTCGCGGCCGCCGCCGCCATCCTTTTTGTCCTGCTCGCCCGCGCACACGTCACCCGCGCATTCGGACCGCACGCCGCCTACGCCCTCTGGTCGATGGTCCCGGTCGCCATGCTCGCGACTTTGCTGCCCGAGCGCACGACCGAAACCCTTGTCACAGAGTTCCTGATTGGCGGCCTGCCCGCCAGCCTCGCCCACATGCAGGCCGACGCGGCGGCATCCTGGCAGCCCGTCGCCATCTCGGCCGCCTGGCTTGCCGGCGCCATGGCCCTCGCCCTGCTGCTCATTCGCCGCCAGCGCGCCTTCCTGCGCGACGCCGATCTTGGCTTAGCAGGCCCCGCCATCGTCGGCTTCCGCCACCCTCGCATCGTCACGCCCGACGATTTCGTCCGCCGCTTCAGCCATGACGAGCGCAAGCTGATCCTCACGCACGAGCAGGTCCACATCGACCGTGCCGACGCCCGCATCAACGCGGTCGTGGCGCTCCTGCGCTGCCTCTTCTGGTTCAACCCGCTGGTCCATGTCGGCGCAAACGCCATGCGCATCGACCAGGAAATGTCCTGCGATGCCGAGGTGATCGCGCGCCGTCCCCGCGTCCGTCGTCAGTACGCCGAAACGCTGCTGAAGACTCACCTCGCCACTCGGCCGCTCCCGGTCGGCTGCTACTGGCCCGCCGAGTCGCAACACCCGCTCGCCCAGCGCATAAGCGAAATCGCCCGCGCGCCGATCTCGCGCCGCCGCAGCATCGCCGCCGCCGCCATCGTGATGACGCTGACCATGGTCGCCGGCGTCGCTGCCTGGGCTGCCCAGCCCGAGCGCACTATCTTCCGCGAAACCGCCGACGTCCTCGTCCCGTTCGAACCGCTCGATCGCAATGGCAGTTCCACGGCCAGCTTTTCAAGGCCGCAGCTTATCGCCGGCGCGTTCAAGGCGCCCGCCGTCCCGCTACACTGGAGCGGTGATGCGGAGGTCACTGCCGGTCTCTGCGTGTCTGCAACGGGCCGCGTCGAAAGCATCGCCCTCACCATCTCATCCGGCGACGCCGACCTCGACGCCGCGACGCTCCGCTCCCTCGAATCGGCCCGCTTCACGCCCGCCAGCCGCGATGGCGAAGCCGTTTCCGTCTGCAACCAGCAGGTAACGCTGCACATCACCGAACCTGCCACGCCGCCATAGAAGCCGCCGCCGTCCCGTCTAGTCCGCGTTCATATCCAACGGAGGTCTCCATGTCTGGAGCCATGAGAGAACACGCGCCTTCATCAACCCGTCTCACGGGTCTGGTGTCGGCGACGGCCCTCACGCTTGCGATGGGCTACGTCTTCGCTAACGGCATGGGCGTCAATATCAACCGGCTGATCCCCGACCCAATCACCTACGTCGCACTACCGGATCCTGCCGCGGCCGAACCGCCGCTCACCGATGCCAGGACCCTGGACACGCAAACGGACCTTACGACCGCTCGTGACCCCATAGACATCGATGTCCCAACGTTCGTTCCGGAAGACGCGCAGTTCGACTCCCCCGACCCTCAACCTCCGTACCGGGAAAAGGCCGGCCCTGCAGCCTACGTCGCGCCGGCCCGCGCGCCCGTCCGTATGGACGCGAAAATGCTGCCTGCCGCCTCTCCGCTTTATCCCGCCGCTGAAATGCGCAAGGGCAATGAGGGTGTCACGCGCCTCGAAGTCTGCCTCGATGCAACCGGCCGCGTCACATCCGCCACGCTGGCCGGCAGCAGCAGCCATCCCGTTCTCGACCGCACAGCCCTCAGCTGGGTGCGCGACCGAAAGTTCATGCCAGCGAAAGTCGATGGCGTTCCGCAGCCGGTGTGCGGCCACGGCGTCGACTATGAGTGGAAGCTCAACCGCTGAACCCCCTAGCCTCGCCCCAGTAAGGCGAGGTGGGCCGGACCGCCAGGACGCCCCACGTTCCGGCTCGGCCATTCTCGCGCCCCTTCTCTCTATCCGGAGAAGGGGCGCATTTTTTCTCAGCGCGCGCCCTTCGCCCCGTCAATCACGCCGCGACGCAACCGCACCATTCCGCGAATCCACCGATCATAATCGCCCGTCTTGCGCTGCATGTAGGTCGTCACCTGCTCGTGCGGCAGGATGAGGAAACTCTCGGCCTCCAGCCCCTTCACCACAGCGCCCGCCACATCATCCGGCGACAGTACCCCATCCACATTCTGCGATCCCGCCGCCCCGCCCAGCATCGGCGTATCGACCGCCTGCGGACATAGAAGCGACACGCCGATCCCGTTCTCCTTCGAGGCAATCGCCAGATGCTCGCCGAAACCGATCGCTGCGTGTTTGCTTGTCGAATAGACCGCTGAGCCGATCTGGCTCAGCAGCCCCGCCGCCGAAACCGTATTGAGGAAGTACCCCGACTTACGCGCAATCATCCCCGGCAGCGCATGACGCGCCGCATAGACATGCGCCATCACATTCACGCCCCAGGCCAGCTCCCAGTGCTCATTCGGAGCCGAGCCCGCATTGTCCAAATCCGGATCCGCACGAGAGATGCCGGCGTTCGAACAGAACAGGTCGATCCGCCCGAACTTCTCCTCGGCCGTTCGCACAGTCTTCTGCACGTCGGCTTCCTTCGTGACGTCCGCCTGCACAGCGATGCCGCCAACCGATTTCGCAACCGCCTCGACCCCTGGACCATTCATGTCGGCGACGATCAACGCCGCCGCGCCTTCGCGATGGAAGCGCTCCACCAGCGCCTTGCCGATACCGCTCGCCCCGCCCGTGACGATGACGACCTTGTCCGCAACCTTCATTGTTTTCAGGCTCCACACTTGATGCGAGGGGTAGCATACTCTCCTTTCAACCGCCGTCGACCAGCGACGGGGCTAGCTGGCGCTCGCGCCAAACTCGCCGCGCCGGGCTTGCCGTCGGCGGCAAGGCCAGCGATAGCTGATCTCGAAATGTCGGGAGGAAATCGATGAAGATCACAGCCGGAAAAGCGCTGCTCGCAAGCTGCGCACTCGCACTGGTGGCTGGTGCGGTCACGCTTGTGGCGTCCGCCCAGCAGCCCGCTTCCCAGGACACCATCATCCACGCCGGCCGCGTCCTCGCCGAGCCCGCCTCCGGTCAGGTTCTCACGCAGCAGACCATCCTCGTCCGCAACGGCCGCATCGTCTCGATCTCGAACGGCTATTCGCGCGTCCCATCCGGCGCAAAACTCGTGGACCTCAAGAACAGCTTCGTCCTCCCGGGCCTGATCGACAGCCACGTCCACATCACCAGCGAGCAAGGGCCCAGTGCACGCCTCGACGAGTTCATCAAGACCAGCGCCGACCAAGCGATCGACGGCGCTGGTTACGCCATGAAAACGCTCGAAGCCGGCTTCACCACCGTCGCTGATCTCGGCGCTGACGCAAACGCCATCCTCGCGCTGCGCAACGGCATCGCCAAAGGCGTCATCGGCGGCCCGCGCATCATTACCTCCGCCGGCGCGATCAGCGTCCATGGCGGCCATGGCGACGCCAACGGCATGCCACGCGACATGGCGCTGATGCTGCGCAGCCCCGGCGTCTGCTCAGGCGCCGATGATTGCGCGCGGGCGGTCCGCGAACGCGTGCGCGACGGGGCCGACATCATCAAGATCACCGCCACAGGCGGCGTTCTCTCCAACACCGCCGCAGGCCTCGGCCAGCAATTCACCGACGCTGAGCTTGCCGCCATCGTTCAGGCCGCCCACGCCATGGGCCGCAAGGTGACGGCCCACGCCCACGGTGTCGACGGCATCAACTCTTTCCTGAAAGCCGGCGGCGACTCCATCGAACACGGCACCTACGCCAACGCCGAATCCGCTGAGCTCTACAAGAAGAACGGCGCCTATCTCGTGCCGACCCTTCTCGCCGGCGACTTCGTCGCCCGCGAAGCAAAGCGCCCCAACACCTTCCTGCAACCCGCGCAGGCAGCCAAGGCCCTCGAAGCTGGCCCCAAGATGCAGGACATGCTCCGCCGCATGCACGCCGCTGGCGTGAAGATCGCCTTCGGCACCGACACCGGCGTCTCCGCTCACGGCGATAATGGGCAGGAGTTCGCCCTCATGGTTGGCGCCGGCATGACGCCGCTGCAGACCATCCAGTCCGCCACGGTCAACGCAGCCGACCATTTCAGCCTCACCGCCGAAATTGGCTCCATCACGGCGGGCAAATCCGCCGACATCATCGCCGTGAATGGCGACCCGCTCACCAACATTCGCGAACTGGAGTCGGTGGATTTCGTCATGGCGAAAGGGAAGGTCTACAAGCAGTAGATGGCTGACCCGCTCTTCGACCTCTCAGGCATGGTCGCGCTCGTCACAGGCGGCAGCCGCGGTCTTGGCCTGCAGATGGTCCGCGCATTCGCGGAACGCGGGGCAGACGTCATCATCGCAAGCCGCAAGCTGGATGCATGCGAGGCCGCCGCCGAAGACGTTCGGAAGCTCGGACGCCGGGCGCTCGCAGTCTCGGCGAACCTGTCCCACTGGGATCAGGCTGAACGCCTCGCCGATACCGCATGGAACGCATTCGGCAGCCTCGACATTCTCGTCAACAATGCCGGCATGAGTCCGCGCGTTCCAAGCCATGCGATGACCGAAGATCTGTTCGACAAGGTAATGGACCTCAACTTCAAGGGCCCCTTCCGCCTTGCCTCGCTCATCGCGAAACGCATGTTCGACGGCGATGGCGGCGTGATCATCAATGTCTCGTCCTCAGGCGCGCTCTACCCGCTACCCGAAGTCGTGCCCTATTCCGGCGCAAAGTCCGCCCTCAACGCAATGACGGTCAGCTTCGCCCGCGAATACGGACCCAAGGTGCGCGTCAACACGATCTCGCCCGGCCCCTTCCTCACCGACATCGCCAGGGCCTGGACACCCGAAGCGCGCGAGACCGCCGACAACGCCCTCGGCCGTCCGGGCAGGCCCGAAGAAATCGTGACAGCGGCGCTGTTCCTCGCAAGCCCCGCCTCAAGCTTCACCAACGGCGCGATCATTCGCGTGGATGGGGGAAGCTGAAGGCGCCAAGACGTCAGAGGTTCAACAGCGTCGGATCTCCGCCCTGCGCCGCGATGTTGACCGTCACTGTCCGCTCCGTCGCGAAGCGATCGACATAGTGCGGACCGCCAGCCTTCGGCCCCGTGCCTGAAAGGCCCGAACCGCCGAAGGGTTGCACCCCGACCACCGCGCCGATGATCGAGCGGTTCACATAGACATTGCCCGCACGCACGCTCGCCTTGACGCGTCCGACGAAACCATCAAGCCGGGAATGCACCCCAAGCGTCAGACCATAGCCCTTGGCCGAAAGTGCAGCACCGACAGTCTCGATGTCATCGGGATCATAGCGGATCACATGCAGGATCGGCCCGAACACTTCCTTGTCGATCTGATCCAGCGACGACAGCTCCACGATTGCCGGCCCGAAGAACGTGCCTTTGTCGCGCAGCCCGCCAATGTCGCGCTGCCATACCTTCGCCGCCGGTCCCATCCTTTCGAGGTGCGCATCCAGCAGTCCGCGCGCCTCCGCATCGATGATCGGCCCGACATCCGTCGCTGGGTCAACGGGGTCGCCGATGGCAAGAACATGCATCGCCCCCCTGATCATCTCGAGCGTCTCGTCCGCCGTCTCATGTGGCACGAACAGCAGCCGCAACGCCGAACACCGTTGCCCCGCAGAGCGGAACGCCGACATCACGACATCGTCCACCACCTGCTCGCGCAACGCCGTCGTATCGCAGAACAACGCGTTCAGCCCGCCTGTCTCCGCGATCAGCGGCGCAATCGGGCCATCCTTCCCCGCAAGCTGGCGGTTGATGATCCGCGCCACCTCGGTCGATCCCGTGAACGCCACGCCGCCGCAGCGTGCATCACCCGTCAGCCTTGCGCCGACCTTGCCATCGCCCGCCAGCAGGTGCAGCGCCTCGACAGGCAAGCCGGCCGAATGGAACAGCTTCACCGCCTCGAACGCGATCACCGGCGTCTGCTCTGCAGGCTTCGCCAGCACCGTGTTCCCTGCCGCCAGCGCGCCCGCAATCTGCCCTGTGAAGATCGCCAGCGGAAAATTCCACGGGCTGATGCAGACGAACACGCCCCGTCCCATCATTTCCAGCCCGTTGGTCTCCCCCGCCGGACCCGGCAATGCCTGCAGCCCCTTGAACTTCGTCTCGGCTTCCACCGCATAGTAACGGCAGAAATCCACCGCTTCGCGTACCTCCGCGATGCAGTCATCCAGCGTCTTGCCGCCCTCGCGCGCGAGGATCGCAATCAGCCGATCCGTCTCACGCTCCATCGCATCGGCCATCGCCTCGAGAACGTCGGCGCGCCTGGCGCCGCCCATCGCATTCCATTTCGGCTGATAAGCCAAAGCCGATTCATAAGCCGTTTCCGTGTCGCTGGGTGTCGCTGCCGCAAACGTGCCCACCATGCGCGTGCTCTCCGCAGGCGCGTAGAGCGGATCACCTGGCGTGACGCGCGCTTCACCGGCAACAATCGGACCAACAGCGACGGCGCCCGACGCATCGAGCTTTCCGATTTCCGCCGCGACCCGTTTACGCACAGCCTGTTGGCTGAAATCCATGCCCGCCGAATTCCGCCGCGATGACCCATAGAGCCCGGGCGGCGGCGGAATTCGCGGATGCCGCCCAGGCGCCGCTGACAGCGTGGTGTAGGGATCCGCCGCAATCCGCTCCGCCGGCACATCTTCGTCGAGGAAGGAATGGACGAACGATGTGTTCGCGCCATTCTCCAGCAGGCGCCGCACAAGGTAGGGCAACAGATCCTGATGCGCGCCCACCGGCGCATAGATTCGCACGGAGCGCTCACGCCCCGCCGCCTTGTAGAGCGCAACGCCCATCCCGTGCAGGCGCTGAAACTCATAGTCCGTTCGCCCTGCCCGTTTCGCCATCATGTCGACTGCCGCCAGCGAATGCGCATTGTGCGTTGCGAACTGCGGGTAGATCGCCGGCCCCGTTTTCAGCAGCGCATCCGCGCAAGCAAGATACGACACATCCGTGGCCTGCTTGGTCGTGAACACCGGATAGTCGGGCTGCCCGTCCACCTGCGCGCGTTTCACTTCCGAGTCCCAGTAAGCCCCCTTCACCAGCCGCACCATCAGCCGGCGATCCGCCGTTCTGGCCAGCTCGCCCAGCCACTGCACCACGGCTTCACCCCGCTTCTGATAGGCCTGCACCGCCAGCCCCAGCCCGGTCCAGTTCTCGAGCTCCGGCTCATGCGCGAGCCGCTCCAGAAGACCAAGCGACAGCACCAACCGGTCCGCCTCCTCCGCATCCAGAGTCAGGTTGATGTTCTGCTTCGCAGCAAGCTTCGCCAGCTCCACCACCATCGGATAAAGCTCACGATGCACCCGCTCACCTTGCACAGCTCGATATGCCGGATGCAGCGCCGACAGCTTTACGGAAATCCCGTCAGCCGTCTCGGGCGATACCCCCGTCTTCGCCTTCCCGACCTCGCCGATCGCATTCGCATAGCTCTCGAAATAGCGCCGCGCATCCGCCGTCGTTCGCGCGCCCTCGCCCAGCATGTCGAACGAATGGCTCGCCGCCTCGCCTCTCTTCACATTGCGCTGGCCGCGCTTCAACGCTTCATCAATCGTACGCCCCATCACGAACTGCCCGCCCATGATGCGCATCGCCTGCATCATGGCGCTGCGGATCACCGGCTCGCCCGCCTGCCGCACCATGCGTTGCATGAAGCCCGCGGGATTGGTCTCCGCGTCCTCCGGCGGCTGCACAATCCGCCCCGTCAGCATCAGCCCCCAGGTTGACGCGTTCACCAGCAACGAGTCCGACTTGCCGCGATGGTCCGACCATCCGCCCGATGCGATCTTCTCGGCGATCAGTGCATCCGCCGTGTCCGCATCAGGCACGCGCAGCAGCGCCTCGGCGAGGCACATCAGCGCCAGCCCCTCGGGGTTGGACAGCCCGAACTCCTCGAGAAAGCTTTCCATCACGCCGGAGCGTTTTGTCTCCGTCCGCGCTTTCAGAACGATGTCACGCGCCGCCATCGAGGCAACCCGCCGTTCCGCCGGATCGAGCGCAGGCGCCGCGAGCAGCTCCGCAATCCGCTTGCCCTCGTCCTCGAATTTCTCGGCCTCCAGCGAATCGGCAGGACGGGTCATGGCTTGCGGCATGGAGGACGCCTTGTTTCAGGAACTGCATATCTGCAGGCCGGCCCGCGCCGGATCAACTTGAAACTCGCCCGAGACCCGCCCGGTTTGCGCAATGATCTTGCATTCTACCTGTCTCTCGGGCCATGGACGTAACAGCCCCCGGCCCGTATTCAGGCGAGCCCGAAGCAAACAGGGAATCGCGCCCGCAATGCGCATCATGCTGGTAACCGACGCCTGGGACCCACAGGTGAATGGCGTCGTCCGCACGATGAAGCGCGTCATCACCGAGTGCGAGGAGATGGGCCACACCTGGGACATCGTCTCGCCGAACGGCTTCAAGACGATTCCCCTGCCCACTTATTCCGAAATCAAGCTCGCCTTCGGCGCCAAGGAGATCATCGAGGAGCGCTTCCTCGAGTTCGAGCCCGACGCCGTCCACATCGCCACCGAAGGCCCGCTCGGCTGGGCCGCACGCGGGGTCTGCCTGCGCCTGAAATTTCCCTATACCACGGCCTACCATACGCGCTTCCCCGAATACATTTCGGCGCGCTTCTTCTTCCTGCCCGTCTGGATGGGCTACATGTATGTCCGCGAGTTCCACAAATACTCCGGCCGCGTGATGGTCGCGACCGCCTCGATGCGCGACGAGCTGGAGGCCCAGCGCTTCAAGAACATCATCCCGTGGTCGCGCGGCGTCGACACCGACCTCTTCCATCCCGCCAGGCGGAAGGAGGACCGTGGCCCCTTCGCTGGCTTGAAGCAGCCGATCTGGCTCAATGTCGGCCGCGTCGCAGTCGAGAAGAACATCGCCGCCTTCCTCGAGACGGACCTTCCCGGCACGAAAGTCGTCGTCGGCGACGGCCCCCAGCTCGAAGCGCTGAAGTCGAAGCACAGGGACGCCCACTTCCTCGGCGTGAAACAGGGCGAGGAACTCGCCGCCTGCTTCGCCAACGCCGATTGCTTCGTCTTCCCCAGCCTCACCGACACGTTCGGCCTCGTCATCCTCGAAGCCATGGCGGCCGGCACGCCCGTCGCCGGCTTCAGCGTGCCGGGCCCGCGCGACCTCATCCCTGGCTCCAGCGCCGGCGCGGTGAATGACGACCTCCGCATCGCTTGCGAAGAAGCGCTGAAGTGCTCCCGCGAGGCAACCCGCGCCTACGCGGAGACCTATTCCTGGCGCGCCTGCGCTGAGCAGTTCATCAACAATCTCGAACCGCTGCCTGTGCCGGAGCGCAGCCGCTTCTGGAAACGCCTGGCCAAGCTGCGAAACGCCCTGCGCATCCGTCGCCGCAAGCCGAAACCGGACGCAGGCGCGATCAAGTCAGAAGCGAAACGGACGACAGCGGAAGACTGATTTTGCCGGCCGTGAAACCTCCACGCAGGCGCTGCGTTGTGATTCCATGGCTGATTCACACACCCTTAATGATCACGCTGTTGCCACCGGCGCGCCAGTCCGCAGGGACCGCGCTCTGCCTGCTGGCATGATGATCGCCGCTGGGGCGCTGCTCGCGACTGCGCCGATTGTCGTCACCAGCTTCGTCCCCGAACGGCCGGCGTCAGTCGCGGCCGCCGCGACGCCTGATGCAGCTCTCATCGTCTTTACCGGCAGCGCCATCGAACTCGATGGCGCGATCATGAAATTCAGCCAGCAAGGCAACGCCATCGACTTCAGCCTCATGGCGTCAGACGATGGCCAGCGCGTCTTCGTGCAGGATGCCGCAGGCGAACTCCTCGAGATCCCGGTCTCGCCTGGGCAGACGAATGTGAGCGCGGAACTCCCCGCTCACTTCGCCGCCTCGGACACCCTCAGCCTCCGCGTCGACTAGTCGACCGGATCACCATTCGCATCGACGATGCGTATCTCGCCAAGGTTGAGTTCGCGCACACCCTTCTCGATCTTCGCCAGGTCGCCGACGATCACCCAGACATGGTTCTGGTTGGGGATCAGTCGTTTCCCCATCGCCTCAACCTCTGCCGGGGTCACGCTCCGATAGGCGTCCGGATATTTCGCCCAGTAGTCCGCCGGCAGGTTGAAGTTGTGGATGTCCATCAGCGTGCCCATCACGGCGCCCGCAGTCTCCCACCGGCTCGACAACCCGAGCAGCGTGTTGGTGCGAACCGTGTCAACCTCAACAGCCGTCGGCGGCTTCCTGCCCACGATGTCGTTGAGCTCCTTGCGCAGCTCGATCAATGCACCCTTCGTCTGATCGGTCTGCACCGGCGCCTGGATCGTGAACGTCCGCGGCCCCCGACCGCCGCTGACGATCGAGCGCGAGCCATACGACCAGCCCTTGTCCTCACGCAGGTTCATGTTCACGCGGCTGGTAAAGTTGCCGCCGAACAGCGCGTTGAACGCCGAGACACGCGTGTCTTCCGCCGGGTTGCGTGGCGCCTGTGGCGTACCGACGAGGATGATCGACTGCGCCGAATCCGGCCGGTCGATCAGATAGACGACGGGTGTCGAAGGCCGCACGCCATTGGCCACGGAAGCGCGCTTCATCGGCGCCTCGCCCCAGCCACGTAGCGCCGCCTCCAGTTTCGGCGTGATCTCCGCGAGCGTCGTGTCGCCAACGACAAACAACGTCGCATTGTTCGGCCCGTACCACGCCTTGTGGAAGGCGGCGGCGTCCGCTGGCGTCAATGCCGAGACTTCCTGCGGCGTCAGCAGCCGGCCGTAGGCATGATCATCGCCCCACAGCGCGCGCGACAGCACACGCTGGCCGATCGAGCCAGGATCACGCAGCTGCTGCTGCAGCCCCTGCGCCGTCTGCGCCTGGATGCGGCGGAAATCGCCCTCCGCGAACGCAGGATTGCGCAGCACGTCGGCCCAGATCGCCATCACCTGATCGACTGTTGGCGTCAGCGCCGAGAACTCGACCGTAGACGTGTCCCCGCCGCCGCCCGTGCCGACATAGCCGCCCAGCCGGTCGATCTCGTCGGCGATCTGCAGCGCCGAGCGGCTCGTCGTGCCCTCGTCCAGCAGGTTGGCCGTCAGGCCCGACAGCCCGTCCTTCATCGTCCCGAGGTCAGCCGGATAGCCCGTATCCAGCTGCATCGACACGCTCACCTGCGGCACGTCATGCCGCTCGACGAGATAGACCTTGATCCCGTTCGACAGCGTCGCCGTCTGGAATTCAGGGAACACCGCATCCGCTATCGTTCCCGGCTGCGGCATCTTCGAGCGGTCGACCTTCTCCGCAAAGGCTTCGGGCTCGCCGAAGGGCAGCACGCTCAGCGTGTACGACCCGCGTGTCAACCATTTCCGCGCCGATGCCTGCACACTTGCCGGAGTCGCCGCCTGCAGCCGCTGCAGCGACTTCTTCCAGCCATCCGGCTCGCCGTCGATCATCTCCCACTGGGCCAGCTGCGCCGCCTTGCTCGACGTGCTCTCGAGGCCTGCGATGGTGCCGGAGACAGCCTGAACGATACTCTTGTCCAGCTCGGCCTGCGTCGGCCCGGAGGCGATCAGCTTGTTCATCTCCTCGTCGATCGCCGCCTCGATCTTCGCGAGATCTGCGTCCGGCTTTGCAGTGACCACGATACGGAACTGGCCAGCGATCTCGCTCTGCGGATTGCCGACATTCACGTTCGTCGCAACCTGCTCGTCGAACACAAGCCGCTTGGTCAGCCGCGCATTCCTGTCGCCGCCCAGCGCTGCGGCAACGTGATCCAGAAGCTCGCCTTCCGGATTGCCGAGCTCCGGCACGTTCCACGTCTTGTAAATGCGCGGCTGCGCAACGCGATCGTACATGATCTCGCGCTGGTTCTCGGCAATCTCCGGAACCCATGATTTCGGCTGCGTCGGCGGCGGCCCCGGCGGAATCTCGCCGAAGAATTTCTCGACCTTGGCCTTCGCCTCTTCAGGCTTGATGTCGCCGGCGATCACGAGGATCGCGTTGGCAGGTCCGTACCATTGCTTGAACCAGTCCTGCACGTCCTGCATCGTGGCCGCGTTGAGATCCTCCATCGAACCAATGACTGTGTGGCCATAGGGATGGTCGTCAGGGTAGGTCGCCGAGACGATGTGGTTGAACACCTTGCCATAGGGCTGGTTCTCGCCCTGGCGCTTCTCGTTCTGCACCACGCCGCGCTGCTCATCCAGCCGCTTCTGGTCCACCGCGCCGAGCAGGTAGCCCATGCGGTCCGACTCCAGCCACAGGATCGTGTCCAGCGCCGCCTTTGGCACAGTCTGGTAATAGTTCGTGCGATCCGTGTTCGTCGTGCCGTTCTGGTTGGTTGCGCCGATCTGCTGTGTCGCCTTGAAGAAGTCGTCGTTGAAGTGCTGCGAGCCGTTGAACATCAGGTGCTCGAACAGGTGCGCGAAGCCCGACCGGCCCTCGGGCTCGTTCTTCGAGCCGACGTGATAGACGAGGTGCAGCGTCACCGTCGGCGTCTTGGTGTCCTCGTGCACAATCAGCGTCATGCCGTTCTTGAGGACGTACTTCGTGTACGGAATATCGTAGGCCATCGCCGCGATGCGCTGCATCACCGGATCGCGCGCAGCCGACGCCGTCTGCTCCGGCGCAGCCGCCGGAACCATCGGCGCAGCATAGGTCTGCGAAGTACCCCCACCTGTCGCGCAGGCATTCAGCGCCAGCACCGCCGCCAGCACGGAACCAAGTTTTACCGTCATGAGTTTCCTGCTCATCGCACCCTCTGAATTTGTCTGACGTCACTCTAGGGGAGGCTTATCGATAGGCAATAAGATTCGAGCCGCGCGCGCTCACCCCCTCGGCCCATAGATCGCACCGCCGCCCTCCACATACAGCCGCAGCGCCGCTGCGCCCTCATCCCGCAAGAGCCCATCCGCGAACACAACCCCGCGCGCCGACATCTCGGCGCGCAGTTCGCGCGTCCCGGCACCCTCGCTGAAACCCGCCCCCTCCGCATCCGCCTTGCTGGCGGCCGAGACGATCCGCTTGACGCCGGCCCAGTGCGCGGCGCCGAGGCACATGATGCAGGGCTCGCACGACGTGAACAGCGTCACACCACCGCCGGCCTGCAGCCGCCACCCTGCCAGCGACAGTGCTACTGTCTCCGCATGCAGAACCGGATTGCCGCTCGCCATCGCGAGGTTCACGCCAACGCCAATGATCTCGTCGCCCGAATCGTCCCGCACGCACGCGCCGAAGGGGCCCCCGCTCCCGCGCGCGACATTTTCGCGCGCGATCGCCACCGCCAGCCACATAGCGTCGGCGTCGGACACAGGCGCCGCCGGCAAGGGCCACGCCGCCAGCCAGTCCGGCAGCCGGATCTCGGCCGCCGTCGCGATGCTCGCCTGCGCCATGCCGCCGCTCCTCAAGCCTTATTCTGAAACGCGAATCAGAAACGCCTCGCCAAATGACCCGCCAGCCCCCGGGCTGTCACATGACAGCGCCGGATCCGGTTTTGTGGGCGCGTCGTCTACTAATGGTTCCCGGAAACGAACCGTTGTTGGCAACCCACTGACGCCCCGCAAGATTTTATTTACATGCCTGCCCTATGCCCCTATATACATCGCGCCGGCGGACATCGGCTCGAGGCTCTGCGCCTTGATTCCACGTGGCGTCTGAACTTCCCAAGTTAGCCTGAGTATCAGGTGGGGTTTGGATGACGTGTGCGGGTTGAGAGGCAGACTTAACGAGTCAAAGATCCGTACTAACGCCGGATTGGGTTCAACAACTAACAGGGGTGTACGTGAATTGCTCACGTTTCATACGCCCCTGGACCTGGTCCGGGAAAGACTCCCAGAGCTGCCAGTCGCATGCGTGCGGCCGGAGCGGGTGTCGATAGCGGCTACTTGGTTCAGGGATAACTTTCCGGGCGAAGTTCTTTACGCGGTAAAGGCGAACCCTTCGCCGTGGGCGCTCGACGCGATGTATGCGACGGGCCTCCGGTGGTTCGACGTTGCGTCCGAAGAAGAGATCAAGCTCGTCGCCTCCCGCTACCCGGATGCGAAGATGGCGTTCATGCATCCCGTGAAATCGCGCAAGGCGATCGAGCGGGCCTATTTCGAGCATGGCGTCCGCGTCTTCTCGCTGGATTGCGAAGCCGAGCTGGAAAAGATCGTCGCCGCCACACAGCGCGCCGATGATCTCACGCTGGTCGTCCGTCTCGCCGTTAACAACGCGGATGCGATGTACGCCCTGTCGAACAAGTTCGGCGTCTCGGAGGAGAATGCTCCCGCCCTGCTGCGCAAGGCGCGCGGCTTTGCGGACAATCTCGGCGTCTCCTTCCACGTCGGTTCGCAATGCATGAACCCCTCGGCCTATCGCGACGCGATTGAGCTGGCCTCGCAGATCATTCGCGAAGCTGGCGTCATTCTCGACGTTGTCGATGTGGGCGGCGGCTTCCCGTCGGCCTACCCGGGCATGACGCCCCCGGACCTTGAGCTCTACGTCAAGGTCATCAAGGAGGCGTTCGAGGAAATGCCGGTCGCGATGAACGCCCAGCTGTGGTGCGAACCCGGCCGCGCGCTTGTCGCCGAGTCGAGCTCCATCCTCGCCCGCGTCGAGCTGGTGAAGAACGGCGCGCTGCACATCAACGATGGCTCGTACGGCAACCTGTTCGATGCGGCGCACAGCAAGTGGCCCTTCCCCGTGAAGGCCCACCGGCCGGATGGCGACTTCGAGGGCGAGCTTCAGGGCTTCAAGCTCTACGGCCCGACCTGCGACTCGGTGGATACGATGGAGGGACCTTTTGTCCTCCCTGCCGATATCCGCGAAGGCGACTACATCGAGATCGGCATGCTCGGCGCCTATGGCGTTGCCATGCAGACGCGGTTCAACGGCTTTGGCGAAACCGAAACCGTCGGTGTCCGCGACCTGCCCTGGACCTCGATGTACGGCCCGCTCGTCGTCGAGAAACCCGCTCGCCGCGCCAGCCGCAAGGCCCCGCGCCGCCTGAAGGTCGTGCGGTAGTCAAACTGTTACAAAATGGAAGCGCGGGCCGAATGAACCCCGGCCCGCGCTTTCCAGTTTAAATCCGTCCGCACACTGCTATATCCCCGCCCAATCCCGGAACCGGGACCCAAGGCTGGCCGTCGCCCTTCTGACGTCCTCTCCTCTGGAGTCATGCCCCCATGGCCACGAAACCCGCCGCCAAGGCCGCGCCCGTCAAGCCCGTCGCGAAGAAGCGCAACAACACGAAAGCCCAGCTGCTCGGCAAGACGGTCGAACACGTCGACATGACGTCGTTCGACGCACGCCCGATCATCGACTCGATGCGCAAGATGTCGTTCTCGTCGCGCGACACGGCCCGCGCCGCCGACATCTTCGACATGGCCCTTCGCGAGAAAGGCTGCTCGACCTGGCTCATCCTCGCCGGCTCCACCTCGGCGGGCGGCTGCATGCACGTCTACCGTGACATGGTGAAATTCGGCATGATCGACGCGATCGTCGCCACCGGCGCCTCGATCGTCGACATGGATTTCTTCGAGGCCCTCGGCTTCAAGCACTATCAGGCCGCTGGCGAAGTGGACGACAACGTCCTGCGCGAAAACTACATCGACCGGATCTACGACACCTATATCGACGAGGAGGAACTCCAGGCGTGCGACCACACGATCCTCGAGCTCGCCAACGCGCTCGAACCGCGCGGATATTCTTCGCGCGAGTTCATCCATGAAATGGGCAAATGGCTTGCCGCCGGCAACGCCAAGAAAAAAGGCTCGCTGATCCAGACCTGCTACGAGGAAGGCGTGCCGATCTTCTGCCCGGCCTTCGTCGATAGCTCGGCCGGCTTCGGTCTGGTGAAACACCAGAAGGAACGCGCCAAGGCGAAGAAGCCCTACCTGATGATCGACGCGGTCGCGGACTTCCGCGAACTGACCGACATCAAGATCGCGGCCGGCACCACCGGCCTCTTCATGGTCGGCGGCGGCGTTCCGAAGAACTTCGCGCAGGACACCGTCGTCTGCGCCGAGATCCTCGGCATCGACGCCGAGGTCCACAAATACGCCGTGCAGATCACCGTTGCAGACGTGCGCGACGGCGCCTGCTCGTCGTCCACGCTCAAGGAAGCCGCCTCGTGGGGCAAGGTCTCGACCACGCACGAACAGATGGTCTTCGCTGAAGCCACCACCGTCGTGCCCCTCATCGGCTCCGACGCCTACCACCGGGGCGCCTGGAAGACCCGGAAGAAGCCGAAATGGGCGAAGCTGTTCGCCTAGTCTGTCCGCCAAGCCACAGGCGAAAACCCCGCCCCGCAAGGGGCGGGGTTTTTTGCGCCCGGCGCCGCAGCTTCCCATCGCGAAAGACACCTCAGCGCGGATACGATCGCACGAATTGCCGTCGCGGCCTGCCGCCAGCGTGCTGTCAGCATCGCACCTGCGGCGTCTTGCGCCCGACACACACGAAGCGCAAATCCGCCCGCAACAAGCGGATGGAGGACACGCAATGATCGGCTATGTGATGCTAGGCGCCAACAACTACGAGCGGGCGCTCGATTTCTACGACAAGGTGCTGGCGCCGATCGGGGCTAAGCGCGCGATGGATTTCGGCGTCAGTACGGCCTACAGCAACGGCCAGGGTGCGATGCTCGCCGTGGGCCAGCCCTTCAACAAGGAACCCGCCACGTTCGGCAACGGCACGATGATCGCGCTGCAGATGCCGTCGAAGGAAAAGGTCCACGAGGTGTACGACGCCGCCATCGCCAACGGCGCCAAGTGTGAAGGCCCCGCCGGCGCGCGCGGCGACACGTTCTACGCCGGCTATTTCCGCGACCCCGACGGCAACAAGCTCTGCGCTTTCTTCGCGCCAGGCATGTAGGTTCGGGAAAGTGATCTTGCGATCCCGCCGCCGGCATGATTCCTTCCCCGCATTCGCAGGGAAGGACGGTCCATGATCGGCTACACAACCATCGGCGTGGCTGACGTCGAAAAGGCGCTGGCCTTCTACGACGCCTTGCTCGCAGACCTTGGCGGCAAGCGCGTCATGGAGCTATCGCACGGCCAGCTCTACGGCTTCGCCCAGGGCCCGCTGTTCGGCATCACCAAGCCCTTCAACGGCGATGCGCAGCACTGCGGCAATGGCAACATGATCGCCCTGCGCTGCCCCAACCGCGACAAGGTGAACGAACTTCACGCCAGGGCGCTGACGCTCGGCGGCACGGATGAAGGCGCGCCGGGCGACCGCGGCGGCGGCTTTTACGGCGCCTATTTCCGCGACCTCGACGGCAACAAGCTCTGCGTCTTCACGATGGGCTGAGGCGGCGCCTCAGAGCGACTTGCGCCGCGCCTCAGCAAGCAGCTTCTGCTCTGAACCAGCGCAGCGTGCGAACGTCATGACGCTGCCGGGCGGCGACTTCACCGGGATCTCTTCGGCCATCATGAGCGTGGCAATCCGCTGCACAGTCAGCCGCTGCGGCACGCCATCGGCCACGTCGGAAGCCTTCGCCAAAAACGTCTTGAGCGACAGGACCGAGAACAGCCGGATCATGTCCCCGCCCTCGCCATAGACCCTGAACTCCCCCTCGGGAACGTAATCGCCATACCATTTCGGCTGTCCCGGCGGCTTCTGGTGAAGCCAGATCTTGTACTTCGGCGGACGACCCTGTCCCTCGACAAAGCCATCGACCGTCGCCACGGGCGCCGCGCAGTCGGGCCAGGCGTAGAACCCGGGAGTTTCGCCGCGCTTGCCGAACATCTTCTCGATGTCCGGTTTGCCCGCGGTTGTCGTCTGCGCGACCGCCGCGGCGCTCGTCGCAGCAACCGCCGCCGCCAGAAATGCGCGCTTCAACATGAAGCCCTCCCGCCCTGCCGGTTATCTTGCGGCAGTCGGATGGCCGGTCAATCGCCTGCCACAGCCCCGAAACAAGACGGGCCGCACTGATCGAGTGCGGCCCGTCCTCAATTCTTTGCCGAAGGCCTATCAGCCGCCCGCAAGCGCGCCCTGCTTGCGCGCCAGGCTGTCGAGCGCCGAGCGGGCTTCAGTATCGCCGCCGGTATTGCCGCCAGCTGCCGCATTCGGACGATCGCCATCCTGATTGCGCCTGCGTCCACGGCGGCGGCGATTGCGACCGCTGCCGTCTGCATCGCCCTGGCCCTGACGATCGCCGTCATCGCCGGAACCCTCGGCATCCTCGCCATCGCCGGACGACCGGGCCCCAGACGCCTGGCTGCCAGAAGAATGACTGACAGTCGACTGGCCCGACGGCTGAACCCCCGTGGTTTCACCCTCGCCATCGTCGTCGCCGTCGTCGCCGTCGACCGACTGGTTGTCCATCGACCGCATCGAATCCGACGACTGCTCGCCGCCGCCCTGCATGCCGCCGTGTGAGTGGCCCTGCATGCCGCCGCCCTGCACGCCGTACTCGTTCGGCTGCTGCTGACCGGCCTCGCCCATCGGCTGGCCCTGCTGGAAGCCGCCCTCGCCATTCTGCTGCTGCAGAAGACGCTCGCGCGGCATCGTCGCGGCCATCACGCGGTAGTAGTGCTCCGCATGCTGGAGATATGTTTCGTACTTGACCCGGTCGCCGCCCGACTGGGCGTCGCGTGCGAACTGCGCATACTTCTCGTAGATCTGCGCCGCTGTTCCACGGATCTTGACGTCCGGGCCATTGCTCTCGAGCGAGCGGTTGCCATGGTTGTGGTTGTTGCCACCACCGCCACCGCCGCCCCCGCCACCGCCGGGCTTTCGCCCGCGCCCACGCTGACGCTTCATGAAACCTTCCTGATCTTCAGAGTACTCGCCCCAATCGGACGGGAGTTAGGCCGCAATCTTGCTGACCAACCAGACGCTTGGCTGTAAATCGCCCGCAGTCCGTCACTGACAACGCTAGCCTGTTTGAAGGCCGCCGCCAAGCGCTTTCCTGTGGATACACAAGGCGGCCCAAACCATGGTTTACGGTGCCTTTTGTGGCCTGCGACCGAAAGCAGCGCGCGGTATGCCAGCCAGATCCGCGTGCGCCGCCAGCTCCACCAGCCCGGCTTCTGCCATGAGCGCGCAGACATCGTCGGCCTGCCCGGCCCCGCACTCGACGCCGATCCAGCCGCCGGGCCGCACCCTCCCTGCGTGAAACGCGATGATGGCGCGATAGGCCGCCAGTCCGTCCCGTCCCGGCGTGAGCGCGAGGTGGGGATCATGGTCGATCACGTCACGCGAGAGCGCGCCCATCTCGTCGGCCGGAATGTAAGGCGGGTTGGACAGAACGAGATCGACTGTCTCCGCCGGCGCACTCTCCCAGCCTCCTTGCACCAACGCCACCCGCGCCTCGACTCCCAGGGCCTCCGCATTCCGCGCCGCCACCGCCAGTGCCGCCGCCGAGATATCGATGCCCTCGCCCACCACGTCAGGCCGCTCTGCCAGCACGGACATCACGATGCATCCCGACCCCACGCCCAGGTCGAGCACGCGCCCGCCCTGGGGCAGCCGCGCAATCCCCTGCTCGACCAGCAACTCGGTCTCCGGCCGTGGATCCAGCACGTTCGGCGTCACGATGAACCGCCGCCCGTAGAACTCCCGCCAACCGCGAATGCGTGACACCGGTTCGTGCTTCAGCCGCCGCTGTACCGCGACCTCGAACGCGGTGAGCCCGGCCGCATCGACTTGATCCGTTTCGCGCATGATCACATCGACGGGATCGATGCCCAGCACATGCGCCAGCAGCAGCCGCGCATCACGCATCGGATTCTCGACCCCGGCCGCGCCAAGCCGCAGCCCCGCCTCCCGCATGATCTCCCGCCAGTCGCAGTGTACGCTCATGGCCGCGCATGTAGCATGAGCGCTGCCGCTGTCATAAAGACCTGCCCATGACCCACGATCCATCCCGCATCGACGAACTCGAAATCCGCGCGGCCCACCACGAGCGCATGATCGAGGACCTAAACACGACGATTACGGAGCAATGGAAGGAGATCGATCGCCTCAGGCGAGACGTCCAGCGCCTCTCCGACCGCCTCGCCAACGCCGAGCAGGCGATCGGCCCCGAGCCGGGCGAGGAGCCGCCTCCGCCGCATTGGTGAGAGCGGTCAACCGCTTACCCCATCCCCCACACAGACACGCCCACTCCCTGTCACTGAAAAATACGTCCCCAGCGTGTCCCGCCCGAAATGCTCGCGCAGCATTCCCACCATGTCGATATCGCGCGTCCCCGTCTCCACGTTTACATGGGTCGCCACGCAGCGCACGATCGGCTTGAACATGGAAAGCGTCGCCTCGCCGACGCTCAGTGAGTGCCCTGCAACCCACTCATCCTCGGCCCACGGTTTCAAGCCGTCGACATAGATGTTGGCGCGAAAGCGCAGTGGATCGATGTCCACACCGATGGCCTGCGCCACAACACGAAAGCTCGCAAGATTCATCACCGATACGAAGCCCTGCGGATGATCCATGAAGCGATAGCCGCGCGGACTTTCCAGCACGCGCAACTTGCCCGGAGCTTCTTCGCCGAGGAATGCCTGCAGAAAACGCTCGATCGACGCGCGCCCCTCTTCGGTCGAAAGCTTCGCCTCGACTCCGAAGCCAGACGCATCGCCAAGATGAAACGACCCCGTCGCATCATCCAGCCGCGTCCTGATCCGCGCCAGCGAAGGAAACCGCGCCAGCACCGTGAAACGCTGCTTGGAAATGTGCTTCGGGTTCGCCGGATCAAACCCCGACGGCCCAACCTCGATCGCGTAGTCACGATCTCCGGGAAAATACTCACCCGCCGCGAGCTGCACCTGCGTCATGTGCTCCGGCTTGAGGCCCTTCACCGGATGCCGATAGATGCTCTCAATCGTCCCGCGCATGCTGCGTCTCCTCTCGCCCCCGCCTAAAACATCCCTACCCCGGATGCCAGCGCCCGGCTCCGTCTCGCAGCATTCAGTGAGTCATTCCCGCGCAGGCCGAAAGCGCGACCCGGGAATCCCGGTGACTGCGTCAAGCGGACCGAACCAATTCCCCAGCTGACAGAGACCCCGCCAGAACCGGCCGATTCTGGACACACGGTACTGGCTTCGATCCGAACACGTGCGTCCGCCGTGCCCACATGTGTCTTGGAATGCCTGCATCTACTCCGCAGGCGGGCGGCCGATCACCGTTCAATGGCGCGGTATGGATGCAGGCAGAGCGTGAATAACGTCTCGAGCCAACGAGACGATGCGTTCTCCGGGGACTGGTCGTGAACAGGCCGGCCCGCACGCCGGCAGCCTCAACGGCGCCAGGCGGATGACATGCAGACAGCGGTGCGCAGGCTGCCGCACAACGAACTGCCGGGGACGCGGGATCCGCGAACCACTTCCTGCCGGTAGCTCCGCCACAAGCTGAGACGTCGGACACGCGGCGCACCCCGCGTCCCCGGGCCCTCCACTCCGTTTGGCGACCCGGAGCGACAGGACCACAGGCGGATCCCGCCAGCCGCAAGGCGAGCCTGCGTCTTGTGATGTCTGCGGGTCGCAGCTGGGCAACGCTCACCCGCGTCCACGATACCCCTGCACGCCCGTTTCCGGAACCCATAGTCCCGCCGGTGCGACCCCCGTCTGCCAGAACACGTCGATCGGAATACCCCCGCGCGGATACCAGTAGCCGGCGATTCGCAGCCAGGCCGGCGCGAGCAGGTCAACCAGCCTCTTGCCGATCGCAACCGTGCAGTCCTCGTGAAAGGCACCGTGATTGCGGAACGACGTGAAATAGAGCTTCAGGCTCTTGCTCTCCACAATCCATTCGGCCGGCGCGTAGTCGATCACGAGGTGGGCAAAGTCCGGCTGGCCTGTCACGGGGCATAGTGAGGTGAATTCCGGCGCAGTGAAGCGCGAGAGATACAGTGTTCCGGGATGCGGATTGGGGACCCGTTCAAGAACCGCCTGGTCAGGTGATGCCGGCAACGGCGCCAGCGCGCCGAGCTGTGTCAGCCCGGAGGGATTTGAAGGTGAATTCATGCGGCTTGATGGCCCCGCGGCACACTTTCGGCAATAGGCGGGTCCGATTCGTCGGCGCGCAGACGGAATTTTCCGTGAATCACCCGGCGCACCGTCATTAAGCTGTCGCTTACCAAGCCAGGCTTAGCGTCGCGGGCGCCCAATCATCGGGCGAGTGACCCAAGGGTTGTCATGAAATTGTGCGGGTACGCTGCACCGCCGCATGGATTGGTCGAATCGCTTCTGGTGTGTCCGTCCAAATCGTCATGGTCGCCCGCGAGACGGAGGCGCTCCCCGGCGCGTCCGCACTTGCAAAGCCGCGTCTGCGGGTCGGTTCAACAAGAGGGGAAAAGGGTATTGATAATGCGCAACCTCCTGATCTTTAGCGTCCTGGCCGCTGCCTCGACCGCTCCCGCCTTCGCCCAGGAAGTCACCGTCACGGGCAACGTCGCCCTGACGACCGACTACGCCTTCCGCGGCGTCTCCCAGACGGACCAGAGCCCCGCCGTTCAGGGCGGTTTCGACGCCACCTTCGGCGATTCGGGCGCGTACGTCGGCGCCTGGGCCTCGAACATCAATTTCGGCACCGGCGGCGCAAACCTCGAACTCGATGTCTACGGCGGCTTCAAGTTCGCCCTCGGCCCGGTCGCCATGGATGTCGGCGTGATCGGCTACCTCTATCCGAGCGCCTCGGATGATACCGCCGAACTCGACTACTACGAAGGCTATGTGAAGCCCTCGATCGCCCTGTCCGACCAGATCACGCTGGGCGGCGCGGTCTACTGGTCGCCGGAATTCACCGGTGAGTCGGGCGACGGTGTCTATGCAGAAGTGAACGGCGCATTCGTCGCCAGCCCGGAACTCACCTTCTCCGGCGCTGTCGGCATGCAGACGGTCGATGCCACCGGCTTCTTCGCCGGCGAAGACGACTACACGACCTGGAACGCTGGCGGCACCTACTCCGCCATGGGTCTCGGCTTCGACCTCCGCTATGTCGGCACCGACGTCGACAACGCCGCGATCTATGACGACCGTGTCATCTTCACGATCAAGCGTGCGATGTAGTTTCCGTCCCTCCCCGGAGGGACTGAAATATCGGTTGCCTGACGGCCCTGCCGTCGGAAACATGGGAGCCGCCACGGAAACGTGGCGGCTCCTGCCGTTTGGATGCAGGTACCCGGAGGCCCATGACCGCTGTTGAAACCCTGCAGCCCGCCATCATCTACCTTGGGGCGGGGCTGGCGGCGGCGCTTGCCTCGCGCGCCGCACGGCTGAGCCCCATCGTCGGCTATCTTGTCGCCGGCCTCGTAATCGGGCCGTCCGGCTTCGGCCTCGTCCAGAACAACGAGACCGCACGCTTTCTTGCCGACCTCGGCGTGGTATTCCTGCTGTTCGACATCGGCCTGCATTTCTCGCTGAAGGAGATCCGCACCCGCCGCGCCGACATGATCGGACTTGCGCCGCTGCAGATCATCCTGTGCGGCCTGGCCTTCGCGATGATCGGGGTCGCATTTGGGTTTCCATGGCCCGTCGCAGTGCTGGTCGGCGTCTCGCTCGCCCTCTCCTCCACGGCTGTGGTCGCGCGCCTTCTTGCTGACCGCAACCAGCCCGGCTGCCCGATGGGACGCTCGGCGACGGCCGTTCTGGTGGCGCAGGATATCGTCGCCATCTTCCTGCTGACTTTCGCAGCCTCGCTCGGCGGCGATCCAAATCTCCTGGGCGCCGAGGTGGTGATCGTTCTCGGCAAGGCGGTGCTCGCCCTCGCCATCGCCATCCTCGCCGGACGCTTCGTCGTGCGCCCGCTCTTCGAATCGCTGGCCGCGACCGGCAATCGCGAGACCTTCACTGTCGTCGCGCTGTTCATCGTGCTGGCTGCCAGCGCAGCCACCGCGCGCGCGGACCTCTCGCTGACGCTAGGCGCATTCCTGGCTGGCATGGCACTGTCCGACACACCCTATCGCAATACGGTGCAGGCGGAGGTGAAGCCCTTCTCCGGCCTCCTGCTCGGCCTGTTCTTCATGAGTGTGGGCATGAGCGTGAACCTGCCTGCCATGGCCTATATCTGGCCCGCCGTTCTTGCGACCGCGCTGGTCATCGTCATCGTCAAGACGGTGGTGGTGTTCACGGCAGCCCGCCTCAACGGCTGGGCCGTCCCTGGCGCGACGCAGCTCGGCTTTCTTCTTTCGCAGGGTTCGGAGTTCACCCTCGTCATCGTCGGAATCGCGACGATTTCCGCCGCGATGCCTGGCGCATGGGCCGGCGTGCTGACGGCGGCGGTCGCCGTCACGCTGGTCGCCGCGCCAATCTGGACCGCGCTCGGACTGCACATCGCGCGTATCCTTGCCGAGCGCCGCAAGGACGTTGTCGTCGACGCGGAAGAGGTGGCGCAGGAACATCCTGTTCTGATCTTCGGCATGACGCCCGAAGGCCGCCTCGCCGCAGACGCACTGCAGGACCACGACATTGCGTGCATCGGCGTCGACAGCGACCCAGATCGCTTCGTCGCCGCCGCCTCGGACGGATACGACATGGTGTTCGGCGATGCGCGCGATCTCCGGATCATGGAAAGCCTCGACGCCAGGCAATCGAAGGCAATCGTGCTCGGCGCACGTGGTCTCGGTGCGGTCGAAGCTTTCAGGCTTGCGACCGCCGAGCAGCCCTGCTTCATCGCCGCAAGCTCGACACAGGAGCGTGCCGAACTCGCAGCCCTCGGCTTCCGCGCACACCTCGCTCACGCCGAACCACGCGGACTGGAACTCGCGACGGACCTGCTGCAGCGGCTGGGCATCGATCAGGAACGGATCACCGCCTGGGTGAAGGACCAGGCCGAGCGGCGCGGCCTGCCCGACAGCGCGACCGAGCCGAGGACTGTCGTCGAAGCCGCCTAGGTCTGCATCGCGCGGATACGCGGCTCGGCCAGCTTCACGACCGCAACCGCAAGCAGCGACTTCAGCACGGCGCCGGTCACGAACGGCCAGACGCCCGACGCGAATGCCGGCTCTGCGCCGATCAACATCGACAGACGCGCCCAGCCGCAAGCGAGGATCAGCCCATGGCCTGCAAGGAACACCGCCAGCATCGGCGCACACGCGCGCAAGAGCGGCTGCTCTGTCAGCCAGCCGCAAACGAAGGCTGCGAGCGCAAAGCCCGCGAGATATCCCGCCGTCGGTCCAGAGAAGGGGTCGAGTCCGCCCTCGCCGTCGGCAAGGACTGGCAGGCCGAGCGCCGCCTGCGTCAGCCAGGTTACCACGATCGCAAAGCCGAGCCGCGCGCCAGCCATGCCGGCCACCAGGAGGACCGCAAAGGTCTGCATCGTCATAGGCACCGGATACATCGGGGCCGACATCCAGGAGGAGGCAGCAATCAGCCAGCTCCCGATCAGCACCGCGCCGATGCGCCAGGCGGTCGGGCGCTCTGCCAGCCAGGCGCGCAAAGGCGCTACGTGAACCTGCGTCGTCATCCGGCGTCCAACCCTGCCATCACGCCATAGCTTAGTACGCCGCGCACGATAGGCTCCGCGCCGAGTTGCCGCATGGTGGAGATTCGTGCGTAATCCAGCCTCGCACCACGCGCGTAGACGATCGCGCACCTGGAAACACAGCATGAAACTCTGGCAGACCCTTTCCGCAATTGCACTTGCCTGCCTTCCGTCCGGAGCATGCGCAACGCGCGAGATTCCGATCGCCGAGCTTCAGCTGCAGTATGGCTTGCCCACCTCGCGAACCTTTGAGCCATCGGCCGGCGTGCGTGTTCATTATACGGATGAAGGCAAGCGCGGCGGACGCACACTCATCCTGGTGCATGGCTTCGCCGCGTCCGTGCACGCCTGGCGTCCCTGGATCGATCGTCTCGCTGGCGACTATCGCCTTGTCGCCATCGACCTGCCCGGCCACGGACTGACGCAGACGCCCCCTGGCTATCGCGCAACGATTGAAGGGAACGCGCAGCTGGTTGAGGATCTTGCCGACCACCTCGGAATCGATCGCTTCGTGCTCGCCGGCAACTCGATGGGCGGCGCCGTTTCGATGGCCTACGCGATGGAGCATTCGGCGCGCCTGCAGGGGCTGGTCCTCGTCTCGCCCGCCGGTTGGCCGGGGCAAGGCGGCGGCGCACCTGGAGGCTTCTCCGTCCTGAACAACGAGGCCGGACGCTTCCTTCTGAAGCTGGTGGACCCGCGCATTGTGGTCGGTGGCGGACTCAAGTCCGCCTATGTCGAGGAAGCGCTTGTCACCGACGCCGTTGTCGATCGCTACGCCGAGCTTGCCATGGGCGAAGGACATCGCGACGTGCTGCTGACGCAGCGCTCGCAACCTGAGAGGCCGTGGACCCCGGCGTCCTTCGCGACCATCCGCACGCCGACACTTGTGATGGTCGGCGAGAAAGATGCGTTGATCCCGCCTGCCAACGGCCGTGCACTTGCCCGCGCCATCCCCGATGCATATCTCGTCACTTATCCCGAGGGCGGACACCTGCCGATGGAACAGCTGCCCGATCAGACGGTGCAGCATCTTCTCGCCTTCATCCGCGGTCTGCCTCCACGCTGACAAGCCGCGGAAAACTGCTTTTTGCGCGCCATGTACAGAGCCGCGCCTGAAATAGGCAGAACTGACCACGCAGCGCTCTGGCGGCTGTCTGGTGGATTCTGGCATAAGCAGCTTCAAAGCCTGAGGAGATCGGCATGAAGATCGGCGTTCCAAAGGAGATCAAGACCCAGGAATACCGCGTGGGCCTGACGCCCGAGAGCGTGATGGAGCTGACGCGGGCAGGCCACGACGTGTTCGTGCAGACGAGTGCAGGGCTCGGCCTCGGCGCGAGCGATGCTGACTATGTGCGGGCAGGCGCGAGGATGCTCGATACTGCAGCTGAGGTGTTCACAGCCACCGAAATGATCGTGAAGGTGAAGGAGCCGCAAGCTGTCGAGTGCGCGATGCTGAAGCCGCATCATACGCTGTTCACCTATCTTCACCTCGCCGCTGACAAGCCCCAGGCCGAGGCGCTGATCAAGTCCGGCGCGACCTGCATCGCCTACGAGACGGTGACCAACGCTGCCGGTCGCCTGCCCCTGCTGCAGCCGATGAGCCAGGTCGCCGGGCGCATGTCGATCAATGTCGGCGCCTATGCGCTGATGAAGACGCAACGAGGCCGCGGCCTGCTGCTCGGCGGCGTACCCGGCGTGCCGCCGGCCAATGTGGTCATCCTCGGCGGCGGCGTCGCAGGCGTACATGCAGCAGAGATGGCGAATGGCGCGCGCGCCAACGTCACGGTGTTCGACCGCTCGATGCCGCGCCTTGAAGAACTCGACGTGCAGTTCGCCGGCGCAGTCGACACCATCTATGCAACACAGGCGGCCATCGACCGTGCCGTGATCGAGGCCGACCTTGTAATCGGCGCGGTGCTGATCCCGGGGGCATCGGCGCCCAAACTGATCACGCGCGAGCACCTGAAGAAGATGCGGCCCGGCACCGTTCTGGTCGATATCTCGATCGACCAGGGCGGCTGCTTCGAGACATCGCGGCCGACCACACACGATGACCCGATTTATGAGGTCGACGGCATCCTGCACTATTGCGTCGCCAACATGCCTGGCGCCGTGCCTCGCACCTCCACTTATGCCCTCAACAACGTCACGCTGCCCTTCACCCTCGACCTTGCCAACAAGGGCGCGAGAGCGGCGCTGAAGGCGGACAAACATCTGGCGGAAGGCCTCAACGTCGCCGAAGGCAAGATCGCCCACGCCGCCGTCGCGCGCGATCTCGACCTGCCCTTCGCAAAGCCGGCCTGGCTGGCGGCATGAGGTCCTGGATTGCCGTCGCTGTCATCGCCGTCCTCGCCGCCTGCGGCGGCGAGCAGGAGCCACCTGACATGAAGGACCCAGTGTCTGTCGCGCGCGCCTTCGTTGACGCCTACAACGGCAAGGACCTCGCACGCATGCTGCCGCTGGTGGACCAGGTCAACATGGAGGCGATCAAGGACGCGCTCGCCGATGGCCCTGACAGCACAGCATGGCAGGGCATTTTTGCGCCGGAGATGGTGCAGCTGATCGCTCGCGAAGGCGGCAAGGTCGATGGGCCACGCTATGAAGGCCGTGATGCAGTCGTAGGCGTTGCGAAGTCAGACCTCGGCGATGTCTTCACGGTCGAACTCAGCCAGCGTGAGGATGGCGACTGGCTGATCGTCGAGAACGCGATCCTGAGCGAGCAGGAATTTGCGGAGCTGCCGACCGAGCCAAAGAAACAGCGGTAGGCGTGAAACGAAAAGGCCCGCTCGACGCGAGCGGGCCTTTCAGTTTCAGACGTCAATCGCCAGATCAGCGTGGGGTCGAGCCGCGCATGTATTTGAAGAATTCGCTGTCGGGCGAAAGCACGAAGGGCGTGCCCGCCTTGATCGAGTTCTCGTAGGCGAGCAGCGAGCGGTAGAAAGCGAAGAACTCCGCGTCCTTGCCATAGGCGGCGGCAAAGATCCGGTTGCGCTCGGCATCGCCTTCGCCTTCAAGCACCTGCGCCTTCTGTTCCGCTTCGGCGACGATGACCCGCGCCTGCGCATCCGCTTCCGCGGTGATCGAGGCAAACAGGCCTTCGCCTTCCGCGTTGTACTGGCTGATCTTCTGCTGCAGCTGCGATTTCATGCGGTCATAGACCCGCTGCGAGTTCGCTTCCGGCAGGTCGGCCTGGCGGATGCGGACATCGATGATCTCGATGCCGAGCGTGTTCATCTGTGCCTGCAATGCGGTGCGCACGCGCTGCATCAACGTGGCGCGCTGGCCAGCGATGATGTCAGGCTGCGAGACCTTGCCGAGTTCCCCGCGCAGGGCGGCGGTAAAGCGGAGACCAAGCTGCTGCTCGCCGTTCCCGCCAGCTGCACGGAAGTACTGGAGCGGATTCTTGATCCGCCAGCGGGCGATGGCGTCGACATTCAGTCGCTGCTGGTCGGCCGCGATGACTTCGGCGGCATCCAGATCATAGCCGAGGTTGCGCTTCTCGTAGAAGCGAACATCGTCGACCAGCGGAATCTTCAGGTGAAGCCCAGCGCCGTAGTTGGGCAACTCGCTCTTTTCGCTCGCGTTGACCGTATACTGCGCCGAGCCGACGCGGATGACGATCGCCTGCTTGTCGACAGGCACGATGTACAGGGCGTTGGCGAGGATGATCAGCGCGATAGCTGCGATAATCCCGCCGATAACAAGGGTGCGTTGTTGCATGACTATTGTCCCGTCGTCGGCGCCGGCTGGCGTCCACGTAGCACGTCCAGCGGAATGACCGGGACCGCGCCTGACTTGTTGTCGAGAATGACGTTGTCCGTCCGGCCCAGCACAGTTTCCATCATCTCGAGGAACATGCGTTCCCGCGTGACGCGCGGAGCCGCACGGTATTCGTCGTAGATCAGGTTGAAGCGGTCGGCTTCACCGCGCGCCTCGGAGACGCGGGCGGTCTTGTAGCCTTCCGCCTGCTGCAGTCGAGCGCGCGCCTGGCCTTCGGCCTGGGGCACGACCCGGTTGCGGTGAGCGATGGCGTCGGCTTCGCGCTTGGCCTTGTTCTGTTCGGCGCCGGAGACCTGACGCTGAACTTCAGCAACTTCGTCCGGAGCCGTCGCTTTGCCGATGGCGATCGAGATGATTTCGACACCGGAGTCGTAGGAGTTGAGCGTCTGCTGCATCAACGCCCGCACGCGGGTCTCGACGCCGGTACGGTCGCCGGTGGTGATCGGCTCGAAGGCCGACGTGCCGACGATCTCGCGCATCGCGCTCTCGCCAATCTGTTCGATCAGCACGTTGCGACCGCCCTCTTCATCGACCACGTTGAACAGGTATTTGCGTGGATCGTAGATACGCCAGTTGATGACAAAGCCGATGTCGACGATGTTTTCGTCGCCGGTCAGCATGAGGTTGGACTGTTCTTCGCCGCCGATGGCCGTGCGCTTCTCGGTGTTTACCTCGACGATGTAGTGCTGCTCGATCGGGCTCGGCAGGCGCACCTTGAAGCCTGGGTCCTCGAAGCGCGCGAACGTCCCGAAACGGAGCACGACGGCGCGCTGGCGCTCGTCAACCTGATAGATGCCGGTGAAGGCCCAGCCGACCAGGGCAATGACGAGAAGGATCACAAGACCGGTCACGCCGAAGCCGCGGCCGCCGCGACCTGCGCCGCCACCCGTGCCGCTGCCATTGCCGCCACCGCCCTTGCGACGAAAGCGTTCCTGCATGCGGCGAAGCGTGTCTTCGAGGTCGGGGCGATCCTTCGCGCCGCCGGCCGGGCCGCCCGGCGGTTTCTGGCCACCCTGTCCGCCGCCTGGCCTGCCCCAAGGGCTATCGCCATTGCCGCCGCCAGACCCTGAACCGCCGCCGCCCCAGGGGCCACCGCCCCCACTGCCCTTGTTGTCGTTCCAGGGCATAGGGCCCTCCTTGCTGGCGTTGTTAGGGAGATTTCTGTCGCATTGTAGTTGAGCACGCATTAAAGCGCCTTCAAGCCCACGCAATAAGTCAGTTTCCCCCGTCGCGCGATTGTATTTCGGCATGACGAACACGTGATTCTGCCTGCCGAAGACTTATCGCCGACCAAGTTGGGTAACCGGTATTACTTGCCGGGTGGGTATTGGGCAGGTCTGGCGGCCTTCTTGCAGTCTTTACTGCATGCTGGACACCTTATTCACAATGGTCCGCGACGTTGAAGGCGACCGCGCGCGGCCGGCTTCGAGGCAAACCGTAACCGTTGTGATCGCCGCCTGGCGCGCTGCCGCGACGATCGGGCGCGCCGTCGGCAGCGCGTTGGCGCAGCCGGAAGCGGCCGAAGTGATCGTGGTGGACGACGCATCGGCAGACGGAGAAGCGACTCTCAGCGCCGCGCGCGCAGTCGATGACGGATCGGGGCGGCTAAAGGTTTTCGCGCTCAACCGGAACGCAGGACCCGCAGCCGCCCGGAACGCTGCGATCGCCGCCAGCTGCGCGCCGTGGATCTGCGTCCTCGATTCAGACGACTTCATGCAGCCGGGAAGGCTAGGGAAACTGCTTGAGCTTACCGGCGCGGGCCACGATCTTATCGCCGACGACCTGCTGCAGGTGCCCGAAGGCGAGCCGCTAACCGTCGGCAAGGTGCTCTGGTTCCGTAAACAGCCTGCCGCCTTCGACGTTTCGTTCGGCGCCTTTGTCGAGAGCAATGTCACGAAGGCTTCGCGCCTGCG
Organism: Hyphomonadaceae bacterium; assembly: GCA_022844475.1. GTDB lineage: Bacteria > Pseudomonadota > Alphaproteobacteria > Caulobacterales > Hyphomonadaceae > UBA7672. The sequence goes on along the minus strand of JALHLR010000005.1, from coordinate 105,473 downwards.
CCGCGAGATGGGTTTTCTGAAGCCCCTGATGCGCCGCGACTTCCTCGAGAGGCATGGCCTTGTCTATGACGAGGCTATGCGGCTGGGCGAGGATTACGACCTCTATGCCCGCGCGCTCAGCCTTGGGGGCAGGATGCGGCTTGTACCGTGGGCCGGCTATGTCAGCGTGATGCGAGGCAACTCCCTGTCGCTCAATCACGGCCGGAGGGAACTGGGCGCGCTCGAGGCCAGCGATGATCGCCTGCTCGCGTCAGGTCGGCTCTCGAAGGACGACGCGGCAACCGTGAGGCGCCATCGGTTCACCACGCGCTCGCGGATTGCATGGATCGATTTCATGGCAGCGCTTAAAGGCGGACAACCTGTTCACGCTATCGGCGTAGTGCTGAAGGACCCGCGCCAGACGCCCCATATCTTCCGGTGCCTTGCAAGGATGATCGGTGGCCGCTTTGCCGCCGCCGGGAAAGCCTGATAGCAGAGCGCCAAACCCGCCTGCTTGAAGCGTCTCCGACTATGCCCTCGCCCAGCGACACACCCGGTCTTGAACAGCGCGTTCGCGCCGCGCTCGACGCCGTCAAGGATCCTGTCAGCGGCAAGGGCCTTATCACCTCCGGTCGTGTCAGCGGGCTGGTCGTGCGGCCGGACGGCAAGGTCGGCTTCGTGATCGAGACAGCGGCGGGCGCTTCGGACGAGCCGCTGCGCAAGGCCGCCGAAGCCGCGGCGGCGCGCGCGCCGGGCGTGAGCACGGTGACCGCTGTCCTGACAGCTGAAGTGACAACCGGCGCACGCAGCGTGCCTGCGACGCCAGCCTCGCGACCTGTCCCTGCCCCGCCGCCGGGACAAACTCCGATCGTGCGCCCTGCACGTGGGATCATCGCAGTCGCGTCGGCCAAGGGCGGCGTCGGGAAATCCACCGTCGCCGTGAACCTCGCCGTGGCCGCGGCACGTAGCGGACTTCGTGTCGGCTTGCTTGATGCCGATGTATTCGGGCCATCGTTGCCGACCATGCTTGGTACGGTTGGCGTCAAGCCCGATGTGAAGGGCAAGCGGATGCAGCCGGTGATGGCGCATGGCCTTGCCAGCATGTCGATTGGCTATCTGGTCGATCCGGACCAGGCGGTGGTCTGGCGCGGACCGATGGTGATGTCTGCGGTGAGCCAGCTGATCACCGATACCGACTGGGGCGATCTCGACCTGTTGTTCATCGACACGCCGCCGGGCACGGGCGAGGTGCAGCTGACGCTGGTGCAGAAGCTGCCGCTCGATGGCGCGGTGATCGTCTCGACGCCTCAGGAAGTGGCCCTGGCCGACGTACGGCGCGGCGTCGGCATGTTCCGCAAAACGGCAGTGCCTGTGCTGGGCGTGATCGAGAACATGGCGTGGTTCGAGCAGCCCGACGGATCGCGCGCCTACATCTTCGGCAAGGGCGGCGCAGAGCGCACAGCTGCCGAACTTGGCGTGCCCTTCCTTGGCGCCCTGCCCATCCTGCCTGCACTGCGCGAAGGCGGCGACGCCGGCGTGCCCGCGGCGACCGGCGCATCCAGCGCCGCCGAAGCGTTCCGCCTGTTGGCGGACGCCGTGAACGAAGCGCTCGGCGCCGCGCCGAACAAGCCGGCGCCGAAGATCATTTTCGAGTAGGCGGACGCTTTCGCGCCTGGGCCTTTGCTGCGGCCCTGCGGGCTTTCGCCTTGGCTTCCGGCGCGAGTTTCACCTACGCCGGTGCATGATCGCCGGGGTCGGGCTCGCTGCATGCCCAGAGATCAACGCCGGCAGATGCAAGCTGCGGCGCGATGGAGGGGCTGAGCAGGATATGGTCGATGCGCAGCCCGGCGTTGCGCTCCCAGCGGCGGTGGCAATTGTCCCAGAATGTATGGACTGTCTTGTCCGGATTGCGTTCGCGGATCGAGTCCGCCCAGCCCCGCTTGAGCAGCCTGCGGTGGGCCGCACGACTTTCGGGCCGCAACAGCGCGTCCTCGGCATCGGATGTGGGTTCATGGATGTCGGCGTCAGTCGGCACGACGCTGAAGTCTCAGAGCAGCACGACAGGCGCGGCTGATTTCTTCAACATGCGCGCATGCACGATCAGCCGATCAAACCAGTCGAGCTTGCAGCCAGACCGCGGACCGGGCTGCGGGTTGCCGTTGGGCATGTAAAGGCAGGCGAACAGCACGCCATCGACCGCCGCCTCGATATGGCGGCTCGCCTTGTCATCGGGATCGCCGGGTAACGCCTTGCGGATCAGAACCGGATCGGCCTTCGGCGCAAGCAGCGCGACGCCATCGGGCTTCGTCTTCGCGAGCCACTTCAGCAGGAGCGGCAGGCGGCGTCGGACGCCGTCGATGTTCCAGGTTGCGATCTTCACGTCAGGGATATTGTTCGCGAGGCCGCGGATCAAAGGAAGTGGTCAATCGCGACGGGACTTTGCGCACGCTTCGCGCCGCCGACAATCTCGCACCGTTAACCTGTATGAACGCCGCGCGTCATGGTGAGCCACAACTTAATTGCCGTTCGAGCGGATGAATCTCCTTGCGCTCCGCTGCGCCTGACTTAACGTTTTGTTTACGACCAAAGCCGTGGCGGCGCAGCGTCAATGCGCGACATGGCTGGGAGTGGGAGGCGTGGCCCGGGGAGTGCAAACCCTAACGGGCATAGACGGGAGTAGCGTATGGGCCACACAGTTCGGCTGCGCGGCGCCTTCTGGCCCCAGGATCACTGGGGCCGGGTAACGAACGCGGCCATCGCGCGCGAACAAATCGCCCAACCCGCCCTCGAAGCTGGAGACGAAGCAGCCGATGCTGCGCTCGAGCGTTTCGGTGAGCACCTTCATTCCGTCTATCTCTCTGGCCCCGCAGCGCGTGGGCGGCCAGGCGGCCTCGCGGTTTTCGTCCTCTTGCGGCTCGGCGCGTCACATCACGAGCGGCAGGGCAGCGAGAGCTGGGAGTCAGCGCTGGCGGCGCAGCTTCGGCGTCGTCATCCGCGTGTCGGTCGCGTGGTCATTGCCGTGTTCTCGTGGAAGGATGTGTTTACCACGGACGGCGCGTTCTCGCCTGCCCGCTTCCGCCTCGCCGTCAACTCCGTTTGCATCGCTGGCCGCAACATGACGCGCATGCTGGCGCCGCAGAAGCTCGATTCAGCTGTCATGAATGGCGACATTCTTGGCTTCCGCCCGCGCATGCTGAACGCCGCCGGACGCCTCGCCGCCGCGCGCTCGCCTGAGCGGGTGCGCGCTGCTGCGATGGATGCGGGTCATGCGGTGCTCGCCGCCGGCTTTGCCCTCGTGACGGAGCGCGAGCAGATCTACACCGAAGACGCCGACCTGCGGCGCGACCTGTTCACGCTGAACTATCCCAACCGCACCCGGGACATGGGCATGGCCTATGCGATGGCGACACGGCCCTCGCCCGACGCCATGAAGGCGCTTGTGTTCATTGACCATGCATGCCGCTGGATGACGCCGATGACGGATGCCTGGCTCAACGCCAACAATCCGCAGCGGGCCGACCGTCTCAAGGCCTGATCGAAAGGATCAGGCTGCAACCGCGCCGGCGGCTTCGGCTACGTTCACGCTCTGCGACACACTCATGCACGGGCCTGTGGTCGTCAGGAAGGCGATGTCGGTCGCGTCGCGCCCTATGCCGATGCGCACCAGACCCTCGACCGGCGCAAGCCGTGTCGGATCGACCAACCACCAGCCGCCATCGAGGAACACCTCGAACACTGCATGAAAGTCCGGTGGGTCAAGCTGCCAGGCATAGGCGCTGACGGCACGCGCCGGGATGTTGAGCGCGCGGCACAGCGTAATGCCGAGATGGCTGAAGTCGCGGCAGACACCGGCGCGATCGACAAACGTCCGCTCGGCCGTCGTTTCGATATTGCTGACGCCGGGGGTGTAGTCGACATGGTCATGGATCCAGTCGAGCACGGAGAGGACCTGCGCGCCGCCATCTGCGATCGCGCCGAACTCGCGGTTGGCGAACAGGAGAAAGCGATCGGACGGGCAGTAACGGCTCGGTGTGAGATACTGAAGTGCGTCCTGCGGGAGGCTGAGCCAGTTCGATTTGCGCGCCAGGGGCGCAAGCGTGATGCGCTGGCCGTTGTCGACGAGCGCCTCATAGACGATGCACGCCTCGCCCTCGAAGCGTGCGCGGAAGCGACGCTCGCCGCGCGCATCGGGTTCGTCCTGGACCATCTCGGTCGCAGGACTCAGCAGCAGGCGTTCGGACAGCACGGTCTGATCCCGTGAATGGGCGGCCTGAACCGAGACAATCGCTTCCGACCCCGCCGCGAAGTCGAAAACGAGTTCGGCGCGCACGTTCAGATGCATGGCAGCGTTTCCCCGCGGACGCTCCTAAATGCGCGGCGCGATGAACGGTTCCAGCGCCGGGGCCATAAGCCCCTACTTTTTCGGTTTGAGACGGCCGCGCGCGTCGAGTTTGGCGCCGCAGCCTTCGCAGGTCGAGCCGCCCCACATCGCCTGCTCCATCGATGCCGGCGCGCGCCGCAGGGGCTGCTCGCGTCCGCAGGCGGGGCATTTCACCGGCCTGCGGGACATCGCGAAGAGCAGAAGGACGATGCCGGCGCCAACACCGCCGACCAGAATTCCGATTGTCGCGCCGTCCATGATGTTCTTCCTGCCGCTGCGACAAAGATGGTGAGTAATGGGCCCCGCGTCTACCGGCAGGAGTTTGCGGTGGACCCCCGTGCGCCACGCTCCTATCAGACGGGAGGATCGTGGGAGGTTCGGATGAAGGCTGCTCTGCTGGTCGGGATCGGCGCGCTGGCTGTGGCCAGCTGCGCAAGCGTTGCGGATAGCCCGCCAGCCCCGCCGCCGCTGGCCGGTGCCGAGGCACCTTCGTCCTTTACGCGCGCCGCCCACGACGTCGTTCGCAGCGAGCGCAATTTCGCCGATACGCGCGACTTCGATTTCGCCGCGCGCGGTTTCATCGCCACCCGCAAGGATCCGATGATCGCGACCGCCGCCGGCCAGCCGGTGTGGAATCTCACCGCCTTCGATTTCCTGGAAGGGGCGTCGTCCGAGACCGTGAACCCGAGCCTGTGGCGGCAGGGCCAGCTGATGGCGAAGCATGGCCTGTTTCAGGTGAGCGAGCGTATCTGGCAGGTGCGCGGCTTCGATCTCGCCAACATCACCTTCGTGAAGGGGGATGCCGGCTGGATCGTGATCGACACGCTGGGCTCAAACGAGACAGCGAAGGCGGCGCTCGACCTCGCGAACGAACATCTCGGCGCGCGTCCGGTGACAGCCGTGATCTACACCCATTCGCACACCGACCATTTTGGCGGCACGGCAGGCATTGTGCAGCTTGCCGATGTGCGCGCGGGCAAGGTGCAGGTGATCGCACCGCGAGGATTCCTCGAGGCGGCCGTGGGCGAGAATGTGATCGCCGGCCCCGCCATGCAGCGGCGCGCGATGTACCAGTTCGGCATCCCGCTGCCGAAAGGCGAGAACGGGCTGGTCAATGCCGGCATCGGTCCCGGGCTATCCACCGGTACGTCGTCGCTGATCCCGCCGACGAAGGAGATTGGCGAGACCGGCGAGACGATGACGGTCGACGGCGTGAAGATGGTCTTCCAGTTCACGCCAGGCACTGAAGCGCCTGCGGAAATGAATGTCTACTTCCCCGACTGGAAGATCGTCGACATGGCCGAGAACGCCAACGCGACGCAGCACAACATCCTCACGCCGCGGGGCGCGGTCGTGCGCGATGCAAAGGTGTGGGCCGAAGGGCTCACCGAAGCCCTGCGCCTGTTCGGTGACAGCGACGTACTGATCGCCAGCCATGGCTGGCCGCGTTTCGGCAATGACGTGATCCGCGACTATCTGGGCAAGCATCGCGACGCTTATGCCTTCCTGCACGACCAGACAGTTCGCCTGATGAACAAGGGCCTCAATGGCGATGAGATCGCGGCGCGGCTCAAGCTTCCGACCGAGCTGGAAAACGAATGGTATGACCGGCCCTATTATGGCTCGCTGAGCTTCAACAGCCGCGCGGTCTACCAGTTCTACATGGGCTGGTATGACGCCAACCCGTCGAACCTTGCGCCGATGCCTCCGGTGGCTACGGGCAAGCGCTATGTGGAGGCGATGGGCGGGGCGGCGCGCGTGAAGGAGATGGCGCGCGCGGCCTATGATGGCGGCGAGTATTCGTGGGCGGCGGAGCTGCTGAACCACGCCGTCATGGCGGATGCGAGCGACGCCGAAGCGAAGGACCTGCTGGCGCGCAGCTATGACCAGCTTGGCTGGCAGGCCGAGCCTTCGACATGGCGCAACATCTATCTGACCGGCGCGAAGGAGTTACGCGAGGGCGTCGGCGCGCCGCGCGCCAATCCCGCGTCGCAGATGGCGGCACTGGCAAACCTGCCGCTCGGATCGCTGATGGACCTGCTGGCCGTGCGGCTCGATTCCGAGAAGGCGGCGGGACAGACACTGAAGCTTGCCTTCGTTCTGAGCGACAGCAATGAGCGCAGCTATGTCTCGATCGCAAATGGCGTGCTGGTGCATGAGGAGATTGCTGCGCCGGGCCCGGTGGACGTCACGCTGACGGCGACGCGCGCAGATTTTCTCGGCGGCATTTTCGGCGGCCAGCCCCTGCCCCCGAAAATCGCGAGCGGCGCGGTGAAGCTTGAGGGAAGTCCGCAGGCGCTGCTGAAGCTGAGCCAATGGATGGATGCGCCCAACCCGGTGTTCCCGATCGTGACGCGCTGAAAAAAACCGGCGGCCCTGTCCTTCTTTCCGGGCAAGTGGCCGCCGCATGATTGTAGTCTGACTGCCGGTCTTCGTTGGCTCCTGGTACGCTGGCTTTTCGGGAAGATGGTTGGCTATCTCAGTCGGCCCAGTTTCGCGGCTGGACGATCAGTCCCAGCTTGAGAACCACGAGCAGAGCGCCGGTGATGAATCCCGTCATTTCGGTCTTCCTTGCCTGTCCCGGTCTGATGACACATACCTGCCACCGGCCTGCTGACAGCATCGTGTCAGTAGCGGGAGAAGGGGTGAAGGCGTGCGGAAAGCAGACCGTCTTTTCGAGATCATCCAGATCCTGCGGCGCTCGAAGAAGCCCGTGACAGCAGACGCGATGGCGGCGGAACTCGAGACCTCCAAGCGCTCGGTCTATCGCGACATCGCGGCGCTGCTTGCGCAGCGCGTGCCAATCCGCGGCGAGGCCGGCATTGGCTATGTGCTCGACAAGGGCCTCGACATGCCGCCGCTGATGCTGACGACGGACGAGATTGAGGCGGCGGTTCTGGGCGCGCAGTGGGTGATCAATCGCGGTGACCCGAAACTTGCGCGCGCAGCGCAGGATCTGCTGGCGAAGATCGAGGCCAGCGTGCCCGAGCGCCTGCGACCTTACATCGACGACCCGGCGCATCGCGTCGTGCCGGCATGGGATCGCGCCGAGGACATGATCGATCTGGGTGTGGTGCGCGGCGCGATCAATGGCTCGCGCAAGATGCTGCTGGACTATCGCGACGTGGAAGGCCGGGCGAGCAAACGCGTGATCTGGCCGATACTCCTCGGCTACTATGAGACGACGCGGATCATCTGCGCGTGGTGTGAGGCGCGGAAAGACTTCCGGTCGTTCAGGTCGGATCGCGTGCTGTCGGCGACTGTGCTGGACGAGCGCTTCCCCGAACGTCCTTCAACCCTGCGCGTGAAGTGGCGCAAGGCGATGGAGGCGGAGTGGAAGCGGCGCAAGGCAGAGATCAACGGACGGACCGCCGAGGCCGATGCGCGAACGCACGCCCCGAAATAAAAGGCGCCGACCCCGGTAGGGGGTCGGCGCAAGGGCCAATCGCGGGAGCACCGCCATTGGGAAACTGGATAGACTAGAACCGGATCTGCAGTTCCGCGCCGATGGTGCGGGGCGGACGGAGCGTTTCGCCGACGGTGTAGCAGGAGTCCTGCGGCGCGGAGCCAGCAGCCGCAGTGGTGCGCGGTGTTGAATAGCACTCGGTCGGCGAGATAACGCGGTTGGTTCCTTCACGCAGGCCAGCACCACGGCTGTCGTACACAATCTCGTCGAACATGTTCCGCACGAAGCCGATTAGCGTGAAGTTGCCGTCAGCGCTCGTCCAGCTGAGACGACCGTCGGTCTGATCCCATGATGGTATCTTGGTGTAGCTCCGGTTGAAGATGTTGCTGAACGAGATGTCCTGCCAGAAGTAGCTGAGCGAGGCATCGAGCGTCGAACCGTCTTCAAAGTCCCACGTATAGGTCCCGTTGAGCGCGATCTTGTTCTTGGGGCTGAACGGCAGAATGTTGCCGTTCAGATTCTGCCCCTGCACCGGGTTTGCTCCGGCCGCCGGCGCCCCGAGTGGCTGAGCGGCTGGATCCCGTGCGAACGGATCGAGTGAGTGCACGAGAGCCGGCGAGTCGCCGATTTCGGGGTTGGTATAGCCGTAGTTGAAGATGAACCGCAGGTTGTCGGTCGGATACCACATGGTCTCCAGCTCGAAGCCCGTGGTCGTTGTCTGTGGCAGGTTCACGTACGCCGAGTAAGGGGCAGGACGCGGTGCGCCGCCGCCCGGATCATCTGGCACGATCGTATTCGAGACCTGGTACCCTTGGTAGTCGTAGTAGAAGAACGTCGCGTTGGTCGTGATATCCCACTCTGTCCATACCTTCTTGTAGCCGAGCTCAAAGGCGTCAACGAGTTCCTGGTCCGTAAACGGCGTGGAGACCATCGTGCAGAAGACGTCCGCGCAGCCAAGGCCGCCGGGCTTATAGCCACGGTTGTACTTTCCGTAGATGAGCGTGTCGTCATCAGGCGTCCAGTCGAAGCCCAACACGCCGGTAACTTCCTCGAACTCAGCGTGCAGGTCGCGATACGCATTGCCGGTCGCGGCGTCGTAGCGAATTCCGTAGCGTGACTTGTCCGCGCAGCCAGGGTTTGTGGCCAGAACGGAGTTTGCTGCGGTTACGTTGGTATTGACCACGCCCTGCCCGGCAAATCCGCAGGGGTTGGCCGCCGTCACCGTAGAAGGATCGGGACCGCCGAGAGTACGTGTCACGTCCAGACGTGTCGGGACAGCGCCTGGAAGAGCGCCCGCGATGATCGCAGCTGCGTTCGTACCGAGCGCGGTACGCAATCCGCCGTAGGCGGGCAGCAGGGTGTAGGCCTGAAGGAAGCCGCCCTCCAGCGCGCTCTCGATGTTGTAATGGCTTACAAAGCGCGCGTATTCGCGACCATCGAGGATATCGGTCGAGAAACGAATGCCGGCCGTCAGCTTAAACTGGTCGTTGATCTCATAGTCACCTTGGACAAAGGCACCGTAGGCATTGTTCAATGCCTGGTTGTTCGTATGGAACATCAGCGAGCCGCCGGCGACGGGAGCACCCGAGAAGGATGTTCGCCCGGTATTTGAGGGAAGCTCCGGCAATGCGGCCGGCGCTGGAGAGCCAAGGAACGGTCCGGCGTTGGTCAACCAGGTGTTGGTCGCCGTAAAGTCCCATATCGGCCCCCCGGGATTCTGCACCTGGCTGGTGTAGACCAGCTGATTGTAGTTTTCCTGGTAAGCATAGAGACCTGCGACGAGCTGAAGCGGTCCTTCCCAGGTCGAGAGGAAGTTGATCTCGTTCGAGAACCAGCCGCGGTTCTCGGTGTAGTCCGAAACACGCTCGGTGAAGACGCGACGGTTGTTGAACGTTGGCGAGCCGCACGATGCCGCCCCACAAACGAAGCTCTTGACCGCTGTTCCGTCCTGATCCTGCTGCAGGTTATAGTTGTAGTGAACGTACCCGCCCAGATATTTGATGTCGAACCCGGGCGCGTGATAGACGGCCTCGACCGCAAGCTCCGATGTCGGCGACAGCTTGGCGAAGTTGGTGAAATCCGTATTGAACCCGTGCCTGTCGGTGATCGATGGGTTGGTAAGCTGGGTCCCGACCTGATTGACCCCGGTAACGCCAGGAATCTGGCTCGCCCAACCGTTTGGCCCGAGTTCGGCCGTCGAGTTGAAGAAGCGCGTGTTGTAGGGATAGGGCGAGTCAACGCCGGTACGAGCGCCGGGAGCGCCCTTGCGAACGTCCCACGTCAGGCGGCCGGCGCGAATCCACAGATCCAGATCTTCGCCGACGTCGAATTCGAGTTGGGCCTCGACGTAGGTGTCATCCCTGCGTCCGCCTTCGGTTTCGAGGCCGGAGTAGTTGGTCAGGAATCCCTCATTCTGCGCCTGGCGGGAATAGCCGACGCGGTAGCGCGCCCAGTCCGTGATGGGGCCGGCGACGGTGCCGGCGACGCCGAGCGTGCCGTAGTCACCGGCGTTGAAGTTGAACTGGCCTTCGAGTTCCTCGGTCGGACGCTTGGTGATCACGTTCAGCGCGCCGCCGATCGAGTCGCGACCATAGAGCGTGCCTTGCGGGCCTCGGACGACCTCGACGCGTTCGACGAAGATCGGCTCACGGCTCGCAGGGATTGCGGACGAAAAGTAGACGCCGTCGACGTAGTTCGAGATGCCGGACCGGATGCCGAAGTTGTTCGAGGTGCGGGTCACACCGCGCATGCCGAGGCGATCGCTTGCCGTCGAGTAGCTGAGGCCGGGCGCGAAGTTGGTGTAGTCCTGCACCGTTGTCAGGCCGATCTCGTCGCGCAGTTCGGACGTGATGGCGGTGACGGCCACCGCGATGTCCTGGACGGTTTCTTCCCTCTTGAAAGCAGTGACGACGACAACGTCGCGACCGCGGTCGTTATCCTGATCCTCGGCAGGTTGGGGCGCGGTTTGCGGGCCCGTTTCAGTGGTCTGCGCAAAGGCTGGCATTGCCAGTCCAAGCGCGAGCAAGCTCACGAGTGAAATACGATTAATCTGCGCCATGCGACGCGTCCTCCCTGGCAGCGATCCTCCCGAAGCGTCCCTTGATTTCTGTGTGACGCCTGCGCTCACCTCGATTTCATCGGGTTCGCGCAAATATGATCAGAGAGGCGGCTCATTCCTGCGTCAACGGCGCCGCTACGGAACGGGGCAGTTACGTAAAGGACAGTCGGTTGCGGCGTTGGCGTGCATCGCAACAAGATATGCCGCGAACGGAATGTCGCAGGGGCAGGCACTCACGCTCGCGTGAATTTGCGTGATGTACGCTACGTCATTGACGCACCGCCTTGAAAAGACGGCCTAAAAACTTGATGCTGTCTAGGTAAATTCTGTTGCGCCGCAGCGCACTGCTCAGCTGTACCACGCCAGAAATATTTTCATTTCCGCGAACGTAAAGGGAGGGGTTTTCCCCGCAGGCCCCGGTTTCCGCAGCGCGGCAATAGCACTTAGATCACGTCGGCCGTGATGCTGTCGAAGTCGCCGCGCCAGAGCGTGCGTGCGCGGTCGAGTGTTGCCGCAGCGTCCTCAATGCGCCCCTGCCCTGCCTGCGCCTTGCCCAGCACCCAGAGAGCGAGAGGATCGTGCTTCCACGCCTTTAGCGATGCGAGTGCTTCCGATTCGGCCTTCACGAAGTCGCCGTTTCGCAGATGGGCCGCGGCGACCGAGCGACGGACCGGATACCACCAGGCGGGCGGATCCATGTAGCCGGCCATCTCCGCTTCCTGAATCCTGGCTCCCGCAGCGAAGCGTTCAAGGGCGCGGCGCATGTTGCCTTCGGCCATGGCGAGGCGGCCTTCGAGAACCGCAACGGCGACCTGCTGTTCTTCTTCGCCGGCGATCTCCTTGCGAAGCAGCGCGAGTTCACGGCGTGCGCCGGCGGCGTCGCCTTTCTGAAGCAGCGCCTCGCCGCGGGCATAGGCGTGGTAGGCGCGGAACTCAGGATCATCACGCGTGACGGCGGGAACGGCGAGCATCCTGTCGGGCGCATAGCGGGCAAGCGCGACCCAGGTGCGCGGCGTCGGATCCCAGCGCTGTTCGGGGCCGGAGGCGGGATAGGCGTGTCTCGCATGCTCGGCATAGCGCAATGCGAGCTCGCCATCGCCGGACATCATCGCGCCAGCGAGGCCGAAGGAGAGATTGTGCGCGTAGTACATCGGCAGGATGAACTTGCCGTCCATCGGCGGGCGCGGATCGCCGCCGAGGTCCATCCATTTCGTGTCGGCTTCGATCGCCTGCGCGTTGACGATGGCGGCGTCCTGATAGCGGCCGGCGTGGAAAAAGGTATGCGCCGGCATGTGCACGAGATGGCTTGCGAGCGGGGCAAGCTTGCCGAGCCTGTTGGCGTAGGGGATCGCGTCCTCTGCGCGACCATCAAACTCCGTGCCGTGGATGTAGTAATGGATCGCGCCGGTGTCGTCGGGATTGGCTTTCAGCACTGTCTCAATGAGCGTGAGCGCCTGTTTCAGTGTTGACTTGTCGCCGCCACGCACGGGCATCATCAGGCTGTGGGCGGCAAGAACGGTGAGCTCGGGCTCGCCGGGATAGTCCGCCGCGATCTTCGCGAGCGCCTGACCGAACGCGGGTTCGGTCTTGCCCTCGCCCGCTCGCGCGCCGCCGAGAATGTTCTTCTTCCCGTCGACGGCTGCTTCGGGAGCATAGCGCGCAACCATCGCATCGGCGAGGCGGATGGCGAGCTGGTCGCCGGGCTTCGCGAGCGACTTCGCGCGTTCGGCTGCAGCGAGGGCTTTCTTTCGGTCTTCCTCGTTGACGCCATAGTTGAGCGTGGGACCGAGCGCCCATGCTTCGCCCCACGAACAGATCGAGCAGGCAGGATCGGCGGCAACCGCCTTCTTCATCGCGGCCTTGGCGTCCTGATGGTAGAAGGCGTGGCTGAGGGCAAGGCCGTAGTTGAACCAGTCCTGCGCGAGCGGCATGCTGGTGTCGACCTTGAAGCCGCCGGTGCCCATGCCGCCCGCGAGCTTGATGTCAGGCGCAAAGCCGTCCGCACCGAGCGCTTCGGCCGAGCACAGCGCATTTATAGCGAGCAGTGTTTCGGCTGCGCTTTGCGCAGGCGGCGCCAGCGACGCGATCGGCGTCACGACAGCTGGGCCGGTGGCGCAGGCCGTGATCGCCAGAAGGGCGAGAAGTGCGGGGCGGGTACGCATGCAGGTCTCCGTGGCAGACGGAAACTAGACTGCGTTGGCGGACTGGGGAATGGGCATGCGGAGGCGATCTTGGACGCGTGGGGGCGCTGAGGCAGGGGCTGGGGTTTCGCGTGTTGGGAAGTGTGGGCGGGCCGCGGGCGCTGGTACACCCCCGCACGTGCTTCGACGGACGCGCACTGCGTCCGCGGCGATGGCCGGCTACTTCCGCTCGAACTCGCGGATCACGAAGCTCGCTTCGTTGTCGGCATCGGCTTCGACGTGGACGGAGGATGTTTCGCGCCAGAGGGAACGGTCGAACCGGGGGAAGAAGACCGTAGCTTCGGCTTCGGCATCGACTTCTGTCAGTGTCATGTGGGTCGCGAGCGCGAGGCCCGCGTCGTAGATGGCGGCCCCGCCGATGATGGAGACTTCGGGGACGCCGGATGCGGACGCCATGGCGCGGGCGGCAGCAAGGGCGGGCGGCAGGCTGGAGTAGACGAAGGCGCCGGGGGCGAGGAAGTCGAGGTTCCGCGTGGCGACAATGTTGGGGCGGCCTGAGAGCGGACGCTTCGGCAAGCTTTCCCAGGTCTTGCGCCCCATCACCAGAGGGGTCTTTGCCGTGATGCGCCTGTAGTTCGCCATGTCGGCCTTGAGCCTGAACAGCAGGCGATTGTCACGTCCAAGCTCCCCTCGCCTGCCTATCGCGGCGACGATGCGGACGCCGATGGTGTCGGCTGTGACGGGAAAGGTGGACGTTGCCACGTGGAACTCTGTAATGACTGCCGCGATGGACGCGCAGTGGACCGGCTTTGGCGACATGCGCAAGTGCTGAGAGTGGATCAGGCATGGACGTTGTCTGGAAAGAGTTCGTGTCGATTGTCGCCTCGCGCGATCCGGCGCACCTTCCCTTAGTTCTCGCTGGTCTGGTGGCGACAGGCTTTCTGATCTGGCGGCTGAACGGCCGCGCCTGGGCTTATATCTATGTCGCGCTGATCCCGTTCCTGAACTGGAGTTTCGGCAAAATCAGCGGCGTTGACGCAACCGACCAACTCGGCTGGCTGTTCGGCACGGCGCATACGATCCTCGTGAACCCGCTCACCATCGCGACCGGCCTGGTCTTCGTGATCCGCGACTTCGTACAGCGCGAGATGGGGCATCGCGTGCTGGTGCTTATGGCCCTCGCGATCGGATGGTCATTCTACTATTCGTGGCCGGTCATCGCGATTGCATCGGGCATTGCGTTCGCGATCTCCGAGACGGTGGACTGGCTGCTGTTCACTTTCACGAAGTACCGGCTGTCGACGCGCATCCTTCTATCGAGCGCACTGGCGGCGCCGATCGACACGACGGTGTTTCTCTATGGTGCGGACCTGGCGCAGGTGATGGCGGGAACCGCATCGCCGGGCGACATGCTGAACCTGCCGAACTGGATACTGTTCATCCTCGGCAAAATGGTCGGCGCGGTTGTGGTTTCGTGGATGATCCGCCAGCGCGAGAACCGCGGCGAGGTCGATCCCGCCGCAGCTTAAGGCTTGGGTCTTTTTCGCAGCGCCATGAACACGGCCACACCGCCAAGAACGAGCAGTCCGGCTGAAGCATCCAGGCGCGCAAACGCGTCGGCGATTGAGATCTTGCCGGCCAGGGCCTGGCCGGTCTCATAGCCGGCGCGGGCGATCACGATCAGGGCGTAGACAGCATAGATGCCTGCCAACGCTGAGATGATCGCTACCTGCAGACGTGATGGGGCCATCGGCAATTCTCCCGAACGCGACTGACCCTGGGTGGACCCTATACAAGATCGCGGAAGAACGAAAGGAACAACAAAAAAGGCGGCCCGACAGGACCGCCCTTTCGCGACTCTTGCGAGTCTTGGTTACAGCCTAAGCCGGTAAGGGCTTAGTGCGGCGCAGCCGGAGCAGCAGCCGGAGCAGCAGCCGGGTCGGCAGCCGGGGCAGCAGCCGGGTCAGCGGCCGGAGCAGCAGCCGGGTCAGCCGGCGTCGCCATCGGGTCGGCAGCCGGAGCCGGGGCCGGCTCGGCAGCCGCCGGAGCGGCGGCGGGGGCTTCAGCGGCCGGAGTTTCGGCAGCCGGAGCGCAGGCAACAAGAGCAGCGGTCGCAACCGCAGCAGCAACGATCAGTTTGAACGACATTGGATAGATCCCTCCGACGGATCACACCCGCCTCGGGGATTAATGTCCGGGCGGCCCGTGTGTTTGTTATGGGAGCGGGAAAAGCACAAGATGTTGATGTATTAGGTTTCAGTCAGTTTGCGGCCAACTGGTTAACGCTGCGCCCCGGGCCGCTCGCCGGGGTTTATTCCGGGCCTGTGTGCAGTGCCGCATCCGAAATTCAGGTCGGTAGCGAAACGCCTTGAATCTATTGGACTGTCAGGTAGATGGCTTGTTGCATTTGCAACATCTTGGCTGCTGCTCAGACGGCCACAGGCGCCTTGATATGCGGATCGGCCACGTAGTTCGTTAATGTGAAATCTTCGTAATCCCACCCGAACAGGTCGGATTTGGATGGATTAAGTTCCAGGCTCGGCAGCAGCTTGGGCTGGCGCTGGAGCTGGAGCCGCGCCTGCTCGAAGTGATTCGCATAAAGGTGCACGTCTCCGAAGCTGTGCACGAACTCGCCGGGCTCAAGCTTCGTCGCCTTCGCCATCAGGATGGTGAGCAGCGCGTAGGACGCTATGTTGAACGGCACGCCGAGGAAGACGTCTGCGGAGCGCTGGTAGAGCTGGCAGGACAGTTTTCCGTTCGCGACGAAAAACTGGAACAGGCAGTGGCAGGGCGGCAGCGCCATCCGGTCAACGTCGGCAGGGTTCCACGCCGAGACGACAAGACGCCGCGAATTCGGATTCTGGATGATCTCGTTCTTGACCCATTCGATCTGGTCGATGGTGCGGCCGTCAGGCGTTGCCCAGCTGCGCCATTGCTTGCCGTAGACGGGACCGAGATCGCCGTCCGGGCCGGCCCATTCATCCCAGATGCTGACGCCGCGCTCCTGCAGCCATTTCACGTTGGTCTCGCCGCGCAGAAACCAGAGCAGCTCGACGATGATGGAGCGGACATGCAGCTTCTTGGTGGTGACAAGTGGGAAGCCTTCCGAAAGATCGAAGCGCATCTGGCGGCCGAAGACGCCACGCGTGCCCGTGCCCGTGCGGTCGCCGCGATCGACGCCGTTGTCGAGGATATCCTGGAGCAGGTCGTGATACTGGCGCATGAGTCGATTCCGGCGGAGGTCGGCTGAACTTTTGGGGGCCGGCGCTGGCGTTGACAAGGCGCGGGCGAGGCGGCGGCCTGTGGAGAACTTTTCGAAGCCGGCTTATGTCGACCAAGGTGCGGGGGAATAAGCCTCGACCGCCGCCCTATTCCGCAGCCTTCGCTTTCGCCACTGCCAGCCGCCGGTCGAGCCAAGCGCGGACCCAGGCGTTGGCGCGGGAGGCGGCGCGGGTGGGGAGGCGGTTGAAGGCGTGGGGGCTTTCGGGGACGAGGATGAAGCGGCCGTTGCCGCTCGCAGCCTGCCAGCGTTCGGCCATGAGGCGGCTGTCGTCGACGAGTGGATCGATCGCGCCGACGAGGAAGAGCGCGGGCGGCAAGCGCGCGAGATCGGCATAGAGCGGGGAGACGTCGGGCTTGCGCCTGCCCTCTTCGTCCCTGTCGGGCAAGAGGCGCGCGATGCCGGGGACCATGGCGGGGCCATCGAGCACGAGCGTTTCCGGACCGGCGGCGCGAACGCTGGGTGTCGCAGAAAGATCGTAGGGGCCGTAGAAGAGGACGGCGCCGCGGAGGCGGGCGAAGTCCCTGCGTGTGTCGCGCAGGCGAAGCATGGCGCAGGCGGCAAGATGCGCGCCAGCGGACTCGCCGCCGATGAAGAGATCATGCGCGCCAAGTTCGGCGGCGGCGTTCTCGAACACCCAGTCGGCGGCGGCATGACATTGCGCGATCTGGTTCTCGAAGGTGATGTCGGGGAGCGTGGTGTAGTCGACGCTGACGACAGCGACGCCTTCGCGCACGATTGCGGCGTTGACGGCGTCATCCATCGACGCCGTGCCGATCGACCAGCCGCCGCCATGATAGTCGATGTAGACGGCGCGAGGCGGCAGGGTCCGCGGGCGGAGAATGCGCAGGGCGACTGCGTGGCCGTTGTGCGTGACGCGGCGGGTGGAGACGCTGAGGCCGCGCGTGCCGATGGGCACGATGGCCTGCGCGCCGAGCATGGTCTGGATCATCATGCGGCCAAGCGGCGTCGGCGCGCGGAAGCGCGGCGCCCAGCGCAGGCGGCGGTTCATGGCCTGCACTTCGGCCAGTTCGGCGGCGGTGAAATCGGGGAAGGGTTCGCGCATCGGTTGGTCCTGCTGGTCGAGCATAGATAGTGCGGCAATCGCTCCAGAGCGAGCATGCGACCTGACCGCCAGCCTGAAGTCATTCTCGGACTTGACCCCAGAATCTTTCTCAGCCGTTCTTTGCAGGACGTTCGGCGGTGAAGAAAGGTTCTGGGGTCAAGCCCGGGAACGACTCCGGAGCCGCCGGCGGGGAATGACGACAGGGGACAGGCGCAGGCATGCAGCATTTACCGGAGATCACACTCCCCGCCGGCATGCGCGCAACCGGGCCGCGCGACTGGCGGCAGCTGGGTGCGATCACGGCGGAGGCGTTTGCGGAGGATCCGGTGAATCTCTGGATCTTCGGAAACACCGGGCCGATGGCGGATGTGTTCGGGTCGCTGGCGCGGAGCGTCTATCTGAAGCGCGGGTTCTGTCATGTCAGCGGAGATGAAGGCGCGACGATGTGGAGCCATTCGTCGGCCAATCGCGAGCCGGGGCCGATCGCCATGCTGGAGCTTGTCTCGAGCATCATGCGCAAGGGGACGAAGGGCGCGGCGAAGCGTGGTATGGCGGCGGCCGAGACGATGGCGCGCGAGCATCCTTCCACGCCGCATCTCTATCTGTTTACCATCGGCACGCGGAAGGCGGCGCGCGGCAAGGGGTTGGGCAAGCGACTGCTGGCGCCGGTGCTTGCGGCGGCGGACCGGGATGGCCTGCCCTGCTATCTTGAGAACTCCAATCCGGCGAATACGGGCTTCTATCGCGCGCACGGATTTGAGCGGATGAAGATGTTCGCGGCGGGGCCGGGCGGACCGCCGCTCGAAGCGATGTGGCGAGAGGCGCGTACGGGTTAGTCCAGCAGCGCGATCGCTTCCACCTCGATCAGGAAGTCAGGGTGCACGAGCGCGGTCGTGCCGATCATGGTCGAGGCGGGGTAGTCGCCTTCAGGCAGATGCGCGAGACGCACCTTGCGGATCTCTGCCGCGCGGGCGGGCGTCAGATCGACGACATAGGTGACCAGCTTGAACACCAGCCGCATGTCTGCGCCGGCGGCGGACAGCGCCGCATTGAGATTCTGGTAGACCTGTTCGGTCTGCGCAGCGATGTCGCCCCTGCCGACGATCTCGCCGCCAGCGTTGAGTGCGACCTGTCCCGAGACGTGGACTTGTCGTCCCGCAGTCACGAGCGTGGCGTGCGAATAGCCTGTCGGCTTCGAGAGCGTCGGCGGGTTGAGGCGCTGGATCGGCATGAGTGCTCCCTGTCTTGCGGAGCGCGCTTACCGCAATTTCGGGATGGCGTCGCGCCTCAGATCGAATCGAGGCCTTCCATCAGTGCGGGGTCGATCTCGACGCGCTTGCCTTTTCGATAGTCGCCGACTGTTCTGACAGCCTCGTCGCGGCTGAGACCCTGACGATCCACCAGACGTTCGATGAGCGTGTACTCGTCGCTGTTCCATGCGGAGGGGCGGCGCGCGTCGCTGGGCTTGCCTGTCTCAATCATCTGGAACTCCGTCAACGCGCGCATGCCTGAAACGAAATGCGTCGAGAAACGCCCCTCAGCACGAGGTGCTTCCTGCGCGCTCATATGGGGCGCGTTTCAGGCAATTGAACGGCGTCGCAAAGGTTTCTTGTTTCGCAGCTGACGAGGTGAGCTGACGCAGCAGGTCAGCGTCCGTCGTTGCGGCGACGGAGGTTTCGGTTGTGTGGATGCCAGATGTCCGGCGCCGGGCGTCGTGCGCGTCCTGCTCTGTTACTTCGATGTGTCTTCTGCGGGCGCGTCGGCTTCGAGCAGTTTCACGCGGAAGAGCAGGCCTGCGAGGCCTGCTCCGATCAGGGGCGCAACGAGGAAGAGCCAGAGTTGCTGCAGCGCGATACCCTGGGCGAAGACGGCGGGGCCGAAGGAGCGCGCCGGGTTTACCGACACGCCGGTGACCTGGATGCCGACGATGTGGATCACGACGAGCGTCAGACCGATGGCGAGGCCGGCAAGCATGGCGGGCGAGCCTTTCTGCGTGACGCCGAGGATGACGACGAGGAAGAGGAAGGTGGCAACGACCTCGAAGACGAAGGCGGCGGTGAGTTCGAAATTGCCGAGATAGCCCTGGCCATAGCCGTTGGACCCAAGGCCCCATTCGGGCATCGCGAAGAGCGGGTTGCCGGTGGCTATGACATATAGAACGCCTGCTCCGGCGAGCGCGCCGAGGAATTGGGCGACCCAGTATTGCACCATCTCGCCTGCGCCCATGCGGCCGGCGAGAAAGGCGCCGAAGGAGACGGCGGGATTCACGTGACAGCCCGAGATGGGGCCGATCCCATAGGCCATGGCGACGATGGCAAGGCCGAAGGCGAAGGAGATGCCGAGCTGGCCGACCTCCCCGCCCGCGAGCACGGCGGAGCCGCAACCGAAGAAGACCAGCGTGGCCGTGCCAATGAATTCCGCGACTAGCTTCTTCATGAATGTCCCTCCCCGGACTGTGCGCAATCTATGCGGGTTCCATGACGGAACGCCATGGGCGTGCCTGGAGGGGATTGCGAACATATCCAGAACGTTCTATTTATGTTCTTGCGGTCGGCAGAGTCGATTCGAGAGTGGAGGCACGCGATGAACGGTTATGTGACGCTGGATACGCGGGATCTGGGCCGCGCTGCGAAATTCTACGACCGTCTGGCGCGGGAGCTGGGCGCGCGGCGTTCCATCGAGGACGCTGATTGCGTTGCCTGGGGGATTCCGGGCGGACCGGCGAGCATCAGCGTGGTGGCGAATGGCGACGCGCCTGGAGCGGCGGCGGCTGTTGCGCTCGAGGCGGCGGACCCAGAGCAGGTGCAGCGGCTGTATGAGCTGGCGATCGAACAGGGCGGCGCGCCGGAGGCGGAGCCTTGTGAGCGTGGGGGCTTCTATGCGGCGAGCTTCCGCGACCTCGACGGCAACCGGCTGAGCGCCTTCTGCATCACGCGACACTGATTTCAACAGCAAGCGTTGGGCTTTGCCTCGGGCTTCCTGCGTCTGGAGCAGGAGCCTTCGCGATGTACGTCGTTCCCTGGATTTTCCGGATCGCGCTGGCCGTGTTGCTGCCGCTCGCAGCGGGGGCAATGCTGCTGACAGTAATGGGCGTGGATCTGGGGCTTATGCCGGGCTGAGCGGCGCGCAGAACAGTTGTTTGCGGTTAAGGAATTAGCGCCTATATTCGTAGTGTCTTCGCAAGAAGACTATGGCGATAAACCCTCGCGCAATAAGCAGACCGGACCCGGGGGCAGTGCCCGGCGGCTCCACCAGATTTTTCTCCGGGCATTGGCCGGACTGTCTGGGGCCGACACAGGATCGACGGATGTGTAAAGGCGAAGACTTTGCCCGCTTTGGCCCCGATAGAAGCCTTTTACGCAATAGTTGCCAATGACAACTTTGCTCCGGAAATGCGCCTCGCTGCGTAAGCAGCTGGTGTTTTCCAAACCTAAGTCCTTAGCTCTAGCAAGCTAAGGCGGGGCTCGGGGCGGCGCCTGGCAACAGAAGCCGCCCCACTTGTTTTCTGACATTGTCGTTCGACTTCTCCCTCCCCTTGCGGCGGCGACCTATGTTGCGTTGGACAACATGGAGGCTTCACGATGAAACGTACCGCACAGGCTGTCTGGTCTGGCGCGCTGAAGGACGGCAAGGGCGCGATCTCGTTGCAGAGCGGGGCGCTGAAGGACAGTCCCTACTCGTTCAAGGCGAGGTTCGAGGATGAGAGCGGCAGGTCAGCGACCAATCCCGAGGAGCTGATCGCGGCGGCGCATGCGAGTTGCTTCGCCATGCAGCTGTCGCACTTTCTTGCGGAGGCCGGGCATCCCGCGGCGAAGCTGACGACGGAGGCTGCTGTACATATCGGGCCGGTCGATGGCGGCGGTCAGGCGATTTCGAAGAGCGCTCTGACATTGCGCGGCAATGTGCCGGGCATGAGCGAGGTGCAGTTCATCGAGCTGGCGAACAAGGCCAAGGCTGGCTGCCCCGTGTCGAAGGCGCTGGGAGCCATCGAGATAACGCTGGATGCGAAGCTGGAAGGGTGAACCTCACACGCCCGAAATGATGCCGTAGCTCTCGCCTTCCGTGATCGGGACGATCACGTGGCGGACGCTGTAGGCCAGGGTGTCAAGGGCGCGGGCTTCGCCGAAGGGCCAGTCGGCTTCGATGACGATCAGGACGTACTGGTCGCCGATCATCATGCGTGTGGCGCCCTTGACGGCGCCGGGGGCGAGCGCGGCCTTCGGGAGGACGAGATAGCTCTCCCCGCCGCGTGTGTCCCAATGGCCGGGGCTGTCGAAGATGTCCTGGTCGGCATCGACGGGCGGGGCCAGCGGATCGTGCGCAACGAGGCAAAGCTGCGACGTGGTCTTGCTCTGCGCGATGATCCACGCGTCGAGCCACTCGTTGGCGTCGTCGGTCTGGGCGATGCGGCTTGCGGTGTCGGTAAGGATCTGCGCTTCGGGCGTGTTGGCGGGAGCGAGCGCCCAGACTTCTGGCTTGGTCCAACCGCGGCGGCAGATGCAGCGCCCCAGTTCGCCCGACGACCAGAGCAGGTCCTGCACATACCCCATCATGTCTTTCGGGGCGGGGATACGGGCAAGCGACGACACGCAAGGACTCCTGCCGGCTTCTCCTACCGGATCTCGACGAACAGCGGCATGCCTCCTTCGGGACGGAGCGTGATGCGTATGTTCGGCTCTATCTTGTGCGCGGCATTCGGCAGGAAGCGCAAGCTACGGACAAGTGTCGCAAGGATGGCGACAGCTTCCATGTATGCGAACTTCATTCCGATGCAGATACGAGGTCCGGCGCCGAAAGGCATGTATTGGAAACGGTGGATGCGTTTCGCATTCTCGAGCGAGAACCGTTCGGGATCGAAACGTGATGGGTTGTCCCACAATGTCTGGTGACGATGCATCACGTAGATGAGGTTGAAGGCGAAGTCGCCCTTCTTGACCTGCACGTCGCCCAGATCGACATCCTGAGTGGCGACGCGGTCGATCAGAGAGGCGGGCGGGTAGAGCCGCATCGACTCCTTGATGACCTGCTCGTGGTAGACGAGGTCCTCGACCATCGTAGCTTCGATTGGCCTGTCGCCGCACACATCCTGCACTTCGCGCAGGAGCCGGTCCTGCACGTCGGGCGAGTTGGCGATGAGGTAGAGCGTGAAGGCAAGCGTCAGCGCAGTGGTCTCGTGGCCGGCGCCGATGAACGTGACGACGTTGTCGCACAGTTCGACATCGGAGAAACCGCGACCGGTTTCCGGGTCGCGGGCGGCGAGCAGCAGGCCGAGCAGGTCGTTGTGCGTCTTTCCCGAGGCGCGGCGGCGGGCGATCGCGTTGGCGGCGGCAGCGCGCAGGGCGGCGGCGGCGCGCCTGCCCTTCCCGCCCCATGGTCGCGGCACCCAGTTGGGCATGCCGAACAGGTCCAGCACATCCGGCTTGCCCATCACCTGCATGTAGTCCTCGACCGTGCCGGCGATGCGGGAATAGCCAAAGCCAGGGTCAGCGCCGCCGAGGATGGTTTCCACGATCACATCAAGCGTCGCGTGCTGCATTTCGGACTGCATGTCGATCGCCAGGCCGGAAGGCTTCTTGCGGATGCGTTCGATGGTGGCTTCTGCGGATGTCGAGAACGCCGGGACGAGCGCGCGCAGAGCCTCGATGCGGAAGGCGGGCGAGGCCGCGCGGCGCTGGAACTTCCAGTGATCGCCTTCAGAGGTGAGCAGGCCGTCTCCGAGTGCGGGGCCGACGAGCTTTTTCTGGAATTGCGATTTGCGGAAGATGTCGGCGTGATCGAGGAAGACCGCCTTCATGTGTTCGGGCTTGCGGAAATAGTGGAAGGTGCGGCCGATCCACTTCACGCCATGGTACGGGTTTTCATACATCGCCTGCGGCCAGACATGCAGGGGATTGGCGATCGTCTGCCAGAGGCCGCGGATCAGCGGCAGCGGCTTCTCGGGCGGGACGACCGTCTGCGGGATGAACTCCGGCGAGGTCAACGTATCGGGCATGCGCCGCGCGTAGCATGAGGCCGCGCGCCCGTCGAGGATCTGCCGACGACGACAACACGCAGGGGTGGCGCGAAGGCGGGGCCTGCTTGCAGCGTCTGCCGGCGACCCCGCGCACGCCGACAGTGAATGTGCAGGAGCGGCTGGACCGGTAGGGCGACAGAGCGCCCTGGCGGCGTTGCCGGTCCCCTGCTGAGCCAGCCGCCGCGTCGTGCTTACTGACCGAGCGCCTGCTCGATGTCCGCGATCAGGTCGTCCGGATTCTCGACGCCGATGGAGAGGCGGACGAGCGATTCGGTGATGCCGAGGCGCAGCCGTGCTTCAGGCGGTACGTCGGAGTGAGTCATTGCGGCGGGGTGGGAAGCTAGCGTTTCGGTCCCGCCGAGGCTGACGGCCAGCTTGATCACCTGCAGCTTGTCGAGGAAGTCGAATGCTTCTTTCTCGCCGCCCACAATCTCGAAGGAGAAGGTGGAGCCCGCAGTGAGGCACTGCTTCTCGAACAGCGCGCGGTCGGGATGGTCCTTCGGCAGGAAGGGGAGATACCAGACTGACTTCACGCGTGGATGGTCGCGCAGGTAGGCGGCGACTTTTCGTGCGCCGAGTTCGGCGGCGTCCATACGGACTTTCAGGGTTTCGAGCGAACGCAGCAGCAGCCATGCGGTGTGCGGGTCGGTCATGGTGCCCAGAATGGTGCGGAAGACGGCGACGTGGCCGATCCAGCTGGCGTCGCCAGAAGCTGCACCGGCTATGAGATCGGAATGGCCGCCGACATACTTGGTCAGCGAGGTGATGCAGATGTCTGCACCGTGCTTCAGCGGTTGCTGCCAGATGGGCCCGAGGAAGGTATTGTCGACAATCACGGGCGGGCGGCCGCCTGGACCTTTCAGAGTTTCCGAGATCTCGCGGGCAAGTGCGATGTCGACAAGACCGTTGGTGGGGTTGGCGGGTGTCTCGACATAGATCACACCGACCTTGCCGTGTGATTGCGCGGCCTGCGCCGCAGCGGCTTTTGCTGCTTCGCGGAAACCATCGGCGCCGGCTTCGGCCATGAAGCCGACGCCCCTGACGCCGAACTGCGGCAGGATGGTGTGGACGAGGAATTCGGTGCCGCCATAGACCGGCTCTGAAAACACGAATGTGTCGCCGGGGCGCAGGAAGGTCATCAGCGTGGTCGAGATCGCGGCCATGCCCGAGGCGAAGGCGAGCGCCTTTTCCGCAGCGTCCCACACCGCGAGACGATCTTCCAGCACTTCGAGATTAGGGTTGTTGATGCGCGAGTAGATGAGATGCATCTCTTCGTCGCGCTTCTTTTCACGTAGCCCGTAGGCGAGTTCGAAGGACGCCTTCCCTTCCTCTGCGCTGCCGAAGACGAAGGTGGATGTCTGGAACAGGGGCGGCTTCAAGGCGCCCTCGGACAGGTGGGGCGAGTAGCCATACCCCATCATGAGTGTCTCGGGCGAAAGGTCGCGGTCGCCGATTCTGCGCGATCTGTAAGGCTTGGGGGTGCGGGTCATGCGTTGAAGGTATGCTGGTTCGGCCTGTGGAGAAATCAAATGTTGCGCTTGGGTCTTGCACATGCATGGCTCATGCGCGTTATCGTTCTCGCAGAACGAGGCGAAGGGCGCGGGCTCGCCTAGCACTTGAAGCTAATTTACCGGGCTCTCACCAGAGCCTAGCTCTGGTTCTCAGACGATGGAGGTTTTGTTGGAGCGGTCACCGGGATCCGGCAAGGATCACATCGGCTATCATGCGCTGACCCAGGCGGCGTATCGCGGGATCGTGCGCGCGGCGATGGAGAAGGCCGCCGCGATGGGACAGTTGCCGGGCGACCATCATTTCTATGTCACCTTCCGCACGCACCAGCAGGGCGTGCAAATGGAGGACTGGCTCAAGGACAAGTTCCCTGAGGAGATGACGATCGTCATCCAGCATCAGTACGACAAGTTCGCGGTGCAGGACGATCTGTTCGAGATAATGCTGCGGTTTGGCGGCGCTCCTCAACTGCTGCGCGTGCCGTTCGGCGCCGTGACCCGGTTCTTCGATCCATCGACCAATTTCGGCGTGCAGATGGAGCCGCTGGATACGCGGGCGGATGCGGGCGTACCCGCCGTGATCCCGGCCAGGCGTACGTCGGTCGCTGGCGCACCGGTGCCTGCGCCGGCCCCGGCCGCCCCTGACGCGACCATCGTTTCACTCGACGCCTTCCGCCGCAAATAGAAGCACGATCCCGTGAGCAGCAGCGACACGCCGGAACCACCTCGGCTGACCGATGCGGAGATGCTTGTGCGCTTCCAGAACTCGAAGAAGCGGCCGCCCTGCACCGAGACGCTGGGTATGCGGCTGGTCGGCGTGGATCAGGCGAACATGGTTTCGCGCTTCGAGTTCGAGGCGCGGCAGGACTTTGCCAATCCGACAGGCGCGATCCAGGGCGGCTTCATCGCGGCGATGCTGGACGAGGCGATGAGCACGGCGGCCATCATCGCCTCCAACGTCACCATGAATGCGCCGACGCTGGAGATGAAGATCTCCTATCTGCGCCCGCTGTTCGTCGGCAGGGCGAGCGCGGAAGCGAAGATCCTCAAATGGGGCAAGTCCACCTGCTTCATCGAGGCGGAGCTGTTCGATCCGGACGGCAAGCGGGTGGCGAAGGCCAGCGCGACGCAGGCGCCGAAGGCGTTCAAGCGGTTCTAGCGCGTTGACGACGCCTCTCCCTCGCTCAAAGTGCGCCGCGTGAACACGCATGGATGACACCAACTGATGGCGCGCGAGGCTCCCGCGAAGGCGGCGCACATCCTGCCGGACCGGCTCGCGCCGAACCTGCGACTGTGGTTCGTCGGCACGGCGGCGGGGCCGATGTCGGCGGCGGTCGGCGCCTATTATGCGCATCCGGGAAATCGCTTCTGGCGCGCGCTGCATGAAACCGGCGTCACGCCGCGGTTGTTGGCGCCGCGTGAATATCCGCTGCTTCTCGATCTTGGCGTTGGGCTGACGGATTTCTGCAAGACACGCTGGGGCGTCGATGCGCAGATCGCACGGGAGGCGTTCGACGTGCAGGGCTTCAAGCGCAAGGTGAAGCGGCTGAAGCCCGACGCGCTGGCCTTCACCAGCAAGACGGCTGCGGGACTGTGGCTGGGCAAGTCGACCGGACGCATCAACGTCGGGCGGCAGGCCGTCGGCGAGGGGCCAGAGGTCTTTGTCCTGCCCTCGCCTTCGGGACTCGCGACCTCCTACTGGTCGGTTACGCCTTGGCGCGAGGCGGCGCACTTCTTCCGGGGCGAGATGCGAGACTCGCATAGTTGAGCGACTGGACTGCTGACTGCCCCTTCCGGGAAAGGATCTTGATGGCCGCAGGATCATGAAAGAATCATTCCGAACGTCGCGCTGCCTCGGGGGGTACGCCTCACGCAGTGGCGCCATCGCAGCATTCATGGCCGCCGGCTGCTCCACAAGGCCATCATCACCCTGGCAACTCTGCCGGGCTGGCAGGTCTTCAACTCAGTACCGCCGGGTGAACGCGGCCACGAACGTGCTATATTGCCAGCATGCTGAAAGCTCTTCCCTTCGCGGGCCTGTCTTTCATCGCCGTGCCAGCGCATGCGCAGCTCGACACGCTGCCGCGCTTCGATGCACTGGACCGGCAGTTGCATATGGAGGACCAGCGCCAACTGGACCAGCTTGAATCAGCACGCCAGCGCGAGCGGGATCTCAACGGCCCGCCCGGCTCGGGCGTCTGCCTCGCCGAACTGGCAATGCGGGACATGGACGACAGGCGCGAGCGCGAAAGGCTGCTGCTCAAGGCCGAGCAGGACCGCCAGAGCTTGGCCCGCGAGCGGATGCTGGCGGAGGCGGCGCTGCTCAACAAGCGCGTGCCGGCGGTTTCGACGGCGGCGGTCACATCGCCCGAGAGATACATTCTGCCGCCTGCCCCTCCGGGACAGTTTTATGCGCGCGTGGGTGGGCGCTTTGTCCTGGTGGATCGGACGTCAGAGCTGGTGATCCGCGTGCTGCCAGCGCAGCCGACGGACCCCACGGCCGATGTGCCCGCCGGGCCGCGATCTTTGCCTGACCCTCACTCAGATTATGGGGGGCTATCCATGCGGCGTGTGTCGCCTACCTCCGCGCTGGTTATCCAGGATCCTGCAACGCTGGCGCTTCCGTCAGCCCCCAGTGGGCAGTTCTATGCATGGATGGACGGGCGGATCGTGCTGGTCGACGCGCAGACGGAACTGCCCGCCAGAGTTGTGCGCGCGGGCTGACCTGCGCGTGCCGATCGTTTGCCCTTGCGCGCACGGCCGATGGCCCCCATTCTCCTCCCCATCGTCAACTTTGCGAAAGGAGGTGATCCAATGTCAGTCACTATGAGCCGGGGCGGAGCCCTGTTGGCCGGTCTGTCGTTCGGAGCAACCTCCGGTCTTCCGACCAGCTGACGGAACAGCTTTCAGGGGCTTTCTCCCCGCTCAATGACGGGAAGGGCCGCCGGCATCTGCCGCGCGGCCCTTCTTGTTTTTCAGGCCGGCTTTGCCCTTAGATCGCGGCCTGACGACGGGGAGCCGGATGGCGCGGACGCAGCTGCTGAGCTGGATCAATGGACGGGTAGGCCAGGCACGCGCTGAGCTTGGCGTAGCGGGTCCGCGCGCGCTGACGCGGAGGGCGGCACTGGGTCTGCTGGCGGCGGCGGCCTGCACCCCCCAGGCGGGCCCCGCGCTGAACGGGGAGGCGGGTTCTGTCGCCGTGGTGGGCGGAGGCGTTTCGGGGCTGGTGGCGGCCTGGCGGCTCGCGATCTCCGGCGCGATGGTCGATATGTTCGAAGCGAGTGGGCGGCTGGGCGGGCGCATGTTCACGCTGCGCGACTTCACGCCTGAGGGCCAGTTCTGCGAACTGGGCGGGGAGTTCGTTGACAGCGACGACGAGGCGCTGCTGCGCGTGTGCAGCGAGATTGGCGTGCGGGTCGAGCCGATGGCGCCGGAGGGTGCGAGTCCGGCGCTTTACGACATTGGCGGGTTCCAGTGGGGCGATTCTGACGTGCTTGATCCGGCAGGACCGACGGGGGCGTTCGTTCCGGTCGCCCTGCGCGTGGCTGCCGACCAGGGCGCGCTGCTCGATAGTGCGGGGGAATGGACCGAGCGGGCAAGGCAGCTCGATGACCTGCCGCTCTCCGAGTATCTCAAGAGTCTGATGGACTCGACGGAGCCTTGGGTTGTCGACCTGCTGGCGCTGGCCTGGCAGGCGGAATTCGGCGTGGGCGTCAGCCAGCAGTCTTCACTGAACTTCGTGGACCTCGTCGGAACCGACACAGCCAGGCCTTTTTCGCTGCACGGCAAGCGCGATGGTGCGATGCGGATTGTGGGCGGATCCTCGAGCCTGCCGGAAGCCTTGGAGCGCCGGCTGTCCGGCGAACCATTGGTGCAGCGCGTGGCCATTCACAAGCGGCATCAGCTGGCAGCTATCGCGCGCAGTGGCGATGGGCTGAAGCTGAGTTTCCGCTCGGAGGACGGCTCCTCGTTCGAGCGCACGTTTGCGCATGTTGTGATGGCCCTGCCCTTCACGCGTCTGCGCGAGATCAGGGGGCTGGGCGGGCTGGCGCTGCCGGCTGACAAGATGATGGTGATCAACGAGCTTGGCCATGGCGCCACAGCCAAGCTGATCGTGGGCGCGAGCGCGAAGCCGGCGAATAGCCGGATCATTTCCGACCGCGGCTTCCAGATGATGTGGGATTCGAGCGTGGGCCAGACAGGCGCTGGCGCAGTGCTGACGAACCTGTTCGCGGACGATGCAGCCAAGGGCGAAGAGGCGGCGGCGCTGGCGCGATTGCAGGCAGGACTTTCAGCCCTGTCGCCGGAGCTTGCGGGGACATTGACGCCGAAGGTGCGGACAAGCCTGTTCTGGGCGAACCATCCGCACACGCGCGGCAGCCGCGCGACCTGCCTTGCTGGCCAGTACACGCGCTATCCCGAGATCGCCGCGCGTGCGGAACTCGATGGCAGGCTCGCATTTGCGGGAGAGCACACCAGCCTGTCGGCGATGGGAACCATGAATGGCGCGGTGGAAGCGGGCGAGCGCGCGGCACGGGAACTGGTTGCCGAAGATTGATCCGGGAACGTCGTGCGCTGTCGTGGGTTAGCTCCCCGACACAGGAATTTCCGTCATGAACACCTTTCTTCTCGCAGCTGTCAGCCTCAGCGCCCTGTTCGTGAGCGCAACACGCTCGCCGCATCAACTCGTGCTGGGGAACGAGGCCCGGTTCGCTACCGATGACGCGGAAGTGGCGCGCCTGATGGAAGAAGCGCCTGATACGGGCGAGTTCGTCTATCTCGTGATGACCGATGACCAGACCGGTGCGAAGACAAAAGTCAAAGTCGTGTCTTTCAGGGATTGAGCCCGCTGGTCGTCAAGCGTCACACTACGCAACTGGCAGCCCGAGCCGGGCGCCCGCGTAGACGCCATTTGTGATCGGCTCCCACCATGTCCGGTTGGCGAGGTACCAGTCGACCGTGCAGCGCAAGCCGTCCTCGAAGGATACGGATGGTTTCCAGCCCAATTCGGTTTCAATCTTTGTGCTGTCGATGGCGTAGCGCTTGTCGTGGCCGGGGCGGTCCTCGACGAAGGTAATGAGGCGTTTTGCGGTCTCGCCGGCGGGACGCGACCTGATTGGGTCGAAGAGCCCGCAGAGCGCGGTGACGACGTCGATATTGGTGCGCTCAGCCCGGCCGCCGATGCAATAGGTCTCGCCCGGCCGGCCATGTTCGACCAGCATACGCAGCGCGCGTGCGTGGTCCTGGACGAACAGCCAGTCGCGGATGTTGGATCCGTCGCCATAGACCGGCAGGGGCTTGTCGTTCATCGCGTTGATGATCATCAGCGGGATGAGCTTTTCAGGGAAATGGTACGGACCATAATTGTTGGAGCAGTTGGAGATGACCACCGGCAGGCCGTAGGTGTGGCCCCAGGCGCTGACGAGATGGTCGGATGCAGCCTTACTCGCCGAATAGGGAGAGCGCGGATCGAACGCCGTGGTCTCGCTGAAATAGCCGGTTGGACCAAGCGAGCCGTAGACTTCATCCGTCGAGATGGCGAGGAAACGGAACTGGTCCTTCTTCTCTGTCGAAAGCGTCTTCCAGTAGCCGAGAGTAGACTCGAGCAACGCGTGCGTGCCGACGATGTTGGTCTGAATGAAACTCGCCGAGCCGGTGATGGAACGATCGACATGGGATTCAGCGGCAAGATGCATCACCGCATCAGGCTGGATGCGCGCGAGCAGAGCATCGACCAGGGGGCGGTCGCAGATGTCGCCGTGGACGAATTCGTAGCGCGGATCGGACTCGATCGTTGCGAGCGACTGCAGGTTGCCAGCGTAGGTGAGCTTGTCGAGGTTGACGAGCGACCAGCCGGTCTGGGCGATCACCTGCCGGCAGACTTCAGACCCGATGAAGCCGGCACCGCCCGTGACCAGAAGCTTTTTCATAAAGGCGCACGGCTCCGCGTTTGCCGTGGGATTTAGGGTTGGCGCCTGCTAGGCGTCAACGCGTCAGGTCTGGTACGGGAGGTGGGGGTCGAACCCACAAATCCGTTAGGACGGTGGATTTTGAGTCCACTGCGTCTGCCAATTCCGCCACTCCCGCGCGGGGCGGACTGATTAGCGTAATGATCGGGGCTTGGCCAGCCGGTGTCAGAGCATCAGGGAGGACGGGCTTGCCAGTTGCAACGCCACGAAGGCGCCGAGGAAAACGCACAGGAACCAGTGCGGCGCAACGCGCATGGAGGCAGTCTGGATGCGGCGGAGCGTGGCCATGGATGCGACCCGGTACTGACAGCGAGCAAGCGGACCATCCGCAGGCTCACCGGCGTTGTCGCATGATGATCGCAAACATCCGGTTCACGGATTGCAGAAATTTTGATCGAATTCCTCGTGTCGATCAGTGAAGAATTGCGGCCAGGGCGAAGCCGCCCACGAGGATCGCAAGGAAAAGAAGCATGAACAGGCCGACGCGCTTCTCGATGATCGGGGCGAGCGTGGGGCCGAACTTCTGGAACAGCCAGGCGACGAGGAAGAAGCGGATTCCCCGCGTAACGAGGCAGGCGGCGATGAAGATCGGCAGGTTGAACGCCATCGCGCCGGAGACGATGGTAACCAGCTTGAAGGGGATCGGCGTGATGCCCTTCAGGAAGATGATCCAGACGCCAGCTGTGGCGTAGGCGAGCCGGAGGTCCTCTTCTTTTCCGCCATAGCCGAAGAAGCTGATGATCTGGGAGCCGACGGCTTCCCACAGATAGAAACCGATCGCATAGCCAAGCAACGCTCCGAACACGGACGCCAGTGTGCAGCCGAAGGCGTAGCGGACCCAGCGCTCGGGCCGGGCGAAACACATCGGGGCGAGCATCACGTCCGGCGGGATCGGGAAGAAGGAGCTTTCCGTGAAAGACACCGTGTAGAGCGCCGGCTCGGCATGGCGGCCTGCGGCGAGGCGCATGACCCAGTTGTAGAGGGCGCCAAACGGGCCCTTTGCCCGCGGCGTGTGCGGCGTGTGCGGGGCGGCGGGAGAGATCGTCGTGGCGTCGGTCATGAGTGGCCGGGAATCCGCGATTCAGGGGTTAAGTTCAGCTCTGAGCGCTTAGCACATGCAGCACGGGGAATAACCCCGCGAAGGCGGCAAGATAACGGCGGCAGGTCAATGTCCGGTCAACGCTCTTTCAGCGCTTTCGTCGCATTGTCGCCTCAGCCCCCCCGGATAACGTCAAACGATGAACAGGCTGCCTCTAGACCGGATCAGGTGGCCGCTGGTCGCCCTGCTGGCGTCGGCGGCTACGCTGGGCGTGGCCTATTTCTTCGAAATCGTCCTTAACCAGGCACCTTGTCAGATGTGCTGGTGGCAGCGGTACGCTTATTTCGCTGCCGGACCGATTGCGCTAGTGGCGATCGTGCTGAAATGGCGGGGGGCCGGGCCCGGACTGATGACAACCTTTTCGATCCTGCTTGCCCTCACATTCATGACGGGTTTCGTGATCGCGGCGTGGCATGCGCTGTTCGAGTGGGATCTTGCGCCGGGGCCGGCCGGTTGCACGGCAATGACGGCTGGCGCTTTGCCGGAAGGCATCCCGCTGAGCGAGCTGCTGTCACGTCCGCAGGCGATCCCCTCGTGCAAGGAAGCGCTGTGGCGCGTACCGGACCAGCCATGGGGCCTCTCGATGGCCGGACTGAATGCCGTGTGGTCGATGATCCTCGCAGCGCTGAGCCTGTATTCCGCCAGCCAGCCGCCGATGCATGCGGATACGGCCAATGAAACAATACAACCATGACGATGAGCCGCAGTCGTCGTGAGGAAATCCTGCGTGTCGACCATGCCGGCGAATATGGCGCCGTCGCGATCTACAAGGGCCAGCTGGCCGTGTTCGAGCGGCAGCATGGCAAGGAACGCATCGTTGGCCAGCTCAAGGAGATGGCGGCACAGGAACAGGAACACCTCGACGCGTTCGATCGCATGCTGAGCGCCGGAAGCGTGCGGCCGACGGCGATGTCGCCGCTTTGGAACGCGGCGGGCTTTGCCCTTGGCGTGGGTACAGCCTTGCTCGGCGAGAAGGCTGCGCATGCGTGCACCGAGGCGGTCGAGACCGTCATCGAGGAGCACTATGGCGACCAGGTCGTCGAGCTGCGCGAAGCGGGCGATGATCAGCTGGCCGAGACGATGGCGAAGTTCCAGGAGGAGGAAGTCTCCCACAAGGAGCTCGCTGCTTCCGAGGGCGCAGCGCAGGCGCCGGCTTACCCACTGCTGTCGGCGATCATACGGACGGGCTGCAGGCTGGCGATCAGGATCAGCGAGAAAGTTTAGTCCGGGCGCGCGGGGCCAGAGTTGCCCTTGAAGTGGGCTGACCCTAGCATGATGCTTCGGCCTGCCGCTGCCCTGCGGCGCCATCAGCTTTTCAGCGAGGAAATCATGGTTCGTCGGACAGTCCTGCTTGGTGTCGCGAGCATTGCGTTGGTTGCAGCGTGCGGGACTGCGGCAGCGCCGGTCGTGATCGATACGCCCATGACGGTGGCGCAGGCGCAGGCAACGCCGGCAGCGGCGACGACGGCGGCCAAGGCGAAGATCGGAGCGTGGGGTTTCGATATTGGCGGTATGGACCGCTCGGTCTCACCCGGCGTCGACTTTGCGAAATACGCCGGAGGCACGTGGCAGGCGACCACCAAGATCCCCGGCGACCGCACACGCTGGGGAGCGTTCGATGAGTTGCGCGAACAGGCCGATGTGCACGTGATCGAGCTGGTCGCGGAGACGACAGCCAAGGGTGGCGCGAAAGGCTCGGACGAGCAGCGGATCGCGGATTTCTATGCGTCGTTTGTCGATACGGCGGCGATCGAGGCGAAGGGGCTGGGGCCGATCCAGCCGCTGCTTGCCGAAATCAATGGCGCGAAGGATGCAGCCGCGCTGGCGGTCATCGCGGCGCGGCCGGGATCTCCGGTCCCCTCGCCGATCGGCTGGGGCGTGTCGCCCGACCAGAAGAATCCTGACATCTATGTGCTGAACGTGAACCATGGCGGACTCGGCATGCCGAACCGCACCTTCTATGTGGGCAAGACGGCCAAGCCTGAACAGATCGCAGCCTATAAGGCACATGTCGCGAAGATGCTGTCGCTGGCAGGCGCTGTGGACAGCGATCGCAAGGCGGAGACAGTCCTCGGCCTTGA
The DNA here is from genome assembly GCA_022844475.1 of Hyphomonadaceae bacterium. Classification (GTDB taxonomy): domain Bacteria; phylum Pseudomonadota; class Alphaproteobacteria; order Caulobacterales; family Hyphomonadaceae; genus UBA7672. The sequence continues at coordinate 71,492 of JALHLR010000005.1, read as the reverse complement.
GATGAAGATCGCGGAGAAGCACTGGTTGCCGGAGCAACTGCGCGAGCGCGACAAGACCTACAATCCCAAGACGCGGGCCGAGCTGAAGGCCATGGCGCCGACCTATCCGTGGGACGCGGCGCTGGAGGCGAGCCTGGTTGGCGCGGCGGATCGGGCGATCGTGCGGACGCCGGATGCGATCGGGCCGCTGGCGAAGATCTGGTCCGAGACGCCGCTTGAGACGCTCAAGGCTTATGCGACCTATCATTCGCTGCGACGCAATGCGGAGGTGCTGCCAAAGGCGTTCGATGACGAGGCGTTTGCGTTCTACGGCAAGACGCTGAACGGTCAGCCGGAGCAGCGCGCGCGTGACAAGCGGGCGATCGCGGCGCTGAACGGCGCGATGGGCGAGGCTGTCGGTAAGATTTACGCGGCGAAGCATTTCCCTGCCGATTCAAAAGCCAAGATGCTCGACCTCGTCGAGAACATGCGCATAGCCTACGCCCAGCGCATCAAGGCGCTGTCGTGGATGAGTGCGGGGACGAAGGAGCGCGCGCTGGAGAAACTGGCTCTGTTCAAGCCGAAGATCGGTTATCCGGACAAGTGGCGCGACTATTCCGCGATGACGATCGAGAAGGGCGATGCCTACGGCAATACGCAGCGCGCTGCGGAGTTCGAGGCAAAGCGACGGCTGGTGCGGCTGGGTCAGAAGACTGATCGCACCGAGTGGGGGATGACGCCGCAGACGGTGAATGCCTCTTACAATTCGGTATTCAACGAGATCACCTTCCCTGCCGCGATCCTGCAGCCGCCCTTCTTCGATCCCAACGCAGACCCTGCCGTGAACTATGGCGGCATCGGCGCGGTGATCGGCCACGAGATGGGCCATGGCTTCGACGACCAGGGCGCGAAGTCCGACGGCATGGGCGTGCTGCGCGACTGGTGGGGGCCGGATGATGTGGCCCGCTTCAAGGGCCTGACCGATATGCTGGCCGAGCAATACTCAGCGTTCGAGGCGCTGCCGGGCCTTAACGTGAACGGGCGTTTCACGCTGGGCGAAAACATCGGCGACAATGGCGGGCTGCAGGTGGCATATGCCGCCTACCGTCTCTCGCTCAATGGCAAGGAAGCACCTGTGCTGGATGGATTCACAGGCGACCAGCGCTTCTTCCTCGGTTGGGCGCAGGTATGGCGCGGACTGGTACGCGACGAAGCGCTGCGCGTGCTGATCGCGACGGACTCGCACTCGCCGGCGTATTTCCGCACGGTTGGTCCGGTGCGGAACATGGAGAGCTGGTATCAGGCCTTCGGGGTGAAGGAGACTGATCCCAACTACCTGCCGCCAGCAAAGCGGGTGTTGATCTGGTAGTTGCGCTGCGCGGGCGAGCGTGGTGCGCGATCCGCCTGCTCTGCAGGCGCCACCCTCGGTCATGATTCGCATGCCACCTCCCCCGCCTTCGGCGCGGGAGGACTTCTTCTTGAAGGTCAGTGTTTGTGACCGCCGCGGCCGCACATGAGGTGGGCGTCGCTGGCCATCCACATCAGCTGGACGCCGGGGCTCCACGTCAGGGAGTGTTCGCCATCGCTCCAGACAACCTGCACCGGCCCCTGTCGGGGCGGCTGGTTCGGGAGGCGGTAGGTTGCGCCATGCAGCCAGATGACGGCGTCGATGCCGTTGGCAGCCTCGGCGAAGGAGAGGACCATTTTCGATCCATCCTGGCATTGGAAACTCGCGCCAGTTTCGGGGGCGGTGGTTTGTGTCTGGGAATGGGCGACGGGGGAGATTGCGCAGAGCGCCAGCAGCGCGATGAGCGGGCGATGGATGGATGACATGAGTTTGGCCCCGCGTGTGTATGCCGGGAGACTGCGTGAGGCCGCAGATGGTGGCAAGAGCCGGTCGACGGGATGATATCCTGTAGCGAAGACGCCAGGCTGCTTGGCATGCTAGGACCTTGACGTTCTCAGCACATCGACGGGCGGGCTCAACAGAGCTGTGGCGCCGCTCGGCCTGTCGCCATCGGGCGAGGACACCGCAAGCATTTTTCCTGCCTTTTCTGCGGGTCATGTCCTCGCCAGCCTTCCCGCGGTGAGGGACCACGAATGCGCGCGTATCGCTGCGGAAGCGAAGCTCGTCTGGAGGTTGACCGGGTAACAGCAGCTTACATCGCCGAGGCTGTCGCATACACGCTACAGCAGTGGGCTGAATGATCACTCCGCCGCTTGCGCCGCGACCTCTTTCGCGGCGCGGAGGATAGCCGCCCTCGCCTCGACCTGCGCAACAATCTTGTCGACCATTTCGGCGTTGGTGACTTTGTGGTCGGGCTTGCCGGAGACATACATCATGCCGGCGTCCTTGCCGCCTCCCGTAAAGCCGAGGTCGGTCATGGTGGCCTCACCGGGGCCGTTGACGACGCAGCCGATGATCGAGAGCGAGATCGGCTCCTGGATGTGGGCGAGGCGCTTTTCCAGCGTCTCGACGGTACGGATGACATCGAAGCCCTGACGGGCGCAGCTGGGGCACGAGATGATATTCACGCCCCTTGTGCGAAGGCCGAGCGATTTCAGGATTTCGTAACCGGCGCGGATTTCCTCGACGGGTTCGGCCGAGAGCGAAACACGGATCGTATCGCCGATGCCGGCCCAGAGCAGCGATCCGATGCCAATGGCGGATTTGACGGTGCCGGTGCGCAGGCCGCCTGCTTCCGTGACGCCGAGATGCAGCGGCGCGTCGGTGGCGTCGGCGAGCTGGTGATAGGCGGCGGCCGTGAGGAACGGATCGGAGGCCTTCACCGAAATCTTGTATTCGTGGAAGTCGTGGTCATCGAGGATGCGCGCATGGTCGAGCGCGCTTTCCACCATCGCTTCGGGACAGGGCTCGCCGTACTTTTCCAGCAGGTGGCGTTCGAGGCTGCCGCCGTTGACGCCGATGCGCATCGAGCAGCCATGGTCCTTGGCGGCCTGCACCACGTCCCTCACCCGCGAGGCGTTGCCGATATTGCCCGGGTTGATGCGGAGGCAAGCGGCACCGGCCTTGGCGGCTTCGATGCCGCGTTTGTAGTGGAAGTGGATGTCGGCGACGATCGGCACATTCGCGGCGCGGCAGATTTCGGGCATCGCGGCTGTCGATTCTTCATCGGGACATGAGACGCGGACGATATCGGCGCCGGCTTCCTCGAGGCCGCGGATCTGTTCGATCGTGGCCTTGGCGTCAGAGGTCGGCGTGTTGGTCATAGACTGGACGGAGATGGGGGCGTCGCCGCCCACAAGGACGTTGCCGACGCGGATCTGCCGCGACTTGCGCCGCACGATCGTGCGCCAAGGGCGGATGTGATTGATGTCGTGGCTCATGCACCTGCCCGATCAGCCGATTGCGGACATTTGGGCCTTTTGCGCGTGCCCGTAAAGACGGGTAGGCGGATTGCGCCTGCTACTGGGCGGTAGGCGGCGCGACTTGATCCGGATAGGCGTCGAGCGCGGGGTCGCGGACCGGGGGCTGGGCCGGCGCGGGCGTTGCGGCGGGCGGTGCGGATGGCGTGGCGCTGGTGGCGGCGGGCGGCGTCGCCGGACGGGGGCGCGGCCTGGCCGGAGCCGGAGCGGGGCTTGCGCCGGCCGCCGGCTGGCCGGGGGTTGTGAGAGCGTTTGCGTCCGTGTCGGAGGCGACGGGCTCGATGACGGGCGGGGCCGTGACGATAGGCGGGCGCTGGGCGGCCTGGTCGACGTTTGCCGAGAAAACCGGACCACCGGCTTCCTGCAGCAGGCCAAGCGACTGGTCCCCTAAGCGCCATTCGAAGGCAGTGCCGTCCTCGGCAGAAACGGTGAAGCCCGCGCCGACGCGGACCACGAAGAATTCGCCGGGGTTGTAGTAGCGGTGGACGTACTTGTCGCCTTTGGCAGAACGCACTTCCAGCATGGAGCGCTTCAGGGCGACGATGCGGAGTTGGGGCGCGACGGGTTGGGCAATCGGGCCCACGCCGGCGGCGGCAGTCGAGGTTTCAGATGTGACAGCCGGGGTCTTGTCACCGCTGTTGAAAAACATGATGGCGCCGCCCCCGACCAGGGCGACCATCAGGATGCCGAGCATGGGTACGGCGACCGGCAGCTTGCGCGCATTGGACGAGGCCGATGGCGCGATTTCCAGCTTTTCCGGGTCTTTCAGGATGGCGGCGCATTCGGACAGGTAACGGTCGAGCGTGGTCTGTTCGTCCATGCCGAGAAAGCGGGCGTAGGACTTGATGTAGCCCTTGGCGTAGACTGGGGCGCCGAGCAGGCCGGGCGTCATCTCCTCGATGGCGCGGAGGTGGCTGAGGTGAACGCGGGTCTCGCGGGAGACCTGTTCGAGCGTGAACCCCGAATTCTCGCGCGCGGCGCGAATGGCGTCGCCGATGCGGGTGTGTGCAGCAGCAGCCTGGGCGGCAAACTCGATCTCGTTGTCGCTCACCACACGCAGGTGGGGGGCGCCACGGCGGGCGCGAGGTTCGTCGTCCTTGGATTGCGCGGAAGCGGTGACCTCGGCAACAGCCTGGCCAGCATCGGCTTCGCTCGTTACGGTAGCCGTCTCATCCGCAGGCGAATTGGGGTTGGTGTCGTCCTTGGCCACGCCGCTCATATGTCTGTCCGAAACGGGAAGGCGATTACTGAAGACAAGCCTATCCCGATTAACGCCCACCACCCTAACAAGTCATTATCAAGGTAAGAGGGCGCCGATACCGCCACAACCTAAATCTTCAGCCCAAGCCCCGCCGCAACACTTAACATTGCGTTACGTATCGAGGGTGCCGGACCGTCGAGCACAGCTTGCACGTCCCGCGCCAACACAGCCATGTCGACCGAGCGAACCAGCAGTTTCACGGGCGCGATGCGGGAGGCCTGCATCGAGAGCTTGCGGTAACCAAGCGCGATCAGGGCAAGAGCTTCGAGCGGCCGGCCGGCCGCCTCGCCGCAGACGGTGATCGGCAGCGACGCCTCGTCGGCGCGTTGCCGCATGCGCTGCATCAGGCGCATGGCGGGACGGCTCAACAGGTCGTAACGGCCTGCAAGGCGGGCGTTATCGCGATCGGCGGCGAAGAAGAATTGCATCAGGTCGTTGGTTCCGACCGAGAGGAAATCGGCCTTGCCCTTGAGCTGGTCGATCGAGAAAGCGAGCGAGGGCGTCTCGACCATGGCGCCGACCTGAAGCCGGTTGGGGAGGTCGCGGCCGAACTTCACCGCCCATTCCATTTCGCTGTCGAGAAGACGCCGGGCAGCCTCGAACTCCTCGACGGTGGCGACCATCGGGAACATCAACCGCAGCGTCTTGCCGCGGGAAGCACGGATCAGGGCGCGGAGCTGGCGGCGGAAGAAGAAGGGGTGGTCGAGCGCCATGCGAAGGGCGCGCCAGCCGAGGGCGGGATTTTCCTCACGCTCACGCCTGCCCATGAAGGGAGCGATCTTGTCGCCGCCGAGATCGATGGTTCGGAAGGTGACGGGACGGTCGCCTGCCCGGTCGATGACGGATTTGTAGAATTGTGATTGTTCGTCGAGGCCCGGCATCGTCTCGGACGCCATGAACTGGAACTCGGTCCGGAACAAGCCGACGCCCTTGGCGCCGACGGTGTCGAGATGGTCGAGGTCGAAGCTGAGGCCGGCGTTGATGTAGAGGTCGATTTCCACGCCATCTGTCGTCCTTGCGGGCTCGTCGCGCAGGCGGGAGAGTTCGGCTTGCGTCTGCTCGGATATGGCGACGCGGGCCTGGAAGCTGGACATCATTTCGGCTTCGGGGCGGATGTGTACCACCCCGCCCTCGCCGTCGATGATCATCAGGTCACCGTCTTCAGCCCTCGTGACGAGTCCGGTGAGGCCACCGACAGCGGGGACGCCCATGGCGCGGGCGACGATGGCGGCGTGGGAGCCGGCCCCGGCTTCTTCCAGCGCGATGCCCGCAAGCTGTGCGTCACGGTATTCGAGCAGTTCGGCCGGGCCGATGCGGCTGGCGACAAGAATGGCCCCGGGCGGGGCGACGCGGCCACCGCCATCATCGCCGTTGAGCTGTCGCAGGAGGCGGTTTTCGAGGTCTTCGAGGTCGTGCAGGCGTTCGCGCAGGAAGCCGTCGCGGGCGTTTTCGAGGCGGGCGCGGTGTTCGCGGCGAACGCGGTCGACGGCGGCTTCCGCTGAGAGGCCGGTGCGGACGGCTTCGACGAGGCGGGCTTCCCAGCTCGGGTCATGTGCGAAGAGGCGGTATGTTTCGAGCACGTCGCGGCTTTCGCCGAACAGGACGGGACCGGCGCGGGTCAGCATGGCGTCGATCGAGTTGCGAAGCGCCTCGAGTGCGTCATTGAGGCGGCGCTCCTCGAGTTCCGGGTCGGCGGCAAACAGCCGGGCGGGCGGAACAACGGGGTCGTACAGATGCACGACACCTGATGCGAGGCCTTCATTCATGGCGCGGCCGCGGAGTTCCACGGGGCGCGTCTGGCGCAGGCCGGCGCTGAGCGTGTCGGCGGCGGAGGCGACGAGTTCGGCCAGCACCATCGCGACGGTCTGGAGAGCTTCGGCCTCCTCATCGTCATAGGCGCGCTCTGTCCGGTTCTGGACGACCACCACGCCGAGGACGCGGCCGCCCCGGAGAATCGGCACGCCGAGGAAGGAGTGGAACGGGTCTTCGCCTGTTTCCGGCCGGTAGGAAAAGCGCGGGTGCGAGAAGGCGTCGGTGAGGCGGAGCGGACGGGCGGTGGAGGAGACGAGGCCGACGAGGCCTTCGTTTTCCTTCATGCGCGTGCGGCCGACGGCTTCCGGGCGCAGGCCCTGGGTCGCCATCAGAAGGAGGCTTTCGTCCTCCGACCGAAGGTAGATCGAGCAGACATCGGCCACCATGGTGTTGGCGATGAGTTCCACGACCCGTTCGAGACGCTTGGGGTCCTGCGCCTGGTTGGCCATCAGGGCGCGCAGGCGCGAGAGCAGAAGCTTGGCGCCGCCGCCGCCCGCAGGGGGGCGGGGCGATGAAGATCCCTTCTCTCCTGGCCTTCCGCGATCGGTCACGGGGTCTCCGTTTGGGCTTGTTACCGCGCTTTAGCGGATAACAGGGCGGACGTCATTGTGCGCCGATTTACTGAGGGCGCTTTCCGGTATGTTTTTGTGGCGGGGTTGAAAATTGTCGTGGAGGGACAGCTGACGGGCGCTGGTGAACCCCGCCCTCGTGGTTCGACGGACGGCCCTTCGGGACTGCCCACCATAAAGGCTACGCAGCCAATGGGGACGATCGCCGTCCCGAGAGGCGCGAACCAAGGCCTGAAAACCGTTCACACATCCTCGAAAACCGACAAATGGGTCACGGATAACGCTTCGCGCCTCCGGAATGACGGGCTGCGAGAACCTTCTGGCCTGTCAGTCCGCGTCCAGCCCATATGCTGTGTGCAGCGCGCGTACGGCCAGCTCGGTGTAGCTGGCGTCGATCAGGACGGAGATCTTGATCTCGGATGTCGAGATCACCTGTATGTTGATGCCCTTGGCGGACAGGGCCTGGAACATCGTCTTGGCGACGCCGGCGTGGGAGCGCATGCCGACGCCGATGACCGAGACCTTCGCGACGTTGCGGTCGACCGAGAGATTCTCGAAGCCGACATTGCCGTTGAGGCTTTCCAGGACGGATTTGGCGTGGGCGGCGTCGCGGTCCGGACATGTGAACACGATGTTCTGGCGGCCTTCGGTTTTCGCCGAGGCTTGAACGATCATGTCGACGTTAACGCCCGCGTCGGCGAGGGCGCCGAAGATGTTGGCGGCGACGCCGGGATGGTCTTCCACGCCGATGATGCTGAACTTGGCCTCGTCACGCGAATAGGCGACGCCGCTGACAACCTGCTTTTCCACGATCTGTTCCTCATCGCACACGAGCGTTCCGGTGTTTGGTTTCGGCACGGCGCCCTCGAAGGAGGACAGCACGCGCACGGGAACGCGATGGTTCATTGCAAGCTCGACCGAGCGCGTCTGCAGCACCTTGGCGCCGAGCGAAGCGAGCTCCAGCATTTCCTCGTAGGAGATCTTCTCGATGCGCCGGGCCTTTGGCGTGATGCGCGGGTCGGTGGTGTAGACGCCATCGACGTCGGTATAGATGTCGCAGAGCGAGGCCTTGAGGGCGGCGGCGACGGCGACGGCGGACGTGTCCGACCCGCCGCGGCCGAGCGTCGAAACGCGGCCATGATCGTCGACGCCCTGGAAGCCGGCGACGACGGCGATCTCGCCGCTATCGACCGAGCGGATGAATTCGGGGTTGTCGCAGCCGGTTATGCGGGCCTTGCCGTGGGCCTCGTCGGTTTTCAGCTTGAGCTGCCAGCCAAGCCATGAGCGGGCCTTGAGGCCCTTCTTGCGGAGGGCCAGGGCGAGGAGGCCGGCGGTGACCTGTTCGCCGGAGGCTACGACGACATCGTATTCATCGTCGAAGTCCGGGCCGTGAAGGTCGGGGCCTGCGGCGCCGCGGGACCACTCGACCAGCTGGTTGGTGGCCCCCGACATGGCGGAGACGACCACGGCGATGGCGCGGGTTTCGGCTCGGCGCGCAGCGACAATATCGGCCACGTGCGCGATGCGCTCGAGATTGGCGACCGACGTTCCGCCGAATTTCAGCACCAGGCGATTCATGACCGGCTACGTCCCTTGCCCTTCCCCCGGGCGGGGGCGGATGACGGCAGGGTGTCTAAGGGCACACGCGGCGGAGGGCAATGCGCAGATTGCCATAGGCTTCCTGGCGGAAGAAATTCCCCCTGTCCGGGATGGTTGACCCTGCCCCGCGCGCTGCCTTGCCTCACGCGGAATTTGGCCCGGCCCGGCCGCCGGCAGGCGTTGCGAGAGCGGCTCGACGGGTCCAGATAGATGTCATGACCAAGATCCTGACACGTGACGAAAGCATTCCGGAATCTCCCAGCGTCGATCCGGCCGAGATCGAGAAGTTCCGCGCGATGGCGGCGGACTGGTGGTCGCCGACGGGCAAGTTCGCGCCGCTGCACAAGTTCAATCCGGTAAGGCTTACATACATTCGGGAATCCGCAGTGAAGCATTTCGGGCTCGATGCCGATGCCAAGCGGCCGCTGGAGGGCTTGCGCCTTCTGGATGCGGGATGCGGTGGCGGGCTGGTGACAGAGCCGATGGCGCGGCTGGGCGCGCATGCGGTTGGGATCGATGCGGGCGACAAGAATATCAAGGCGGCGATGGTGCATGCCGATGCCATGAATGTAGTTGTCGACTATCGCGTCGGCACGGTCGAAGGGCTGGTCGCCGCAGGTGAGCCCAAGTTCGACATCGTACTGTCTCTCGAGGTCGTCGAGCACGTGCAGGACCCGGCGCGGTTCCTGGCGGACTGTGCGGCGCTGCTGGCGCCGGGCGGGATGATGGTGATGGCGACGCTGAACCGGACGGCGAAGGCGTTTGCGTTCGCTGTAGTGGGAGCGGAGCATGTGCTGCGCTGGCTGCCGGTGGGGACGCATGACTGGAACAAGTTCGTGACGCCAGAAGAGGCGCGCGCGGCGATGACCGGGGCGGGGCTGGATATGCTGGAGACGGTGGGCGTGTCGTTCTCGCCGCTGACGGGCAGGTGGAGCCTGACGCGCGACACGGCCGTCAACTACATGCTGACGGCGACGCGCCCGAAGGTCTGATGCCGCGCCTGCCACCCCTGCCGGACCTGGAATTCACCGACACGCTGCCATTCGCGCGCGGGCATGGCGATGTGTATTTCTCCGGTGAAGGACTCGATGAGAAGCGCGCCGTTTTTCTCGGTGGATGCGGGCTTCCCGAAGCGTGGGCGGGACGCGAACAGTTCCTTGTCGGCGAGCTTGGGTTCGGGACGGGGCTGAACCTGCTGGCGCTGTGGGAGCTGTGGCGGGCGCATCGACCGAGCGTGACGGCGCGGCTGGATGTTCTCTCGTTCGAAGGCTTGCTGATGCCGTGCAGGGCGGCGGCGCGCGTGCATGCGGGCTGGCCGGAGCTGGCGGCGTTGTCGGCGCAGCTGCGGGACAAGTGGCCACAGCGGGCGCGCGGTGTGCAACGCATCGTGCTGGGCGATGGCGTGACGCTGACGCTGCATATCGATGACATTGGAGCGGCTGTCGCGGAGGCTCAGGCGCAATGCGATGCATGGTTTCTCGATGGCTTTGCACCGGCGAAGAACCCCGAGATGTGGTCGGCGGAGGTGCTGGGCCATGTCGCGCGCATGTGCGCCCCGGGCGCGCGGGCGGCGACGTATACGGTGGCGGGTCATGTGCGGCGCAACCTCCAAGCCGTGGGCTTTGAGGTGGCCAAGGTGCCGGGCCATGGGCGCAAGAAGGAGCGGCTGGAGGCGCGGCTGGTTGCGGCGGGTGCTCCGCGTGCGGCGGGGCCGAAGCGTGTGGCGATCATCGGCGGCGGGATTGCGGGGGCGTGCGCGGCACGGGCGTTTGTCCGGCGCGGATGTGCGGTGACAGTTTACGAACAGGCGGACCAGCTCGGCGCGGGCGCGAGCGGCAATCCGACTGCGCTGGTGATGCCGCGGCTGGATGCAGCCGATGGGCCGGCGGCGCGGGCGCTGCTGGAGGCGTGGCTTTATGCGCGGCGGTTCTATTCCGAGCTGGGCGCCGATGCCGTGCAGGTGCTGGACGCGGTGCATTTGCCCCGTGGCGAGAGGGAGGTGGCGCGGTTTGCGAAACTGATGGCCGATCCGCCGCTGGACGAGACGCTGCTGCGTGCAGAGGGCGCCGGGCTTCGCCACCTGGGCGCTGTGGCGGTGCGGCCCGAGGCTGCGCTACCGCAACTGGTAGCGGGTGCGGCGGTGAGGTTTGGCGCACGTGTGACGTCAGTCGATGAGCTCGATGCGGACCTGGTCGTGGTGTGTGCGGGGATGGGCGCCGCGGAAATTGTTGGCTCGGACTCGCCGGCGATTGAGGGGCGGTTGGGTCAGGTGGATTGGGTTGCGGCGGATGGCGTGGCGCGGGCTGTTGCGGATGGCGGGTACGCCGTGGAGGCGTTCGGGCAGATCGTGTTCGGCGCGACGTTCGAGGCGGCCGATGGCGCGCCGCGGGTGAGTGAGGCGGCGAGCGCGCACAATCTTGATGTCCTGGCGCGGTTGCGGCCGGATGTGGAGGCGATGGTGAGCCCGCCCTCGTCCTTCAATACGATCGCTTCGCGATCCTTCAGGATGAGGGCTGCTCCAGCAACTGGAGCGCGCGCCGCGGTGCGTGCGACGACGCAGGATCGGTTGCCGTTTGCGGGGGCGGCGCCGGGCAAGGAAAAGGCGCCGGACGGCACTCCGGCGCCTTTAGAGCGTCACCGCCTGATCGGCGGCCTCGGCTCACGTGGCTTTCTTTGGGGGCCACTGCTTGCCGAGAAAGTTGCATCTGAGACGTTCGGTGAGCCCTCGCCGGTGGAGGCGTACGTCGCCGAATGCCTTGAACCCGGGCGATTCCGAGCCCGCGCGATGCGGCGCGGGAGACTGTAGTTCAAGCGCCCGGGCGTGGACCGGCCTCCTCGCGACGCAGGCGGTTGATCTCGTCCGCCAGGCGGCGATCGTCATCGGTGACGAGCTTTTCGAGAACGCGAACGCGGTCCTTGAGACGGGCGACATCCTTGTGAAGGTCGGAGACGATGCCGCCAAGCTGGGCAGCCTCGCCTTCGGACTCGCGGCGGCCGGCGCGGATCTTGTCGCGCTCCAGCTTGATGCCCTGCTGGACAATCCCGGCGACGGAGCCGATCAGCACAATCGCGATGATGAATTCAAAGAGATCGAGATCGAACATCCCTAGACCCTCCGGTCATCGCGCAGGCGATCGATCTCGCCAGCGAGTTTCCTGTCGCCGTCGGTGGCTAGCCTTTCGAGCACGGCGACGCGGTCCTTCAACCGCTGTATTTCGCTCATCATTTCGGACTCGGAGGCCGAAGAGAGGCGATTGGCCTGCGCCATGTCGAGCTTCATCTTCTGCGACTTCAGGTATGCGCTGCTGATGATGGCGATGATGCCACACATGATGCCGAGAAGCGGGATCAGGACGCCTGCATTTTCCATCTTCTAGACCCTTTGTTCCGAGCGAAGTCGCTCGATGTCGCCGGCGAGCCGGCGGTCTCCGTCCGTTGCGAGCCGTTCAAGCACTTCCACACGCGCGCGCAAGCGCGAGATCTCGGCAGTGTTGTCTGCGAGCAGCCGCTTCATACCTTCCGTGTCTTCCGAGCCGGCGGCGTTGACGCGGGCCTTGTCGGTCTCCGCCTTGCCGATGATGTGAATCATGAGGAGGAAGGTCCCCATGCCTGCGATCGCGACGAACATGACTTCGGTCGACATCTAGCCTTCCTTCCTCAGCTTCTCGATCTCCAGCGCGATTCGCGCCTCGTCCTGCACGGCCAGGCGCTCAAGGACCGCGACGCGTTCGGCAAGACCTTCGGCAAGGCGTGTCGTCTGGTCAATTCGTTCAACGAGCGCGCGGAACAGATCTGTGCGGTCATTGCCTTCGGCGTCGTAGAACAGAGCGTCCTCCGAGCCGAACATTTCCTCCCAGAAATCCCTGGATTTCTGGCGCGCGCGCTTCGACGAACCGGCAAGCTCGCGCAGTTCGTCCCAGGCCCTCTTGCTGTCGCTGGCGTCCATTTTTCTTCCAACACCTACTCTTGCCTGAAACACAAACGGTCCGCTCATCATGCCAGCGTCCGTCCGCCCTGCAGGCCCGCAATCTCGTGCGAAAGGCGCCGCTCGTCATCCGTCGCGAGCCGCTCAAGCACCTCGACGCGCTGGCGAAGCTTGGCCATCTCGGTGGTGTTTGCGGCCACGATCTGTTCGAGGCGGGCCGCCTCGCCCACGCCCGCCTTCAGCGCCAGCCGTTTCTCCTCATGGGCAAGCGCCATGCGGATGATCTGTATGGACGCCGCCATTATGACGGCGATGCCAACGACGATCGAAATCATGATCGCTTCCATCACGTGCCCCCCTCTGGCCGGTCGCGGAGCTTCTCGATCTCTGCAGCGAGACGGGACTCCCGTGCTTCCTTGTCGAGATCCAGAATCAGGCGCTCGAGCACCGCAATGCGTTCCTGCATGGAATCGATCGTCGTTTCCATCTCGGCAACCTGCGCCTTGAGCTGCCCGGTTTCGCTTTGGTTGGGACCAGTCTGTTGGCCGTCCATGCCCCAGTCGGAATTCAGGCCCCATTGCTTCATGCTTTCGGCGTCCAGGCCCCAGAATTTCGGGTCCTTGAAATGGCTCCAGTCGCCCTGCCCCGCGCGGCGGGCGGCGAAGCGGGCGCGCCAGGCAGCACGTTTGGCCTCGCGTTCGATGCGCCAGGCATCTCGGTTCTTTCCGTGGCCGCCGCAATTCTGTCCGTGCATGCGCAGATCCCCTCTAATGCCAACTAGCTTGCGCTGGCCTGTTCGCCGCGCAGTTGTGCGATCTCGCGCGCCAGCTTGCGATCGTCGTCGGTTACCAGGCGTTCGACCACTTCGAGGCGCGCGCGCAGGCGGGCGATCTCGGCGGCGGCTTCGGCGTTGATGCGGTCCTGGCCCTCGAGAACGCCCTTGGCCTGCGCCTTGATCTTTTCTTCCTTGATCGAGACGAAGCCGATCACCACAACGATGATGACCAGTCCGCCGATTATGAATGCGATGTCCGGGATGTTCTCCATGGCTTGCTCCTTGCCCCCCCTAACGCAGCTTTTCGATTTCGGCGGCGAGACGCGCCTCGTCGTCGGTACGCAGACGGCCGAGCGGCGGAGGCCGCGGCGGATCTGCGTCGAGAAAGCGCGGCTGCTTCCCGTCGGGTGCGGACTTGTCCAGAACCGGGGCCGGCGTGGCGTCTTTCTGCATAAGCATACTCCTTTCCCTGCCGTTGATGATGTCAGACCGGGGGACGACCGCGGTCGCGGAGACTATCGATCTCGCGCGAGAGGCGGCGGTCGTCGTCGGTGACGAGACGTTCGAGGACGGCGACGCGATCGGTCAGCCTGTCGATCTGATGCTGCATCTGGCCGATTATGGCCTGGTCTTCGCGCGAGCCGCCGGACGCCATTTCGGCGCGCTTGTTCTTGCCGTTCTGGACAAGCCAGACGATGGCGACCACCATCACGAAGGGAGCGGCGACTGCAATCACGCCTTCCATCTACAACCCCGTTCCTGTGAGCGTCAGCGAAGGACGCCAGTTGATGCCGAAGTCGCAATCGGGCGGGCAGCCGCGCGAGGCGACGTCGAAGGTAAGGCCATCCTCGCTGCCCCCGAACACGATCGTCATCTCTCCAGCGTCGAGATGAACAGCACCAAACCGGGTAGCGACTGCAAGGGCGGCAAGTCCGGTCACGAGCAGCGCTGCGGCGCATGCCAGTCTTGTCTGAAGTGGGCGGATCCGAGATTCGCGAGCCATGCTGTCCCTCTGTTGTGTCTGGGGCTCTGTCTTGGTTCGTCGTCCGGCGCGGCGACTGCCTGGGGAGGATTTGTCAGCCGCTGCGCCGTGGGAAGTCTAGCGACCTTCGAGGTCGCGGAATTCGCGCTTGAGTTTCCACTCTTCGGAGGTCACGGCGCGCTCCATACGGGCGAGGCGGTCGTCCATGTCCTTGAACTTGTAGCGGATGTTCGAGAACGTTTCGCGGGGGCGGTCAGAGACCGAGGTCCAGAAGCGTTCTTCATCCGGCGTCAGGTTGCGTGGACGGTAGGGCTGGTAGGGCGTGATGGCCCAGACGACGAAGTAGACCGGGATGATGAAACCCACGCCTGTGAAAAGAAGAATGGCGGCGCCGATGCGGGTGATCGTCGGGTCCCAGCCCATGCGCTCGGCGATGCCGCCGCAGACGCCGGCGACTATCTTGTCACGCGAGCGGTAGAGCCGCTTCGGGTTCGGAGATGAAGTGAAATCATCGCGCATCAGTTGATGTCCCCACGGGTGGATTGTGTCGGGCGCGGACGGAGCGGAGCAGCGTCAGGTTCGAGCAGGCGCTCGAGGGTCTCGATGCGGCGCTCCATGGTGCGGGCGGAGCGCCAGAGGTCCTCGAGCATCCTTTCGTCGTCCTCGGTGAGGTTTCGCGAAGAACGGTTCTTCGAGATGTAGTGGAGGATCATCCACGGCAGGATCACGAAGAGCGAGACGATGGCCACCAGGCCAACTGTCATGCCCATGGCCACTTCCGCATCCATTAGGCGCCCTCACCTTCGGCAGTCTTGCGGCGCACCGGCGCCGGAGCGGGAGACGGGGCGCCGCTGCGGCGACGCTTGATCTCGGCGAGTTCCTTCTCGATCGACTCTTCGGCGGCCAGTTCCTGGAACTGCGCTTCGAGCGAGCGATCGCCGACGTTTATCAGGTCGGCATAGGCTTCCATCTCGTCGACCTTGCGCTCGATCTGGCCGTAGCGGCGCATTGCCTCGTCGACCTTGTTGACCTCGATGCGCGAGCGCATCGCGATGCGTTGTTCGGCGGCTTCGCGACGGACGACGAGCGCGCGATGTTTCGTCTTCGCCTCGTCCAGTTTCGCCTGCAGCTTCTCAAGGTCTTCCTGGCGGCGGATCGAGACTTCCTCGATCGCCTTCAGGGCCTGGCGGCGGCCGTCGATCTCGCGTTCGGCGCGCTGCTTGGCGGAGAGGGCGCCGCGGGCGAGATCTTCACGCCCCTTTTCCACGGCGAGCTCGGCCTTGGCTGTCCAGTCGAGGCGGGTCTGCTCGAGCTGCGAGATGTCGCGCTCGTATTCCTTCTTGTCCGCCATCGAGCGGGCCGCGGCGGAGCGGACCTCGACGAGGCAGTCTTCCATTTCCTGGATGATCAGGCGGGCGATCTTCTCGGGATCCTCCGCCTTGTCGAGCATCGCGTTGATGTTCGAGTTGATGATGTCGGAAAGACGGGAGAAAACGCCCATATCAGAACCTTTCGTAGAACCTTCTCGGGGGATGGTCTTCTTGGAGTTGGTGGTCTTGTGCCGATGAAGAGGTGTTTGGGGAGGTCAGAAGAGGATGCGCGCGATCAGGAAGCCGGCGATAAAGAAACCCCAGCTTTCGAACGGTCTCCGGCTCATCCAGCTTCCAAAACGTCCCAGTGGGCTGGGCTTCTCGTAGGGATCGCGGTGGTCGGAGTAGCGCATCTTTAGCTCCTGTGGTCGCCGGTGTGACCCCGGCATGAATGGTTGATTGCAACCACCATGCCAGTTTTTCGATAACCATGCCTCCCCTTGTATTATTGATGTTTTTGAAGCTTCCCACTGTGGATAAGCAAGTATTCTGGTAAGAATCGCCACTCAATGATTGGCGATTTAAGCTGAGATGTGGTAATTCTCGCCACATGGCTGCTCCCTCACCTCCCGAGCTGATTGGACAATCCGCGACGTGGCTAGAGAGCCTCGAAAGGGTCTCGCTGGCGGCTTTTGTCGAGCGGCCGATCCTGGTGATCGGGGAGCGCGGGACTGGCAAGGAGCTGATCGCCGAGCGCCTTCACTATCTGAGCCCGCGCTGGGACAAGCCGTTCGTCAAGGTGAATTGCGGGGCGCTGTCGGAAGACCTGCTGGATTCCGAACTGTTCGGGCATGAGGCCGGCGCGTTCACGGGCGCAACAAAACGGCGGCAGGGGCGGTTCGAACAGGCTGACGGGGGCACACTGTTCCTCGACGAAATCGCGACGGCCTCAATGCAGGTTCAGGAGAAGTTGCTGCGCGTGGTGGAGTACGGACAGTTCCAGCGGCTGGGCGGCGAGGACACGATCACCACTGATGTGCGGATCGTGGCGGCAACGAACGTCGACCTTCCCGCGCGGGCGGCCGAGGGGCGCTTTCGGCCTGACCTGCTGGATCGACTTGCCTTCGACGTCATCACGCTTGCGCCGCTGCGGGCGCGGCCGGAGGACATCATCCTGCTGGCAGAGCATTTCGGGCAGAGAATCGCGCGGGAGCTGGATGGCGATTTTCCGGGCTGGTCGCGCACGGCGCTGGAAGCGATGTGCGGTTATGCCTGGCCAGGGAATGTCCGTGAACTGAGGAATGCGGCGGAGCGGGCGACGTTTCGCACCATGGCGGCGCAGGCTAATGGCGCGCCGCTGGGTCCGGTGACGCTGACGGTGGATCTGCTCGATCCGTTCAATTCGCCCTGGCGTCCGGCGAAAGACCTGTCGACCCCGCCCCCTGGCCCGGCGCCTCCGACGCAGCAGGCAGCCGTCATGGTCGAGTCGATCTTCGTTGCGCCGGCGAAGTCGGATGGTCCGGTGGACTTCAACGCAATCGTCGCCGAGCTCGAGAAACGGATGATCGAGGCGGCGCTGGAGAAATTCCACGGCCACCAGAAGAAGGCGGCCGAGCATCTGGGGCTCAGCTATCACCAGATGCGTGGGCTTTTGCGAAAATATGGCATCGGCCGCGAGGCGGCGAACCAACAAGATGTAAACGAATTTTGAGCAATTTTGTTCGGTCAACGAAACTGTTCCTCAACCCTGCTTCCCTAGCCTGCATGTGGAGCCGTCCGCATGCGTCGCACCTTCTTCCTCGACATGGAATTCGACGCGCTGAACGCGGACGAGGCAGCGCGCAGGATCGCCATGCGTGCGCGAAAGCTCGGCCCGTTCGCCTATGTCGCGACGCCAAATGTCGATCACATGGTTCGTGTCGATCGCGAGCCAGCATTGATGCGATTGTACGACGATGCGTGGCTGAACCTCTGCGACAGCCGCATTCTCGAAGCGTTCGCCAATGCGTCCTATCTCGACCTGCCCGCGGCGCCTGGCGCCGACATCGTGGAGCAGCTGTTCCGTCAGCACATTGGCGCGACCGATCCCGTAGTGGTGATCGGGGGCACGCAGAGACTGGTTGATCGCCTGCGGCGGCAGTTCGCAACCCTCGATATTCGCTGGTTCGACGCGCCGGCCAGACTGCGCAATGATCCAGCGGCCCGCGCGGCCTGTGTGCAGTTCATCCGCGAAAACCCGGCGCCGTTCGTTTTTCTCGCCGTGGGCTCGCCGCAGCAGGAGCTTATCGCGCATGAGGCGCGGCGCGCGGGCGACTGCACGGGCGTTGCGGTGTGCTGCGGCGCGGCGCTGGAGTTCCTGACGGGCATGACGGCGCGCGCACCGCAATGGATTCGCGACCACAGGCTGGAGTGGCTGTACCGGCTGGCGGCCGAACCGGGACGACTGTGGAAACGGTACCTCGTCGACGGACCTCGCATCTTTCTTGTCTGGCATCGCTGGCGCAGCCGCGTGCATGTCGCTTCCGTGGGCGCTCGTGGGGTGGCAGTTTCCCCTCGATAGGGGGGATGCGATGTCCGGGCCGAAGCGGCTCTGTGTTTCCATCGACCCGGAGAGCCCCGACGTGGTCGCGGTGACCGCCTCGGCGAACGGCGGAGGTTGCCGCCGGCGAGGCCCGACATTGTGATCGAGGGAGGAGCGGGAGTTTGCTCGACGAGCGCAGCCTGCTTCCGCGCGCGCGGCGAAGACGCTGCGGCCTTGCCCGACGTGATCGGCTGGGCTGGCGCGCCTTATTCGGGCGAGACTCGGACTGGACGGCCGCATGACCAAAGCGTGACGATACTCACGCGCGCGCAATCTGTTGCGGCAGCCTGTCGTGGTGAGTTTGCCTATGGGAGGCTTGCAGCTTTGGCATTCTCGAGCCATCGGATGTACGGCGTTTCGAGGGATGCGTGAAGGCCGTCGCCTCAGGCGCGCCGATCGCTTAGCAAGGCTGGAACCGGTCGCCGCCCGATGCGATGCGCGTCACGACGATGCATCATGCCGTCGCATCATCCCTGCCCGCTCCTGCTGCGGAATAGCTAGCGCCAGCAGCTGATCGAAGCCTCCAGTTCATCAAGCACCATGGCGCGCGGGCTGATGTAGGCGATCGTGCTTTCGCCGGAGAAGGACGAAAGCGCATCACCCATGCCTTCGGCCATCTCGGCCAGCTCTTCGGGGGTGAACGCCTCTTCATTGTGCGAGCCCGCGAGGACCTCAGACTCCGTAACGGCGCTGCTGATGACTGCTCCATCGAGCGTCCAGCTGCCCAGGATCGAAAACTCGAGGCTGATGACATCGCCGCCATCGGGTACTTCGACGTAAAACCATCCCTCCAGCGAACCGTCGGCATTGAAGGCGAGATTTGCATCCATCCCAGGCTCATCGAGCAGTGAAGTCATCCGGCACGACCAGGCAGCGCTCGTGAGTTCGTCCCTCGTCTGCGCATGGGCAGGCGCACCGGCGACCACCACGGCGGCCGCCGCAAGAATTGATCGAAACATCCATCATCCCCGTTCTCGAAGCGCGCAGGATGGCATGAGACAGGCTCCGCTCGCCAGCACCCTCTTTCTGATCTGCTGCAATCGCCTCATAAGAAAGCGAAAGAACCGGAAGGCGAAGACATTCGCCAGATTTCACTGCGGGTTGGACCGCACGCGCCCGGTCTCTGAACCGGCAGGAGAATCAGGGCATGCCACTTCGCCTCTACATGCACCCGCTCGCATCCTATTGCTGGAAGACGCTGATCGCGCTCTACGAGACCGGCGTTCCGTTCGAGCAGGAGGTCGTCGACCTGCAGGATCCAGGCGCGCGCGAGCGCTTCGTTCGGATGACGCCGCTGGGTAAATTCCCTGTTCTTGTTGATGAGGAGGCGAACAAGGCGTTTCCGGAATCGAGCATCATCATCGAGTACCTCGCGATGAAGTACCCGGCGGCGGCGAAGCTGTTGCCTGCGGACAAGGACCTTGCGCTGCGCGTGCGGCTGTCGGACCGGTTCTATGATCTCTACGTGCACGAGAAGATGCAGAAAATCGTGGCGGACCGGATCCGGCCGGAGGGCCAGAAGGATCCGTCCGGCGTCGATCGGGCGAGGCAGGAACTGGAGATCGCGCTCGCGCTGGTGGATCGCGACATGGGTGCTGGCGGCTGGGCGACCGGCCTTACCTTCACCATGGCGGACTGCGCTGCGGCGCCGGCGCTCTACTATGCCAACCAGGTGGCGCCGTTCGCGGAGAGCCATCCGGGCGCGGCGCGCTATCTTGACCGGCTGATCGCGCGGCCGTCGTTCGCGCGCGTGCTGGAAGAGGCTGCGCCTTACTTCGATATGTTCCCGAAGGGGTGAGTTTCAACGTTACTCAAAGCTGCTGGCGAGGCGCGCGAGCTTCTCGAGCTGGTTGCGGTCGGCGGCGATCGGATCAATCCAGCCGCGGCGGAGTTCTGGCCGCAGGCTTTCCGTGCGGCCTGCGAAGGCAAAGCGGCCGCGCATGAGCGATCCTTCACCGGGTGTCGATGCAGGACAGCTGGCGCACATGCAGGCCGTCTGCGCCGCTTCCAGCGTGGCGGTCCAGGCCGCGGCGGCGGCAGTTGCGCGGCCGACGGCGGAGGCCATGTCGCAGGTGACCGCGACGAACCGGCGGCGCATGAACACCTGGCCCGAAAGCTCCTTCCAGAAAAAGCCGAAACCGACGCTCCAGATCGCGAAGACGAGGTAGAACACGAAGACGGTGATCCGCGCCCACCAGGCGCGGCCGGGCTCGATCATGTTGTGGAGCGCCACGACCACGGCGCTGACCACGAAGAGCGTCAGGGCGCTCGTGATCGCCAGTGCGAGGATGGAGCGTTTGCCCGTGTCCGTGCCAGCAGCGCACAGGTCGGCAAAGCCAAGGCCGGTCGCGAGTACGGATAGGAGCACAAAGCCCCACGCGGCGAAGCCGGAAAGGTCGCGCAGCGAAAGCGGCGCGATCAGCCAGCGCCCCCGGCCCACACGCTTCCCCTCAACACGCCCTTTCAGACGCACGCCCCGGCCAGTCGCCAGAGCTGGCGTCGGCAACCTGGTTTCAGACAGCTGATTCTGGCTGGCGGCGGGTAAGCACCGCCCGGACACGCAGCCGTCAGGATTTTTTCCCGAGGGTGATGCACGCCTGCATCAGCGGTAAATTTTGCCGGGTGCGGGTAGAGCCCGCCGCGTGAGTGCACTATCGGAATACTCATGAGCGACCTGCCTTCAATCGGCCGTATCGTTGACCGCGAGCACTTGCTGCCGGTGCGGGTTTACTATGAAGACACCGACTTCACCGGCGTGGTCTACCACGCGACCTACCTGCGGTACTGCGAACGTGGCCGATCCGAAATGTTGCGGGTTATGGGGGTGCCCCCGGGCCAGCCGGACCACGGGATTTTCGCGGTAACGCGCATCGTGATGGACTATCGGGCTCCGGCACGGATCCACGATTCACTGCTGATCCGTACATCGTTCGCCGGAATGAAAGGACCCCGCCTGAATTTCCGACAACGGATCGAGCGGGACGGCCTCCTGCTTGTCGAAGCCGAGATTGTCGCGGTCGCCATCCATCCCGACGGACGGGCGCGTAAACCTTCCGGTGCGGAGTTACATCACTGGGCCGCTTACGCCCCAGCCTCGCTGAATGGCCCCTGAAGGCCCGGGGAATCGCCGGTATTGACCTTCATCTCGCCTAATTTCGTAACCAGAAGCGGTACAAATGGCTTGTGTTATGGGGCATTCGCATAAGCCCGTTAGAGCCCCCGGCGTAACCTGAGAGGATTGAATGCCCGAAGCCTTGCCCGAAGCGCTCGTAACAACCGAGGATTTTTCTCTCGTTGCGCTCTTCCTGCGGGCGGACCTGATCGTGCAGGCTGTCATGGCGATTCTCGCGCTGGCGTCAGTCTGGTCGCTGGCCGTGGCGATCGACAGGTTCTTCTCGATCTCCGGCGCCAAGTCGCGCGCCAAGAAGTTCGAACAGGCCTTCTGGGCGGGCCAGCCTATGGAAGACCTCACCGATCGCGTCACTGACAAGCCGGCCGAAGCAATGGCGCGTGTGTTCTCCGCCGGAGCGCGTGAATGGCGCGAGAGCCGCCGCGGGGCTGCGGGGGACGACACCAACCGCGCGATCGTCGAGCGTGCGACACAGATGATGGATGTGGCCGTGAACCGCGAGACGCAGCGGATGGAGACGGGTCTGTCGACGCTTGCCATTATTGCATCGTCCACGCCCTTCATCGGCCTGTTCGGCACCGTGATCGGGATCATGAACTCGTTCCGCAACATCGCGGCGCAGGGCGAGACCAACCTCACCGTCGTGGCGCCGGGCATTGCCGAGGCGCTGTTCGCCACTGCACTCGGCCTGTTCGCGGCCATTCCGGCGCTGATCTTCTACAACAAGTTCTCGGCCGATGTTTCGGCCTTCTCTGACCGGCTGACGAATTTCGCGCAGGAAGTCTCTGCGCGGCTGTCCAAGCGCCTCAACGAAAGGCGGGACGTCTGACATGCCGATGTTGATCAAGGGCTCGGGAGGCAGACGCGGACGCCGGCGGCCGATGGCTGACATCAACGTGACCCCCATGGTCGACGTGATGCTCGTGCTGCTCGTCGTGTTCATGGTCACGGCGCCGATGCTCGCGACCGGCGTTTCGGTGTCCCTGCCGAAGGTGACCGCGGAGCAGATGCCGACCGAGAATCAGCGCCCGCTGGTTATCACCATCGACAAGGATGGCGGCGTCTATCTTGGGATGGAAGATACGCCGGTTGAACTGAAGGATCTGGCGCCACAGCTGATGGCGCTGGCCGAGAACAATATCGAGAAGCGCGTGTATGTACGCGCCGATGAAATGGTGGCGAACGGGGTGGTCGTGAAGGTTCTGGCGCTGTTGCAGACAGCCGGCTTCAGAAACGTTGGCCTGCCCGTCGACCCGAACGTGGCGCGGCGCATCATGCAGGGAGGCTGATCCCGCTGATGCAAAGACTGCCCCCCGCTTCGATCGCGTCCCTCCCGTCTGCGTTCTTCTCGTTCCTGCTGCATGGCGGCGTGGTGGTCGCGACTCTGTTGTCGATGCCTCAGTCCGAGCCGCTGCCGGTGATGACGCAGCATTATGTGCCGATCGAGCTGGTCGAGATGTCGGACGAGACCAATCTCACCGAGATTGCAGCGGCGATGGATAAGGCCGACGAAGAGGCCTCTCTGGAGGAAGAATCCAAGGCCGCGGCCACCCCTGCCCCTCCGCCTGTCGAGGAAGATGCAATCTCGTTCGACGAGCCCAAGGAGACGCCAAAGCAGGAACCGAAGAAGGATCCTCCCAAGGCCGCGCCGGCGCCGTCAAAATCACTGAGCAGCGAGCTTGATGATATTCTGGCCGGCATCGAGAAGACGCCGAAGCCGTCGAAATCCAACAGCAATGTCGCGCCTGCAAGCGCTGCGAACGAGGCGCCGCGGATGAGCGTGGGCGATCGCCGGCGGATGACGGCGACGATCATAGATATCCTTGTCTCGCAGCTGAAGGACAACCGCTGCTGGGCCGACCACAGCGACATGGCGGACGCCAAGCGGCTGCGCGCGACCTTCCGCATCGCCTTTGGCCGCAATGGCAGGTTCTCGATACAGCCCGAGCTCGTGTCGCCGACGCGCAAGCCCGCCAATGATCCGCCGCTCAACACTTTCATCGTGCACGCCGAGCGCGCACTAAACATGTGCAATCAGATTGGATGGATCGTCCCGGAAGCCTATTTCCGCCTGCCGGAACCCAGGACAATCGACCTCGAATTCCTGCCCAAGATCGGAGCCGATCAATGATGACGACCAAGACTGCCGGGGGGATAGTTCAATTCTTCAACAGGCTCGCGATTGGCGTGCTGGGCGCTATCGCTCTTGTCTCCTTCGCCGCTCATGCGCCTGCACACGCGCAGCTGCGTGCGCAGGTGGTTGGCGAGCAGTACATCCCGCTGCGCATCGCGGTGCCGGACTTTGACGGCACAGGGCCGAACGCCGCGCAGATCGCACAGGACATCTCGAACGTCCTGCGCGCAGATCTTGGCTCGTCGGCGCCTTTCCGCGTGCTCGACAAGACGGCCTTCATCGAGAAGGACCTCGACATCACGCTGCAGCCGATCTTCGCCAACTGGACAGTTGCGGGTCTCGAGACGCAGGCGCTGGTGGTCGGCAATGTTGTGGTGAACCCGGCCAACAATGCGATGACCGTGCAGTTCCGCCTGTGGGACGTCTACGGCCAGAAGCTGCAGTATGAAATGGGCTATGAAGTGCCCACGCCGCTGAACTGGCGCCGTCTCGCGCACAAGGTCGCCGATGACATCTTCACCCAGCTGACGGGCGACCCCGGCTATTTCGACAGCCGCGTGGTGTTCGTGTCGAAAACGCCGGGCGATGAACCTTTCAAGGGCCGTCTTGCGATCATGGACCAGGACGGCGCAAACGCCGAGTTCCTGTTGTCGAACTATGCCGCGGTTATCAACCCGCGCTTCTCGCCAACCGACCAGGTTGTGCTCTACGGTGCCTATATTCCTGACCCGCGCTATCCGGGCGCAACGCTGCTGAGAACGTATCTCTACGACCTCGCGACGGGCCGGCAGGAAATCCTTGCCGAGGGCGCAGGCCAGCTCGACTTCTCGGCACGCTTCTCACCAGATGGGAAATCGATCGTCTTCAACCGCGCCGAGCGCGGCAATACGGACATCTACAAGATCGACCTCGCCTCGCGGCGGCTGACGCGGCTGACCACGGACTCCTCGATCGATGTATCGCCTTCCTTCTCGCCGGATGGAACGCAGATCGTCTTCCAGTCAGACCGTGGCGGCTCGAAGCAGCTCTACATCATGAACGCGGATGGCTCGCGCATGAGCTGCCCGCGTGGCGGATCTGGAGACGCCTGCAGGATCACGTTCGGGGAGGCCGGTTACAGCTTTACCGACCCGGTCTGGTCGCCGCGCGGAGACTGGATCGCCTTCTCGCGACAGGGCGGGGGTCAGTTCGTGATTGGGGTCATCCAGAAAGACGGCAGCGGGATGAGAATTCTCACCGATGGCTATCAGGACGAAAGCCCGACCTGGTCGCCCAATGGCCGGGTGATCGCGTTCGAACGGACGGCGTCGCGTGGCGCGGGACCGAAGATCCACAGCATTGACCTGACGGGCCGTAATGAGCGCCGCCTGCCCACCCCGCGCGACGCAACAAATCCGACCTGGGGACCCGTCCTAAAGATGCAGTAGCCCCCGTCTGAAGGGGACCTAACTAAATCGTGTGGCGCAGAAGCGCCGAAGTCATCGAAATCGTTGCACATCAGGTATTACAATATTGCAATGATGCCTCGCCTTTGTCACAAAAAACGCTCAAGTATATTGAAGCTTCGCAGCTTCTGAACGCTTCCCGGTCTTGCAATTGTATTGCAATTCGCAGGTAATACCGGGGGATTGGATACGCGCCTTCTTGGGGGGCGCGCCGGGAACAAGGAGACTAAAGACTATGCGGACATTCAGCCTGTCATTGCTCGCCACAGCGACGATCGCCCTCGCGGCCTGCGCCTCCAATCCTCCGCCGGAGCCGCCGCCGACGCCATCAGCTTCGAACACCACGACGGTAACACCCCCCGTCCAGCCGCCAGTGCAGCCGCCGCGCGTCACGCCGCCGCCGTCGGGCCCCTCGGCCGGCTCCAAGGCCGATTTTGCGGTCAAGGCCACGGACCGCGTCTATTTCGATTACGACGCATACAATCTCGACTCGGACGACCAGCGTTCGCTGTCCTCGCAGATCGCCTGGCTCAAGCAGTTCCCGTCGACGCGCGTGGAAGTGCAGGGCCACGCCGACGAGCGCGGCACGCGCGACTACAACATCGCCCTCGGCGAGCGCCGTGCGCAATCGGTCAAGTCCTTCCTGGTCGCTCAGGGCATTGCTGAGGGCCGCATCCAGACGATCTCCTTCGGCAAGGACAAGCCGCTCGACCCCGGTCATGACGAAGCTGCCTGGTCGCGTAACCGGAACGCCTACACGAACGTCATCGTGGAAGCGATCAGCTAGGACCTGAAGCACAGTCCGCCGCCCGGGTCCGCCATAATTTCGGCCCGGGCGGCCGATAGCTTTCGGACATGAGACACTCACGTTTCCGTTCTTCGCTGGCCATGCCCTCACAGCCCCGCTCAGGCGCCTTTGCGTCCGTGGCCCGCAGGCCGCTTTCAATCGCCCTACCCATGAAATCCCAAGCAACGCCAATATCCTGGCTCAGGCCGGTGATGTGGACGCTGGCGTGCGTCGCGGCCGCGCTGACGCTGGTCGGCCTCGCGCCGCGGGCTGATGCTCAGGTGTTCAGCTCAACCCCCTATGTGGCTGGGCCGGATCCGGCCGTCGAACAGCTGCGCCTGCGACTCGAAGCACTTGAGGGCGACCTGCGCAAGGCTGTCAGCCAGGCCGAGTCGCTGGGAGCGCAGCTGGGAGACGCACGCCGCGTCGCCGACCAGGCGGACGCCGGACGCCGGCGCGCCGAAGCCGAGCTGCAGCTCCTCAAGGACCGCGTCGAAACGCTGGAGGAAATCGTCAACGGCGAAGCGCAGGCGGGCAGAATGACTTCCGGTAGCCTGATGCGGGCGCCGGCCGCCACTTCGCCGAACCAGCTTGCCGCAGCACCGCCGCCGGCGCAGGCGGCGATCGACACGGCCGCCCTGCCTCAGGACGAAGAGGCGCTGTTCACCGAATCCCACGCCATGCTGATCGGCGGCAATTTTCCGGCAGCGCAAGAGGCGTTTGGCCTGCTGCTGACGAAGTATCCAAAGGGCAAGAAGGCGTCCGACGCCCAGTATTATCTGGGTGAGGCACTGCTGTATCAGGACAATTACGCTGAGGCGGCTGCGGCCTATGGCAAGCTGATCAAGGAATATCCGACCTCCGCCAATGCGCCGACCGGGCTGGTGAAGCTGGCGCGAGCGATGCGGCTTATGGACAAGACTCCCGAGGCGTGCCGGACGCTGGACCTGATGGGCAAGCAGTTCCCGAAGGCGTCGGCTGTCGCCAAGCAGATGGCCGCACAGGAGCGTCAGTACGCCAAGTGCGCCTGAGGCGTGACGCCAATACGGACGGCGCGGCGAATACGGTAGTTCTTCGTTTGGCAGTCCGGGGCTATGCCGAAGCGAAATCCTGATTCGAGGAAACACCGCGTGCGCCTTATCCGACGCCTGCCTGTCGCACTGACCGTCCTGGCGCTTGCCGCGGGCGTCGCCATGGCGCAGCCGCCGTCGGCCGAGCGTGTGCGGAGCGGAATCTTCGATGCGTCCGACCCGGCCGGCATGGCGCGTTTCATGGAGCGCACGGGCTATCGCGTGGAGCTGCGTGCCGACACGCGCGGCGATCCCGTTATCGCTGGCCGGTTCTCGACATCGGAATACCTCATCCAGTTCTACGAATGCGAGGGCGGGCAATACTGCAATTCGGTGCAGTTCGTGTCGCAAGCGGCGCGGCCGGCGAACCTGACGCCGGAGGCGGTCAACGCCTTCAACATCCGCTGGCGCTATGTGCGCGTCACCTATGACTCGACGCAGGTGAAGCTGGTGATGGACGTGAACCTCGACGCAGGCGTCACCGGCGACAATCTCGAGGACACGCTCGACATCTGGCGGCAGCTGGTCGAAATCTACGAGCGTGAAATCCTCAACAAGAAGTAGCGGGATGGTCCTTCCGCCGCTGGCGCAGCGGGTGTTCGAGGCGTTCGGCTTTCTTGTTCCCACCGGCTCCAGCCTGGGTGTCGCGGTGTCTGGCGGCTCGGACTCCATGGCGCTGCTGACCCTCGCGGCGGAGTATCGCGATGCGGCGGACGTCTCGCTCAAGGCGATCACCATCGATCATGGATTGCGGCCTGAGGCGAAGGGCGAGGCGCGCTTCGTCGGGAACGTGTGCGAGGCGATCGGCGTGGCGCACGATGTCGTAGCGTGGGAGCGCTCGGCTACGGGGCGGGCGAGTCAGGACGAGGCGCGGCGCGCACGGCATGCCATGTTGGCTGGCTGGGCGATGCGGCATGGTGTTGAGCGGATCGCGCTGGGCCACACACGGGACGACAGGCTGGAAACCTTCCTGATGCGTGCGCGGCAGGGATCGGGCTGGCATGGCCTGGCGGGGCCGATGCCAAACAGCGTCTCGCCAGTCTGGCCGGGAGGGCAGCTCATGCCGCTCATCCGCCCGCTCCTCGCATTCGGCCGCGATGAGCTTCGGACAGAGCTGACATCACGCAGCGTAACCTGGGTGGAAGACCCTTCGAACGATGCAACACGCTTCGAGCGCGTGCGCATGCGCAAGCTGCTGTTGCGAATGAGCCCCCCGGCCCGCCGACAAATCCTCAACGTGATGGGAGGGCTGATGCGACTGCGGGCAGCGGTCACCAAAGATGCATTGGCGCTGTTCGGGCTTTTGCAGGCAGCCGGCCCGGCCGGCGACATGGGCCTGTCGCTGGAGGCGCGGAACATGGCGGGCGCGGAAGCCTGGGCCAGGTTCGTCGAGGCCGTGGTGATGGCGGCAGGCGGCGGGGAACGCGCGCCGCGGCGCGATGGACTGGACAGGTTGCTCGGCCGGATTGCGGCGGGCGATCCCCAGCTGGCGCGTGGGGTTACGTTGGCGGGCGCCCGGATTTGGGTCCGCAAAGATGGTTTCCTATGCTTCGGGAGGGCGCCTCCCCGCCGCGCCGTGCTCGGACTCGACAGGATCGGGGCGCCTGACTGGAGCCGCGCTGGAACCCTTTTGACCGTGCCGGATCTGCGGGTTCTGGCCGTGTGACCGCGGCCACCAGCTAAAACTTTCAAAAAGACGCAGGTTTGTGACGTCCGCTTAACCGTTCTGCACTCGTTTTCGCCGAATATCCCCCCTATCTTCCAGCTTCCGTATCCCCGCACGAAAAGGCTGTGCGAATGAATATGCGCAACATGGCGCTCCTGGGCGTCGTCTTGTTCCTCCTGATCGCTCTCGTCACCGTGATGACCACGTCGTCCGGGACGGCGGGCGCAAGCGAGATCACCTATTCGGAGTTCCAGCGGCAGGTTGACGCCGGGCAGATCAAGGAAGCGACGATCAAGGGCAACAAGGTGTCGACCGTGGTCAACGGCCAGCGCCAGGTCGCCGTGTTCCGGGAGATGGAACTCGACTTCGCCAGCCGCCTGCAGACCAAGGGCGTCAATGTGAAGGTGGAAGACGCCGAGTCCGGCGGCACAATCCTCAGCTACTTCATCTCGGCCCTCCCCCTCCTCTTCATTGTCGGCCTCTGGTTCTTCCTGATGCGCCAGATGCAGGGCGGCGGCGGACGCGCGATGAGCTTTGGCAAGTCCAAGGCGCGGCTGCTGACAGAAAAGCATGGCCGCGTGACGTTCGATGACGTCGCGGGCGTGGATGAGGCCAAGGAAGAGCTCGAAGAGATCGTCGACTTCCTCAAGGACCCGACCAAATTCCAGCGCCTCGGCGGCAAGATTCCGAAAGGTGCGCTGCTCGTTGGTCCGCCGGGTACCGGCAAAACCCTGATCGCGCGCGCCGTAGCCGGTGAAGCCAACGTACCGTTCTTCACAATCTCTGGGTCGGACTTCGTCGAGATGTTCGTCGGCGTCGGCGCGAGCCGCGTGCGCGACATGTTCGAGCAGGCGAAGAAGAACGCGCCGTGTATCATCTTCATCGACGAGATCGACGCTGTCGGCCGTCATCGCGGCGCCGGTCTCGGCGGCGGCAATGACGAACGCGAACAGACGCTCAACCAGCTGCTGGTCGAGATGGACGGGTTCGAGGCCAACGAAGGCATCATCATCATCGCGGCGACCAACCGCCCGGACGTGCTCGACCCTGCCCTGTTGCGTCCTGGTCGCTTCGACCGGCAGGTGACTGTCGGCAACCCGGACATCGTCGGCCGCGAAAAGATCCTCAAGGTCCACATGCGCAACGTGCCGCTGTCGAAAGACGTCGAGCCGAAGACCATCGCGCGCGGCACGCCGGGCTTCTCGGGCGCCGATCTTGCCAACCTCGTCAATGAAGCAGCCCTTCTTGCGGCGCGGCGCGGGAAACGCTCGGTCGGCATGCGCGAGTTCGAGGACGCCAAGGACAAGGTCATGATGGGTCCTGAGCGCAAGTCCATGGTGATGACGCAGAAGGAAAAGGAAGCCACCGCCGTTCACGAAGCGGGGCACGCCATCGTCAACATGCTGGTGGCCGGCAATGACCCGCTGCACAAGGTGACGATCATTCCGCGCGGCCGTGCTCTGGGCGTGACCTGGTCGCTGCCCGAGGCGGACCGCCTGAGCTACACGAAGACATGGGCCGAGGCGAAGATCGCCATGGCGTTCGGCGGACGCATCGCCGAGCAACTTGTCTATGGCGAGGAGCACCTCAACACGGGCGCATCCAGCGACATCACGCAGGCGACGAGCATCGCACGCAGCATGGTGACGGAATGGGGCATGAGCGAATTGCTCGGTCCGCTGCGCTATTCGCCGAACGAGCAGGAAGTCTTCCTCGGCCACTCGGTGACACAGCGCCAAAACGTGTCGAGCGAAACGGCCCGGATGATCGACCAGGAAGTGCGCCGCATCGTAACCGACGGCGAGAAGAAGGCGCGGCAAGTGCTGACGGACAACCGTCACCTGCTGGACCAGCTCGCGGCAGCGCTGATGGAATACGAAACCCTGAGCGGCGATGAAGTAAGCGAGTTGTTCAAG
The DNA here is from genome assembly GCA_022844475.1 of Hyphomonadaceae bacterium. Lineage (GTDB taxonomy): Bacteria > Pseudomonadota > Alphaproteobacteria > Caulobacterales > Hyphomonadaceae > UBA7672. The sequence goes on along the minus strand of JALHLR010000005.1, from coordinate 41,164 downwards.
GGCAACCGCCCGGACCGCCCGGACGACACGCCGTCTGGCCCGACATCGGCTGTGCCGGTGATCAAGAAGAAGCCGCCGCGCGAAGGCTTTGGCGGCGAGCCGGAACCGCAGCCGACCTGATCGGCAAGGCTTTGTTGAATGATGGAGCGGCGGCGCCTCGGCGTCGCCGCTTTTCGTTTGGCGCCGTGGCGGACCATCGCGCAGTCAATCTCGGCGACGACGTGACGGCGTTCTCCTCGACGCCTGCCTCCCACACGTTCACGTGCGACCCGAATTCACTGACCTCGCTGCGCGCGCGGGGCGGATGGGCCAGCAGGGCCGGGCTGCTTTATGCAACAGCAGGGTTGGCGTGGGGCGAGATGGACCAGTCCTTCACGACCACCAACACCGTGAACGCATTCACACCGATGCAAGACAGGGAGATCGACGGGCATCAAGTCGGGCTGGGGTGTGGGGTGAAGCTGGGCGATGTCTGGCTGGTGGGAGCCGGCTGGTCGATGGGGCTGGAATACATCTGTACGGAACTCGACGATGGTGACGACCCGGTTGCAGTGGGGGCCCGCACGGCGCCCTCGACCAACCCGTTCCTGATCGTCGATCCGACAGGAACCGACATGAAGCGCACCATGGATCTGTTCGCCTACAGCACGGTTGGGATTACCCTGGACTGGCGACCGCAACCTGATTCCAAGACGGCCCCGCGGGGCCGCCGCTATCCTTCGGTCGCATGGTCCTAGCTGACCTTGACCATCCGCTTGCCGACATTGTCGCCGGCGAGCAGCCCGATGAGGGCGTTGGGCAGATTGTCGAAACCGTCGATGATGTCTTCGCGCACCTTCAGCTGGCCGGATGCGACCCAGCCGGAGAGCTCGGCAAGCGCCTTCGCATTTTGCTCTTCGAAATCCATCACGATGAAGCCGCGCATGGTGAGGCGCTTGGTGACAATCAGGCCGGGCACGCCGCGCGGGCCGTGCGCCTGCGGACTGTCGTATTGCGAGACGGCGCCGCAGCAGGCGATGCGGCCGTTGTTGTTCATGTTGAAGAGGCATGCCTCAAGGACGCTACCGCCGACATTGTCGAAATAGACATCGATGCCCTTGGGCACGGCGGCGCGCATCGCCTTCGAGAAGCTTTCAGCCTTGTAGTCGACGGCGGCGTCGAAGCCGAGTTCGCGCGTGAGCAGGTCGCACTTGGCCTGCCCGCCTGCTATGCCGACGGTGCGGCAGCCTTTGATCTTCGCGATCTGGCCGACGATCGAGCCGACCGATCCCGCGGCGGCGGAGACGACGACAGTCTCGCCGGCCTTCGGTTGTCCGCATTCGAGCAGGCCGAAATAGGCGGTGAGACCGGCGACACCATAGACGCTCATGAGGTAGGTGATCGGTTCGCCCGCGGGCGCCTTGCCGAGCTTGGTGACGTGCTTGCCATTCAGGACCGCATAGTCCTGCCAGCCCGTGTCGCCCCAGACGAGGTCGCCAGCAGCAAAGCCGGGAGCCCTGCTTTCGACGACTTCGGCCATGCCGCCGCCGGCCATTACATCGCCGGCCTTGATGGCCGCACGATAGGTCGCGCCCCACATCCAGGCGCGGTTGGCGGCGTCGAGCGAAATGTAGCGCGTGCGAACCAGCACTTCGCCCTCGCCCGGGCTCGGAATGGCGCTTTCGGCGGCCTTGAAGACATCGGGCGTCAGCCTGGACGTCGGCAGGTGGTCGATCACGAACTGTCTGTTGGCGGGCATTGGAGCTTCCCTCTTGCGTCTGTTGCGCGGGCTCGCCAGCCAGCGCGTGAGGCTGATAGTCTGCGCTTCGACAACAGACGCAACAGGATTCGCGGGAGCATCGCATGGGACGCTGGATGAAAGCTGCGCTTGCCGCCACGGCCATGGCGCTGACGGCAACGCCAGCCACGGCGCAGGCCAACTGGAACAAGCCGGCTGAGCCTTTCCATGTAATCGACAATGTCTGGTACGTCGGCACTGACGGACTGTCCGCCTTCCTGTTCACGACACCAGAGGGGCATATCCTGCTGGACGGCGCGACGCCGGAGGGCGCGCCGATTATCGAAGCGAACATCGCCAAGCTTGGCTTCAAGCTGTCGGACGTGAAGATCCTGCTGAATAGCCATGCGCACTTCGACCATTCGGGCGGGCTGGCGAAGCTCAAGCAGGATACGGGCGCGCAGCTTGCCGCCATGGAGGGCGACGTCTCAGCGCTCGAGGGCGGCTTCTATCTGGGCAGCGAGGACGTGAAGTCGATGAATGCGCCGCCGGTCAAGGTCGACCGCGTGCTAAAGGATGGCGATACGGTGAAGCTCGGCGACTTCACGCTGACCGCGCACCTGACGCCTGGACATTCACGTGGTTGCACATCCTGGGGCGCGACGCTGGGCGATCAGGGCAAGTGGCATGAGGCGCTGGTGTTCTGTTCGGCGACGATCGCGGCCAACCGCATCACGCCGCCACTGCAGTATGAGGGCATTGTCGAGGACTACCGGAAGACATTCACGAAGACGATGGCGATGAAGGTCGACATCCCGCTCGCCCCGCATCCGGAATTCTTCCAGCTTCGCGAGAAAGCGGCGAAGGCCGCAGCGAACCCGAAGGGCCAGAACCCCTTCATCGAGCCCGGCGCGTTCCAGACATTGATCACCAAGCTCGAGGGCGATTTCGAGCGGACGCTCAAGGAGCGTTCGGCGCCGAAGAAGTAACGCCCGGCTGTCCTAGTTGCGAGGAGCGGGGGGCGGGAGCGTACCGCCTTCGGCGAGGATCTTCATATTGCCCAGCGCGCGGTTGAAGGCGGTGCGACGGCGTTCGACGTCGGCTGCCTTCGCGGCGTCGTCGCCTACCACCAGTGAAAGATCGTAGACCAGCGTATAGAGCAGCTTGGTCGTTCTTGCATCGACCGCTCGGGCTTCGAGATTTCCATGGTAGAGATTGTACGGTCGTCCTTCGCGGACCGGCTGGGTGTAGGCATAGGAATACTCCGTCTTCGCGACGAGGATTTCGGCGCCAACCGTGCGCACGGCGCCGACTTCGCCATCCTTGCCGGACGTGATCTCGCAGCCCGTAGCAATCTGGAACCATTCGGCGATATCGCAATACTTGCCGATGCGGGCCCAGACATCCTTCACCGGCTTGTTGACGGTGATCTCCATCGGGATGGTGACGTAGTTCGGGTTCGCGACCTGCAGCGGCGCGGGACCGGCAGGAGCAGCGACTGGCGCTGGCGCAGGCGGCGCAGAGGCGACCGGCGCGACGCTGGCGATCGGCTCTTCGACCGTTCGGGCGTGGACCATGATGCAGCCCGGCAGCAAGCCAGCCAGCATGAAAGCTGCGATTGCGCGCGCGTGAGTCATTGATTCCTCCCGAGACCTGTTGTGGCGACAGCCATAGACACGGGAGCTGATGCGTCAAGCAACGCGACGCGACGCGACGCGAGGCCTGCCTTAAGCGCCCGGCTGTGCAAGACATGGCCCTGGATGCTTTCGCCTCCAGGGCCATGCAGCGCGACGCTTTCTGGAACGTCTTGCGGATACCGACTTCGAACGTGCGGTCGGAGACGGCGTTGTACGCAAATCGTGCGGCGCCATTTTGCGATCGGTCTGCAAGAAAGCATGCGGGAGAGACGCCTGCGTCAGGTGTCAGAGCGCCTCGCTATCATTCTCGAACAGCGGTTGCTGGAAGCTGGCCGGGGCCTTGAGGCCGACGCGGTCCCACGCTTTTGGCGTAGCGACCCGGCCACGTGGCGTGCGGGCGACGAAGCCCTGCTGCATGAGATAGGGTTCGATCACTTCCTCAATGGCGTCGCGCGCTTCGGACAACGCCGCAGCCAGCGTGTCGGCACCGACGGGGCCACCGCTGTAGGTTTTCACTAGCGCCTGCAGGTAACGGCGGTCGAGCGCGTCAAGGCCGTCTTCATCGACTTCGAGACGTGACAGGGATTTGGCGGCGCCCGCGCGGTCGATCTTGACGCCGTCTGCTTCGCAGAAATCGCGGACGCGGCGGAGAAGACGGATGGCGATTCGGGGCGTGCCGCGCGAGCGGCCGGCGATTTCTTCGGCGCCGTCCTGCGTGATGTTTGCCCCGACCTTCAGCCCCGCCCGGCGGATGATCGAGCCGAGTTCCTCGCGCGTGTAGAATTCGAGCCGGATCGGAATACCGAAGCGATCCCGCAGCGGCGTTGAGAGCAGGCCTGCGCGCGTCGTTGCGCCGACCAGCGTGAAAGGCGGCAGGTCGATCTTCACAGAGCGCGCCGAGGGACCTTCGCCGATGATCAGATCGAGCGTGTGATCCTCCATCGCAGGATAAAGGATTTCCTCCACATGCGCTGGCAGGCGGTGAATTTCGTCGATGAAAAGAACATCGCGCGGTTCGAGATTGGTCAGAAGGGCCGCAAGGTCTCCGGCCTTGGCGATGACGGGGCCGGAGGTGGCGCGGAAACCAACGCCCATCTCGCGCGAGAGAATCTGAGCGAGCGTCGTCTTGCCGAGGCCGGGCGGCCCGGAGAGCAGAACATGGTCCAGCGCATCACCGCGATTGCGGGCGGCGGAAACGAAGACCTTGAGGTTGGCCTTGGCGGCCTGCTGGCCGGTAAAATCATCGAAGGCGGTCGGCCGCAGGGCGCGGTCGACCGTCTCGCCTGGCTGGCGCTCGGGGTTAGTGATTTCGGCGTCTCTGGCCATGGCTGCCTTCTGCACCAGTTCGCTCCCCAAGGGAACACTTGAGGAACGAAGACAGCGTTAAGGCGCAGACTGACTCAGGGCCGATCTGATGAACCGGCCAGCGCCCGAAAGATCGCTGACCCGGGCGCCTCGGCAGCCGGCGGATCGAGATTGGCGAGGGTGATGACGGTCCAGGAGCCGTTGCTGGTGAGGAGTGCGTTGACCCCCGGCGCTCCGCCTCCAATGCCGTGACGCTTCGTTGCGCGGCCATTCGCGGGGGCGTCTGCACGGAGAATCGCGGCGGTTCCTGCGGCGCTGGTCAGCTTGTTGTCACGCAAGGCGTCGTTGAAGGCTGCGAGATCATGCAGCGTGGCGTAGGCCCCGCCGGCCGCACTGGCGGCTGCGCCATGAAAGCTGCTCACATCCTGCAGGTCCATGTCGGGTCGCGGCCGCCCATAGGGCCGCGCCGCCGACGCGGGCGGCGCGAAGACAGTGCGGGTCATGCCGGCGGGGAGAAGGATCTTGTCGCGCACATAGGTCTCGTAGCTGACGCCGGTTGCCGCCGCGATGATCTCTCCCAGCACGGCGTAGCAGCCATTGCAGTATTGCTCGCGCGCTCCTGGCGCGAACAGCGGCGGCTGGTGCGAAATGAGATCGTAGTAGGCGCGGTTAGCTGTGAGCTGCGACTTCGGCGTCTGCGCGAAGGCCGGTCCAAAGAAGTCGGCGATCCCGCCACGGTGGCCGATCAACTGCTCTATCGTGGCCGTCCGGCTCACCGCCTGCGGATAGGCCGGCAGCCATTTGCCGACTGTGTCGTCAAGCGACAGCTTGCCGGCTTCAGCAAGTTGAATGATGGCGGTGTGCGTGAGGATCTTGCCGATCGAGCCGAAGTTGAACGGCGTATCGACAGTGGCGGCGAGGCTGGCTGAACGATTGGCAAGGCCGTAGGCTTTCGACCAGACATCCTGGCCATCATGACGGACAAGGACTGCGCCGCTGAACAGCTGCTGCTCTGCAAAGCCGGACATCCAGCCATCGAGGCTAGCCGCTAGGGCGGCCCCGGGCATGTCTGGCGTTATCGGTGGCGGAGGCAACTGTGGCCCGCCGTTCGGACCCTGGCGCAGTCCAGGGCCGGGGCCGGGGCCGGGGCCGGGCTGAGCAACCGCACACCCAGCCTGCAAGAGGGCTGCGAGAGCGAGAGCTGCAAGTCGCATCTTCATTCGGGTCTCCGGGCTCTATTTTTGCATGACATTCTTCGCGTCGGCATCACAGGCAAACGAAACTCTTAGCTCAAGTCGCATGATGTCCGGACACGGGATGGAGTTGTCCGGACAGCTGCGAGCCGCCCTCATGCCTGGCGGCCCGTCGCTCGGGTTGCGAGGACGGCCCGGACCTTGATGGACAGGATGATCGCCGCCAGCATGAATGTGATCGCGTTCGCAATGATGATCGACCACTGCCATGTCATCACGCCATAGACCCCCCACAAAGCGATGCCAGCGGTGAACAGTGCGTACATGGTCAGCGAGATAGCGGCGGTGTCGCGCGTGCGAACAACTTTGGCAGCCTGCGGAACAAAGGCGGCGGTCGTGAGTATGGCGGCGACCATGCCGGTGATTTCAACGACGTCCATAGATTTCGCCCTGCCTCATGCACTGGCCAATCGGCGTTGATCCGGTATCGCGCCCATGACCCGGATCGGGCTATATCATGCTCCATGACGAGCGCACCTTCGACCTGCCCCGTGACACGATGACCCCGGATCCAAGATCCGGGGGCGTCAAAAGCGGCGATGCGTCTTCCGACGGATACAAGCGCCTCGTCCGCATGCGGCGGCTGGCCAATGGCATGCTGCTGGCCATCATGGGCCTGTTCGTTTTCTCCCACATGTGGGAGCCGGACGGACAGGAATGGGACATGCATTGGCGCTTTGTACGCGCCTTCGCCGAGGCTGCCATGGTGGGCGGGCTGGCAGACTGGTTTGCTGTGACGGCCATCTTCCGGCATCCGCTCGGCCTGCCGATTCCCCACACGGCTGTCATCCCGAAGAACCAGGACCGGATTGCAGAGGCGGTAGGCCGATTCATCGCCGACAACTTCCTGAAGCCTGAGCTGGTCGCTGAGCGCGTTAAGGACAAGGACCTGTCGGAGGCGCTGGGCAAATGGCTGGCGGAGCCGACGCAGTCAACCGCGCTGGCAGGCGGACTTGTCTCTGCCGTGCCTGCCCTGCTCGATGCGCTGGATGACGAGACGGTGGCGGCGTTCCTGCGCGAGCAGGCAGCCGAAGCAGCGGAGGGCGCGAGCGTAGCGCCGGCCTTCGGCTCGGTGCTGGAGGCACTGGCGGAACAGGGGCGACATCAGGCGATTCTGGATGCGCTGCTCAAGCAGGGGTATCGCCTGCTGGAGAGCAATCAGGACATGATCCGCGATCGGATCCGCGGGCGTTCAGGCTGGCTGATGCGATTTGTCAGCGCCGACAAGAAGGTGGCGGATACGGTCATCGATGCTGTGAACGATCTTCTGTACGAGGTCGCGTCCAACCGCGGCCATCCTGTGCGTGAGCAACTCAACCAGATGGTGGCGGAGTTTGCTGACGACCTGCGTAGCGACCCGGAACTACAGGCGCGCGTGGGGTCGTGGCTGCAGGATGCAGCCAAGCATCCATCGGTCGCCGGCGCCGTCGAGGCGGGCTGGGTGGAGTTCAAGGCGGCGTTGCGGCGCGACTGCGCGAGCCCCGAAGGACGGCTTCGGGCGTGGATGCAGAATGCGCTGACAAATCTGGGCGCCGGACTGCTGCGCGAGACACATGTGCGCGAAGCCCTGAACGTTCGCCTGCGTGGGCTTCTGGTTCAGCTTGCGGCGCGGCATGGCGAGGATGTTGCGCGGCTGGTGTCCGAGACGATCCGCAAGTGGGACTCGCAGACGATCGTCGACAAGCTGGAGATCAATGTGGGGCGCGACCTGCAATACATCCGCCTCAATGGCACGATCATCGGTGGGCTGGTCGGCCTTGTGCTGCATGCCGGGGCGGAGTTGCTTTAGCGCCGTTCGCTATGCGGTCGGCGCCAGCGCCTTGAGTGCTGCGCGGATCAGCGTGGACTCGGTTGCATCGTCACCCACATCTCGCGTGGCTTGCGCGACGACCCGGGCGGCGTCAGTTTGTGAATAGCCGAGATTGACGAGCGCGGAGACGGCGGCGGCGCGGGCGCCCGAGAGGTGTTGGGCTGTCGTGGCGGCGGCGAGCGCGAGGCCGGGCGCGAACAGCCCCATTGGCGGCGGTTTGCCCTTGAATTCGGTGACGATGCGTTCGGCGAGTTTCTTGCCCACACCGTTGGCGCGCGAGATAGCGGCCGTGTCGTTGAGCGCGATCGCGTCCATCAATTGCGACGTGGTCAAGGTGTCGAGAATTGCGAGCGCGGTCTTGGCGCCGACGCCGGGCGCGGACTGAAGACGTGAAAACCAGGCCCGCTCTTCTCCGCTGACAAAGGCGAAGAGACGGACGGCGCTTTCCGACATCTGGGTTTCGACATGGAGCTCTGCAACCTCGCCGACCGACAGGCGCGCGAGCGAGCGCGAGCCGGCATGGACGAGATAACCCACGCCCTGCACGTCGATCAGCGCCTGCCCTTCGCCGATGGCAGCGATTGTCCCACGCAACCGGCCGATCATGCGTGCCGTCTTTCGCCGGCAAGCGGGCGATGATGCGCGCCGCAGATGGCGACGGCGAGCGCGTCGGCTGCATCGGCGGCAACTTCTCCCGCCTTGGGCAGCAGCCTGCGAACCATGAAGGCGACCTGCGCCTTGTCGGCTGCGCCCGTTCCAACGATCGACTGCTTCACTTTCCGTGCCGCAAATTCGTGGACCTTGAGGCCCGCGCCGGCGAGCGTCGCCATCGCGGCGCCGCGCGCCTGGCCCAGCAGGAGTGTCGACTTCGGATTGATGTTGACGAACGTCTCTTCGACCGCGGCTTCATCGGGCGTGTGCGCCGCGATCACGTCGCGCAGGCCAGCGCACAGGATGGCGAGGCGGTCAGCCATGTCGGCGTGCGGATCGGGATTGATCACACCATGGGCGATCCAGCCGAGGCGGGGACCGTCGAGCGTGATGACGCCCCAGCCGGTGTGGCGGAGGCCGGGGTCAATGCCGAGGATCCGAATCATCTGAACCATACCGCCAGTGTCGCAAGTATCGAACGGATTAGGAACACGCCGGAAGTTAATGAGGCGGAAACCAACGCGCCAGACCTTGGCATACATGGATACCCGTCATGTTTCGCTGTCGCGACGCGGAGCGCTTCGCCTTGGCCTGGCCGGCCTTGGCGCCGCGTTGGCAGCGCCCAGCGCCTTTGCAGCTCCGAGTGTGAGCTTCCCGCTGCGCATTGCTTATGCGCGCGTTTCTCCCGAAGGATTCGTGCACATCCGGTCTGACGAGCAGGCCGTCTGGATGCACATGGCGCGGCGGATGGGCGGGCTTGTGGATAGCCTGGCGCCGATGCAGCCGGACGACATGCTGGGCGGCGGACTTCCGAAGATCGAGGGCGGCGCGAGCTGTGCGATGGTGGCGCGGCAGGTCGCAATGAAGTCGGGATACAATCAGGTGATCCTGTACGCCACCCATGACGGGCAGCAGGTCTATGCGCCGCCGCAAGGCTGGTTCGGCGAGACGTTCGCCTGGCTGCAGGGAGAGTTCGACAAGGATGGTCGCGCCAGCGGAGAAGCCCACCTGCTCGATGTAGGTGGCGGGATGCCGCTGGCCTCGGCGCATACGGACGCCAGGCCGCGCGATCCGCTCAACCTGTTCGACGGTGGCCGCAATCCAGAGCGAGAGGCCCTGGACAACCTGATCCGCGCGATGGAGCTTCGTTTCAGCGACATGGCCCGGCTGGCTTACGAAAGTCAGCGATCCATCGCGGACTGATGGCGCCAACCCCGCACAATCGGGTGAGTTGGACTGGCCAACCAGACCTGTGCGGGTAAAGTCTGCCTTCGGATTTCGGAGGGTTTCCATGCGCCGCCTGTTGCTTTCGTCGCTGAGCGCCATTGCGCTTCTTGCAGCCTGCGGACCGGCGGAGGACCTGACCACGGTTCCTGCCGCGACCTATGACGAGGCGACGACGGCGCAGCTGACGAGCAACCCGTTGCTGGCGGAATGGACCGGCGAGCATGGCGGTCAGCCGGCGTTCGACAAGATGGACATTGCCCAACTGAAGCCGGCGATGGAAGCAGGGATGGCTGCGCACCTTGCCGAGATCGATGCAATCGCGAACAACCCCGCGAAGGCATCTTTCGAGAACACCATCGTCGCGATGGAGCGCGCAGGCGAGGCGCTTGATCGGGCGATGACCTATTATGGTATTTGGTCCTCCAACCTTTCGACGCCTGAGTTCCGGTCCATTCAGGCGGAAATGGCGCCGAAGCTTTCGGAGTACCAGAGCAAGATCACGCAGAACGGGGCGTTGTTTGCGCGCATCAAGGCGCTGCATGACGACCAGGCGAACCTGAAGCTCACCTCGCACCAGGCGCGGTTGCTGAAGCTGGTCTATGACCGCTTCCAGCTCAACGGCGCCGAACTGACCGGCGAGAAGCGCGATCGGTACGCGGCGATCAACAAGGAGCTGGCGGAGCTTCACACGAAGTTTTCCAACAATCTGCTGGCGGACGAGGAAGGCTGGGTGACGTATCTCACACCGGCGCAGATCGGCGGGCTGCCAGCGAGCTATGTTGCATCTGCCAAGGCGACAGCTGCTGATCTCGGCAAGCCGGGCATGTACGCCGTGACCAACACGCGCTCGTCCATGGACCCGTTTCTCACCTACTCCACCGAACGCAAGCTGCGCGAACAGGTGTGGCGCAACTATTACTCTCGCGGCGACAATGGCGATGAACACGACAACAACGCAGTGATCGCGCAGATCCTCAAGCTGCGGCACGAACGGGTCGGCCTGCTGGGCTACAAGACTTATGCCGACTGGCAGCTGCAGGACAATATGGCGCCCGATCCGGCCGCGGCGACTGCGCTGATGGAAGCGGTTTGGCGTCCGGCCGTTGTGCGCGCGAAGGAAGAGATCGCAGACATGCAGGCGCTGGCCGCCAGTGAGGGCGCGAAGATCACCATCGAGCCTTGGGACTACCGCTTTTACGCAGAGAAAGTACGCAAGGCGAAATATGATCTCGACGGCGAGCAGCTGAAGCCATACCTGCAGCTCGACAAGCTTCGTGAGGCGATGTTCTTCGTTGCAGGCGAACTGTTCGGGTTCAACTTTGCGGCTGTGCCGGTGGGCGCCATTCCGGTCTTCCATCCGGATGTCGGCGTCTGGGAAGTGACCGACAAGGCTTCTGGCAAGCATGTTGGCTACTGGTACCTTGATCCGTATGCCCGTCAGGGGAAGCGATCAGGCGCCTGGGCCTCGAGCTATCGGTCGCATTCGACGTTTGACGGACCGGTGACGACGCTGTCGTCCAACAATTCGAACTTCGTGAAGCCGGCGCCGGGAGAGCCACTGCTGATCTCGTTCGATGATGCAGAAACATTCTTCCACGAATTCGGACATGCGCTGCACGGGCTGTCGTCGACCGTCGAATATACCGGACTGAACGGAGGCGTGCGTGACTACACCGAATTCCATTCGCAGCTTCTGGAGCGCTGGCTGCTGACCGACCAGGTGGTCGACAAGTACTTTCGCCACTACCAGACAGGCGAGCCGATGCCGAAGGAACTGATCGACAAGATCAACAAGGCGGCGACGTTCAACCAGGGATTCCAGACGGTGGAGTTTCTGGGCTCGGCGATCATGGACATGAGGTACCACACGGTCGATCCGGCCAATCTCGATCCGCGCACGTTCGAGAAGGAAGAGCTCGCCAAGCTCGGCATGCCGAAAGAGATTCCGATGCGGCATCGCTCGCCGCAGTTCGGACATGTCTTCTCGAGTGAGGGATATGCGGCCGGATACTACGGCTATCTCTGGGCCGAGGTGTTGACGGCGGATGCGGCGGAAGCGTTCGTCGCGGCGCCGGGCGGGCTCTATGACAAGGAGCTGGCGCAGAAGATGGTCGCAAACCTTTTCACGGTGCGCAATGCGGTTGACCCGGGCGAGGCCTATCGCGCTTTCCGCGGCCGCGATGCGACGCCGGATGCGTTGCTGCGGGATCGGGGTTTTCCGGTTCCCACAGCGCCAGGCGGGCAGCAATAGCGGCTAGCTTCGCCGCAGCTTCCGCCGCCTCGGCGGGCCATGGAACCAGTCGATGACGTAGTCGAACGCGTCTTCGTCATCGACGCCCTCCTCCGTGCGCGTCTTGTTGCGGCAGGAGTAATTCTCGCGATGAATGGTTTCGCGGTCACCGCTGATGAGGTGGTGCCAGTCGTAGAGATCCTTGCCTTCATGGACGAGGCGGTAGGCGCAAGTCTGCGGCAGCCAGTCGACGGTCGCGACGACTTCGGGCGTGAGCTTCACGCAGACCGGAACGAACTGCTTGCGGTTGGGATAGTCCTTGCACTGGCAGGTCTTGTTGTCGAACAGCTTGCAGTGGAGCTTGGTGATGTAGAGATCGCCGGTGGCCTCGTCCTCGAGCTTCACCAGGCAGCACTTGCCACAACCGTCGCAGAGCGATTCCCACTCCGGGTCCGACATCTCGTCCAGTTTCTTGTTTTTCCAGAAGGGCTCGGTGGTCATCCGGCAATCACTACTTCGTTCCGAACATCCTGTCGCCTGCGTCGCCAAGTCCCGGCACAATGTAGCCCTTGTCGTTGAGGTGGCTGTCGATGGCGGCGGTGAAGATCGGGATGTCGGGGTGGGCGGCCGTGAATTTCGCGATGCCTTCCGGGGCAGCAAGCAGGCAGAGGAAGCGGATGCGGTTGGCGCCACGCTGTTTCAGGCGCTCCATCGCGGCAATAGCGGAATTGCCGGTGGCGAGCATGGGATCGACGGCGATGACAAGGCGGTTCTCGAGTTCGCCCGGCGCCTTGAAATAGTATTCGATGGGTTCGAGCGTGTCGTGGTCGCGGTACATGCCGATATGGGCGACGCGAGCGGCGGGGACGAGATCGAGCATGCCGTCGAGCAGGCCGTTTCCGGCGCGCAGGATCGAGGCGAAAACGAGCTTCTTGCCCTTGATGATGGGCGCGGTCATCGGACCCATCGGGGTTTCGATGTCAGTCGTTTCGAGCTCGATGTCGCGTGTGACTTCGTAGCAGAGCAGATGTGCAATCTCGCGCAACAGCATACGGAAGCCGGCGGTGGATGTGGTGCGGTCTCGCATGAGCGTAAGCTTGTGCTGGACAAGCGGGTGATCGATGACCGTTACGCTCTGCATGTCGGCCCCCGCGATCTCAATTCCCGTCGCCCTGCCAGTCCTTACCGATCAGACGCGCGCCGCGCCCATAGGCGTCGAGCCAGGCGAACATTGCGGCGGGAGATACGAGGTAAGCGTTCGGCATGCCGCCCGAGGCGATTTGCTGGATCAGTCCCTCAAGCGGATAGGTCTCCAGTGCTACCGAGGCAGATCCGCCCAGCGCCTTCTGGGCAAGCTCCTGAGTCTCCTCGGCTTCACTCCGGCTGACGTAGAATGGAACGACGGCGCGACCGCCAACATCGACGGTGACCTGCTGGCCGCCATTATTCGCGAGAAAGAAAACCTTTGCGCCGAACACATCCGACTCTTCAGCGAGCCACGCCACTTCGCCATGCGTGGCAAGAATTGCGTCCGCACCGCTGTTGGGCACCCCGACCGTAACGTCCGATCCACCGGCGGAGCGGATGTCGGCTGCGCAGAAGTCTGGATCGAGATAGACTGCAGGCAGCGTCTTGCTGCCGATGAGGTTCTCGTGCGTGAGATTGGCACCCGTCCTTCCGTCGACCGGGGCGATGATCACGAACCGCTCCGTCGCAGCGCGGATACGGCCGGCCTCCTCCTCCGAATAGCCCTGCGCGACGGCAGGCATGGCGGATACCGCCAGAAAAAGAAGCCCCAGGATTGCACGGAACATTGCGTTGCTTTTCCGCTTCGCGAGCGCGATCGCTCGCTTTCTGACCAAGATGAATAGAGCGACCTGCGCGCAGAGTGCAATGATGTATCGCTGCTCCCATAGGGGAGTGGGACTGACCGCGCAAACACGCCGATTCACTTCATCGGCAACAGCGGCTTCGCGGCAATTCCCTTGCGTGGGAAAGTGTGCAGATTATGAGCAAAACAAAGGCAGACTGGCGCGCAGCAAGATACGCCAGCACGGGAGAATGGCATGTGGATTCGCAAGGGTGAACGCGACCGGATCATGGGCGTGGACTCGCCCATTCCGACGCAGGTGGTGTCGAACGAGGAGTTCATCCCGCGGCCCCAGACGCAGAAGCAGAAGCAGGTCGAGAGCCTCATCATGGAATGGGGCGAACGGAACGCGAAGAGGATCGGCATGAGCCGGCGCGGATACATGGCGTCGTCCATGGGTCTGGCGACGGCGTTTCTCGCATCCAACTGCGTCTATGGGCAGGATGCATTCGAGGTGGGCGAAGACGAACAGTTCGAGCCGCGCGAGACCGAGACGGTCAAGGCCAATGGCCAGAAGGGCAAGTTCTTTGTCATCGACGTGCAGGCGCACTATTCGAATGGCATCGCGTTGAGCTTCCGCAACTCTGAGACAGCGCGGAATATGGGCTTCAACCTGAAGGACGATGTGGAGTCGTACTCCTTCCGCACCTTCACGAAGGAGATGTTCCTCGATTCCGAAACGGCGATGGTCGTGATTTCGGGCGTTCCGGGCAAGGAAGAGCAGCGAGGGCCGGATGGGCGCGTGCTGGTGGATGCGGAGCGGACGCCGCGCGGGGCGATCCTGCCAAGTTGGCTGATGGCCAAGTCGCGCAACGAGCTGAACGCGATGGCGGGCTCGCAGCGGGCGCTATGCCAGGGCAATCTTGCGCCGAACCACTACTGGAACACGGCGACCAACTCGATCGACAAGGCCGCGACGCTTGAGCAGATGGAGCGCGAGCTGAACGTCTACAAGATTAATTCGTGGAAGTGGTATTGCCACACTGACCCGGCGCGCACGGGGAATGGCTTCCAGCTCGATGATGACAATGCGCAGTGGTTCATCGAGGAATCACGCAAGCGCGGGATGAAGCTGCTCTCGGTGCACAAGGGTTATTCCTACCAGTCGCGCACGCTGGGCCACCTCGCCAATCCGAAGGACATCGAGAAGGCGGCGCTGCGCAATCCGGACTTCAATTTCGTGGTCTACCATTCGGCGCTGAAGCATGGCGCGAGCGATGGTGAGAACTGGAAGGAGATGAACGAATACAATCCGGAGACGGGCGATTTCCTGTGGCACAAGGTGCTGATGGATATCAAACGGAAGAACCCGCAGATCAACAACGTCTATCCGGAGGTCGGCTCGTTCTTCAACACGCTCGCAATCCAGGACCCGGTGATGGCGATGCATGGCATGGGGCTGAACATCAAGACATATGGCGCGGACCATGTCGTGTGGGGGACGGATTGTCTCTGGTGGGGCTCGCCGCAGTGGGGGATCGACGCGTTCAAGCGGTTCCAGATCTCCGACGAGCTGTGCGAGAAGCACGGCTATGCCAAGATCACAGATGAGGATCGCGCGAAGATCTTCGGGCTCAATGCAGCGAAGCTCTATGGCATCGACGTGAAGGCGGCGCGAAACGCTCTGCCCGCGGATGCGCTGTCGCGGGTGAAAGAGGCGTACCTTGATCGCGGCGGCCTGCGCGACAATGATTATCATGGCTGGGTGCAGCACGCGTGATGACTGAACGCAGCTGGAATTTCGAAGGCGAGCCGCCGTTCGAGCCGCGGACGGAGGCGGGGATCAATCTGTGCGCCTATTTCGACGCGATGCCGGATGCGAAGCTGACGGCCTTTGACCCGGGTATGAGCGATGAGGAGCTCATGCGCTGGGACGGGAACTTCAAATCGGACGGCGACATGCTGTTGCCCTGCACCGAGAGCGAGGAAGTGGATGTCGCGATGTACCGGCGCTACATCGCCGAATGCATCCGTTATCGCGATCGCGTGCGTGGCGGCTTGATGGCCAAGGCTTGAACAGGTCAGATTGCTGGGAGACAGAAAAGTGGGCGGGCGGCGCTGGTCTGGCGCCGCCCGCTGGACTTTTTTTGCCACGGCCGCTTCCTGGGAGGGGCGGGAGGGGGACGGATGGGCGACCGCCGTGACAGGAGAAGAACACCGGAACCGGAAAGTGGTTTCATGGCGTTCGAATAAATCTGCGTCCCCACGGAAATCACGCTTGCTGGCCTTTCGTTCCAGGGATGGCCGGGTATACGGGCTCGACAACTCCGGAGAGGCGCGCGTGCGCTCGGTCCTTTTGACTGGCTTGACGGCGCTGTGTGTGGTGCTTCTCGTGGGCGCGTGTGCGCAACCGGTTGCGCCCGCGATGGAGCCGTGGCCGGCGGCGGACATGGCGGCGCCCTACCCGACCGATAATCCGTCGACGCCGATCAAGATCGAGCTGGGGCGGCGGCTGTTCTATGATGGCGACCTGTCGTGGGACGGGACGATGAGCTGCGCGACATGTCATGAGCAGGCGCGGGGCTTTGCCGATCCCAACAAGACGCGCGCGGGATTCGACGGGACCGCGGGCGAGCGGAACATCCAGACGCTGGCGAACGTGGCCTGGATGCAGTCGCTGACCTGGGGCGGGCCACACGTCGGCACGCTGGAGCATCAGGCACTGATTCCGATCGAGGGGTTCGTGCCGGTGGAGATGGGGTTTGGCGGCAAGCCCGAGGGCGCGCTGGCGCAACGGCTCTCGGATCAGGCTTGCTATCCGCAGATGTTCCGCGCGGCCTTTCCCGAGCGCGGCGGCAAGATCGACATGGACACGATCACAATGGCGCTGGCGGCGTTCCAGCGAACACTGGTGTCACTGGATGCGCCGTATGATCGTTGGCGGCGTGGGGATGTGGCGGCGATTTCGGAAGAGGCGAAGCGAGGCGCGGCGCTGTTCGAAGAGAAGCAGTGTTCGAGCTGCCATGCCGGGCCGCATTTCACCGATGCGGCGCTGGGCGGGCGCAAGGCGGAGATGTCGTTTCACCGGCTGTCCGTACCGAAGGACGGTAAGGACTCGGGCCTGATGCGCATCACGCAGAAAACTGAGGATGCCGGGAGGTTTCGTACGCCGGGGCTGAGGAATGTCGCCCTGTCTGCGCCCTACATGCACGATGGCGAGGTGGCGACGCTGTCTGATGCCGTGCGGCACCACTTTGCGGGCGGCGGGGATGATCCGCGGCTGCAGCGGACGGCGGGCGATGGCGAGGTGGCGCAGCTTGTCGCTTTTCTGGAGTCGCTGACGGATGAGGGGTTTGTGAGGGACGCGCGATTCTCGCGGCCGCCGGCGGGTTGTCCAGTGAAGGCGGATGCGGCGCTGGTTGCGGCGGAGGAGAATGGACGCCGGCAACATAACTCGCTGGATGGGCCTTGAGGGCGTGGCGACGCCGGTGAGGCCGACAGTCCCGGCTAGGCCGTCTTCGCTTCCGCCAGACCCAGCTCAGCGATCATCGCCTTGCGCATTTCGAATTTCTGGATCTTGCCGGTGACGGTCATGGGGAAGGCGTCCACGAACTTCACATAGCGGGGGATCTTGTAGTGGGCGATCTGGCCCTTGCAGAAGGCAGTGATCTCTTCGCGAGATGAAGTCTCACCTGCGCGGAGCTTTATCCAGGCGCAGATCTCCTCGCCATATCTCGGGTCGGGCACCCCGATGACCTGGACGTCCTCGATCTTTGGATGGCGGAAGAGGTATTCCTCGATCTCGCGCGGGAAGACGTTCTCGCCGCCGCGGATGACCATGTCCTTGATGCGGCCGACGATGTTGCAATAGCCCTCGTCGTCGATGGTGGCGAGGTCGCCCGTATGCATCCAGCCTTCGGCGTCGATGGCTTCGGCGGTCTTTTCGGGATCGTCCCAGTAGCCGATCATGACGGAATAACCCCGCGTGCAGAGTTCGCCCGGCTGGCCGCGCGGGACGGTGGCGCCCTGCTCGTCGACGATCTTGACTTCAAGATGCGGCTGGACACGGCCTACGGTGGAGACGCGGCGTTCGAGCGGGTCGTCGATCGAGGTCTGGAATGAGACTGGCGAGGTCTCCGTCATGCCATAGCCGATGCCGACCTGATGCATGTTCATGCGGTCGATCACCTTCTTCATCACCTCGATCGGGCACGGCGAGCCGGCCATCACGCCTGTCCGGAGCGAGGAGAGGTCGAACTTGTCGAAGTCGGGGTGTTCGAGTTCGGCGATGAACATGGTGGGCACGCCGTGGAGGCCGGTGCAGCGTTCGGCCTCGACCGTCTTGAGAACCGCGAGCGGTTCGTAACCTTCGGAGGCGTAGACCATCGAGGCACCATGCACGACGCAGGCGAGATTGCCCATCACCATGCCGAAGCAGTGATAGAGCGGCACCGGGATCAGGAGGCGGTCTCCGGGTTTCAGCCCCATCCCCTCGCCCACGAAGAAAGCGTTGTTGAGGATGTTGCGGTGGGAGAGCGTCGCGCCCTTCGGCAGGCCGGTCGTGCCGGAGGTGAACTGGATGTTGATCGCGTCGTTGCGGTCAAGGTTCGCGGCGACGGCCTCTATCTGCTTTACATGCACGTCGGTCGCGAGAGTCGCAACGTCGGCGAACGCGCGCCAGCCTGGCGGTGGTCCGCCGCCGATCTGGATGACGTGGCGAAGCGCCGGCAGGCGCTTCGCGCGAAGCTGCCCCGGGTGCGAGGCCGCGATCTCTGGGGCGAGTTCGTTGATCATCGCGACATAGTGCGAGGTCTTGAAATTTTCGGCGCAGACCAGAGCCTTCACACCGACCTTGTTGAGCGTGTATTCGACCTCGGACAGGCGGTAGGCGGGATTGATATTGACCTGGATGAGGCCGACGCGGGCGGTGGCGAACTGGACCAGCGTCCACTCAGCGCAATTGGGCGCCCAGACGCCGACGCGATCTCCCGGCTGGAGGTCGAGGGCGAGGAAGCCGGCGGCGAGGCGGTCAACCGCATCGGAGAATTGCTCGTAGGTCCAGCGGATGCCCTGATGGACGGAAACGAGCGCTTCCTGCATGGGCCACGTCCTCGCGGCGCGCAGGAGGGCCTCGCCGATGGTGTGTTCGAGCAGCGCGGGTTCCGTGACGCCGCGCACGAGGCTGAACTGGCTCATGTGTCTCTCCCTAGACGGAGGGTAGCATGTAGCGGGCGGAGGCCAAGGCGGCGGGCTATGGCGGCGCCTGTACTTTGTGCAGAACCTCGTACGGGGCCGACTATTGCTGGCCCCGGCGCGCGGTTTGTGGAACGTTGCGGCCCATGTCGATCAAGGCCGCAATCTACCACCTGACCCACTACAAATACGACCAACCCGTCGTGATGGGCCCGCAGATCATCAGGCTGCGCCCTGCCCCACATTCGCGGACGCGGGTGATCTCGCATTCGCTGAAGGTCAGCCCCGACAAGCATTTCGTGAACTACCAGCAGGACCCCTATGGCAACTGGCTGGCGCGGTATGTGTTTCCCGAGCCGGTGCGCGAGCTGAAGATCGAGGTCGACCTCGTCGCGGACATGACAGTCTACAATCCTTTCGACTTCTTCGTGGAGCCAAGCGCGGAGACCTATCCGTTCGAGTATCCGCCCGAGCTGGTCGACGATCTTGCGATCTATCGGAAGCTCGAGCCGCTCGGGCCGCACCTCAAGAAATTCCTGTCGACGGAATCGCGCGAGAAAATCCGCACGGTGGACTTCATCGTGAACCTGAATGCGCGGGTGGCGCGCGAGATCAACTACCTGATCCGCATGGAGCCGGGCGTGCAGGCGCCGGAGGAGACATTCGAGAAGGCGTCCGGCTCGTGCCGGGATTCGAGCTGGCTGCTGGTGAACGCATTGCGGCACCTAGGCTTCGCAGCGCGGTTCGTCTCTGGGTACCTGATCCAGTTGAAACCAGATCTTGTCGCACTCGACGGGCCGCCGGGAACGAGCGTGGATTTCACCGACTTGCATGCCTGGTGTGAGGTCTACCTGCCGGGCGCGGGCTGGATCGGGCTCGACCCGACATCGGGCCTCCTGACTGGCGAAAGCCATATTCCGCTGTCAGCGACCCCGCACTATTCCAACGCTGCGCCGATCTCGGGCGGCTATACTGGTCAGGCGAACGTCGCGTTCGACTTTGCGATGACGGTGAAGCGCGTGGCGGAGCATCCGCGCATAACCAAGCCGTTCTCGGATGAGTCATGGGCAGCGCTCGACGCGCTGGGCGAGAAGGTGGATGCGGCACTGAAGTCGGGCGATGTGCGGCTGACGATGGGCGGGGAGCCTACGTTTGTCTCGATTGACGATTTCGAGGGCGACGAGTGGAATACCGGCGCCGATGGCCCGACCAAGCGCAAGCTGGCAGACCAGCTGATCCAGCGGCTACGCGATCGCTTCGCACCGGGCGGGTTCCTGCACTATGGCCAGGGCAAGTGGTATCCGGGCGAGACGCTGCCGCGGTGGACGTTCTCGCTCTACTGGCGGCGCGACGGGAAGCCGATCTGGCATGATCCCGAATTGGTGGCGGGCGAGAATGGAGACAGCAGGGCGACGAAGGTCGAGGCGGAACAGCTGCTGAAGGTGATGGCGCAGGAACTGGGCGTCGGCGCGGAGATGGTGATCCCAGCCTATGAGGACCCCGCGAACTGGATTCTCAAGGAGGGCAATCTTCCGGAGAATGTGACGCCGGAGAATTCTAAGCTGAAGGATGTGGAAGAGCGGACGCGGATCGCGCGCGTGTTCGGTCGCGGCCTGACAGAACCGAGCGGATATGTGCTGCCGATCCAGCGCTGGCAGGCGAAGGCGCCAGCGGCTGGCGTTGGCAAGGGATCTCCGAAGAAGGGAGAGCTGACAAGGGGGCGTGTGGCGACGCGCGGTCGGTGGAAGTCGGAGAAGTGGAAGCTGCGGCGGGGGCATATGTTCCTGGCGCCGGGGGACAGCCCGGTGGGGTATCGCCTGCCGCTCGAATCGCTGCCTTGGATTCCGCCGGCGCAGTATCCGCATGTCATCCCCGCTGATCCAAGCGAAGAGCGCGGTTCGTTGCCTGACTACGCTGCGCCGGAACAGGCGCGGGCGCAGTTCACGGCTAGCGAGGGCGGACGACAGCAGGTTCAGGAGCAGTCGTTCTCTGAGGTCGCGGGGTCGGTACGCACGGCGATGACAGTGGAGGCGCGCGACGGGCGTTTATGTGTGTTCATGCCGCCGGTCGAACGGATCGAGGATTATCTGGAGCTCGTCGCGGCGGCGGAAGCGGCAGCCAGGGCACTGGGTATTCCGGTGCATATCGAGGGCTATGCACCGCCGCATGACCCGCGAATGAATGTGATGCGTGTGACGCCTGATCCGGGCGTGATCGAGGTCAATGTGCATCCGGCGACGAGTTGGCGGGAATGCGTGGAGAACACGCAGACACTGTATGACGAGGCGCGGCAGTGCCGGCTCGGCTGCGACAAGTTCATGATCGATGGCCGGCACACCGGCACGGGCGGCGGCAACCATGTGGTGGTCGGCGGCGCGTCACCGATGGACTCGCCCTTTCTGAGAAGGCCGGACGTGCTGAAGAGCCTGCTGCTGCTGTGGCAGAAGCGGCCTTCACTATCCTATCTGTTCTCCGGCATGTTCATAGGGCCGACGAGCCAGGCGCCGCGCATCGACGAGGCACGGCATGACTCGCTCTATGAACTCGAGATCGCGCTATCGCAGATCCATTCGCCAGGCGGCGGTCACGGCGGGCAGTACACGCCTCCATGGCTGGTGGACCGGCTGTTGCGAAACCTGCTGGTCGATGTCTCGGGCAATACGCACCGCACGGAAATCTGCATCGACAAGCTGTTCTCGCCGGACGGGCCGACGGGGCGGCTGGGGCTGGTGGAGTTCCGCGGCTTCGAGATGCCGCCGGATGCGCGCATGTCGCTTGCCCAGCAGGTGCTGGTCCGGGCGATCATCGCACGGCTATGGCAGTCGCCGATCACGGGCAATCTCGTTCGGTGGGGAACGGCGCTGCATGACAGGTTCATGCTGCCGCATTTCGTCTGGCAGGATTTCCTCGACCTGCTGCGCGATCTTTCGGCGCACGGCTTCGAGCTGCGACCTGAATGGTTCGAGGCGCAGCTGGAATTCCGCTTTCCCTTCTGCGGCGAGATCGAGGTCGAGGGTGCGAGGCTGGAAGTGCGTCAGGCGCTGGAGCCGTGGCATGTGCTGGGCGAGACCGGCGCGATCGGCGGCACGGTACGCTATGCGGACTCATCCGCCGAGCGTGTGCAGGTCAAGCTGACGGCGGCGAACACGGAGCGCTATCGTGTGGCGGTCAATCGCAGGCCGGCGCCGCTGGTGCACACCGGCAATGGCGAGGCGGTGGCGGGCGTGCGTTACAAGGCCTGGAAGCCGCCGCTGTCGTTGCATCCCGTGCTGCCGACCAACGTGCCGCTGGTGTTCGACATCTTCGACGACTGGACGGGTAGGGCAATTGGCGGATGCGTCTATCATGTCGCGCATCCGGGCGGGCGCAGCTACGACACCTTTCCGGTCAACGGCAACGAGGCGGAGGCGCGGCGCCTGGCGCGGTTCGAGGGGCATGGGCACACGCCGGGCGGCTATCAGCTGGGCGTCGAGACGCCGCATCCGGAGTTTCCGCACACGCTGGATCTGAGGCGGGCGCCGGGGGTGTGACGGCTGATCGCAAACAAGGCGTTGCCTTCCACGCCGCTCCTCCCCACAAGGGATCAGTAAAGCGGGGAGGCTCCAGGGACAAAAGTGTCGGCGGCAACACATCCCACTGCTAATTCCGCATCGCGACTCCTGGCGGGTTACAGGCCCCTGCCCGGCGTTGCAGATGAGCTTGTCGATGGCGCAGGTAGTGTGCGCCCGGTGTGGCAGCCGTTCATCGAATACCTGGCGAAAATGACGCCGGAAGAACTGGCGCGCCGCGTCGACCAGGGCGACCAGTACCTGCGGGATGCCGGCGTGTTCTTCCGACAGTATGGTGACGAGTCCACCGAGCGCGCATGGCCACTGAGCCATCTTCCCGTTCTGATCCACGAGAACGAGTGGGACACGATTTCCGAAGGGCTTCTCCAGCGCGCCGAACTGCTGGAGCTGATCGCGGCAGACCTTTATGGCGACCAGCGGCTGGTCAGCGAAGGACATCTGCCGGCATCGTTGGTGGGCATGTCGCCGGAATGGCTGCGGCCGCTGGTGGGCGTGCGGCCGCGGTCGGGACAATACCTGCAGTTCATCGCATTCGAGATCGGTCGTGGGCCGGACGGGCAATGGTGGGTGCTCGGTGACAGGGTGCAGGCGCCGTCAGGTGCGGGCTTTGCGCTGGAGAACCGCGTGGCCACGACACGTGTGTTTGCCGACTACTATGCCGAAAACAATGTGCAGAGGCTGGCAGGGTTCTTTCGCGCCTTCCGCGACACGATGAACGACCTGCGCGGCGACACAGAAAGTCGTGTCGGCATCCTGACGCCAGGACTGTTGAACGACACCTATTTCGAACACGCCTATATCGCCCGCTATCTCGGCTTCATGCTGCTCGAGGGCGAGGACCTGACCGTGCAGAACGGGCAGCTGATGGTGCGCACGATTGCGGGCCTGGAGCCGGTGAGCGTTCTGTGGCGGCGGATCGATGCGTCATATTCCGATCCGCTCGAACTGAACGAGCAGTCAAGGCTGGGCGTGCCGGGGATGGTGGATTCGATCCGGCGCGGGCATCTGGCGATGGTGAATGCGCTCGGATCAGGAATACTGGAGATGCGTGCACTGCTGGCCTTCATGCCGAAGCTGGCGCGTGGCCTGCTGGATGAGCCGCTGAAACTGCCGAACATCGCGACGTGGTGGTGCGGGCAGGAGTCCGAGCGCGCTCATGTTCGCGCGCATGCTGATCGCATGATGATCGGCGAAGCGCTGTCGACGCGCATGCTCTTCGACAGCGAGGACAAGACGTCGCTCGGAGCGAGTCTGAAGGGCGGCGTGTCGGATATGCTGGATGCGCGCGGGCCTATGCTTGTGGGGCAGGAAGCGGTGACATTGTCGACAGCACCGGTGCTTTGCGACGGCCTGCTTGCACCGCGACCGATGAGCCTGCGCGTGTTCCTGGCCCGGACGCCGCGCGGATGGCGCGTGATGCCGGGCGGCTATGCGCGGATCGGGCGCACGCAGGATGCGACGGCGATCGCGATGCAGCGCGGCGGGTCGGTCGCAGATGTGTGGGTGGTGTCGGACAAGCCCGTGCGCAACGAGACGATGCTGCCCTCCACGGCCGCGCCCTATCGGCGGCTGCGGCAGAGCGCGCTGCCAAGCCGGGCGGCGGACAACCTTTTCTGGATGGGCCGCTATGTGGAGCGCGCTGAGGGCCTGATCCGCCTGCTGCGCGCCTGGCATGTGCGTCTGGCGGAGAGTGGCCATCCCGATACACCACTGTTGAAGTACGCGACGGAGTATCCTGGCTTCTTCGGCGCAGATCCGGCGCGGAAGGTCACGAGGGATCTTCGCACCGCGATCGCCGCCGCGACCTCAAGCGCGAGCCACGTGCGAGACCGTTTCTCGATCGATGGATGGACGGCGCTGAACGAGCTCTCCGAAAGCGCTCGTCTGGAACTCTCGAACATCGGGCCCGGCTATGCGACGGCGCGCGCGCTGGGCCTTCTCCTGCGACAGATAACCGGCTTCTCGGGCCTCGTTCACGACAACATGTACCGGTCCGAAGGCTGGCGGTTCCTGTCGCTTGGGCGGTCGCTGGAGCGCGCGGGCATGCTTTCGGGGATGCTCGCATGGTTTGCCGACGACGCCGCGCCGGAAGGCGCATTCGACTTCGCCGTGGAGGTTGGCGACAGCGTGCTGACGCACCGGAGGCTTTTCGCGGTGGCCAGCAGCCGCGCGACCGTGGTGGACCTGCTGGGGTGCGATGGCGAGAATCCGCGCTCCATCCACTACCAGCTGACGGAGTTGCGGGAGCACGTCGCCGTGCTTCCAGGCGCACGTGAGCAAGGGCAGATGTCCCAGCTGTCGCGGTCGATCATGAAGCTGCACGCCGATGTCGCGGTCATGACGCCTGAATCGCTGGATACAGATGCGCTCCTTGCCATTCGCGCGGAGCTGAGCGTGGTGTCCGACCTGCTCACGAAGGCGTATCTGAGATAGGCATGCTGTACGATATCGGCCTGCGCATACACTATTCCTACGCCACCCGGGCGGCAGGCGGACGACATGTGCTCTACATGACGCCCGCCAACCTCGACGGGCAACGCGCCATCACATCGCTTCTCGATATCACGCCAGCGCCGGATGAGCGTTCGGCGCGGACGGACTTCTACGGCAATACGGTGGTGGAAGTCGCCTTCCACACCCCACATGCCGAAGTCGAGTTCCGGCTGCGTGCGCGCGTCGAGCGCAATGTGGCCGAGACAGGTCAGGATCACTCGGGATCGCCTACACAATTGGTCGATGCGCTACGCGAGGTGCGCTCGCTTGAGGGCGACTCACCGCATCACTTCCTGGCCAACAGCCCACGGGTGCGCGCCCAGAAGGTGTTTCGCGACTATGCGCTGGCGCAGATCGATGCAGAGACCATGACGACCCTGCAGGCCGTCGAGACAATCGGGCGCGCGATCAACCGCGACATGGCGTTCGAGCCCGGTTCGACGCAGGTCGACACACCGCCGGAGGAGGCGTTCGCTCGGCGCCTTGGCGTGTGCCAGGATTTCACGCACATCATGATCGCCTGCCTGCGCTCGATCGGTGTACCGGCCGCCTATGTCAGCGGGTTCCTGCGCACGATCCCGCCCAAGGGTCAGCCGAGACTCGAAGGCGCCGATGCGATGCACGCCTGGGTGCGCGCCTGGTGCGGGCCGAAGATGGGCTGGGTCGACTATGATCCCACGAACGGCGTGCGCGTGGGCGACCAGCATATCGTCGTCGCATGCGGCCGCGACTATGGCGACGTGGCGCCGGTGCGCGGCGTGGTGCGCACTGCAGGCGGCCAGAAGAGCAAGCAGGCAGTCGATGTCGTCCCCATCATGGGACAGGACGAGGTTGGAGCCTAGAAGGCCGCCCGATCCGGTTTGATGACCGTCACGAAACAGCCATGTGACAACCGAAAGCATGTGAGGCGCCCAGGCAACGCCCCTTGGCTGCAGGCTCACGAATCCAAACTGTCATTTAACTGTCAGGTGACTGTCATGCTGGACCGTTAACCGGCTCGTGGGGAAGGTGGGCGCCAGTCGAGAACGAAGTTCCGGCGCTCCCCGCAATTCGGCCCCGGTCGAGCTCAAGGGAATCCAGAATGTCATCCAAGATTGCTGTGCGCGCCGCCCTGCTGGCCGCCCTTGCCGCGACGGGTGTCGCTGCCTGTTCCGGCTCCGACGGGGTCGCTTCCCCGGGAGAGGGCGTGTTTATTCCCTCGCCACCGCCGGCAGCTCCGCCGCCACCCGCAGCGCCGCCGCCGCCCGCCAGCCCGACTGGCCCCGCCGCTGACTGCCCGACCGGCTTCACCAATGCCGGCGTCGTTGCTGGGCAACGCAACTGCCAGCTTCCTGCCGTGATCACAGGCACACTGAACATCCCTCTGCGCGCAGGCACAATCTATTCGCTCTCCGGCCGCACCGATGTGGGCATCGACCTCGGCGCCGATCCGGCCGCTCCGCTGCCTGGTGGCGCGCAGGGTATCCTGTCGATCGATCCGGGCGTGACCGTGTTCGGTTCGGGTACGCTGGACTACCTGCTGGTCAACCGCGGCTCGCGCATCAGCGCGATCGGCTCCGCTGCACAGCCTATCGTTTTCACAAGCCGCCAGGGCGTGGAAGGTGGCAACAACGAGAACTCGATCGGTCAGTGGGGTGGTCTGGTCGTCCTTGGCCGCGCGCCAGTTTCGGTCTGCACAGGCGTTCTGGTTCCCCCAAATGTCGGCTGCGGTGGGCAGGTCGAAGGCGCCAACGCGCAGTACGGCGGCAACACGCCTGCCGACAATTCCGGGCGTCTGAGCCACGTGCGCGTGCAGCACTCGGGATTCGAAATCCTCCCGAACAACGAACTGAACGGCATCACCCTTGCCGGTGTCGGCAACGGCACGGTCGTCGAGAACGTGCAGGTGCACAACTCGTCGGACGACGGCATCGAGATCTTCGGCGGCACGGTCAATCTGCGGAACATCGTGCTGACCGGCAACGATGACGATAGCTTCGATGTCGATACGGGCTGGCGTGGCGCTGTGCAGAACCTTCTGATCGTTCAGCGGCCAGCGGGCGGCGACCGTGGCTTCGAATTCTCTTCCGCCGGCAACCGTACGGCTCAGACCCCACCTGCTGGACAACCGACGGCTGCCTTCACACTCAACACGACGCCGTACATCTCCAACGCAACCATCGTGGCGCGGACTGGTGGCGGCGATGCGATCATCCTGAACTCGGGCAACGGCCTCCGTCTGTTCAACTCGGTGGTGTTCGACCCGCAAGTCTGCCTCGATATCGATGATGCTGACACGTTTACAGCCGCGCCGACCTTCAACGGCGTGTTCATGTCCTGCCCGACTTCCTTCAACGCCGACGCCGACGATGAGGCCACGCGCTTCAACGCCGGAACCGGCAACACCGCAGCGGGCACGAACACCCTGGCGGCGCGTGGCACGAGCACGGCCAACTTTGTCAACGGCGCAAACGAGAACGGCGTTGCAGTCCAGCCGATCGCGAACCTGCCAGGATCGAGTTTCCTGACGGCGCCGGCCAACATCGGAGCAGTCAGCGCGAGCAACAACACCTGGTACCAGGGTTGGACCTGCAGCCCGCTTGTCGGCGAAGAGGCCTGCTAGCCCGCAGCAGGGCCGGCGGCCATTGCGGCCGCCGGCCTGCTACTTTCCCCCTTTCGCTCGCTTGATCGACGCAACTTTTCCTCTTCGCGGGATACCGCTCCATGAAAACGTCCAGCCTGTCCCTGAGCGCCCTGCTTCTGGCAACATCGGCCCTGATTGCGCCGGGCGCATTCGCGCAGGAAAGCCAGCCGGCCGATCCGCCCGCGGCGGAATCATCGGACCCGGATGAAGCTGAAGACCAGGGCGACGTCATCATCGTGCGCGGGCGCTTCATTCCTGAACCGCTTCAGGTGACCGCCGAGGTTGCTGCCTTCATTTCGGCAGAAGACCTCAGCCGCCAGGGCGACTCCAACGCAGCCGATGCTCTGACCAAACTACCCGGCCTGTCTGTCGCGGAAGGGCGCTTCGTCTATGTGCGCGGCCTTGGTGAGCGCTATTCGTCGGCGATCCTCAATGGCTCTCCGCTGCCCAGCCCGGAACCACTGCAGCGCGTTGTTCCGCTGGATCTTTTTCCGGCCAGCATCCTCTCTGGCGTAAGTGTGCAGAAAAGCTACTCGGTGGAATTCCCAGGAGAATTCGGCGGCGGCGTGGTTCAGCTGTCGACGCTGAACCTGCCAGACGAGAGTTTTCTGGAAGTCGGCGCCAGTTTCAGCATCAACACGGCGACGACGGCCGCGACTGGTTACACGCATGATGGCGGTGACGCGGACATATTTGGTTTCGACGATGGCACGCGGAAGATTCCGAACCAACTGAATGAAGCGATCCTCGCGAGCCGCAGGGTCGATTCGACACTGAATCTCTACCCGCAGCTGACGAACGCGCAGGAGCTGCAACGGATCGGCCAGAGCTTCGAGAACGCCAAGGTCAACCTTGTCCAGGTGAACACGCAGATTCCCGCAAACGGTAGCTTCGATCTGTCGACGGGACTGCGTCAGGATTTCGACACCTGGAGCATCGGGTATGTTGGCGTGCTGGGCTATTCCAACGCTTGGGAGACCGAAGACGGGATCCAGCAGGAGGGCCGTGTAGATGGCGGCGTTTCGACGCCAAAGACGAGCTATGACTATACGACGACCGCCAACAAGGTTGGTTGGGACGGGCTGTTTGGCGTCGGTCTGGAGTTCGGGTCGGACCATACGATCGACTGGACCAATCTCTGGATCCGCCGCACTGACAAGCGCACCCAGGTCCGGTTTGGCTTCGACGAACTTGCCGGTGAGCAGGTCCTGGACGAGCGCACGGCGTGGTACGAGCGCTCGCTGAGCTCGACGCAGCTTGATGGTACGCATGAATTTGGGCAGCTGGAGCTTGGCTGGCGGACGGCATATTCACGCACCGAGCGCGACGCGCCCTACGAGCGCCAGATGCGCTACATCTTCGACGACACGATCGACCGCTACCTGCATGACACGTCACGCACCAGCAACCGGCTGGAGTTCAGCGAACTGGTCGATGAGATCGACAGCGCCGGACTGACGGCAAAGTACAGCGTTCCGCTGCCGATCCCCGACGTGCGTGACCTGGAGCTTTCAGCTGGCATTGACTGGTTCGACAATACCCGCTCGGCGACCTCTCGCGCCTTCCGTTTCGTCGCCGAAGACCTGCCGCTTGCCGTGCAGCAGTCGCGTCCGGACTTCCTGTTCGCCGACTTCAACATTTCCCCTGACCGGCTTGTCATTCGCGAGACGACCGGCTCTTCGGGCGCCGCGGCCTATGACGCCCAGCTTGAGGTTTCGGCGGCGTTCGTGAAGGCCGATTTCGAACCCTTCCCCTTCTTCCGTGTGGCGGTGGGCGGCCGATTTGAGGAAGCAACCCAGTCGGTGAGCCCCCGCGCGCTTTTCCTCGGCGAGGCGCAGCCGACGCAGCCGCCCGTGCGCGAAGAGGAGTACTTCCTCCCGGCAGGCACAGTGACCTGGAATTTCCTTGATGACTGGCAACTTCGTGTCGGCGCCTCGCAGACCATCGGCCGTCCGCAGTTTCGCGAACTTGCTCCGCAACAGTATCTTGATCCGGACAGCGACCGCCTCTTCATCGGCAACCCGTTCCTCGTCGACACGGAGCTGACAAACTTCGATACGCGCCTCGAGAACTTCTTTGGCCGCAACATGTTCTTCACGCTGGGCGCGTTCTACAAGGACATCGAAAATCCGATCGAGTCCGTGGTCGCCGAACAGGGCGCCACGATCCAGCAGACCTATCTCAACGCCCCCAAGGCGATCCTCTATGGCGCGGAGGTCGAGCTCCGCACGACCTTTACTGATCCGTTCGCAGACGTGTTCTGGATCGGCGGCAAGGACATCTTCCTGCAGACCAACTACACCTACAGCAAGAGCGAGGTTCAGGTCAGCGCGGGTGATACGGTATTCCCGCTATCCGGCGCCGGATCCGCGCAGCCGGCCGAGAACTTCATCATCAACGGATCACGGCTGCAGGGCCAGTCCGAGCACGTGGTCAACTTCCAGCTCGGCTGGGAAGATCCGATTGCCACCGAACAAGGCACGTTTATCGTGAACTATGTCAGCGAGCGCTCCTCCGCACGTGGGCGCCCTGGGGAACCTGACTTCATCCAGGAGCCGGGCGTGATGGTGGATTTCGTCTATCGCCGCGAGTTTGACGCCTACGGGCAGCCGATGACGTTCTCCTTCAAGGCGAATAACCTGCTGGACGAGGACTATCTCGAGCATCAGGAATTCGGCGGCGGCGAAATCATCATCAACCAGTACGATCTGGGCGTCGCTTATGAATTTGGACTGTCGACGCGGTTCTGAGCGCGTGTGACAACAGGGCCTTCCAGCCGTCATAAAACTGAATCCTTGGCGGCGCATGTGACACCTTGAAGACGCGGTTGAGCGCGCGGGGCTGATGGTTATGGCCGCAAGCAAGGGGTTCGCGCAGGCACTGCGTGGCGGAGTTGCCGCCACGTGTGAAATCGCTGCAATTTCAACGCTTGGTATCTCTCTAGCGGCGCTGGCGTGGACCGTGGCCACACCGCGCAGTGCTATGGCTGTGGGCGGTGCTAAAGGTGCAAGCGCTGATCGTTTCGAATCTGAAATCCTGACCCGGCTGTCGCGCGTTCCTGACCCGTTCGCGAGCGGGCCGGTGATGACCGCTTCAACCGTGGGCGACGCGTCGGGATTCACTCTGCACGCGACGCGAGCGATGGGCGGCGGCGAGGGGACGGCGATACTTTCACCCTCCGGTGGCGCGCAAGGCGCTTTTGCGGTCGGCGAAGAAATCAGCCCCGGCGTGATGCTTGCGCTGGTCTCAGCCGAGCATGTCGAGATCGACGTCGGCGGCCAGCGCATGCGCGTGTCGTTCCCCGGAGGGGTCACCGGCGCTGTGACGCAGATGTCCACCAGCCTGCCGGCGGACTATCAGGCTGCGGCGCGCGCGGCCTCTCCCCTCCCCGCGACGGCGCTAGCCGCGCTGCCGCTGCAGCCGGTTAACCGCAATGGCAGGACTGGTTTTGAAGTGATGCCACAGGCGGCAGGCGGCGGGCTTGCTGCGGCTGGACTGCGGCCGGGCGACCTCGTCATCAGCATCAATGGTACAGATGCAGCGTCCGCCGACCTGTCGGCCTATCGTGCGCAGATTGCATCGGGACAACCTGTCGACGTCCGCTTCGAGCGTGATGGGCAGATTCATACGGCACGGCTTGGAATTCAGTAATGGCGTTTTCGCGTATCGTGGCGGCGTGCCTCGCCCTCGGCATTGCCGGGGTGGGGCCTGAAAGTCTGGCGCAAGGAGCGACGCAGTCGCTCAACGTGCAGAACGCGGACATCCGCGCCTTCATCCAGGATGTCTCGAAGGCGACCGGCAACACATTCGTCATTGACCCCGCCGTGCAGGGCAATGTGACCATCGCCGGCGGCGCGCCGATGGATCGCGACGACATGATGGAAGTGTTCCTCGCGACCCTGCGCGCACATGGCTATGTTGCGATTCCGACGTCATCAGGGGCATGGCGGATCGCACCTGACGAGCAGGCGGCGCAGCAGCCTTCTGGCACGACGGGCGAGAGGTTCGTCACACAGGTGATCCGGCTCAAGACGCGGGACGCGGCGTCCCTGGTTGGTGTTCTGCAGCCCTTGGTTGGGCGTGGCGGCCGCGTGGGCGCGGCACCATCGTCGAACACGATCGTCATCACCGACTACGCGGACAATGTCCGGCGCCTTTCGGGCCTGGTGGCGGAACTGGACCGGGATACGGATCGCATCGAGATCCTTCCCCTGAAGAATTCGCGCGCGTCTGTGCTGGCGGCGGCATTGCGTGACATCACCGCGTCAGGCGGCGCTGGCGAGAAGGGATTCTCGGCGGCGACATTCACGGCGGTCGATTCGTCCAACTCGCTGGTCCTCCGCGGACCGACCGAGACGGTCTCGCGGCTAAAGGAAGTCGCAATCCTGCTGGACGAGCAGGCGAAGCCGACGGGCGACACACGCGTGATCTTTCTGCAGCACGCCGACGCCGGTCAGATGGTTGAGATGTTGCAGAGCGTGGTGGACCAGCCGCGTACGGCCAGCGCGGGGGGTGGTCAGCCGAACGCCGCCCCAGCGGCTGCGCCTTCGGCAAGTCAGCGCGCGGTCATCACGCGGTTCGAGGGAGCGAATGCAATCGTCGTACGCGCTGATCCTGCAGTTCAGCAAGAGGTCGAGTCGATCATCCGCCAGCTCGATCGTCGGGCCGAACAAGTTCTGGTGCAGGCGATCGTCGTTGAGATCAGCGAAGGCGCCGCGAAGAATCTTGGCGTGCAGTTGCTGCTCGGCGGCAACGGTGATTCCGACATTCCCTTCTTTGCGACGAACTTCTCGAGCGCGTCACCGAGCCTGCTGACCTTGTCGGCGGCGCTGGGTGCGGGCGGGCTGTCGGTGAGCCCTGACCTTCATGACCAGTTGCAGGAAGCGGCCGCGGACAGCCTGCTCGGCGCCTTCGGCGGAATTGGCGGTTTTGCGTCTGACCTTGGCAGCGACGGCCTGTTCGGCCTGATCATCAATGCGATCAAGCGCGATGGCGATTCCAACCTGATCTCGACGCCCTCGATCCTGACTCTGAACAATCGCGAGGCGGAGTTCCTGGTCGGCCAGAATGTGCCGGTGACGACGGGCGAGGTGTTGAGCTCCAACAACAACAATCCGTTTCGTACCATCGAGCGGCAGGATGTCGGTGTGAAGCTTCGCGTCAAACCACAGATCAACGCAGATGGTTCGATCACGCTGGTGCTGCGCCAGGAGGTGTCTAGCGTCGATCCGTTCAGCGCCTCGTTCGGCGAACTTGTTTTTAACAAGCGCGAGATCGAAACCTCCGTGCTGGTCGACAATGGCGAGATCGTCGTACTGGGCGGGCTGCTCGACCAGAACGAGCAGGTGACAAACGAGAAGGTCCCGATCCTGGGCGACATTCCATTCATCGGTGCGCTGTTTTCCTCCGAACAGACCCAGAAGGATAGCACCAACCTGATGATCTTCATCCGCCCAGTGATTGTCGGTTCGGCTGATGCGGCGCGCTCGATCACGCAGCCCGAACTCGACCGCATGATCCAGCAGCAACGGCTGAGCAATGGCGGCGCGCCGAGCATGCTCGACGGAGTGCTGGAACGTATGCCGGCCGCGCCTGCCCTGCCTCCGCCGCCCGCGGCGACTCTCACGGATGGCGGCAGATGAGCGCCTCGCGCAGCCGCCTGCCCTACGCGTTTGCGCGTCGCGCCGGGCTGCTCGATCTTGGCGGCAACGGTGAGGCGCGCTTGGCGCTGCGCGAAGGCGCTGATCCGATGGCGTTAGTGGAAGCGCGCCGGGCGCTCGGCGGCGCGCGGGTTCTGGTCGAGACCATCAGCGCGAGCGAGTTCGAACGAAAGCTTGCGGAAGTGTACGGCGCCTCTGGCATCGATGTAGGCGCGGCGGATGAGCTGGGCCGCTCCGATACACTGGGCGAGATCGACGGCCTACCGCCGGTGGCGGACCTTCTGGACGCGCGCGACGATGCACCGGTGATCCGTCTTATCAACGGGCTGATGGCGGAGGCAGCGCGCATCGGCGCGTCCGACATCCACATGGAGCCTTACGACACAGAACTTGTGATCCGCATGCGCGTGGACGGAGTGATGTCGGAAACTGCGCGTCTGCCGGCGCGACTGGCGCCTGTTCTGGTGTCTCGCATCAAGGTGATGTCGCGGCTCGATATTGCCGAGCGACGTGTTCCGCAGGACGGACGCATCTCGTTGACGATTGGCGGGCGGACGCTGGACGTGCGCGTTTCCACCCTGCCCGCGAAAGCGGGCGAGCGGGTGGTGCTACGCCTGCTGGATCGCGAGCGTGTGGGTCTTCAGCTGGACGATCTCGGCATGCCGGAGCAAGTCGCCAGCGCATTCCGTGCGGCGCTGAAAGAGCCGAACGGCATCGTGCTGGTGACCGGGCCGACGGGCGCAGGCAAGACGACAACGCTTTATGCTGGCCTTCGTCTGCTGAATGATACGAGTCGCACGATCCTGACCATCGAGGACCCGATCGAGTACGCCATAGATGGCATCGGGCAAACGCAGGTGAATGCTAAGGTCGGCATGACGTTCGCGGCAGGGCTGCGGGCGATCCTGCGCCAGAACCCAAACGTGGTCATGGTCGGCGAGATTCGCGACGCGGAGACTGCGCAGATCGCTGTGCAGGCAAGTCTCACCGGCCATCTGGTGCTGACGACGCTGCACACCAATGACGCCATCGGCGCGGTGACGCGCCTGCGTGATATCGGGATTGAACCATTTCTGATTGCTTCCACCCTTCGCGGCGTGATCGCACAGAGGCTGGTGCGGAGGCTGTGCCTGGTGTGCCGCAGGGCTGAGGCTGTCGATGCAACGGGAGCCTCGCTTGCGGGCATCACGCCGGGCACCATAATCCACCGCGCTCTCGGATGCCCACAATGCGGGGGGACGGGCTATGCTGGAAGACTCGGCCTGTTCGAACTTGTGCGTGCAGATGAGGGGCTGCGAAAGCTGATCTCGGCGAATGCGCCCGAGGGCGAACTTGTGGCACATGCCTTCGCCGACAACGCGCAGCTGGCGCAATCGGCGCGCGAGGCTGTGCTACGCGGCGATACGACGATCGAGGAAGCGCTGCGCGTCATCAGGCCCGAAGGAGGCAGGCATGCCGACCTTTGAGTTCAGCGCCATCGATCGTTCCGGGCGAACGCGGACGGGCGCATTGGCCAGCCCCGATGGAGACACCGCGCGGCGCACACTCGAACGCCGAGGCCTGGTCGCGACGCAGATCACGGCGGGAACCAGCGCCGCGACTACCCGAAGTGCGCGACCCGTGCATCTGGGCGCCGGAGCGCTGGCGCTCGTCACCCGTCAGCTGTCGACGCTGGCGACTGTCGCGCCGGTCGAGGAGGCGCTGCGTTCGCTGGCTGAGCAGGCCGAAAGTCGCAAGCAGCGCGACCTACTATCACGCGTGCATACGGGCGTGGTGGAAGGCATGCGCTTGTCCGACGCCATGGCGCGGCTGGGCCCCGCCTTCCCTCCCACGTATCGCGCGATGGTCGCAGCCGGCGAGGCTTCGGGATCACTGCCCCAGGTACTGGATCGGCTGGCCGACTTGCTAGAGAAAAAGCAGGACATGCAGGCCAAGGTCTCGTCTGCACTTGTCTATCCGATCGTGCTCGCCGTCGTGGCGCTTGGCGTGATCGTGGCGCTGATGACATTCGTGGTGCCGCGCGTGGTCGAGCAGTTCGACGTCTCAGGACAGCGGC
Source organism: Hyphomonadaceae bacterium (assembly GCA_022844475.1). Lineage (GTDB taxonomy): Bacteria > Pseudomonadota > Alphaproteobacteria > Caulobacterales > Hyphomonadaceae > UBA7672. The sequence continues at coordinate 5,930 of JALHLR010000005.1, read as the reverse complement.
TGCCCGATATCACGAATGTGATGATCGCCATCTCGAACCTAATGCTGCACTGGGGCTGGGCGATCATGCTTGGGATCGCGGTGTCGCTCGCGCTCTTCGCGTGGGCTATGACGCGGCCCGGGCCGCGGCTGGCGTTCGACGGCATGCTCCTGAAGCTGCCTATCGCTGGCCGGGTGATCCGGAACGTGGAGTCGGCCAGTCTGGCGCGCTCGCTGGCGACAATGATCGGCAGCGGCCTGCCCGTGCTGGAGGCGCTGAACCTCGCAGGAAAGACGGCGGGCAACACCATGATCCGCGCAGCGGCGCAGGAGATGGCCGTGCAAGTGCACGAAGGCGTTGGCCTCTCCTCCGCCCTGCGACGCGCAAAAGTGTTTCCTCCCCTCCTCGTCCACCTCGCCGCCAGCGGAGAGAACAGCGGCAAGCTTGAGCCCATGCTGGACCGCGCCGCCGATTATCTCGAACGCGACGTTCGCTCCGCAACGTCCGTCGCCCTCAGCCTTCTCGAACCTGCCATCATTCTCATCATGGGAGGCATTGTATGCCTGGTCATCCTGTCGATCCTTCTACCGATCCTGCAGATCAACACGCTGAGCTTCTAAAGCGGGCCGGCAGCCAAGCCGGTTTCAGCCTGATCGAGGTGATGGTAACGATGGTCATCATTGGCCTGCTGTCGACGCTCGTGCTGATCAACGTGCTGCCGAGCCGCGACAAGGCGATGGTGGACAAGGCCAAGGCCGATATCGCGACGCTTGAGCTGGCGGTCGATACGTACAAGATGGACAATTTCGGCTACCCGCGCACGGAAGACGGCCTCACTGCGCTGATCAGCGCGCCTTCTAACGCAAAACCGGAACGCTATCGCGAGGGCGGTTACATTCGCCGGCTGCCTGAGGATCCCTGGGGCAATCCTTACCAGTATGCCTACCCCGGTCGCACCCGCGCCTTCGATGTCTACTCGCTGGGGGCGGACAATTCGCTCGGCGGGGAAGGTCTCGACGCAGACATCGGCAACTGGAACTGACGGGGGACGGGCATGGGTCGCGAGGCCGGCTTTTCGCTGATCGAGATGATGGTGGTTCTCGCCATCGTCTCGCTTGCGGCCGGCCTCGTGGTCGTCAGCGCGCCGGGGGCATCCGGCCAGCTTGCCAGCGAGACAGACAGGCTGATCCGAAGCCTGGTCGCCGCGCGCGATCTCGCGCTGATCGAGAATCGAACCGTCTTGGTTGAAGTCTCCGAGACCGGATACGCGACACGCGCCACCAGCCGGCTCGGGCCCGCGCGCGAGATCGAGATAACGCCTTGGAATGAGCAGACGACAGTCGCGGCCGGCGACGGGCGCTTGCCGGCGATCGTTGTGTTCGACCCCGTCGGACTTGCCGAGCCGGCATCGTTCACGCTGTTTAACGGAGGCGCTAGGGATGGCGTCGCCATCGAGCCATCCGGCCGCATCGCCAGATTGAGCGAGTCGTCGCCATGACGGCTCGCTCACAGTCCGGATTTTCCCTGCTTGAGGTTGTTGTTGCGATTGCTGTGTTCGGCCTTGGCGCCATGGCGACGCTGAACGTCCTTGGCCAGAGTGGACGAAATGCCGAGGCCGATGAAGCGCGCCTCATCGCGGGCATTGTCGCCGAGAACCGGATCGCGGAGGTGATGGCCATGAGCCGCCCACCCCCAACCGGCGCCACGCGCGGGAGCGAAATCGCACTCTCGCGCAGATGGGACTGGGAGATGCGCGTGGCGCCATCGCCCGAGCCCCGCATCCTGCGCATAGATGTGAGCGTGCGCGAGACAGGACGCGCCCAGGTGCTGGCCGAGTATTCGAGCTTCCGGGCGGCGCGATGAAAGGGTTCACGCTCGTCGAAACCCTTGTCGCTCTCGCCGCCCTCGCCATGCTGGCGACAGGCGCCATGGCGGTGTCCAGCGCATCAACCGCCAGCCAGGACGCAATCCGCGCCCACCAGGAGGCCACGCACACCCTGATGCGGTTGCGCGCCACCATGAAGGCCGACCTCAGCCAGGCTGCGGCCAGGCGTGCTCGCGACGTGAATGGCGCGAAGGCGCAAGCGGCACTGGCGGGCGGCGCGCTCGGCGATGGCGTGTTTCTCTCGCTTGTGCGTCGGGGGTGGGACAATCCGCTCGAACAGGAACGCTCGTCACTGCAGTATGTCGAGTACCGGTTGAGCGGGGCCCGACTTGAGCGACGGTGGCGCAGGCATGTCGACGGGTCACCGCTGCAGCAGCCGCAAGTTCTGGCCGAAGGCGTACAGTCGCTTCGGCTGGAATTTCTCGACTTCGATCAGTGGATGGAGGGGTGGGCGGGAGCGCCGAACCGGCCTCTCCCGCGCGCCGTACGCCTTTCTCTGGACCTGGCCGATGGCGGGCCCGTGTCGCAGGTTTTTCTCTTGCCTGAGGCGACGGTCCGATGAAGTGGGGACGGGCCAAATCACCGCAAGATGCGGGCGCAGCGCTACTGACAGTGCTGATCGTGGTGGCCGGGCTTTCGGCGATTGCAGTCTCGGCGCTGGCTGACATGCGGCGCGACCAGCGGCTGAGCGCCAATGCGCAGAGCACTGCGCAGGCGCAATGGTTCGCTATCGGCGCGGAGGGTTATGCGCGCGTGATGGCGGAGGATCTGGTGTCAGGCGCACTGCCGCGCACGGCACTTGCCGGCCCGCCGCGGACGGGGGCATTTCCACTCGAACAGGGCATGATGCAGGTGGCCGTGCGTGACGCTTCGACCTGCGTCAACGCCAACAGCGTCGTGTCCGGCGCCGGCGACATCTACCAGCGCGACGAGGCAGGTGTCGTGCAGGTGATTGCGCTGATGGAGATGCAGGGGCTTTCGTCCGCCAAGTCGAATGAACTTGCCGATGCGCTGGTCGGCTGGATCGACACGGCGGGAGGCGCGGTCGGCGCCGAAGATGCTGCCTACGCAGCACTCTCCCCGCCCTATCTCTCAGGCAGCGAGCCTTTATCCGAGTTCAGCGAGCTTCGCGCAATTCGCGGCTTCACCTCGGATGTTCTGGCCAAGCTGCGACCCTGGCTTTGCGTGCTGCCCGGGGTTGGTCCTTCGCGGATCAATCTCAATGCGCTTACCTCTGAGCAGGCGCCGGTACTGGTCGCGATGTCCGGCGGCAAGATCACGCAGACGCAGGCGCGCGACCTGCTACGCCGTCGTCCGGCCACTGGCTGGCAGAGCCTTGGCGAGGCGTTGTCGGACCCGGCAATCGCTGCAGCCGGTATCGACCAGCGCGCGCTTCAGGCACTCACGCTCGATACGCAGTATCTGGGCATCGACGTCATCGTCACGCATTCGGACGCAGAGGCGGCAATGTCCGGCCTGATGGTGCGTGGCGGCGGCAGCTTCGTGATCGCCGCCAGACGATGGACGGAAGACAGATGAAGACGGTTCAGCTAATCCACCCACCCGTACATGAGGGCGATACGTGGCGCACGAGCAGCTTGCAGACCAGCGCGTCGCGGGGACCGGCGCGCATCCTGCTGGCGCCCGGCGCCCTTGTAATGGCGCGCAACGTGAATGCGCTGGGCCGCACCGACGCACAGGCGCGTGCAGCGACGCTCTCGCAGCTTGCCCCTGATATGGCGACCCCAGCCAGCGAGTGTGTCTGCGCTCTCTCCCCCGTGGCGGGTGGCATGCGCACGGCGCACGTGATTGCGCGCAGCGCACTCGACGCATTGATGGAGCAGGCCAAAGCCCACGCTCATGCGCCTGACGCCGTGATCGCGGATTTCGCCCTGTTACCCGCGCCGAAAGCTGGAGAAGCCATGGTTTCGGAGCGCGGCGATTGTCTCGTGCGGACGGCGACAGGCGCGTTCGCATGCGAGCGGGACCTGCTACCTCTGCTTCTGCGCGAAGCGCAGGCGCAGCAGGTCGATTTCGACAGCGCCGCTGCGGCCTGCATCAGGCAGGGCCGGCATCTCGTCCTTCCCGACCTCATTGTGGCGGGTGGCACGACAAAAGCGTCCGCGCCACGGATAGTGCCACTGGCAGCGGCGATGACTGCGTTTGCCGCACTGGCCATTCTCGTGGCGCTTCCATGGATCGAGGCGAACCAGCTCAATGCAGCAACAGCGCAACTGCGCGCTGAGGCAGAGACGGTTGCGCGCAAGGCGCTGCCCAATGCGCAGCGGATCATCAATCCGCTGGCCCAGCTGCGCGAGGCAGGCCTGCCGCGTGCGCGCGCAACGGCAGGGCTGGAGAATGCAGTAACGGTTGTCGAGGGGCTGGCGCGCGCGCCGGGTGTTGCGATCGCCCGGCTGTCATTCGACGGAGAGGCAGTGACCGCGCATGTCGGCGTTCCCAACACCTCGCTGTTGCAACCGATGCGCGATCATATCGCGGCAAGCGGACTGCAGCTCGTGGAGACGCCAGGGCTGAGCGAGCCCAACAACATTCCGGTTGAACTGACTGTGACGGCGGCGCCATGAAGTTGCTCCACACTTTTCGCGACGCGATCATGCGCCTTTCACCGCGCGAACGCCTGCTGATCACGGCAGCGCTTGTGATCTGCTTTATCATCTCCGCCGTCTATGGCGTGATGCTTCCCGGCCAATCGGCCGCACGCAGCGCCGCCGACAGACACGCCCTTGCGGCCGCAGACCTCGCCGAGGCGCGCGAACTTGCATCGACCATCGACGCTGACCCCAGGCTTACCGAGGAAGCGCTGGCCCAACTCACAGCCTCGGCCTCTGCACAGGGCCTCACAGTGCTGGACTCGCGCATAGTCGACGGCTCGGCTGTGTTGCGGCTCGCATCGTCGAGGTCAATCGACGTGCTTGCTTGGGCCGCCAAAGCCTCGGATGCCGTCACCCTCACCTCGCTCTCCATCACTGCTGCGCGTGAAGGCGGGGTTGCGGCAGATGCGTCCTTCGGTGGGTCGTCATGAGCTGGTGGCTGCGTGGCGGAGCGCTTGCCCTCGCTGTTGTGATTGCTATGGCGGCGATGTTTCCGCTCCGCATGGCGTGGGACAACGCACGTGCGCCCGGGGACCTGACCATCGGCGAAGCTTCCGGCACGATCTGGAACGGGGAACTTCTCGATGTGGCGTGGCGCGGCTTTGCGTTGGGTGACTTCCAGACCTCGCTATCGCTGCTGGACGTGCTTCCCACGCCTGCGCTGCGGCTGACGGGCGGCTCTGGGCCGCTGAAGTCCGCGATGGTACGCGGCGATGGTGGCGGGTTCACAATATCGGAGGCTGCGATCAGCCTGGCGCTTGCGGATGTTGTTGCCGGAGCGCCGGCGGACCTGTCGGCGTCCATCGCCAACGCCGCGGTCAGCCTGCAGGGCGGACGCTGCACTCACGCGGCGGGCATGATTGAATCACCGGCAGCGCAAGCGCTCGGCCTGCCCGCGTTTGAAGGCGCACTGGCATGCGACAGAGGCACTATCCTCGCCCGGTTGAGCTCAGAAGCAGGCGACGTCGTTCTCGAGATCGGCTCCGGCCTGGACCGCCTGACTTATCGCACCGCATCGACCCAGCTTCTGCCAGCCCTGGCAGCGCTCAGTATCCCGGCCGCTCAGCCGGCCAGTTGAGAGGCAGGCCCCCCCGGGGCGAGCCTTGGACTTTCGCTGCAAGGAGCGGATAGGTAAGGGCGTCAGCGATGGCGATGGACGCATCCTGGGGCGCGCGCCAACTCGCTCCCTCGTGATTCAGTTAGGCGCATGCCCCCGAAAGCAACTGGGGAGACGCGATCAGCTGCCCAATGCCGCGGCAGATATCCTTCGGCCGGCATTCTTGAGGCTTTCCGCGCCGCTCTTCGGGTGGACGACAGACCAGCTTGCGTTTGGTGATTCCGATGCTATACCCCCGCGTCCCGCGGAGAGGTGCCAGAGTGGTCGATCGGGACGGTCTCGAAAACCGTTGTACCTTCACGGGTACCGTGAGTTCGAATCTCACCCTCTCCGCCAG
>JALHLR010000004.1:109162-141095 GCA_022844475.1 Hyphomonadaceae bacterium | reverse complement strand
CGAGCACGACGGCGGCCGCAACAACTGGGCCGGCGAGGGGGCCGCGCCCGGCTTCGTCGATGCCGCAGATAATCTCAACCAGGTCCATGCTCGTGTCTCGGCTCAGGACGGGTTAGACATGAGTCCGAAGCCTCACCGCAACCCCACGGACAGCCTATGGCCACATCCTCCACAGCCGACGTCATCCGCATCCACAGCCATGGCGGGCCGGAGCAGATGAAGTTCGAAGCGATCGACCTGAGCCCGCCGGATGCGGGGCAGGTACAGCTGCGCCAGACCGCGATCGGCCTTAACTTCATCGATGTCTACACGCGCACCGGGCTCTACCCCGGCCCGACGCCAGCCGTGCTGGGTGTCGAGGCGGCGGGCGTGATCGAGGCGGTGGGCGAGGGCGTCCAGGGGCTGAAGGTCGGCGACCGGGTCGTCTACAACGGTCTGCCCGGATCCTATGCGTCGCGCCGCAATGCGCCGGCGGAAAAGATGGTGCTCATCCCTGACGCGGTGAGCGACGAGGATGCAGCCGCGGTGTTCCTGAAGGGGCTGACGGTGTGGATGCTCACCTTCGAAATCCGCCGCATCCAGCCCGGCGAAACGATTGTTGTGTGGGCGGCGGCTGGCGGCGTTGGGTCGATCCTCGTGCCGTGGGCCAATGCCCAGGGCGCGCGCGTCATCGGTGTGGTGTCGACGCCGGAGAAGGCGGAACTGGCGACGGCATATGGCTGCTGGGAGACGATCCTTGCCGGTGAAGACGTGGCGGCGCGCGTGAAGCAGCTCAACGGCGGGAAGGGCGTGCCGGTAGTCTATGACAGCGTCGGCAAGACGTCTGCCGAGGCCAGTCTGAAATCGCTGGCGCCGCGCGGCTGGTTCATCACCTATGGCAATGCGTCGGGACCGGCCGATCCAATTGCGCCGGCGCGGCTCAACCAGGGCGGCTCGCTTATCATGACGCGGCCGGGCCTGTTCCACTTCACCCATCAACGCGCCGACCTTGAACGCGGCGCTGCGGCCCTGTGGGGCGCGATGCGGTCGGGTGCGGTGAAGGCGGATGTTCGCCAGCGCTTTGCGTTGAAGGATGCGGCGGAGGCTCACCGTGCGCTCGAAGGACGCAAGACGATCGGCGCCACCATCCTGAAGCCCTGAGGCGAAAGACGTGGAGCATCCCTTCCAGCGTTGGGTCGATCTTGCGCGTCCGCGTGCGCAACTGTTGCGGACCGCCATTGGCAGCGTGCTCGTGGTCGTGGCGTGGCTGGCGTGGACGATGGCATTTGGCCTCGTCGCGATCGGGGGAGGTCTGGTCAACCCGGATGCGTTGGGCGCGGCCATGGGCCAGGGCGGAGCTAGCCTGACCTATCTCGATGCCGTCATGGCGATGGGTGTCTTGCTGGCGACGTTCTGGGGCCTGTGGCTTGGCGTCTGGCTGGTCGCCAAGCTGCTGCACAAGCGCGATCTGTCGACGGTGCTTGCTCACGACAGGCGGACAAGGCTCGACTACTTTCTTGTCGGTATGGCGTTGGCCGCCGGATATCTGGCGCTGAGCCTCGGGTCGATATGGCTGTCGGGCCCACCGCCCGCGCGTTCGAGTCTGCCGATAGAGCATTGGCTGATCGCGTTTGCGCCGCTCGTTGTACTGATCTTCTTTCAGACGGCGGGCGAAGAACTGTTCTTCCGCGGCTACCTGACACAGCAACTTGCTGCGCGGATCCCGCATCCGCTGGTGTGGGGCCTTCTGCCATCTCTGGCGTTCGGGCTGGCGCATACGGCGAACGGCGGCGGGGACGCACAGTTCACGGTGTACTACGTGGCCGTTGCAACGCTGCTCGGCCTCGTGATGACGGCGCTTGTCTGGCGCACGGGTGGGCTGGCGGCGGCGATGGGGTTCCACCTGATGAACAATATCGGCGCGATGCTGCTGGTCGGAATCGCAGGCGTGACGCCGCCGATCGCCCTGTTTGTCATGGACTTCGGCACGATTTTGGGATCGGCATCTACAGACGTGCTGGTGCTTGGCTTGCTGCTCGCCTTCGTTCTGTCGCCATTCGCGCCGCTGCCGCGGGGTCAGCCCCTGCGGAGGAAGTAGACGCGCGCCGCGCCATAGGTGCGTTCGTCGAGGATTGACCAGCCCGGCGCCTCAAGCGCCGCTTCGTCTGAACCGGTTTCGGCGACAACTAATGCGTCGGGCGATAGCCACTGGCCGCTCACCAGCTGGTCGAGCGCGAGGGGAACGAGGCCCTGCGCGTAAGGCGGGTCCATGAAGACAAGATCGAAGTGTGCGCCAAGCCCTGCGGGTTTGAGGCCTAGGTCTGTGGCCGAGCGGCGGTGGATGCGTGTGTTGCCAAAGAGCTGGAAGGCCTCGACATTGTCGCGGATGCATCCACGCGCGGATGCATCGGTCTCCACAAAAAGACAGAAAGCGGCGCCGCGCGAGATGGCTTCGAAGCCCAGCGCGCCGGACCCGGCAAAAGCGTCAATGACGCGTACCCCTTCAAGCCCCGGCGCCCAGGCTGCGTGGGCGAGGACGTTGAACAGGGACTCGCGCGCCCTATCCGAGGTGGGGCGCGTGTTGCGGCCCTCCGGCGTGCGGATGGCGCGACCCTTGAGCATGCCTGCGATGATGCGCATCGTTGCAGCGTCTAGCATCCCTCTCGCGAAATGCTATGGGGCGGGATGGACGAGGTGTTCGACCTTGAAATGATGTGCCGCGCGATGGTGCAGGCGCAGGCTGCGGCCGATGCGGGCGAGGCCCCGATCGGGGCTGTGCTGGTCGATCCGGCGACGGGCGATGTCGTGGCCGAGGCGCACAATCAGCCGATCCGTCTGCACGATCCGACGGCACACGCCGAGGTGCTCGCAATGCGCGCGGCGGCGCAGAGGCTGGGCAACTACCGGCTGACGGGGCTTACGCTCTACGTGACACTGGAGCCGTGTGCGATGTGCGCTGGCGCGATCAGCCATGCGCGGATTGGCCGGGTCGTCTACGGCGCGGCGGATGAGAAGGGCGGCGCCGTCGCGCATGGTCCGCGCTTTTTCGAGCAGCCAACCTGCCACTCGCGTCCGGCCGTGACGGCCGGGCTGATGGCGGAGGAGTCGTCGGCGCTGCTGAAGGGTTTCTTCAGGGCGCGGCGTTGAGGGCGTTCAGATTGCGAGCGCGCTCTGCCTACGGCTCCCCAGCAAGCTTCCCGCCAAACCGCGCCTTGTATTCCGGCCGCAGGTCTTCCACGAAGATCTCATGCGGCAGGGCGAGCGCGTAGCTGCCTTCAGCGTACGAGCCGACCGCATAGGCGTCGTAGTACACGAACACGCCCCCGAACTTGTTGGACTCGGTCGATGGCGCGAGGCCCACCTTTGCCTCTTCGAGCTTGATGTTGGTCTGCGCGCCGGCGCAGACGATCGGCTCATCGTAGATCGTGGCTGAGCCGATCCTCTCGAGCTTCACCTTCTTGAGAGCCTCACACACGCCAATGACAATGGCGGGCGAGATGGCGCCCGAAGCGAGCATCGACTCGATAGCAATCTGCTCGCCTGTTGCGGCCTTGGCGATATGAGTGTCGGTGTAGGTCATGCCGTGTGCGCCGCCGGTAAACTCATAGGCTGTACCGACGAGGCTGACGATGTCGCTGGTCTTCGCTGTGTACTTCCACTCGATCTGCACTTCCCATGGCATTGCCACGCCGCCCTCGCTCTTGCGGACTTCCGCATCGTTGCGAGCGTCGGCCTTGTATTTCGCGAAGTAGGCCAGAGCGTCCGTTCGCAGGTAGGTCAGGATGGGATCATTCTCGGGCCCGGGCGGAATGGCGGCGCTGAAGGAAATCGTGTCGTCGGCAAAGGCGAGCGCGCCCTGGGCGTTGGCGACCGGCGCGCCGGGATCAGGCGTGGCGGGCGCGGGCGGTGGTGTGGTCTGGCCGTTCTGGCCGAACTGGACTTGCGCCGTCTGGACGTCGGCAGGATCGGCTGCTGCGGCCTGCGTGGGAGGGGGCGTCTCATCCTTGTCGCGATTGCTTGTGGTGATGAAGACCGTCAGCAGCGATGCGCCGATGGCCACACCTGCGCCGATCATGGCACCCGGCGGTACCTTCTTGCCTTCCGGCTTTGGTTCTTCGGTCAATCTCGTCTCCCGCACAGGCCCTTACCGATCAGTATCCGCTAGAATGGCGCGGCAATGAAGGCCCATCCTGCAAGCAGGAGCAGGCCGGCCTCGCGGTTGGTGCGAAACAGCATCAACGCACGACCGCCATCAGCGGGATCAAGGCGGACAACCTGAAGTGCAAGGTGGAGGGCGAAAGGCGCGGTCAACGCCACGCCCATCCAGCCGTCGGCGGCGTAGGCGGCAGCTGCACACAGTGCGCTGCAGCAGGCGTAGATGATCGCAACGGCAGGACGTATCTTTCCGCCAAAGCGCCGCGCTGTTGAGCGCACACCTATGAGGGCATCATCCTCGCGATCCTGGATAGCGTAGATTGTGTCGTAGCCGAGCGTCCACAGAACAAGGCCGCCATACAGGAGCCAGTCGGCGAGGGTGATCTCGCCACGGATCGCCGCCGGAGCAACGAGAGCCCCCCAGTTGAAGGTGAGGCCGAGCCAGACCTGCGGCCACCATGTGATGCGTTTCATCAGCGGATAGAGCGCAACCATCGGTATGGCGCAGAGCGCGACGAGTTTGGCAATATCGGGCAGGGCGATCAGGACGCCGAGGCCGATCAGACACTGGATCAGCAGCCACGCCCAAGCCTGTTTCAGCGAGACGGCCCCAGAAGGCAGCGGCCGCAGCGCCGTGCGCGCGACCTTGGCGTCAATGTCGTGGTCGAGGATGTCGTTGTATGTGCAGCCCGCGCCACGCATGGCGACAGCGCCGATCGCGAACAGCAGGGTGAGCCAGGCGTCCTCAACCACCAGCCCGTCCGGAATGCGGGCGAGAACCAGCCCGATCACGCAGGGTAGCCCCAGCAGCCAGAAGCCGGCCGGACGATCGTAGCGAGACAGCTGCAGGTAGGGGCGGGCGACTGCCGGCGCATGCGTCACCCATGAGCCACGGACGGCGTCAGCGGGGGCGGTGTGGGTGGTGGGCTCGGTCATGCGGTCCTTGGCAGGAGGTTCAGGCCGATATAGCGCAGGGTAATGAGCGCGACACCCCGTCTCTATGTCGCTCCGGACCTCGCGCCGGGCGGGCGACTGGTCCTCGATGGAGACCAGGCGCATTACCTGACACGTGTCCTGCGGCTTCGCGCTGGCGATCCGGTTCGGGTCTTCAACGGCAGGGATGGCGAGATTGATGCACGAATCGCCGGCAGCACCAAGTCAACGGCGACGCTGGATCTTGGGGAGCGGGTGCGCGAGCAGGCGGCAACGCCAGATCTGTGGCTGCTGTTCGCGCCACTGAAGAAAGCGCGGACTGACTTTGTGGTCGAGAAGGCGGTGGAACTTGGCGCGGCCGAGATCCGCCCAGTCCTCACTGAGCGGACGGATGCGGAGACTGTTCGCGTCGATCGCCTTCAGCGCATTGCCGTCGAGGCCGCGGAGCAAACCGAACGGCTGGACGTGCCGCCGGTGCGCGAAGCGGAGAAGCTGGCGGTCGTTCTGTCGAACTGGGATGCGAGACGCCTGCTGATTTTCGCGGACGAGTCGGGCGACGATCAGGGCCGGCCATGGGGCGGCGATGCCGGCAGGGCGGCTCCGATTCTCGACGTGTTGCAGAGCATCACAGACGGTCCAGCCGCGGTGCTTGTCGGCCCCGAAGGCGGTTTCTCTCCGGCAGAACGCGCGCGCCTTCGTTCGTTAACCTCCGTCCGGCCCATAGGCCTTGGTCCGCGAATTCTTCGGGCTGAGACGGCTGCTGTCGCCACCCTGTCGCTGTGGCAGGCGGTGCGCGGCGACTGGCGAGGATAGGCGATCTCTCCGACAGAATAGTTTTCCTTCACAATTCGAACATTTGACGGACACGGCTGGCGTCCCTAAGCGGGCATACCTATCTGGCTGGTGAGGACCAGCTCCGGACACACCCTGCATGACGACTCCCACGCGCGACATCGACGAGTCCGCGCCGCGGATCCGAGGCAAGCGGGAGCTTGTCGAGCGACTGGCCGGCGGCGCGAAGCCGAAAGCTGACTGGCGTATCGGCACCGAGCACGAGAAATTCGGATTCATCGAGGGTTCGCTGCGGCCCGTGCCTTACGAGGGCGCGGCCTCGATTCGCGGCCTGCTTGAAGGGCTCGCGCGCGACTATGGCTGGGCCCCGATCATCGAGGGCGGACATATCATCGGCCTCAAGAAGGGGCTGGCGAGCGTGAGTCTCGAGCCCGGTGGGCAGTTCGAACTTTCCGGCGCCCCCCTCGAAAACATCCATCAGACCTGTGAAGAGATCGACGAGCACCTCCGCGAGACGCGTGCGCTGTCGAAGCCCATGAACATCGACTTCCTCGGTCTCGGCTTCTCGCCGCTGTGGTCATTCGACGAGACGCCGATGATGCCAAAGGGGCGCTACGGCATCATGAAGGCCTACATGGAAAAGGTCGGCAGGCTGGGGCGGCAGATGATGTTCCGCTCGTGCACCGTGCAGACCAATCTCGATTTCGGTTCAGAAGCCGACATGGTGAAGAAGCTGCGCGTAAGCCTTGCGCTGCAGCCCATCGCGACAGCGCTGTTCGCAAACTCGCCCTTCGCCGAGGGACGCACGAACGGCTTCCTCTCCTATCGCTCGCATGTGTGGACGGACACAGATCCTGATCGTTCGGGCATGCTGCCCTTCGCGTTCGAGGAAGGCTTCGGGTACGAGCGCTATGTCGACTACGCGCTCGATGTGCCGATGTACTTCGTGCGTCGCGACGGGAAATACATCGATGCGTCGGGTCTCTCGTTCCGCGACTTCATGGCGGGCATGCTTCCGGTGCTGCCGGGAGAACTGCCGGCGATGGATGATTTCGACGACCACCTTTCGACGATCTTCCCCGAAGTGCGGCTGAAGACCTTCCTGGAAATGCGTGGCGCTGATGCGGGTCCGCACAGCATGCTGTGCGCTCTGTCGGCATTCTGGGTCGGCATCCTGTATGACGAGCAGGCGCTGGATGGCGCGTGGGAGCTGATCAAAGGGTTTACTGCGGCCGAGCGTCAGGCGCTGCGGTCTGCTGTGCCGATGCAGGCGCTCGGCGCGCCGATCCGAAACACGACGGCGCAGGCGCTGGCGATCGAGGCGGTGAAGCTTGCCGCTGGGGGCCTCGCGCGCCGCGCGAACCTGAACGCCAAGGGGCGCGACGAAACCGTCTTCCTGACGGAACTGCAGGAAATCGCCGAGACGGGCCTGACACAGGCGCACCGTTTGCTGGAAAAATACCACGGCCCCTGGAAGCGAGACATTGCGCGGTCTTTCGCCGAAACTCTGGTCTAGGCCCTAATTCTTCATGCTGTTCATGGCGCGAGGTATGGTCTTGCGCGGTCCCAGCGATTACGGGGCTTGAGCATCTCCTCCTAGCGTGTTGAACATCGCCCATACACGTAAGGGATTTGGCCCGCGAAGGGCTTATGGGCGAGGGCTGGATGGATTTCTTCAATATCGTCGTCGTCGTTGGCCTGGTCATTACCGGCCTTACGGCGATCCCCGTGTTCACCCAGATGCGGCATCACCCGCGCGGGCTTCACATCCTCTTCTTCGCCGAAATGTGGGAGCGCTTTTCATACTACGGCATGCGCTCGATCCTGATCTTCTATCTGACGCAGCACTTCGTGTTCAGTCAGGGCTTCGCGAGTTCGCAGTACGGCGCGTACACATCGCTTGTGTATCTGATGCCACTGATCGGCGGCATTCTTGCTGACAAGTATCTTGGCACCCGCAAGGCGATTGCGTTCGGAGCGCTGCTGCTGGTGGCGGGACACCTGCTTATGGCGGCCGAGGGCAACTCGGCCTCGCAGACGCTGAAATACCAGGATGCGGTCTACAAGTTCGAGGTCGACGGACGTGGCGATCTGCGTAGAACGTTCCTTCCCATCGGCGATGCGCGTTGCGAGTTGAACGCCCCGGAAGGTGCGGAATCCACCTGCACGATATCCGCGTCAGAGCAGGGCGATCTGGTCTTCACCGGCCTTCCGTCCAACGCGCCCATTCCCGAGACAATTCCGCAGGGCAGCTATGAGCTTGGCGTTGCTGATCGCAATCCGCTTTTTGTCAGCATCTTCTACATGGCGCTATCGCTGATCATCGTCGGCGTCGGCTTTCTCAAGGGGAATATATCGGCGATCGTCGGCCAGCTGTATCCGCAGGGCGATCCCAAGCGCGATCCGGGCTTCACGCTCTACTACTACGGGATCAACCTCGGCGCCTTCTGGGCGACGGCGTTGTGCGGATTGCTTGGCACGTCGGTGGGCTGGTGGGCAGGCTTTGGCCTCGCGGGCGTCGGCATGCTGTTCGGTTGGCTGGTCTTTACCCGTGCACGCCTGCTGTTCTGGACAAAGGGACCTGCGCAGTTGCCTGATGATGTCGGACGCCCGCCGGAGGCTGCAAACCTGCAGGGCAAAGGCTTCATTGGCCTGAGCAGGGAATGGACGATCTATGCCGGCGGTCTGGCGGCCGTTCTGGTCGTTTGGCTGCTCGTCCAATCGCCGCCTGCCCAGGTCCTCAACGGGCTGAACGACTTCACGCAGAGTGCACTGGGCTTCATGAACCTGCCGCGGCAGGACCATGTGCACATCTTCTACCTGCTGATGCTTGGGTCCGTGGTATTCCTTGCCTACATCTTCTTCACGATGGCCAAGCTGACCAAGCACGAGAGCCAACGCCTTGGTCTCGCGCTGATACTCGTGGCGGCCGCGACCGTGTTCTGGACACTTTTCGAGCAAGCCGGATCATCCCTCTCCCTCTTTGCAGATCAGAATACGCAACTGCCAAGCGACGGCTTCATGACCGTCACTGCTGCACAGACCCAGTCGTTCAACGCGGGCTTCATCCTGCTCTTTGCGCCTGTGTTTGCGGCGCTTTGGGCGTGGCTTGGCTCACGCAACCTTGATCCCAACCCGACTCTGAAGTTCGGACTTGGCATTATCCAGGTCGGAATTGGGTTCTTCATGCTGGTGATCGGCGCACAGTTTGCCGATGGCCAGTTCCAGGTGCCGATGATCTTCCTGATCTTGCTCTACATGTTCCACACGACCGGCGAACTTTTCCTCTCGCCTGTGGGCCTCTCCGCGATCTCGAAGCTATCGGTCTACAAGGTGCTATCGACCATGATGGCAATCTGGTTTCTCTCCTCTGCTTGGGCCCAATACATTGGCGGCATCATCGCCGGCATGACCGAAACTGACTCTGTCGCCGGCACGGCTCTCAGCAACGAGGCCGCGCTGAAAGCTTCATTGGATGTCTTCTGGATTCTCGGCTGGGTCGGTGTCGGCGTTGGCGTGGCGCTGTCGCTCGCCAGTTTCTTGCTGAAGCACATGGCCCATGGAGCATTCACCGAGAAAACGCCTGATGAGCTTGCAGCGCAGGCGGCAGTCAAGCCTGCGGAGTAAGGGAAAAGCGCTGACGGAAACTGAAACGGCGTCCCGATCGGGACGCCGTTCTGCTTGTGATCGAACGGATTGAGCCCGCCTGTCAGCCCGCGCCACCGACCGTGATCTTGTCGATGCGCAGCGAAGGCTGACCAACGCCGACGGGCACGGACTGGCCGGCCTTGCCGCAGGTGCCGACGCCGTCGTCCATGGCGAAGTCGTTGCCGACCATCGAGATGTTGTTCATCACCGTCGGGCCGTGCCCAATCAGCGTCGCGTTCTTCACCGGCGCGCCGACTTTGCCGTTCTCGACGAGATAGGCTTCCGTGCACTGGAACACGAACTGGCCGTTCGTGATGTCCACCTGGCCGCCGCCGAAATCGACAGCCCAGATGCCCTTCTTGATCGACCGGACGATCTCGCCCGGTTCGTGGGTGCCGCCGGTCATGAAGGTGTTGGTCATGCGCGGCATCGGCGTCGCGGCGTAGCTTTCGCGGCGGCCATTGCCTGTCGGGGCAACGCCCATCAGGCGCGCATTCTGCCTGTCCTGAATATAACCAACGAGACGGCCATCCTCCACCAGAACGGTGCGCTGGGTCTGGGTGCCTTCATCGTCGAACGACAGTGATCCACGGCGGTTGGCGATCGTGCCGTCATCGACGATCGTCACGCCCTTCGCCATCACCTGCTCGCCAATGCGATTCGAGTAGACCGACGATCCCTTGCGGTTAAAGTCGCCCTCGAGCCCGTGGCCAACAGCTTCGTGCAGCAGCACGCCCGTCCAGCCCGGCCCAAGCGCCACTTCCATCTCGCCCGCGGGGGCAGGGACGGCTTCGAGATTTATCTCCGCCTTGCGCAGCGCACGCGCCGCAAGCGCCTTCCAGCGGTCCGGCTGGATCCATTCTTCGTAGCCTGCGCGTCCGCCTGCGCCGGCTGAGCCCGTCTCGCGGCGACCATCTTTCTCCATGGTCACGGCAATATTCACGCGCACCAGCGGTCGAGCTTCGGCGACGCTCGCGCCGCCCGTGCGGATGATCTCTACCGCGGTGCGCGATCCCGCGAGCGACACGGACACCTGCACGACACGCGGATCGCTTGCGCGACACCAGGCGTCGATTTCCGCGAGCAGCCCGGTCTTGGTCACGAAGTCGGGCGAGGCGGTGGGGTCGACGTCCGCATAGAGGCGGCGATTCACCGGCGTGGGTCCCATGGCCAGTTTGTTCGAACGCCCGCGCTTGGCGGCGGCGGCGGATGTGGCGGCGCGTTTGAGCGATGCCTCTGAAATCTCGCTGGCGTGGGCGTAGCCTGTGGTTTCGCCCGAAACGACGCGAAGGCCGAAGCCTTGGCCGCTGTCGTAGGACGCGGATTTCAGCCTGCCGTCATCAAACAGGAAGCTCTCGGAGCGGACGGATTCGACATAGATCTCTCCGTCCTCCGCCCCGGCCAGAGCCTCGTCGAGAATGCTTGCCGCCTTCGAGACGCCAATGCCGGCCTCCTCGATCAAGCTACGGTCGGTCATGGCATGCCTTTCAACAATACGTCTTGGTCCACCCAAGATAGGGTGGCGCGGCCTTCGGTGACAACGCAGGTTCTCCGTCAGCCTCCAGCCGGAACCACGGTGAAGCGGGCGATCTGGTCCTGCGCCCGCTTGAAGTCCGGCTTCATCTTCAGGGCCTGGCGGTAGTCCTCGTACGCAGACTGGAGGTCGCCCAGCTTTTCGTGTGTGAGTCCGCGGTTGTAGAAGCCGATTGTGCGGGCGTTCTCGGATTCCGAGCCAACACCCTCGTTCAGGGCGGCGAGGGCTTCCGGATAGCGCGCGAGATTGTAGAGCGCAGCGCCGAGATTGACCTTCGCTTCTTTCAGCTCGGGCATCAGCCGCAGGCTGTTCTCGTAATCCCACATGGCCTTTGTGTTGTTTCCTGCGCGCATGTGTAGGATGCCGCGATTGGTATAGGTTGCGGCCTTGTCGCGGCGTTTGAGTGTCTCATTCGTAAGGGCAAGGTTGCAGATTTCCATTGCCTTCTGCGGGGCGACTCGCTGGTCGTCCGCCGCCTCGTAACAGGCCTGTCCAAGTCCGCCGCCGATCACCGTTACGGCGCCCTGTGCGGCCGCAGCAGGAGATACCAACAGGCTCGCTGCGAGAGCCGAAATTCCTAGTGCAAACCGGGTGTTCATCTTTCCAACTCCTTGGGCCTCTGATAGCGACCACACGCCATCCCGCCGATTCGGCTCCCCTGCGACACTATGCATGCGGAGGGGCCGAAGCGGAGTGGTGGCGGAGGGCAGCATATCACGCTAAAGCCCGTTTTTCACGCATCTGGCTGGAGGATGTGCGCAACATGCTGCGAGGAGCTTGGAAACTCGGGGTGCTCGGCGCGGCAAGCCTTGCGGCTGCCAGCCACGCATGGGCTACGCCCACCCCGGGAGGCATCGACTTCCAGACGCCGGCCACGGAGACCGCACGGAACGTGCAGGCGTTCCATTTCGAGGTCCTGATCATCATCACGGCGATCACGGCTTTTGTCACGGCGCTGCTGATCTGGGTGATGATCCGCTACAACCGCAAGGCCAGCCCGACGCCGAAGAAGTTCAGCCACAACACCGCTGTCGAGATCATCTGGACCGTGCTGCCGGTGCTGATTCTCGTCTGGATCGCCAAGGGCTCGTTCCCGCTGCTCTACGAACAGGACGTGATGTTCAACGGCGAGCAGGTGCCGGAAGAGCAGGTCGTTGACATCAAGGTCTACGGCAACATGTGGTACTGGGACTACACCTACAACCAGAACACGGACCAGGAATTCGTTGTCGAAAGCCGGATGCTGCGCGCTGGCGACCCGGACCGTCCGCTCGACACTGCGCGCGGCGACATTCCCCAGCTGTCGGTCGACTACCCTATGGTGGCACCGGTCGGCCGCCACGTTCGTCTCAAGATCACGGCGCGTGACGTCATCCACGCCTGGGCGATGCCCCAGTTCGCTTTGAAGGTCGACGCTGTGCCGGGTCGCCTGAACCAGCTCTGGTTCAAGGTCGACCAGCCGGGGATCTACTACGGACAGTGCTCCGAGCTCTGCGGCAAGGACCATTCGAACATGCCGATCGAACTGTGGATTCTGCCTCAGCAACAATACGACCAGTGGCTGGTCGCCGCGCAGGCCGACCCGGCGAACGGGGGGCGTGCCTATCTTGACAGCCTTCCGCGTCCGGGCGTGACCCAGCTCGCCGCCGCCGAATAAGATCAGGGAGCCGTTCGATGTCCAGCGATGCAAAACACGCGGCGGACCACGGTCATGGGCATGATCACGCCCACGACCACCAGGATCCGAAATGGTACAGCCCAGCGCGCTGGCTGTTCTCGACCAACCACAAGGATATCGGGACGCTATACCTCGTCTTCGCGCTGATCGCGGGCGTCGTCGGGTTTGTGTTCTCGGGCTTCATGCGGGCCGAACTTGCTGAACCCGGTCTGCAGCTTTTCAACGGAACGGCCTTCGGCGGCTTCTTCGGCAACGAGCACAATTACAACGTCATAACGACCATGCACGGCCTGATCATGATCTTCTTCATGGTCATGCCTGCTCTGATCGGCGGCTTCGGCAACTGGTTCGTGCCGCTGATGATCGGCGCGCCGGACATGGCGATGCCGCGCATGAACAACATCTCGTTCTGGCTCGTCCCGGTCTCGTTCTTCCTTCTTATTCTGTCGATGTTCGTGCCGGGTCCCCCGGGCGACAACGGCTTCGGCGGCGGCTGGGTTCTGTATCCTCCGCTATCGGGTACGACTGGCCACCCGGGCCTCGCGATGGATCTCGTGATCTTCTCGCTGCACCTCGCTGGTATGTCGTCGATCCTCGGGGCCATCAACTTCATCGTGACGATCCTCAACATGCGCGCTCCGGGCATGACGCTGCACAAGATGCCGCTGTTCGCCTGGTCGGTGCTGGTCACGGCCTTCCTGCTGGTTCTCGCGCTCCCGGTTCTCGCTGGCGCGCTCACCATGCTGCTTACCGATCGCAACTTCGGCTCGAAATTCTTCGAAGTCGCCGGCGGCGGCGACCCGATCATGTTCCAGCATCTGTTCTGGTTCTTCGGCCACCCCGAAGTCTACATCATGATCCTGCCTGGCTTCGGCATCGTCAGCCATGTCATCTCGACCTTCTCGAGGAAGCCTGTGTTCGGTTATCTCGCCATGGCCTACGCCATGGTCGCGATCGGCGTCATCGGCTTCATCGTGTGGGCGCACCACATGTACACCGTGGGCATGGACGTGAACCTCAAGGCCTACTTCGTCGCCGCCACGATGATCATTGCCGTCCCAACGGGCATCAAGATCTTCTCGTGGATCGCCACGATGTGGGGCGGCTCGATCGAGTTCAAGGTCCCCATGCTCTGGGCGATCGGGTTCATCTTCCTCTTTACCGTGGGCGGCGTTACGGGGGTTGTGCTCGCCAACGCTGGCGTCGATCACTCCCTGCATGACACCTACTATGTCGTGGCGCACTTCCATTACGTGCTGTCGCTGGGCGCTGTGTTCACGCTGTTCTGCGGCTGGTACTACTGGTTCGAGAAGATGTGGGGCGTGAAGTACAACGGCATGATCGCCGGCGCGCACTTCTGGCTGATGTTCATCGGTTCCAACCTTATATTCTTCCCGCAGCACTTCCTCGGGATGCAGGGCATGCCGCGCCGCTACGTCGATTACACCCCGGCGTTTGAGCAGTGGCATCAGTGGTCGACCTACGGCTACTGGATCGCCGCTGCCGCCACGATCGTCTTCTTCATCGGTCTGTTCGAGGCAATGGTTCGCCGCCGCAAGGCTGAGGCAAATCCTTGGGGCGAGGGGGCGACGACGCTGGAATGGACCCTGTCCTCTCCGCCGCCGTTCCACCAGTTCAACGACCTTCCGCGGGTCAGGTAACAGGACGCAGGCAGGCCGGACCGATCGGTTCGGCCTGCAGCGCTAGAGAAGATGTCTGAAGCGAACATAGCCACGCTCTCGCCAACGGCCACCCCCGCTATGCAGGGGCAGGCGACTGCGATGGACTATGTGCAGCTGATGAAGCCGCGCGTGATGTCGCTGGTCATCTTCACCGCGCTCGCAGGCCTGGTCGCGGCGCCGGTTGCCATGAATCCGATTGCTGCCGCCTGCGCTGTTCTGGCACTCGCTCTGGGCTCCGGAGCGGCTGGCGCGCTGAACATGTGGTATGACGCCGACATCGACGCGATGATGGCACGCACGGTTACCCGACCGGTGCCATCGGGGATGGTTCGTTCCGAAGACGCGCTCGCCTTCGGGCTGATCATGTCGCTGATTTCGGTCACCTTGATGGCGTTGGCCGCGACGCCCCTGGCTGCCGGGTTGCTGGCCTTCTCGATCTTCTTTTACGCCGTGATCTACACGATGTGGCTCAAGCGCTCGACGGCGCAGAACATCGTCATTGGCGGCGCAGCTGGCGCTTTCCCGCCAGTGATAGGCTGGGCCGCCGCCACGGGTGACGCGCCGACCGACGCCTGGATCCTGTTCGGCCTGATCTTCCTCTGGACCCCGCCGCACTTCTGGGCGCTCGCGCTCTGGACATCGAAGGAGTACGCCCGCGCCGGCGTGCCGATGCTTCCCGTGACGCGCGGCGCAAAAGAAACGCGGCTGCAGATCCTCATCTACACGCTCGTTGTCGCCCCATTCGGCCTGTTGCCAGCCTTCACCGGTCTTGGCGGCTGGATCTACCTGGCTGTATCGGCAATTGGTGGCGCAGCCTTCCTCTGGTGCGCCATCCGCGTCTTCTTCAGCCGCGCCGGCGACGACGATGCTCCCGCTGACATCCGGCACGCGAAGAAGATGTTCGCGATCTCGATCTTCTACCTCTTCGCCCTTTTCGGCGCGCTCCTCGCCGAGCGCGTTCTTCCGCTGCACTTCCCGCTGTTCGGAGGCGCGTGATGCTCGACAAGGATCAGGTCAAGGACTGGGACGGCGAACCTGAAGTGAAGCTCCAGCCGGCCCAGACTACGGGCATCGAGCCGCCTGCGCCCGGCCGCCCGGACATTGGTGCTATCCTTATGGCGTCGCGCGAAGCCATTCCCACGGGCGAGTACGTCATCCTGACGCCCGCCGAAGTCTCTGCCCGCAAGAAGCGCAACAACTGGATCGCGCTTGCGCTCGGGGGCTTCGTGATTCTCGTCTTCGTTCTCACCATGGCCAAGGTTGGCGGCGGTGCTGGCGTGCCCGAGGTCTACCGCATCCCGTCGAGTTCTTCGCAATGAGGGCGCGTTCTCGCATCACGACTCTTGTCTTGTCCGGGGTCGCCTTCGGCATGCTAGGCCTCGCCTACGCCGCCGAGCCGCTTTACAAGGCGTTCTGCGCCGTCACCGGATTCGGCGGCACAACTCAGGTCGCGACGGAGCGTCCGAAGGAAATCCTCGATCGTGTTGTGCGCGTCTACTTCGACACCAATGTCGAGTCGGGCGCCCCTCTGCAATTCCGCCCATCCCAGCAATACGTGGACGTCCGCATCGGCGAGACGATGATGACGACATTCGAACTGACCAACACGTCGGATGAGCCTGTTCGCGCGATGGCCAGCAAGAATGTTGTGCCGCACAAGGCCGGCGTCTATTTCGAGAAGATCGAATGCTTCTGCTTCGAAGAACAAACGTATGAGCCGGGCAAGGCGGTGAAGCTGCCCGTCGTGTTCTTCATCTCGCCGGAAATGGCAAAAAATCCGAACACTGCCGACGTTAATGGAATTACGTTGTCATACACATACTACCGCGCGACCGGCCCTGAGACGGTTGCGCGGCTTGAGAACGCATCCGCGGTCAACTAGACCGGCGGTAGGAAAGACTGGGTCTGCGGCAAGGCTTTGTGGCCACGCTGCGCAATGTAGGGACTGAAGCCATGGCGGGCGACGTCAAGCACGACTATCACCT
Source organism: Hyphomonadaceae bacterium (assembly GCA_022844475.1). Classification (GTDB taxonomy): domain Bacteria; phylum Pseudomonadota; class Alphaproteobacteria; order Caulobacterales; family Hyphomonadaceae; genus UBA7672. The sequence goes on along the minus strand of JALHLR010000004.1, from coordinate 124,709 downwards.
GGTGAAGCCGAGCCCGTGGCCGCTGCTGGCCTCGCTCTCGCTTCTGATGCTGGCGCTGGGAACGGCCGGCTTCATGAAGGGCCTTTGGTTCATCCCCGCGGGCGCTCTATGGGCGTTCTTGCCCGGCTTCGTCTGCCTCGTCTTCGTCCTCATCGGCTGGTGGGGCGACGTCATCAAGGAAAGCCGCGGAGGCGACCACAGCGAGGTCGTCCAGATCTCCCTGCGCTACGGCATGGTGCTCTTCATCGCCTCCGAAGTGATGTTCTTCGTGGCGTGGTTCTGGTCGTTCTTCGAGATGACCATCTTCCACACCTTCCGCGCCAACGCTGCGCATATGGATCTCGCCAACCCCGCGCTCGAGCCGCTGCTCAAATGGTCGAGCTGGCCCGTCATGCAGGTCGACGGCCATCAGGTGGTAACGTTCGACCCCTTCCATCTGCCGCTGATCAACACGCTGATCCTGCTTCTCTCCGGCACGACCGTCACCTGGGCTCACCACGCGCTTCAGGTCGGCGACCGGAAGAGCGCGATCACAGGCCTCACGCTCACCGTGATTCTCGGCATGTCCTTCACGGCTCTTCAGGTCGTCGAATACGCCGAGGCCGGGTTCTCCTTCGACGGCTCGGTCTACGGTTCGGCCTTCTTCATGGCGACCGGCTTCCATGGCGCACACGTCGTCATTGGGACGATCTTCCTGATGGTCTGCCTCGGTCGCCTGCTGGCGGGCGGCATGAAGCCGGAGAAGCATCTCGGCTTCGAATTCGCCGCCTGGTACTGGCACTTCGTCGATGTGGTGTGGCTCTTCCTCTTCGCCTTCGTCTACGTGACGCCGCACCTGGTGTGGGGCGCAGGCCCGCCAGGCTCGGGCCACTAGCGAGGCGAAGTGATGGCAAGGAAGGCGGCGTTATTCGGCTTCCTCGCGATCCAGGCTGTGACGATCGCCCTGTGGCTGTCGGCGCTGGTGCCTTTCCTTACCAACGGTCGCCCGCTCATTGATGGCGCTCAGCAGATCTGGAGCGGCGGCGGCTTCTCGACACTCGACTCATCGTTCCGCTCGGGCCGCGACGTCGTGCTCGCGCCGCGGTTCAATCCATATGGTGTTCTGCTGACCGGCACGTTGTTGATGCTGGCCGCTGGCGCAGCAGCCGTTGCTGCCATCATGCTGTGGCGCAGGTCGAAAGTCTGGTTCGCGGTCGGCGCAGCCATTTCAGCGCTGCTGTTGGGCGCGGGCGGCAACTGGTTCATCGCCACGCAATGGCAGGGCGATTCGGCGTTCCCGCCCGGCTATCTCAACGCAGATCTTCTCTATGCCCTCTCGAAGACCTTCAACACGCTGTTCTATATCTGCTTCGCACTGTTCGCCGTCTCCACGGTTCTGGTCATCGCCGGCGTCGCCACGCGCGACAAGCCGCTCGGCTTCCAGGTCGTGGCGATCAACTGGGTCCTGCTTGCGGCATCGTGGCTGCTCATCTTCATCGTTGTGTTCGTGATCCCATATCCCGGAGGGGATTGAGGAATACACATGGCCGTCTCAGCACTTTCCGCGGGCCTGCACTGTCGCTGCCCGAACTGCGGGGAGGGGCCTGTATTCCGCGGCTTTCTCAAGTTCAAGCAGCGCTGCGAAGCCTGCGGCGCTGATCTGACGGTCGCCGATGCCGGCGATGGCCCCGCCTTCTTCGTGATGTTCGCAGCCCTGATCTTCATCGTGCCGCTTGCGATGTTCTTCGAGTTCGGCGTACGCCCGCCGGGATGGGTGCACATCCTCATCTGGCCACCCGTCACCATCGCGTTCTGCCTGACGCTGCTGCGTCCGATCAAGGCGCTGATGTTCGCGCTGCAATGGAAGCACAAGGCTGGCGAGGCGCGCCTCGTCGACGAACCCAAGCAGGAGTAGCGCGCAGGCCGCTTGCCGGGCTACACCACTCCCATGCACTTCCGCCCCTATCCACTGCTCACGGCGTTCGCCATCCCGACGCTTGTCCTGCTCGTGTGGCTGGGCGTGTGGCAAGCCCAGCGCGCCGGCTGGAAAGCTGCGGAGATCGCCAGCTTTTCCGAGCGTCTCGCTGCGCCTGCCATGCAGATCGATGCAATCTGTGCCGCTGGCTTCGCCGAACAGCAGATCATGATGACCCCGCCCTCCGGCGGCGCCGCCATCCGCATGTTCGGCATGCGAGCCTCGGGCAAGCCGGGCTGGAAGGTGTTTCAGGCGGCAGACATTTGCGGCAGGCCCATCCTGGTCCAGAAAGACTTCGAGGAACTCGTGATCGGCGGCCCCGGCGGCGTCTCGCCGGTCCCGCCGCCGCCCTGGCCGGACCGCTACATCGTCGCGCCCTGGCCCGATAAGCCGGCCATGGCTAGTGATAACGACCCCTCAGCGAATGAATGGCACTGGATGGATGGCCCCGCCATCGCCACCGTCCTCGGCCAGCCCCTCCTTGATACCCGCTTTGTCGTGCTGCCCCTCGACGGCATGCCGGACTTCCTGGTCCGTACGCCTCCCGAGACGCATGTCGGCTATTCGGTCACCTGGTTCGGGATGGCGATTGCCTTCGTGGTGATATACGGGCTTTTCCACATGCGGGCCGGACGCCTGCGGTTCGGCAAAGCCCAAAGAGAGGCGAAAGAGTGAAATACGTCTCGACCCGCGGGTATTCCGAAGCGGTGGATTTCCTCGCCGCCAGCCTCGCGGGTCTCGCTCCCGATGGCGGTCTCTACACGCCTGTCAGCTGGCCACAGATCGCGCGTCCGAAGGCGGGCGACAGCTATGTCGAAACCGCCACGCGTGTTCTCTCCGCCTTCGCGGGCGGCACGCTCTCGGACGAAGTGATCCGCATTTTGGCCGAACGCGCCTACGCCCCCTTCGCGCACCAGTCCGTTGCACCGCTTGTCGAGGTTGGCGCCAATCGCTGGATGCTGGAACTGCATCACGGTCCGACGCTTGCCTTCAAGGACGTGGCGATGCGTCTGATCGCCCAACTGTACGACTACGTGCTCGAACAGCGTGGCGAGCGGATGACGATCCTCTGCGCCACATCCGGCGACACAGGCGGCGCGGCCGCTTCCGCCTTCGCCGGATCGAAGCGCGTCGACATGGTGATCCTGCACCCGCACAATCGCGTCTCGCCGGTACAGCGCCTTTTCATGACGGCGACAGGCGCAGACAATGTCCACAACCTCGCGCTCGAAGGTGACTTCGACGGCACGCAGGCGATCCTGAAGCAACTGATCGGCGACGAGCAGTTCAAGCGCCGCGTCGGCCTGGCCGCCGTGAACTCCATCAACTGGACGCGCGTCGCGGCCCAGAGCGTCTACTTCGCACAGGCGCAGGCGCAGCTCGGCGCCGATCGCCCCATCCATTTCGTTGTCCCGACCGGAAACTTCGGCGACGCGCTCGCCGGCTATGTCGCTGCGCGCTCGGGCCTGCTGAACAGCTTCCGCATCACCGCCGCTGTCAACACGAACGACGCCATGGCGCGCCTTCTGTCCGGACAACCGCTGACGCGGGGCGAGACCGCCCCGACAATCAGCCCTGCGATGGACATCCAGCTCCCCAGCAATTTCGAGCGCCTCTTCTACGAAGCCACCAGTGCCAACGGCGATCCGGTCGCCCGCAATGGCGCGATCGTCGCCAAGGCCTACGCGGAACTTGCTGCGAAAGGGCAGGGCGCGATCCCGCCCGACGTATCGGCCCGCCTCGCCTCCATGGGCCTCGACGGCCAGCGCGTCAGCGACCGCGAAACGCGCGATGAGATGAAACGCACGCTCACCGAAACCGGCTGGGCCGTCTGCCCCCACACAGCCGTCGGCCTAGCCGCCGCACGTCGCGTGCAGACCGACGCGCCTGTTGTCACACTCGCCACCGCCCACGCTGCGAAATTCCCGGAGACGGTCCGGGAAGTGCTCGGCGTCGAGGCACCGCTCCCGCCGCGCGCGCAGCCCTTCGCCTCGCGTCCGGAGAAGTTTGACACCGGCCCGATGAGCGCAGACTTCGTGCGCGAGCGCATTCTCTCGATCGCCGCGAAATCGTGATGGAACATAGACGCGTCATCACCCTGCCTAACGGCGCGCGCATCGTGTTCGATGCGATGCCTGGGTTGCGCACCGCCTCCGTCGGCGTCTATCTCGGCGCCGGGGCGCGTCATGAGCCAGCCGACCGCAACGGCCTCGCGCATTTCCTCGAGCACATGGCATTCAAGGGCGCGGGCGGCCTCAGTGCCCGTGCCATCGCCGAAGCCGTCGAAGCCCGCGGCGCCTCCATGAACGCGGCCACCGACTACGAACGCACGAGCTATTTCGTCCGCTGCCTCTCCGCCGATGCGCCGCAGATGCTGGACATCGCACTGTCGCTGGTATTCGCCACCGATCTTCCGCTGGAAGAGATTGAACGCGAGAAATTCGTCGTCCTGCAGGAGATCGGCGAAGCCGCCGACCAGCCCGACGACCTGGTGATGGAGCTCGCTCAGGCCGCCAGCTTTCCCGACCACCCGCTTGGCCGCCCCATCCTCGGCGTCGAAGCGACGCTGAAGCCGATCACGCGCGACGACCTGATCAGCTTCGCCGCCGATGCCTACGTCCCGCGACGCACCGTCATCTCGGTCGCCGGCGCCTTTGACCAGGCCGCAGTCGAAGCCGTCGCGCGCCGCTGGCTTGAACCACGCGCGGCCCTGCCGCCCCTCGCATCAATTGCGCCAACCGCGCCGCGCCGCCACGCCGCAACCGTCGCGCGCAAGCTTGAACAGACACACCTCGTTCTGGCGCATCCCGCGCCACACGCTCAATCCGACGAGCGTTTCGCCGCCCGCATCTTCGCCGAGATTTTCGGCGGCGGCATGGCCTCGCGTCTCTTCCAGGACGTGCGTGAGAGCAGGGGCCTCGCTTACACGATTGACGCCTCGGCCGAACAGTACAGTGACGCCGGCCGCATCTCCGTCTTCGCCGGTTGCGCACCCGCAGACGCCGCCGAAGTTGTGCAGATCACGCGCACCATCTGGGCTGACATGGCGGCGACGGGCCCAACCGACGCCGAACTCTCCCGCGCTCGCGCCATCGCCGCGACCAGTTACGCCATGGCCGCCGAAGCCCCCGCCGCCCGCGCCGGCAGTGCTGCGTACGAACTTCTCGCCTTCGACCGCCTCGTCCCCATCGAGGAAGTCCTGCGGCGCATTGACTCAGTGACTTCGGAAGACGTGCGCCGCGTCGCCGCCGACGCGCTCGCGGCCCCGCCCATCGCCGCGGCGGTCGGACCCAAGGCTGGACTTGCCGCTGCTGAAACGTTTGTCTCGCGCGCCACCTGAGTCGCTCATTCCAGCAGCAGGACGATGCCCCACTTCTCAGCCAAAAGTTCAGCTGCCTCCGCTCGCGCGGCGCTCTGGTCGTGGCATGCTGGTGATGGCGTCATCATCATCCGCGCCGAGCCGGGAAGCCCGCTCGCCCGACTTGATGGCCGCTGGACCCTGCAAGCGCTGCTGGAACAGTTCGATGGCCTCGCGCGCCTGCGGATCGCGAGCCCTCTGAAATCAGGCCGTCCCGGTGATCCCGTCGACATCCGCGTCACACTGCTCGATGGCGCGCCCGCGCATTTCTTCGGCGCCTTCCATGACCTCGGAGTCGCGCGCGGCCTTATTGTCTCTGCCGCCGCCAGCGAGCGCCTCGTCCATGGCGAGAGCAATGTCGAACCCGTCTTCCAACCCATCCGTCGCCTCGACACGCTGGCGGTTGCCGGTTTCGAAGCACTCGCTCGCTTCCGCGCGCCTGACGGCAAGCTCGTTGGCGCCGATACGCTGGTCGGCCTCGGCGCTGACACGGACTGGACCGCCATAGCCCCCGTCATGTTGGCGCAATCCGCCGCCGCGCTGGCAGCACTACGCGCCGAGGGTCACAACGTCTTCATGCAGGTGAACCTCTCTGCCGCCGAGATCGCGCGGCCCGAACTAGTGGAGGAAGTTGCCGCCATCATCCGCGACGCAGACCTGCCGCATGGCGTCCTCAGGGTCGAACTCACCGAGCAGGCGGCCCTGCGCGATTTCGAAGGCGCCCTCGGCGCGCTGGCGGCCTTCCGTGCGGCGGGCGCAGGCATCGTGCTCGACGACTTTGGCGCGGGGCATTCGTCGTTCGCCTGGCTTGCCGAAATTCCGGCCGACGGGGTCAAGCTCGATCCCAAGCTCTGCCGCATGATCAACCAGCCACGCGCCTGTCGCATCGTTACTGCGCTCACCGGCCTCATTCGCGGCCTCGGCATGACGGTCACCGCCGAAGGCATCGAGGACAAGGTTGTCGCCGACGAACTCCATGCGATCGGCTGTGACTTCGTCCAGGGCTACGCCTACGATCTGCCGCTGCGCCTGCAGGATATCATGGTGGCGTTTGATCCGTTCGCAGACCGATCATGACCGCAACCATCGTCTCGGTCAGCCGCGCCGGCGGCCACCATTTCTGCAAGCAAGCCAAACCGGAAATTTGCCTGATCGAGGGGGTCGGCGTCGAAGGCGACGCGCATGCTGGCCCTACCGTCCAGCACCTCTCTCGCATCGCGAAGAACCCGGACCAGCCCAATCTGCGTCAGGTCCACCTCATTCACGCCGAACTGCACGACGAGCTCAACGCCGCTGGGTTCGACATCCATCCCGGCGACATGGGCGAGAACGTTCTCACGCGTGGGCTGGAACTCCTGGCGCTCCCGCAACGCACGCTGCTCTACATCGGCGCCGTCGCGGTCGTGGAGGTCGCCGGCCTGCGCAATCCCTGTTCGCAACTCGAAAGGTTTCGTCCCGGCTTGCTCAAGGCATGCCTCTGCCGGACGCCCGACGGCCAGCTGATACGGAAGGCAGGCATAATGGCAATCGTCCGCCGCGGCGGTCTGGTTCGTCCCGGCGACGCAATTCAATCCGAGCACCCGCAAGGCCTGCATCTGTCGCTCCAACCGGTCTAACCGGGCAAGGTGAGGCTGCGCGCCCCGACATTTACAGCGTCAACGATCCATGTTCTGCCGCATGATCTGCCAACCGCGTACCGATGTACAAAGCGGATGACGGATTGTTGTCTACCTCACGCCTTGCGTTTGGCAGACATTCTTCAACAGCTCGCCCCGTGCTCTGGGCACGTCGGAGGATTTCCCTTGTCGCGCCACACCCATATACTTTTTCCAGCCGTCGTCCTCCTGCTGGGCGCGCTTGCGCCGGGTGCGCTCGCTCAGGCTTCCACCATACCCCGAACGGCGGAAGGTCGCCCGGACTTCCAGGGCGTCTGGTCGAGTCAGTGGCTTTCGCCCGTGGAGCGGCCTGCCGGTGTCACAAAGCTGGTGCTCGACGAAACTGAAGCAGCTCTGTTGACCAGGGACATCCTCGTGCGAGCCGAAAAGAACAACCCGCTCGACCCCGAACTGGCGGAACCCGACGCCACATCGCTTGCCATTGTTCGTGGCGAATTCAGGTCATCGCTCGTCATCGATCCACCCGACGGCAAACTGCCCTACACCGCTGTGGGGCGTTCGGCTGCAAGGGCATACATAGGCGGGCTCGATGGACCCGAGCAGCGTATGACAACCGAACGCTGCATTGGCGGCGTCGGCTGGGCGCCGCTGCAGATCCGCAGCGCATCGATGCTGCACCGGATCGTGCAGACCCCCGGCTTTGTCGTCGTGCAGACGGAGGCTTACGACGATACGCGCATCATCCCGGTTGGCATGGAGCCCAGGCCTGCTGCGCTGAAGCTTCATGGCGGCGATTCGATCTCACGCTGGGAAGGTGATGTGCTTGTTGTCGAGACGCGCAATCCCAATCCGGCAACCTCGACGCATGGCATCGTCACGGTGAAAAGCCCCGACGCCGTCATCGTGGAAAGGTTTGAACTGACAGCGCCTGACGAACTTGTCTACCGCTACACAGTTACCGATCCTGCCTACTATTCGGCGCCGTGGACAGCCGAGTATTCGTTCGTCCGCTCGCGCGACCAGATGTTCGAATTCGCCTGCCATGAGGGAAATCACTCGATGCGGGGCATGCTCGCCGGAGCCCGGCAGGAACAGCTTCTGGCAGCAAAATAGGGTCAGCGCGCCGGGCAGGTGACGCCCCCGCCAAACCCCGCTAGAACGCCGGCTCCATCCCCTCCGAGGAAGCCATGGCAGACCGCAAGCCCTATCTGATTTCAGGCCGCACCGGCGACTGGGAAGTCGTCATGGGGCTCGAAGTCCATGCGCAGGTGGCCTCGAACTCCAAGCTCTTCTCCGGCGCGGCCACCGCCTTCGGCAATGACCCGAACACCAACGTCTCGCTGGTTGACGCCGCCATGCCGGGCATGCTGCCCGTGATCAACGCATTCTGCGTGGAGCAGGCGGTGAGGACCGGCCTTGGGCTCAACGCCGAGATCAACCTCGTCTCGCGGTTCGACCGGAAGAACTATTTCTATCCCGACCTGCCGCAGGGTTATCAGATCTCGCAGTTCAAATCGCCCATCGTCGGCGAGGGCAAGATCGATGTGGAATCCGAAGACGGCTACACCTTTACCGTTGGCGTCGAGCGCCTTCACCTCGAACAGGACGCGGGCAAGTCGATCCACGACCTCGACCCCAACGCCACCTATGTCGATCTGAATCGGTCGGGCGTCGCCCTAATGGAGATCGTCTCGCGCCCGGATATCCGCTCGCCGGCGGAAGCCGCCGCCTATGTGAAGAAGCTTCGCTCGATCCTCATCGCGCTCGGCACATGCGATGGTGACATGGAGAAGGGCAATCTCCGCGCCGACGTGAACGTCTCGGTCTGCAAACCGGGCGGCTATGATCACTACAAGAAGACCGGCAGCTTCGAGAAGCTCGGCACGCGCTGCGAGATCAAGAACGTCAACTCTTTCCGCTTCATACAGATGGCCGCCGAATACGAAGCGCGCCGCCAGATCGAGATTCTCGAAGATGGCGGCAAGATCGACCAGGAGACACGCCTTTACAACGCCGAGAAGGACGAGACGCGCTCCATGCGCTCGAAGGAGGACGCGCACGATTACCGCTACTTCCCCGATCCCGATCTGCTGCCGCTCGAACTCTCGGGCGACTACGTCGCCAGCATAAAGGCAAAGCTGCCGGAGCTGCCCGACCAGAAGCGCGCGCGCTTCGTGAAGGAGTACGGCCTGAAAGAGTACGATGCCGGCGTCGTCGCGGGGGACGCGGAAAAGGCCGCCTATTTCGAAGCCGTCGCCAAGGGCAGGGATGCGCGTCTCGCCGCCAACTGGGTGACGCAGGACCTGTTCGGTTACCTCAACAAGGAAGGCCTTGAGCTTTCCCAGTCGCCCATCAGCGCCGACCAGCTCGGCGGCCTGATCGCGCTGATCGCCGACAACACGATTAGCGGCAAGATTGCAAAAGACGTCTTCCTGAAGATGATCGCGACCGGCGATACCGCCGGCGCAATTGTCGAACGGGAAGGCCTGAAGCAGGTCACCGACACCGGCGCCATCGAGAAGGTCGTCGCCGACGTGCTCGCCGCCAACCCGGCGCAGGTCGAAGAGATCAAGGCCCAACGCGCCGCTGGCCACGAAAAGCCCAAGACCCTCGGCTGGATGGTGGGCCAGATCATGAAAGCCAGCGGCGGCAAGGCGAACCCCGCCGCCGTCAACGAGATCCTGATGAAGAAGCTCGGCCTTTAGGTCGGAGGTACAGGCGGGGTTGCCGGAGCCAGCTGGTCATCGATCGCCGATTTCTTCGGCTCAGGCCAGTCGCGATCGACACCGACGCAGTCGCGGGTGAACATGCCATCCACCTGATCGACCATGCCCTTGTCGGCGGTAGAGGCGATCTCCCAGTCCATCTGGCAGGCGCGCGTCGCAAAGCTGCGGCCACAGACGGCCATGGGATCTGGGTAATCCTCATGCGCCTCGCCATAGGTGCATTCGAACCCGGCTCCCGCGATCGCGCCGATGGCGTCCGGCCGGCTCATCTTGCCGAGCAGGGCTTTCACCCCGGCATCCCAGCTGGCGTTCAGTTTGGCGCCGTCGCCATACTGCCAGTCATGGGCCGCTTCCAGTGATTTCAGGCCCACCGGGGCACCAAGCTCGGCGGCTGCCGGTGGAGGCGGGGCCTCTGGCCCCGGGCCTGAGGCCGGAGAGCAGGCGGCTAATGTCAGGACAAAGATAGACAAGACGCGGATCATCATGCGGGCCTCCCTAATCCATTCTACTACAAATCCTGGCTTATCCGCGGCGGGCTGGCGCCGGACCGCGTTCCCCGCTATGCGCCCGGCCATGAAGCTGTCGGACTTCGACTTCCAACTGCCCGAGGAGCTGATCGCCCTCCGCCCGGCCAACCCCCGCGATTCCGCGCGGCTGCTGGTCGTACGTGGACGCGACGGGAAACTCGAGGACCGCAGTGTCCGCGATCTCCCGGACCTGCTGAAATCCGGCGACATCCTCGTCGCCAACGACACAAAGGTCATCCGCGCCGCCTTGCTCGGCCATCGCCCATCACGCGGCGAGGGCGCTGATATAGCGGTCGAGGTGAATCTCAACTCACGCCTGTCTCCCGGCAGCTGGTCCGCCTTCGCTCGTCCTGGAAAACGCCTGAAGGAAGGCGACACGATCATTTTTGCCAATGGCCTCACGGCCCGCGTCGCCAACAAGTCGGAAGCCGAAGTACATCTCGCGTTCAATCGCACCAGCACAGATCTCGACGCGGCCATAGAAGCCGCGGGCAACATGCCGATCCCGCCCTACATCGCTTCAAAGCGCGCAGCGGATGCGAGCGACACGAGCGACTACCAGACACTCTTCGCGGACAGGTCAGGCTCGGTAGCGGCGCCGACGGCCGGCTTGCACTTCACGCCTAACCTTCTTGCCCGCCTCCAGGCAGAAGGGGTCCAACGCACCAACGTCACACTCCACGTCAACGCGGGTACTTTCCTGCCCGTGAAAGTCGACGACATCAGCGAACACCGCATGCACGCTGAGCACGCCGAGCTTTCACCTGAAGCGAGCAGCTCCATTGTCTCCGCGCGCGCGACAGGCGGACGTTGCATTCCCATCGGCACGACTGCCTTGCGTACGCTCGAAAGCGCAGCTGCATCCGGCGAGCTTAAGCCCATGAACACCGCCACCTCGATCTTCATCACGCCCGGCTATCGCTTCCGCGTCGCCAACGGTTTGATAACCAACTTCCACCTCCCCAAATCCACGCTTTTCATGCTCGTTAGCGCAATGATGGGGCTCGACGTCATGAAACGCGCCTACGCCCACGCCGTGGACGAAAGATATCGCTTCTTCTCCTATGGCGATGCGTGCCTGTTGCTCCCCGGTGAAGACTGATGGCTGAGTTTCCGTTTCACGTCGCCGCTACTGACGGCAACGCTCGCACCGGTCGCCTCGTCACCCCGCGTGGCGATATCGCCACGCCCGCCTTCATGCCCGTCGGCACCGCCGGCACGGTCAAGGCGATGTTCCTCGACGATGTCCGCTCCACCGGCACGGACATCATCCTTGGCAACACCTACCACCTGATGCTGCGCCCCAGCGCCGAACGCGTGGCGAGGCTTGGTGGCCTTCACCGCTTCATGGGCTGGAGTCATCCGATCCTCACGGACAGCGGCGGCTTCCAGGTCTTCTCGCTGTCTGACCTGCGCAAGATGAAGGAGGAGGGCGTCGAGTTCCGCTCGCACATCGACGGCTCGTCGCACTTCCTCTCGCCCGAACGCTCGATCGAGATCCAGTCGGATCTGCTTGGTTCCGACATCGCCATGCAGCTCGATGAATGCGTTGCCAATCCCTGTGAGCGCGCACCGGCAAAAGCCGCCATGCTTCTCTCTGCTCGCTGGGGCGAACGCTCGAAAGCTTATTTCGGCCAGCGGGACCGACAGGCTCTCTTCGGTATCGTACAGGGCTCTACCTACGCCGATCTGCGCACCGAGAGTGCTCACCGCGTCGTGGAAACCGGCTTCGACGGCTACGCGATCGGCGGCCTTGCAGTCGGTGAAGGGCACGAAGCCATGTGCGACACGATCAGCCTCACTGCGCCGCTGCTGCCCCAGCATCGCCCTCGCTATCTGATGGGAGTCGGCAAGCCGATCGACATTCTCGAAGCCGTCGCGCGCGGTATCGACATGTTCGACTGCGTTCTACCCACCCGCTCAGGCCGCCACGGACAGGCGTGGACCTGGGATGGTCCGATCAATCTGAAGAACGCCAAGTGGGCTGAGGACGATACACCGATCGATGCAATTTCGGCCTGTCCCGCCAGCCGGGACTATTCGAAGGCCTATCTGAACCACCTCTTCAAGGCTGGCGAGTATCTCGGTCCCATGCTGCTCTCCTGGCACAACATCGCTTTTTTCCAGGCGATGATGGCGGCGATGCGCAGTGCAATCGCCGAAGGCCGTTTCGCGGCGTTCCGCGCAGACATGCTCAGCCGCTGGAGCGCGAAAGATCAGCCCGGTTGAGGCTTGCTGCGATACTCGATCTGGGTTGGCGCCGCGATCCCGGCATTGGGCTCTGGGGCCGCAGGCGGCGCACATCCCAGCTGAGCGCCCACGCCCTTGAGATACGCCCGCCGCGTCACGCCGCGTTCATACGCCGCCCGCAGCCGCCGCTCATGCGCCGATGCGCCCGTCGCCTCGCGCACCAGCGACCGGAACGGGATGAAGTCCGACATGGTGGAAGAAACGGCCCCTAGCGTCATGTCGGCCGCGCCTTCGCCAGCCACCTCGCCAAGCGACCTTTCGGGCAGCGGCGGCGCGTCCGTGTCCCGGCCGAGGATCGCCGTCAGGTCTGCTACCATCTTGGCGATGGACGTGCAGCTGACATCCGGAATCGGCTCATAGGCCGACCTGATCGCCGCCAGCAGAGGGGGCACCTCGTCCCGCCTCACATTGAGATCGTTGAGGGGCGACATGGCGGCGTCACTGAACCCGGCCGACGTCCTGCTGGTGGCGGTCTCGCAACCGGCCAGGGCAAGTGCCAGCATCGATATTGCAAGCTTATCCAGTGGTTTCATGGCTTCTGCCCCCGCGAACAGCTCGTTCCCACCCCATGTTTGGAGCCGGTTCCGTCATTCGGCAAGCCAAAGCGTCACAGCCTGAAATCAGGCGGATTCCGGCGTTGACCGGATCGGAATCGAACACTAGGTTCCGCCGCTCTTGAGAGAGCCCGTAGCTCAGTCGGTAGAGCAGCTGACTTTTAATCAGCGGGTCGCAAGTTCGATTCTTGCCGGGCTCACCAAGGAATTCAAACAGTTGGAAGAGCGGTCGGATCAGGCGGTAAACTGCTGCCTTCCGCCTGCCTTCCACGGTTCCGGCACCTGGACCGGAGGGCGGAAAGGGCAGGAAAGCCAATCCATGTCTGCCGCAGGCCGCGAAGCTGGCTGCCGTGCGGCTTGTGAATCGGCGTGGGGTCAGGGCGCCGATAGGCGGCCGACACTATTGATTTCGCAGCAAGCCGAGGGGTCCTATACATCCGCCTGTTCACAGATGGCGCAGATTCTCATCGATGAACCCCTCTCACCAAACCAATCTGGAGCGATAAGCCGCGCGGGTAATGTTGCCGGCGAAAGGAGGGGCCACGATCATCAACGTATTGACGTCGACGCCGCCCCTTGCTGAGGCGCGTTGACTACGTCTTGACGCATGGACGCCAGTGCAGGTGCGGGCCGGGCGAGAATCTCCCGATCGATGCGCCGTTCCCACTCAAGTGCCGTTCGCACGATGTCGTCGATGTGGTTGAAGCGCGGAATCCAGTTCAAAGTACGCCGCAATCGCTCCGAGTTCGCGACGATCACTGGGGGGTCGCCCGGCCGGCGTCCCGCGTAACGCAGGTTGGCTGGACGGCCGGTGACGCGTTCCAGTGCACGCACAACGTCGAGCACGGAGGCGCCTTGGCCGTAGCCGCAATTGCAGGTCAGATTCTGTTCCCCGGCGAGCAGATGGGTCAGCACGCGCACATGTGCATCTGCGAGGTCCGTGACATGCACATAGTCGCGAACTCCTGTTCCGTCCGGCGTATTGAAATCCGTTCCATAAACGGTGATGGCGTCACGTCTTCCCACCGCATACTCGCACGCGACCTTGATGAGATGTGTCGCATTCAGTGTGCGTTGTCCGGTTCGGCCCAGAGGATCTGCGCCAGCTACATTAAAGTACCGTAGTACTCCAAGGCGCATATCGGACGCCGCGGCCATGTCGCGAAGAATCTGCTCGGACATCAGCTTTGACCAGCCATAAGGACTTTGCGGATCCTTCGGCGCCTCTTCGTCGACCGGCTCAACACCGGTTGAGCGATAGACGGCGGCAGTCGAAGAGAACACGAAAGTCCGAACGCGGGCATGTGCTGCCAATGTACCCAGCAGGATCGTATTGGCGGTGTTGTTGCGATAGAAGGTGAAGGGATCACCGACGCTGGCGGGAGCAACAGCGCTTGCGGCGAAATGCATCACGGCGTCAAACCGCTCACGCTTCAGCAAGCTCGTAAGGGCAGCTTCATCCGCAAGATCGCCCAGAATGAAGCGGGCCTCGCCCGGTACTGATTCGATCGACCCGGTCGAAAGATTGTCGAGGATGGTGACCTGAAATCCCGCCTCAATCAGGGCGAGCGCAACGTGCGAGCCAATATAGCCCGCGCCGCCGGAGACGAGGACACTGACCATCCTATCACCTCATCCGGTCAGTCTGAAAGGAATGCCCGAAGCGAGCGCCCGGACATAGCGAGCCTTCTGATAGAGGCCGTTCAGCGAAATGCGGGGCAAGGCGGTGAGGTCGCTTATCATCTCCCGCTTCAGTGTTCCCGGGCGGGTCGTTACGGCAATGTCGACCCCAAGGCGTTTCAGTGTCTGGCGTTCGCGCGGTGCAAAGGAACGGGCGTCGCCATAAGGGTATGCGAAGCTCTTTGGGCGGCTTCCCGTCATCGCTGTAATGGCATCGAGCGAGCCAGCGATCTCGGCCTCCGCTTCGTCATCGGGCAGCCGAGCGATGCCGCGATGGCTTACAGTGTGGCCGCCAAACGAGACAAGCGGCTCCGCCGAAAGGCGTTTCAGTTCTGCCTCTCCCAGCGTCAGTTCAACCACAATCCCGCCTGGGTCAAAATCCTGGCGCAGTGCTTCCCGGTCAAGTCCGGCAACGGCCTGACGCTCGTCCGCGGTATTGATGTGCGCGGCGATGCGATTGAAGGCGGAAAGCTTTTGCGCAGGTGTGCACGCGAGCAGTATTTCGGCCCCCTGGCCAAAATCGAATGTGACCTTGTCAGTGCGATTAAGGAGAGCATCAAGCGTCTCCCACCACATCGTGCATGTACGACCGAAGAATCCGCTGTTGAGAAAAATGGTATACGGCGCGCCATACCGCGCGAAAATGGCGGCCGCGAAAATCGCGTTGTCGCGATAGCCGTCGTCCAGGGTGAAGCATGCGAACGGGCGACTGGACTTGTCTGAAAGTCGTTCCGGAATGTCCTCCAGCCGAATGAAATCGTAGCCTTCATTCGCAAGGGCGATGATTGCCGCTTCGAGGAACTCGGGCGTCACGTCGAGAAGATCGTTTGGCCGGAAATCGTTTTTACCCCGAGGACGGACATGGTGCAGCGTAAAGATGGC